>JARLJW010000111.1 GCA_031290985.1 Verrucomicrobiia bacterium | reverse complement strand
CAAGGAGCGCCGATCTCCAGATCGGCCCGTTGCAATCCGCCCAACGCTGGAAACTCCCTGCTCCGTGTTCCCATTTCCAACGGACGGCGGCTGTGCCCACCGGGCCAGCCGCAGCGCGTCGCCAATGCGGGCGCTTTCGAAGGTTCCGCCGTGTTGCGGCTGGTCACCAACCCAGCCGCCATCCATTTTTTGAACCGCAAACCAAAGCAAAACCCGCCCCCGGAGTGCGCCCGTCTCGGGCGCAGCAACGCTCGTCAACCCGGGTGCGTGAAAATGTCCGAAAGCGCCTCGTACTTTGGAAATTGCTTCCGCCGGGCACAGCCGCGCTCCGCAATCAAAAAACGAAAACCCGGGACTGGATCATTGCCACGACCAACGAACCCACCAAACGCATCGCTACGCACTCCTCTCCGCGGGGGAGAGGACACAGGCGAGGGCGAGCGTCAAAACTAACCTTGCCGCCTGCCACCGCTGCCCTGCCGTTTTTGAAACCCATAATTGTCTTGGTTACCTATTGCGACGTGCGCCCGACGGTTCCGGCGCGCCGGCTTCAGCCCGGCGCAAGGAGCGCCGATCTCCAGATCGGCCCGTTGCAATCCGCCCAACGCTGGAAACTGCCTGCTCCGTGGAACAAACGGAGCGCGGCTGTGCCCACCGGGCCAGCCGCAGCGCGTCGCCAATGCGGGCGCTTTCGGAGGTTCCGCCGTGCTGCGGCTGGTCACCAACCCAGCCGCTCTCCATTTTTTGAACCCCCCAACCAAAACGAAACCCGCGCCTGGATTACCTCCCACGACCAACGAGCCCCCCGCGCAGGTGGAGTTTGTCACGCTGCGACAAACTCTGCCCGCGCAACGGGCACCTTGAGGCAGGGCCAACCCCTGGTGACCATTCGCCCTCGGCAACGCGGTTTGACCGGAGCGCGGCTGTGTCCCGCCGGGCGGGATCAGCCGCAGCACTTCCGAACCTCCGAACGCATTCGCACCGACCACGCGCTGCGGCTGACCTTCGGGCACAGCCGCGCTCCGCAAACCGGTATTGCCCCCCAATTCACTCACTCACTCACTAATTCACAAATTCATTAACTGATAAAATAGCGCTGGACACCCCGGAACAGAGCCATTAGAACCAAACCCACGAAAAGTGATAAACCACAATCTCGTGGCTCACGATTATGTTAGCCGACTTCGGACGTCACCGTGAAAGCTGCAACCACACATCCCGAATTGCTGCAAGTTCTCGGTGAGGCGCGAGTGTTCCTTGCTCGCTCGCACAACGACTTTGCTTGGTCGTCTTGGGATGGCACTGCGGACGCGTTACGGGAGATTGACGGCCTCATTTCACGTATTGCGTCTGGCGATATGCCGAAGCGTTTAGACCTTGAGGTGCTGTTTGCGCCTACGGGCCCGATTCAGGAGGTCAGTGTGAGCAGTGGTTGGGGCGAGGAGTTCCTTGGCCTCGCGGAAAGATTCGACGCTGCGATGAAGACAATATGAGGGAGTTACTGCCAACTCCAACGGAGTTGTAGCCATCAGCCCAGCGGTTGCTCGGTTCTTTACCGAGCTACCCTGGGTATCGACCCCCAAAAAATCTCCTCTCTTTTGTCCGCCACCCGCCGGTGGGTGGCGGACAAAAGAGAGCCCGCCGTTCCCGCCCGCCGTTGCCGTCGTTCCCGTCTCGACATCCCGGCACCTCAGACCTACTCTCGCTCCATGCTAGAGCCGTGGCACACCCACTCGCCGGAGCCCCGATGCGGCATCGGGATTGCCACCATCGGTTCACGCTTGAGCAAACAGGTTCACCCAGCCACAGTTTTCGCGTGGCTCAGCATTGGTCGTCAGACAGCATATGCCACTCGACGTTGACAATCCGTGGGAAGCACATGCGTATTTTGTTCTTGGTTTCTCTTGCGATGACTGCCATAAGCATTTCGAGTTTGAGTCTCCGCACGAAGCGTGTTCCGATGAGTGGTGTGTGACTATTGCACGGGCAGCGTTTGATGCTGGTTGGTTTGTGCCGCACCCTTTACCGGACGGGCGCATGGATTTCGAGACTGCTTGGTGTCCACTGTGCGGTCAGCAGCGTCGTCTTACTCAGCCAAAATATGACAGATACGACCATGCCGCCTAACTCGATTGCCGGAGTCAGCCGCCGTTGGCGCTGGTGGCCACCCTGCTATGGTTTCCGCTGCCGCGGTTCCCGTCGCGAGCCGGCGGTGGCTCGGCTTTCTACGGCGAATATATTTTATGGATACGACACCACCTAAAAGACATGGCTGCTTGACAGTTCTTCTGATATTCATGCTTGTCGTGAATAGCTTGACCATGGCGACATATCTGTTCGCTGGACAGAGAATCATGGCGGCATTTCCCAAGGCTCCGAGTTGGTTGCCATATGTGCTGGCAGTGGGTTGTGCGTTAAACGTTTTCTTTACGGTTTCTATATTCCGATGGCAGAAATGGGCCTTCTACGCATTTTGCGTGGTTGCTGGGGTTTGTTTTTTCGTAAACATAGCCATCGGCGTTCCATTGATTAGTGCGATTCTTGGTCTTCTCGGACCTGCGGTTTTATATGGCGTGCTTCAGATTGGAAAAGAAGACCGAGGTTGGTTCCATTTGAAATGACCGATTCGCCTGACCGGAGCCAACCACCGTTGGCGCTGATGCCCACCGTGCTACGGTTTCCGGTACCACAGTTCCCGTCGCGAGCCGGTGGTGACGCTTAAGACACTCCACCCAAACTGAAGTCCGGAGGACGACCGAAAATAGCCCACGGTTTTCAACCGTGGGTATCGACCCCCAAAAAATCTCCTCTCTTTTGTCCGCCACCCGCCGGCGGGTGGCGGACCAAAGAGAGCCCGCCGTTCCCGACTTGGGCGCTCTGGTTGGTTGACCTTTCCGGATGCCAAAAATACAGCTCCATTATGCCGGCTTTGACTTGCCGTAACTCAGAGCCGGATTATTGTTAGGCGGCATCGCATATTATGAACCTTAAGCCTGTCATTGCCATGTACCTGTTGGTTCTGGCCGTTTCTTTGTTTGACGGTTTCCACTATGGCTGGAAGAGCCGGACCTTGTTGCCGGTCGGCCTCGCCACCCTTTCATTCGTGTATGCGATTTTTTATTTCATGTGGGAGCGTCGCTTGGTGCGCCGCCTCGCGGCCATGCCGCCGGCCGATCGGGAGCGCAAGCTCGCCGCGATGAAACCGGCGTCCCGTGAGCGGATCAAAAAGCTCCTGAAAAGCCATGCACCCTGAGAAGTCGTTGCCATGTTGTGTCTCGGCAGCGTGTGCCCGGCTCCGTCCGCACCAACGGCAGGCTCCGATCCCGGAACCGAACCCGAAAAGCAATCAGGGCTGAAGGCCCGCTCTATTACCATGCACGTCACCAATGCCGATTTGCTGGATCATGCCCAGGGAACCGTGAAGTTCATTCTCAATGATAGCGGCATCGTTTTCTTTCCGGCGACGCAACAGCACCGCGACCTCAAGTCCCACGGATTAAGTTACGAAGACGACTATCGCGGCAACGCTGTGGCCGGGTTGGTGATGCCAGACCGGGTCGAAATTCGATTTCACAAGGCGTTTTCCGACGACCGCCTCCGGACCCTCTGGCGGAAGGTTTTGGCGATGCCAGAGCTTGCCAAAACCCGGTTCGGCCAGCTTTACTATCAAGGTCGGGAAATCAAATGAACTGGATCAACCGGTCGGCTGGGGCAATCCTGATTAATCGGTGCTGTCGCCGGATTTTTACATCAGGCCAAATATATGAACATCTTTAAACGGATATTCGGAACCTCACCGCAGCCACCGCCAAAAACTTGGCCAAATCACCCGACTTGGGGTGCTTTGAAGAATAGCGTGACTCTCCAGACTGAAGACGGGCCCCGTTTTCTGTGGACGGTGGAATGTGGTGACTTGAGCCTGCCCAGCGGACGCCTTGTGGCCTGCGACCCGTTTGTATTCCTGTCACCCTCCGATACGCCGTTCATCCTTGCGCCCAAAGGGCGTTTTCCTGTGGTCGTCACGCTTGCAGACGTGAGCGACCAGCAGGACCGGTCGCACATTCGCGAAGCGTATGCCTCGATCATTTTCTCCCGGGAAGTTGAGGCCTGTCGAAAATCGATTCCATTGGCGAAAGATGGCGAGGCGCGTCCCGAGATGAAAGGAGACGATTTTGTCGGTTTTGGCGTGGATGCCGGGACAGCCTGTTTCGTCGATGAGTCAGTCATCGGGCCCTGCATGCCCGATCCGAAATCCTGGCATAAATCATTATTTGAAAATGACCGGGTGGACTCCTGGTTCCACCGGATGGATGATCCTGCACATATTCGGGAAGGAATTGCGAATATCACGCTCCCGCTGGCAAAGAATGGGGAGAATCTGATTCTATTTCATTCCGGCTGGGGAGATGGCGTCTATCCTGTCATTGGCTCTTTTGACCCGGCCGGCCATCTGCTGGCGGCGCACATCGATTTTCTCGTTCTAAAATGAAAGGAAAGCCCAACCACCCACCGGCTGGCCGCACCCAGGCTGTGCGAAGGCGGGAGACAATTTCGAGTTGGTGGTGTCTGGCAAAAGCGGGATTTCAACATCAGATATAACCATATGGGTTGGGCAACTTCTTACATCGACAAGCTGAAAAAAGGCGAGACCGTGCAGTTTCGCCCGCGTGGAAATTCCATGACCGGCAAGATCGAATCCGGGCAGCTATGCACCGTTGCGCCCGCAAAGACGGACGACTTGGAGGTCGGTGACATCGTCCTGTGCAAGGTCAACGGCTGCCAGTATCTTCACCTCATCAAGGCTAGGCAGGCCGACCGGTTCCAGATCGGCAATAATCGCGGACGCATCAACGGTTGGATTGGTGCGAACGGCATCTATGGAAAATGTATCAGTGTTGAATAAATATGTGTGACAACTGGCCGGAGCCAATCCTGGCTCATCGGGAGATCTGCGTGATTTTTACGACCGCCGACTTTGGGCCATGACCTTTGACCAAGCCTCAAGACTGCGAGCATGGACGCCGATTCGAGACTGCCCCGGCAGGTTTGTGCTTCGCGGACAGCCGGCGACACTCAGCTTGCGGGAGCTTTTGGGGTTTGCGCTGGAAGTGCTCCGTTTCCCGCAATCAAACGCCGCAGATTGTGTTTTGATTGTTTCCCTCGAAGACGGCGGGATTATTTCTTATGAGCGACCCGACGGCAGTTTGCTTCACACCTTGAACACGCAAGCTGGATTTTCGCGCAAGCTGGACCAACTTGGAATCAAATTGCCCGGGCCGACGACTTGACAAATTCCAGTCCCCCCCTTTGTCACTTCGTTACTTGGTTGTTCAAATCATTTCCCCTTTCCCCCGTCCCCGTTCGCGATAATTAGCGCAATTCGCGTCAACCGTCTTCAACCCTCTTTCTATCAACTATCAACCCTCAACTAAAAACTTTCCGCGCCTTCACTTCACATTCAGCTCGCGCATGATCCCGAATTTCTCAATCCGTTTCCGCAGCGTCGCGCGCGTGATGCCCAGCATCTTGGCCGCGTGCACCTGGTTGTTGTTCGTCTCCTTCAGCGCCTGGATGACCAGCTCGCGTTCCACGGCGGGGATGATCTTCAGCTTCGGATCGCGCTTGGCCCATTGAAACAACTGCCGCGCCAGCGCGGCGGCATCGGTCGACGCGGCTTCGCTGGCGATCGTGGACAGCGGCACCACGGACGGCCCGGTGGTGCTGCCCGAGATTTCCGGCGGCAGGTCGCCCAGCAGGATGGCGTCGCTCTTGGCCATGACATGCGCGCGGCGGATGGCGTTCTCCAGCTCGCGCACATTGCCGGGCCAGTGATATTTTTCCATCGTCTTGATGACGCTCGTGGCGATGGATTTCGGCGTGCGGTTGTGTTCCCGCGCCAGTTTCTTCAGGAAATAATTCACCAGCAGCGGAATGTCCTCGCGCCGGTCGCGCAGAGGCGGAATCTGGATGCGCACCACGTTCAACCGGTAAAACAGGTCTTCGCGGAACTGCTTGGCGGCCACGGCGGCCTCCAGCGGCTTGTTGGTCGCGGCGATCACCCGCACATCCACCTTGATCGGCGCGTTGCCACCGACGCGTTCGCACGTGCCGTTCTGCAGGATGCGCAGGATCTTCGTCTGCGTGGGCGGCGTCATGTCGCCGATCTCATCCAGAAAGATGGTGCCCAGGTTGCACTGCTCAAATTTGCCGATGCGCTGGACGGTGGCGCCCGTGAAGGAACCTTTTTCGTGCCCGAACAGTTCGCTCTCCAGCAGTTGCTCCGGAATGGCCGCGCAGTTTACGGCCAGGAACGGCTGTTCGTTGCGGTTGCTGTGGTGGTAGATGGCGCGCGCGACGAGTTCCTTGCCCGTGCCGCTTTCGCCGGTGATCAGCGCCGTGGCGTCGCTCGCGGCCACCTGGCCGATGAGCTTGAACACCTGCTGCATCGGCTCGCTGCGGCCGACGATGCCCAGCTCGTAATCCTCCGATTCCAGCAACGGCTGGTAGGACACGATCTGCTTCATGTCGTTCGCGGCCTTGAGCGCGTTGCCGACCACTTCCTTGAGCTTGGCGATGTCGAACGGTTTCAGCAGGTAATCGTACGCGCCGAGCTTCATGGCCTCGATGGCCGTCTGCGTGGTGCCATACGCCGTCATGAGGATGACCAGCAGCTTGGGATCGGTCGCGCGGATCTTGCGGAGCGTCTCGAGGCCGGTCATGCCGGTCATGCGCACATCCATCAGCACCAGGTCCGGCTTGAACTTGGCGATGGTCTTGATGCCTTCCTCGCCGCTGGCGGCGGTGGCGAGCTCGATGTCCGGCGAGGCGAAGATCCGCTGGATCGAATACCGCACATCCTCTTCATCGTCTATCAGCAAAAGCTTGCTCATTGTGTGGCAGCATAAATGATTTTCGCCCGGCGAACAGGGAATTTTATCAACAAGCTGATGCCGATAAACTTAATATTGGCACCGCGGCAGGTAGGGCGGGCAGTCCTCGGCCCGCCGCGATTGCCAGCCCACGCGCCCTGATTCACCGCACGGCACGCAGAAGTGACGCGCCCTGCCTGTGCCAATCTTGCTAGGCGCGTGTTAAGCGACCTTCGCGCCAAACCTACGGCAACACCGCCCGGTAAAACTGCCGGGTCGCCGCCGGATTATTCGTATACGCCCAACGGTTTGCGCCCAGCGTGTTCGTCGCCAGCGGCAGCCACGCCTGCAGGTTCGTGGACATCTGCAAAACCACCAATTGCCCCGTCAACCCGTTCACGCCAATCCGATAACTTCCGCTGCCCGTCTGCGCGATGTCCAAAACCGGCGGCTGCCGGCTGGACGTCACCTGCACCCGTTGCGGCGCATAAAGGTAACGCGCATGGACCCCGTCCGAGATCCTGCCGCCGATGTGATAAAAGCCCGGTGGCACATTCGTCGTCGCCAGGCTGAAATTTGAATAACTGAAGACCCCGTTGGTGCCCGTGGCCGGCGCCGCAAATTGCGCGGTCACCGGGCTGTTGGTGGTGTAGGGATTCAAATCGCCGTCCAAAAAGATTTGGATCGTGAGATTCGAGCTGCCGCCGTATTGATAAAAAAAGCTCGTGGTGAAAACTCCTCCCGCCGCCACGGAATTCGTCCCGGTGACATTGAGCCGGATCAAATCCGGCCAGGTGCCGTTGTTGGCCGGCAGGAGCGCGCGGTTCGCGCCCGTGCCCGCACCCAGGTCCCAATATTGATTGAACCCGTCCCGGATCGCCGGGTCGCTGGGCAAACCCAGCGGCCGGTCCGTGCTCGTGCGGTTGCCGCCGCCGATCAGGCTGTAAAGAAATCCCGCGACCTGCCCGCGATTTTCGTAGGCCACCCACCAGTTCGCGCGCTCGGCGCTCGTGAGGCTCGCCTCCGTGTCGCTGCACGGCGTGTTGGAATTGATCGAGCCGTGATACCACAGATGCACATTGGAATGGTCCACGCCGTAACCGCCCGACAAGCTGGTCAACTGCCGGTTATACGCGCCTGCCGCCGGCTCGCCGTCGAAGTCAAACAGCGTGCCCATGTTTTGCCAGTCATTGTCGCGGAACAATACGTTTACATACGTGCTGCTTGCCGGGGCATCCGTGGGAAAACCAAAGCCCGGATAATCAAACCCGTCATTGTTCAACGGATGCGGGTCCAGCGTCGTCAGGTGATCGATCCAGATGCCGTTCGTTCCCAACTGGCGCGAAAGCTCGTTCATCAACGACCCGCCGCGGCTGTGCCCGATGAGGTGGATGGGAAATTCCACCAGCGAATGACCGTTCAATTCCGCGATTGCATTTGTCAGCAGCAGCACCTTCGCCAAGGCGTTCGCCACATCGTAGGTGCTGAAATTGTAGGTCGAACCGCCGCCCGCCATCTGGCTCCAGTCGAACTTCACGATGATCTCGCCCGAGTCCGTTGCCCCCGGCGCCGCGCCATTCGTGCGGGTCACGGTGAACGTATAACCGCTGGAATACGTCAGCGTGATCTTGTACATCGTGAAGTTCGTGCCCGGAAACGAAGGATATTTCGGGATGGCATCGGCCATCCCCGTCACCCAGCCGTTCGCGCTGCTGTTGTAACCGTGCGTGATGATCGTGACGCCCGCCGCGCCCGCCGTTCGCGCCGACAACACCAGAAACCCGCCAAGCAAGAGTATCTTCAGCGCTGCACAGATGGACGACCGGCTCATTTGCGCCACAAAATAGCCCGTCCCCGCCGAAAAGCGTAAGGAATTTTTCCCGGAGCGCCGGGCACCGCCCCGGCATGTTGCGGCTAAATATGCCAGTTAAACTTAATATTGGCACAGCAGCAGGCAGGGCGGGCAGTCCTCTGCCCGCCGCGATTGCCAACCCACGCGCACTGATTCACCGCGACAGCGCGCAGAAGTGATACGCCCCTTCAACGATGCCCGCCATGCCCACCACCGCCACCATGCCAACCGCCCCCGCCACCGCCGCCATGCCAGCCCCCGCCACCGCCATGCCAGCCTCCGCCCCCATGCCAACCGCCACCCCAATAACCATGATACCCAAAGGAAAGCGACACCCCCGGATAACCCCATCCATAATACGAGTACGGATAGTAATAGCCGCCATAGTATGCCGGAGTGTAGTAATAGTAAGTCGTGCTGGGGACATAGACCGTTGTCGCTGGCGCCGGTTCGCTGTCAGCCAAGACCGTCGTCGTTGGAGTTGCCGATGCCACCGCCGGTGCCGGTGCCGGTGCCGCCACCGTGCCGGGCGCGCCATTTTGGTACTTGGTCAGCATCGCGTTGAGGATGGCGTCAGAAACTCCCCGTTGCTTCAGGTAGATGATCTGATCCGCCGTCAATGTGTAACCGGTGCCGGAATTCTGAACGAAAGCCAGGATCGTGCTGTCGCTGACCTTGGCCTGTGCGAGTTGGAGGACTTGCGACACCCCCGCGCTCAACGCCACCGGAGCCGGCTGGCTCACGGCAGGTGCCGGGGCAGGGGCGGTTGGTGGCGCAGTGGTGGCATCCTGCGCCATCACCGGCAAGGCGGAAACCGCCAATCCAACCGCCGTGATCAATCCCAATGACCGGTTAAAACGTAAATTTTTCATAAAAACCTTATAGTTTATTCAACACCCAAATTTCACGCTGGTTGCGGCGAATGTCAAATCAGCCAGAACCGCATGCCATATTAGATTGAATTCTGGCCGGTTTGTTCATTCCAACAAGATTCTCGCCCCACCGGACCGCGGCTGTGTCGCAGACCAGCCGCAGCGCGCGACCTGCAACCACCACATCCGCGCCCACCGGCAACGTCCGCCCTCCCCCCTTCGCGCGCAACCCCATTCACCCCCCAAACGCCCCGAACAACGCCCGCATCTCCTCATCCACCATCGCCGGGTCCGACAATGTGTTCGCGATCTCATCCCGCAGCAACTGCCGGTAACGCTTCCGCAGCCGGTGGATCGCCACCCGCACCGCGCCTTCCTCCATGCCCAGCGCCTTCGCCACCCCCGCCTGCGCCGATTCCCCCTGGCCGGCCATCAGGAAACTCTTCAACTGCGCGAACACCTTGCCCTTGCCCTCCGTCTCCGCCTCCGCCTGCAGCCGCTCGATCACCCGCGCCAGCAGCGCCAGCGCCCACTCGCGGTCGAACGCCCGGTCCGGGCTTGGCTCGTTCGTCGCCGCCACCTGGAATTTCGAGTCCGCCGTCTGCCAGTCCAGCGAAAGCGGCACCTCGCCTCCGCCGCGCTTCTGCGCCCGCGCCTTGTCCCATTCATTCGCCAGGAAATGTTTCAACGCCGCCAGCAGGAAGGCCCGGAACTTCCCCCGTTCCGCATCCAGCCCCGCGAGAAAATTTTTCTCCAGCAGCCGCGCAAAGAACGCCTGCGTCAGGTCCTCCGCGTCCGCCTTGGCCTCCCCGCGCCGCCGCACATACGCGTAGAGCGGAAACCAGTACGTCCGGCACAATTGCTCCAGCGCGGAATCCGCCTGCGGCGTATGCCGCTGCCCCGCCGTGAGCACGACCGTCCAGTGCGTCGTCGCGAAAATATCGCCCGGCGCGCTGCTGCTGCACCCGCTGGAATCTTTGGTGGTCAAAGCAAATTCATTCTAACCGTGGATGCCCACCGATGCACACGGATAAAAATGTAGTGGCCGGCAACCGGCCTGCCGTAGCGGGCGGCATCCCTGCCGCCCGGACCCGGCGTTCACGTCGCCAGAGGCTTCCCAATTTCCGGCCACGCTCTGCATTCTAAAACCCCGCCCGCCTATTTGGCGCGGAACGTCAGCAGGTATGGGATGGCCGGATGATGCTGCGTGTCCTGAAAGCCGTGATACTTCGGGCTGTTGATCCACCAGCCGTACGTTTTGCCCGCTTCCAGCTTCACCTTCATCACGCAGGTTTTGTGGTCCGCCTCGAAATGCGGCTTGCCCAGCGACTGCGGGTCGGAATTTTCCCAGGCCGTGCTCCAGCTCCACGACTGGTCGGTCATTTCCTTGCTGAACGTGATTTTGACTTCATACTCGCCGGCCGGCACCTCCTTGCTGCCCGCCTCCGGCTGGGTTTTGACGACGACCGGCGCAAAGGCATCGATGTCCTGCGCCCGGCTGAATGACGCCAGTCCGCACAAGGCGGCGGCGATGATGATGCTGAACAATTTGGTTTTCATTTCTGAGCCTTTCTATGGTTTTGGTTTTGTCCGTAAAATCACTGGGGCAACAGGATGGTCTTGCAGATGGCGGCGAACTTGTCCGGGTCGTCCGGCGAAAAACCGATGCGCTTGCAGCAGCCGGCGGCTTTGGTCAGCAATACATGGCGGCATAAATTGCAATGGTCCAGTTTGATCCCCCAGATAAGACCGGCCCCGCGAACTTCCACCGCCATGATTTCGTCCGCTCGCACTACGAGGGTGTGCAAAAGCAGCCAGGACTGCAGTTCGAGCCGGTCCGGGTAAATGCGATATTGCTGCCAAAGACTTTTGGCGTTGCGTTTTGATGCATATAGCAGGATTTCGCTCATGATCGTGGGCGCCTTTATTTGATGAAGTAGCCGGCGGATTTCCACCGGCCATCCTTTTCCAGACTGAACGTCACGGTTTCAATCGCGGATTTTTTGTTGGCGAACGAAGTTTCGAATTGCATCACGACATAATCGCCCTCGGGCACCCCGGGAAGTGATTTGACTGCCTGGGCGGATTTCAGCTTGCGCGCGACCAGATCACCCAAAGGCTTGCGGACGCCCGTCAGCGCCGCCTCCCAGCCACTTTTTGTGACGGCTTTTTGAAAGAGTTCCGCCGCGCCATCCCAGCTCTTGGAATAATTGCCGCCATCAATCGTCTCCAGCCAGGTTTGTGCCGCCGTCGTGGCCGCCTTTTCCGCGTCGGCCTTGTTTTCCCCGGCGTAAGCGGGAACCACCATGGCCAGCAAGGCCGCACATAGACATTTGATGAATGACGATTTAAGCGCTTTGGTTTTCATGTTTTTTGATGGCCTTGTTAATTGGGTTACTTGATAAAATAGCCGGCGGACCTCCACGTTCCCTCTGTTCCCAGCATGAAGGTGACGGTTTCAATCGCGGATTTCTTGTTGGCGAACGCGGTCTCGAATTGCATGACGACATACTGGCCGTCCGGTGCGCCGGGCATTTCCGTCTGGGACTGTGCCGACTTCAAATGGCGCGCCACCAAATCGCCGAGCGGTTGGCGGAACGTGGTCATGGAATTTTCCCAGGCCGCTTCGGTCACCGCCCCGCGAAAATATGCCGCGGCCTCGTTCCAGCTTTCGGACCAATGACCGGCATCCAAGAGCGCCAGCCAGGCCTGCGCGGCCGAAATGGCCGCCCCATTTGTTTCAGTCTTGGTTTGAAAAACCGGCAGGGATTCCTGCGGCGATGCCTCGTGTTTCAAAAACATTTCTGGCGTCAGTTTCTCGATTGAAATCAGCTTGAAGTTGGGGGCCCGCTTTAGGGCGGCCCGGAACTCGTCGGGCGTGGAGGTGAGAAAGGAGCCGATGAGCTTGTCGCCCTGCTTCGTCGTCCGGAAAAAACTGGCACCGCCCAGGTTGTCCTTGCCTGAATGCAGTCCGGCGTGGGAATCAAACTCGTTCAGCATTTCTTCCGGTGTTCGCGGATTGAAGCCGTCGACGGGTTCGAAGGTCGCCAGATAGGCGCCCTTGACCAATTCGCCGAGCCAATGGCCGGCCTCGGCGGAATTTGTCGCCATGTCATGCTTGCCCTGGGCATATCCCTCCCACACGTTGAACTTGGCCCAGTAACTGCCGGCCTGGGCCCGCTTGAGTTGTTGTTGGAGATAGGTCGGCGCCTGGCCCGTGGTGGTAAAAACCAGCAAATAGGGTACGGCCGGGTTGCCCCCGGCATCTCGA
Organism: Verrucomicrobiia bacterium; assembly: GCA_031290985.1. GTDB lineage: Bacteria > Verrucomicrobiota > Verrucomicrobiia > Limisphaerales > UBA11358 > UBA11358. Next base: position 239,290 of record JARLJW010000111.1, on the reverse strand, counting down.
AAATTCCGGAACTTCTCCGTATTCAACCAATAGCCATAAGTGGTTCCGGGCTCCAGTTCAACCTTCATCGCACAGGTGGTATGGCCGGCATCGTATCGGGGTGCGCCAATTCCTTCCGGCGTCGAATCATCCCAGACGGAACACCAGCTCCAGGACTGGTCGCTCATTTCCTTGCTGAAGGTGACCTTGATTTCACCTTCGCCGGGCGCCACGTTCATGCTCCCGGCCTCCGGCACGGTTTTGATGACCACGGGCGGGACGGAGGTCGGGGTTATGGCGGGCCGCGCCGGTGACGTTTGATTGAAGGCGGCGACATACTCAGCCGTCTTGGCGTCGGTATCCACCATGTAAAAGCGATGCGCGCCGGCCTTGGTATCCACATACACGGTCAGGTCTTTGGGTTCGGGAATCATGGCATTCATGCCCGCATGCCAGCTGGAACGAAATTTGGCGTTGACGACTTTGCGAATCTGCTCGAGGAGCTGCGTGTCACCGTCGGCGAAGACGGTCTCCGGTGGAAAGAGCTGGTTGAGCTGCGCCGGATGAAACCGCAGCCAGACGTTGACGATGGGTTCACCCTTGTCGGCCTCTGGGCTCGTCAGGGTGGCTTCGCCGCGTGGCAGCAACACGGCCCATACGACGCCATCGGCGCCGTGGCCGATCCCCAGATCGGCGGCTTGCGTTTCTATCTTCAATTTATCGCCGATCTTCAACTCAAATCGGGCGATGCGAAAAATATCGTCTTGCTTGAAATCCCATGCCCGGGCGTGATCTGGCTGGCTGTCACCCGCGGTCAGTTGGGTGGGATAGCGCGACAGCAGATCAACCGCCGATGCGGACATGGCCAACAGCGACAGCGCGGTCGCTGCGAGGGAACAGGGGATTACGAGTTTCATTTTCATCTGGGGTTTCCTTTCAATTTGCCTTGGTCTGGAAAGTCAGCAGATAAGGGACCGCCGGCTGTCCGGCGCGGTTCCGGAAGTTCTTGAAATCTTCACTGTTCAACCACCAGCCGTAGAATTTGCCCGGCTCCAGCCTGACTTTCAGCACACAAGTGCGATGGTCCTCCAGGTAACGGGGCGAATCGACCGGTTCCGGAGTGGAATTTTCCCAGGCATCGGACCAGCTCCACGACCCATCCTCCATCGGCTGGCTGAACCGCACCCGGATCTCCACTTCGCTCGGCTCCACCTCCCGTGCGCCCGAAACCGGCGACGTCTCCACCACCACCGGCGGCTGCTCGGCGAGGGTTAAATTGCCCGCTGCTGAAACGCGGTCGTCCGGCGGCGTTCGCAGTTTGTCCGTCAGGTCGCCGGCCGGCTCCGTCATCAGGTGTGAGATTTTCGGCGCGGTGTCCTTGGTCTTTTCGCGGATCGCATATCCCACCATCAACGCCACCAGCGCCACCACTACGCACACCGCTCCGGCCAGGGCCATGGGCGAGACGCCTGGCTGCCTTGGGCCGGATGGGTGGCGGGTTAAATTTCTCCCGGTGAAATTCGATTTTGGAAACAACGGCGACCCAAACGGCCAAAATCCCGCCAGCTTGAGACCGGCCACGATGAATGCCATGGGTGCAATGACGAAGTCGATCAGGTTCGCTGGAAACGGCATGATGAACCCGAGGATGAACAGAACGATGCCCCCCACCATTCCCAGAAGCGCGATGACTGGCTGCCATGGGTTAAATTCCGTGACCGCCGGCTGGGGTTGGCCCTGACCGTCCGCCGGCGTCTCGGCAATCGTTTCCACCTGCGTCTTCAGGATGCTGGCCTGTTGGTAACGCAGCTCCGGCTTCTTCTCCAGCGCCCGCAAAACCACTTCGTCCAGCCGCACGTCGATATGCACCTTCTTCGACGGTGCCTCGATTTTTTTACCCGGCAGTTCGCCCGTTAACATCTGGTAAAACACCACGCCCAGCGCATAGATGTCCGCCCGATGATCCACTTCGCCCGGCGCGGCGATCTGTTCCGGCGACATATATTGCGGCGTCCCCATCAACTTGCCCGCATCGGTCAGATCCGAGGTTTGGAGTTCCGGCTTTAGCCGGTCCGAACCGCCTGAAGGCGGAATTCCAAACGAAGAACTGCCTTCATTCACGATTTTCGCCAGCCCAAAATCCGCCACCTTCACCCGCCCGCGCCGGTCCAGCAAAATGTTCTCCGGCTTGATGTCCCGGTGGACGATGCCCTGGTCGTGCGCGTATTGCAGCGCATCGCAGATCTGCGGCACGATCGCCAGCGCTTCCCGTGCGGACACGCGGCCGCCCGCCAGCAATTGCCGCAGGTTCACGCCGTCCACGAACTCCATCAGGAAGAAGTATAACGATGTAGCGGCAGGCATCTTGCCTGCCGTAGAGGGCGGCGTCCCGCCGCCCGGACTTGCGCCCAAAGTAGCAAAGGCTCCCGGACTCTCCACCACCCGCTCCGTTTTGTCATGGTCCGGCAGGCTGCCTGACGCCACGCCGAATTCATACAGCGTCACGATCCCTGGATGATTCAACTTCGCCAGCGCCTTGGCCTCGCGGGCGAAGCGCCCGGCAAATGCCGGATCTTTCCCGATGCCGGGCGGAAGAATTTTCAGCGCCACCAAGCGGTCCAGTTGCTTCTGTCTCGCCTTGTACACCGCGCCCATGCCGCCTTTGCCGATGAGTTCGAGGATTTCCAGTTGCGGAAACAACGGTGCCAGCTCCGCGATGGCCGGCGGGTTGAACGCGGGCTGTTTGGCCTCCGTCACCGTGTCCGCCGCCGCGCCGAGCTTGAGCAGGCAGGCCGGACACAGCCCGGCCAGCGCCCCGGCGGGCAGGGGGGTGCCGCATTGCGGGCATTTGCTGGCATCAGGCATTGGCTGCCCCATTTCTACCGTGTCCATGCTCACTACAGAAGCAAAACCGCAAAAGTGTTACCAAAAATCTTTATCCTCCATCTAATATGCAAAAAGCAGGGCTAATGAAGTGGCGGGTAGGACGCGCGCCCGTCCGGCTCGGACCTCCGCGCGCGCCGCATATTGTAACCAAAGCATTCTATCTCCCCAACCCCGGTGGCAGCCGACGTGAGGAGGCTCCAACTTCTCTTCCATTTGAGCCTCTGCACCGCCGCGACAAAACCCCTCACTGCTTCGGCCGTGGCGTCGGTGCCAGATTATTGATCCACCACCCGCCGTTTTTTTTATAACGTTGAAACAGCTTGTCCCCCAGCGCGGCCTGGACTGATTTTTCAGTCTCGGCGCGGATATCTGCGGCCGCGGCCTGGCGCTGTTCCACCGTCAGGTCCTGGTTGGCCTTCAACGTCTCCACCGCCTTCTCCGCCGTCTGCTTGAAGTCGTAGATTTTGTTCGCCGTGTCCACCGGCAGGTCGTTGTGCCGCGCGAGGCTCTTCAACTGCTGGTATTGATAATCCTGCGCGCGCTCCAGCTCCGTTTGTTTGTCCGGCCCCAGCGCGGTCGCGAGTTCCGCCGCCATGTCCTTTTTGTTCTGCTCCACCTGCTGGCGCTGTTCGGGGGTGTTGCCGCTGTCGCCGTAATTATAAATGCTGTCCCCGTATTTTTTCTGGATGTCATACAAGGCCTCGTATTGCTCACGCGTCAGGTCCACCCCGTGCAGGTCGGAACTGATCTGTTGGGCGATTTGCGAGTTGCGCAGTTCATATTCCCGCACTTCCTGCGGCGTGAGGAACTGCGCCAGGCCGGCCAGCTTTTCCGCCTCCAGCTTCTTCTGCTCCGCGCGCGCATCCGCATCCCAGCCGCCGGCGACGCGCGTGTAAAATTCCTGCATCTTGTCCTGGAAATCTTCCAGGTATTTCTCCACCGGCCCGCGCTTGGCCTCCGGCAGGTAGGCCAGGTCGCCCGTGGCATAATTCCAGTTGTTGTCCGGGTCGTAACCCTCCTCCTTCAGGCGTTGTTTTTGCACGTCGAAGCCGAACAGCTCCACGATCAGCGCCGTCTTCTCCTTTTCCGCCGCGGACCGGGCCTTGAACAGCGCCCGGTTCTTTTTCGCCTTCTCCGGATCCTGTTTGCGCTGGAACGGCTTCCAGTAATCATTTTGCCCGGCCACGTCGGGATCCTGAAAGGGCGCATTGATTCTTGCGGCAAACCGCCGGTTCACCTCGGCGATGATCAAATCCTGCACCGTCACCTCCGGACAGTTCACCGCCCGTAATTTGCGGATGTATTCCTTCAGCTCCTGCGCCGGCAAATCCCGCCACGAAAACTTTCCCGCCAGCGTTGCCATGGTTCCATCCGCCTGCCCGCCGGCATTGTCCGCCGCCGCTGCCGCCGCTCCCGTTGTTGCGGCGGCGGTGGAATTGCCGTCGCCCGCCGCGCCCGTCGTCGCGCTGTGCTGATGGAAAAATACGGCCGCCAGCATCACATTGACCGCCAGCGAAACGAGGATGAGCACGCTGATTCTCATGGGGCCGGCACGGGTTGGGGTTTGGGCGGGGCGATGTTTCGCAGCCAATAACCGCCCTGGTTCAGATAGCGTTTGTACTGCTTGTCATCCAGCAGCCCGTTGACGCTGGCCTGCGTCTCATTCTGGATCGCCGTGAGCGCATCCGCCCGCTGGTCCGGCGTGAGCGTTTTGTCCCGGCGGATTTTCCGCACCGCATCATCGGACTCTTTTTTGATGTCGGCCAGCTTGAACACGGAATCTTTCGGCACGCCCGCCTCGATCAGCGAGCGGTTGCCGTAATCCTGCTCCAGCTTGAATTCCGCCAGGCGGTTGGTGCCGAGGGCCTCCGCCAGTTCCGCCTCCGCCGCCTTGCGTTTGTCGGCGGCCGCCTGCCGTTCCTCCGGCGTGAGATTCGGGGTGTCGCTGTTCGGGTCGCGCGGCGGGTTGACTTCGTCCATCACCTGCTGGTATTTGAACGCCGCGCGGAACTCGCTCTCGGTGGGATCAAACGCCGACAGTTCATTGTTCTTTATCTGGTCGGCAATTTGGGAGTGGCGCAGGTCCCATTCAAACAATTGTTCCGGCGTCAAAACTTTCGCCAGTTCATCGCGATATTTCTTTTCGATCTTCCGCAGGTCCGACTGTTGCGATTGCCAGTCATTGTCCTCCTGCGCCTGGGCGTAGACCTCCGACTTGTCGTCGTTCATCCGTTCCTCGATCTCCTGCACTTTTTCCCGCAGTTCCTTCGGCAGAAAACCGTATTGCCGTTCCATCCAGTCGCTGCCCGTGCCGCCCGCATCTTTGGCGATCTGCTCATAGATGTCCGGGCCGAACAGCGATTTCACCAGGTCCGCCTCCTCCTTGCGCAAGGCTCGCATCTGCTCCTTTTGCTCCGGGGTCATCCGGGCCTGGCCGCCAAACGGATTCCGGCGCACCCAGAACTTGGTGTCGTCGCGCTTTTTGGGCGGCGGCATCAATGCCCCCCGCCGCGGCCGGTACGTCGCATCGATCGCGCCGAACACGATCTCCCGCACCTGCGGCTCCGGCGTGCCGAACGCCCGCAGGTCCTTGATGTATTGCGCATAATCTCCCAGCGTGAATTGCAGCCACGAAAAATCCGCCGCGTTCGTCGTTCCCTCCGCCGCCGCATCCGTCGCGGTGGTGGTCGTCGCCGGTGCCGCGACCGCCTGCTTTAAATGGGGATTGCTTGCCGGGGAGTCTGCCGTGGCCGAACCCGCCCGCTGCGGCCGCACCAAGGCCATGGCCAGCAGGACATTGCCCGCCAGACAAAGCACCAGCAGGAGCAGCCGGAGGTTCATGCCGCGTATTAAAGCCAATTAAAGGGTTGCGTCAATCCGTGAATTATTTCTCCCTTTGACCGCACAGCCACGATGCTGTTCAAAACCTTTGCGTGAGACCAGGCCACGTCTATCGAAACCGGAATCCGCCCTTAAAAATCACTTCTGCGGCCACGGCCACCAGAAATACCACCCCCACCAGTGCATTCAGCCGGAAAAAAGCCACGTTGATCCAGTTCAACCCGCGTCGCCGCGCAATCCAATGCTCCATCACCAGACAGAGCAAAATGATCATCCACCCGATCAGATACGTGATGCGAAATCCGCACAGGAAACCAAACCCGAACAGCAGCCCGCACATCACCATGTGCGCGAGAAACGCGGCGGACAGGGCGTTCTGCGGCCCCCACGCCACGACGAGCGAGCGCAGTCCGTGGGATTTATCGAACTCGTAATCTTGCAGCGCATAGATGATGTCGAAACCCACCAGCCACAAGATCACCGCCGCCGCGAGCAGCGTCATCTGCAAGATTTCCGGCCCGGAAACGTCCGCGCCCTTCACCGCCAGCCAGGCCCCGATCGGGGCCAGCGCCAGCGCGATGCCCAGAAAAACATGCGTGTAATCCGTGAACCGTTTCGTCAGCGAATAAAAACAGACCGCGACCAGCGCCACCGGTGACAGGTAAAAACAGAGCGGATTCAGATAATAACTCGCCACGATCAATCCCGCCGCCGCGAGCGCGCAGAGGAAAACCGCGCTGAACAGCGAAATTTCCCCCGCCGGCAGATGCCGGTTCTTCGTGCGCGGATTCAGCGCGTCAAATTTCCGGTCCGCAATGCGGTTGAACGCCATCGCGCACGTGCGCGCGCAGACCATCGCCGCCAGGATCAGTCCGAAGACCCGCCAGCCCGGCCAGCCCCGGTTGCCCCGCGCCGCCACCAGCATCGCCGCCAGCGCAAACGGCAGCGCAAAGACCGTGTGCGAAAAACGCACGAAACTTCCCCATTTGCGGATGGCGGATAGCGGATGGAGGATGGAAGATGGCAAAGACATTTTTTAACGTGCGCTGCTGCAAAATTCATCTGCTTTATTGATCATGTTGTTGATCATGCCGCCAATCCCTTGCCACGCCGCATCAAAGTCTTGATGCTGGGCTTTGCTGATGTAGCCGCAGTCCAGCGCATCATCGAGCCATGATTGGGTTTCGTTTGCTTCACCAATGGCGTCAGCTAATTTGCTGACAAACGCAGCCTGATAGCGCCGGTGTCCCCAAGCTTCCGCGATCATGGATTTAACCGCACGCGATGAGCGGCGGACTTGGTCGGTCATGGAAAATTTTTCTTCTTTCGGAAATGTCTGGGTCATTACGAATACTCGTTGGGCTTCCTGGCGGGTTTGCTGATAAGCCCGCAGTTCTCGAAAACTTCTGATGATAGCCATAATGCTTGTGGTGTTGTGTCTTTTCTATCCTCCATCCTCAATCTTCTATCCTCTTTATTTACTCAGGCTCCTCTGCCCAGCGCGGTGCCAGTTTGTTGTTAACCCCAATATGATCCAGCACCCGCGCCACCACCGTGTCCACAAGTTCCACCACCGTTTTCGCACCGGAATAAAAGCTGGGATTCGCCGGAATCAGCGTCACCCCTGCAAGCAGCAGCAGTTCCATGTTTTTCACATGGATGAGGCTCAAGGGGGTTTCGCGCGGCACCAGGATGAGCTTCTTCTTCTCCTTCAACACCACGTCGGCGGCGCGGAGCAGCACATCCTCGCTGTAACCGTGGGCGATGCGGCCCATCGTGCCCATCGTACAGGGGATCACCACCATCACGTCCGGCGGATTCGAGCCGCTGGCGAACGGTGCGTTCATGCTCTTCAAGCCGTGCGGTTTCACACCGGCGGGAAAGATCAGGCCGCCCGGCAGCTCCTCCGCCACCACCTGCTGCGCGTAATGGCTCATCACCACGTGCAGTTCGTGCTCGCGGGGATCGAGATTGTCCAGCAGCCGCTGCGCGTAAAGCGCGCCGCTGGCCCCGGTGATGGCGACTAAGATTTTCACTGCGCTCATCATGCCGGAATTCGCTTTCGCAAACAAGCCAGTGGACAAGCAGGCCGAGACGCGCCCTTCGGTTCCCTCGCCCCTCGGAGGGGAGAGGGTTAGGGCGAGGGGTGGAATTCAACCCACGACCTGAATTTTCAAAGCCGTAATGGACGCCCCAATTGGGGAGTCATTGTTCCGCGCCTGCCCCTTGCGGATGGCAAAAACCCGCCTTTTTCCCGAAACAGCTTGAGTCCGCTTTCCCCTTGCGCAAAATGGACGCGTGTTCAAACCTGTGGTCATTCTTTTTGGTGCCGCGTTGCTGCTCCTGCTTGCCGGCTGCGCCACGCCTGTCGAGCCGCCGCCCCCGGAATGGTCGGACACCAATGCCGTTCGCGTTCCGTCCAAACCCGTCACGTGGCAGCCGATCCCGGTCCTCAACCTGACCAATTCCCCCGCCACCAATCAGCCCGTCGTCCGCACGAACCAGCCGCTGGTCCGGGCCGTCAAGCCGCCGATCATTTACGCTTACACCTCCCTCAGCCGCTGGACGGCCGAACAAAAGCTCGGCGTCCCCTTGCTGTTGTCCAAATCGCCGCTCACCACCTATACGGTCAGCTCCCGGCAGGGCGTTCTGGTGCTGGCCATCGGCAGCCGCGAGGCGACCTGGAACGGCGCCAGCATCCATCTCGGCTTCGCGCCCGAATTCATCGACGGCCAGGTGTTCGTCCATGGCCTGGACCTGCGGAAGAGTTTTGAACCGTTGCTCACCGATCCGCCGCTGGCGTTCACCGCCACCAACCGCGTCATCGTCATCGACCCCGGCCACGGCGGCGTCAACGCCGGCACCGTCTGCATCTTCGACGGCCACACCGAAAAGGAATTCACGCTCGACTGGGCCCGGCGGCTGGCGCCCTTGCTCGTCTCCAACGGCTGGACGGTTTTTCTCACGCGCACGTCCGATGTGGATGTCTCGCTCTCCAATCGCGTGGCCTTTGCGGAAGCGCATCACGCCGACCTGTTCATCAGCCTGCATTTCAACTCCGCCGCGCCGGACAAGAAGGAAAGCGGCCTCGAAACCTACTGCCTTACGCCGCAGGGCATGACCTCCACGCTCACCCGCGGCAACCCGGACCCCTTGGCGCAATGGTTCCCGAACAACGCCTACGACCAGCAAAATTTCCAGCTCGCCGTCCGCCTGCACCGGGCCGTCCTGCGCGCCAGCGGCGAGGAGGACCGGGGCGTGCGCCGCGCCCGCTTCATGGGCGTGCTCCACGGACACCATCACCCCGCGATCCTGATCGAAGGCGGATTTCTTTCCAACCGCGCCGAATCCAGCAAGATTGAAGCCAGCGACTACCGCCAGCATCTCGCCGAAGCCGTCGCAAACGCGCTCAAATGAAAAATCAGAAACATATCATCGTCACCGGCGGGGCTGGATTTATCGGTGCTCATCTGGTCGAGCGCCTGCTTGCCGATGGCAAGAGCGTCGTGGTCATTGATGATTTGTCCACCGGCAGCCGCGATAATCTGCGCGCCGTGGCGATGAATAAAAATTTCCGTTTCATCCAGTCGAAGATCTCCAGTTGCACGGAACTGCCGGAGTTGTGCGCCGATGCGGAATTTATTTTCCACTTGGCCGCTACCGTGGGCGTGGAACTCGTGGTGAAATCCGCGCTGCACGTCCTCGAGGCGAGCTTCAACGAGATGCAGATCCTCCTGCGCGCCGCTGAAAAACATTCCACGCCGCTCCTGCTCACCTCCACCTCGGAAGTCTACGGCAAGAGCGCCAAGCCGGAGTTCGGCGAAGATGACGACCTGCTCATTGGGCCTCCCGGACATTCGCGCTGGAGCTACGCCAGCGCCAAGCTCACGGACGAATTTCTTGCGCTCGCCTACGCCCGCGAAAAAGGCCTGCCCGTCACCATCGCGCGGCTGTTCAACACCGTCGGCCCGCGCCAGACCGGGCGCTACGGCATGGTGCTGCCCCGCTTCATCGCCGCCGCCAAAAAGAACGAGTCCCTGAAGGTCTTCGGCGACGGCGCGCAATCCCGCTGCTTCTGTTTCGTGCATGATGCCGTGGAATCCCTCGTGCGCCTGCAACAGTGTGAAACGGCCCGTGGCGAAATCTTCAACATCGGCGGCACGGAGGAGGTTTCCATCCTGGAACTCGCCAAACTCGTCGTGACCACGCTCGGCTCCAAATCCAAGATCGAGCTGATCCCCTACGACCAGGCCTACGCCCCCGGCTTCGACGACATGCGCCGTCGTAAACCCCTCGTGGAAAAACTCGACCGCTTCGTGAAGTTCAAACCGCAGACCACGTTGAAGGAAATCATCCGGCTGACGGCGAAGTGAACGAATTGCCGGAGCCGGCATTGAGGTTTGAGCATTGCCCCAAAGCGGCTATGCTTTTGAGGTGAGAATTTCCATCGTCGTCCCGGCCTTCAACGAGGAAAAACTGCTGGGCGAAACGCTTGCGCAAATCAAGCTGGCGGGCGGCGCGTTCGCGCAAATCGGCTGGGAAAGTGAATTGATCGTCTGCGACAACAATTCCCACGACCGCACGGCGGAAATCGCGCGGGCGGCGGGCGCGACCGTTGTGTTTGAGCCGGTCAACCAAATCTCCCGCGCGCGCAATTCCGGCGCGGCGGCGGCCACCGGCGACTGGCTGGTCTTCGTGGATGCCGATTCCCATCCCGGTGCGGAACTGTTTGCCGACCTGGCGAAGGAGATTCAGTCCGGCACCTGTTTCGCCGGCGGCGCGACCATCTGCTGGGATCAAAGTGACTTCATCACTGGACTGATGATGCCCATCCTGAATATTGGATTTCGCTAGCGGCGGTTCCTTCATGGACCATTTATGTTTATCGAGGCGGCGACGTTTCGAAAACTTGCTGGTTTCAGCACCGAAACCTTTGCCGGCGAAGATTGGGAACTGGGCGGTCGATTGCAAAAGCTGGCCAAGGAAACCGGGAAACGATTTATCATTCTGCACCGCCATCCAATCTTGACCTCGGCGCGCAGGCTGAAAGAGCATTCACCGCTCGCATCTTTCAAAATGTTGTATTACATCCTTTTTGTCCCCCGCCGCATCAAAATTAGCCGCCAAACCGCCCGCCGATGGTATGACGGGCGAAGGTGATCAAATAATAATATCTTCGCCCGCGAGCAATCTGCGCTTCCAATCCAACCCGCCCCCAAAACCGCCAATCTTGTTGTTCGCCGCCAAAATCCGGTGACACGGCACCAGCACCGGAATTGGGTTCGCCCCGCACGCGCTGCCCACGGCGCGGACCGCCTTGGGCTTGCCGATCGCCTTGGCCACTTCGCCGTAGCTCTTGGTCTTGCCCGTGGGAATGGCCAGCATCACGCCCCAGACGGATTGTTGGAATTCCGTGGTGCCCGTCCAATCGAGCGGCGGCAGGTCTTCGGGTTCGCGTCCGGCCAGCATGGCCTTCAACGCCCGCGTGGCGGTCCGATGCCACCGGAAGATTTGCGCCGGCGCCTTGGGATTGGCGGAGAGCACGCGACCTTTGCGCCGGGATGGAAAATCCAGCCCGGCCAGTCCTTTGTCAGAATAATGCGCCAAAAAAATCCCCTCGCTCGTGACGATGGGCAGTTCAATCAACGGAGTCTTCATTTCAATAGTGACGTCTTAACAGCAACAATATGCCCAGCAGGATCACCAGTAAGATCGAGGCCAGCACGACAACCCGGTTGCGCGCCACGCGCTTCTCATAGCGCAGCGGTTTTAACCCCTGCACGCCGCCGGCGGCAAGGTAGTTCACCAGGCGCGGATTGTTGGTCGTCGGCCCGCGGAAATGATTGCGGATGCGGTTCCACAGCGCCGGCAGGTCGTACTTGCGCACCCCGAGTTCGTTGTAATGATCAGGCGAAGCGGAATCGTCGCGGCCGTGGAGCGGCTTGACCTTGACCTCTTCAAAGACCGGCTCGGCCGGCGGTGCGGGTTTTTCCACCGCGCGCGGAATGGTCTGGCCCTGGGGCAGGGCGGTGGAGCGGTATCTTGGCGCGGGCGACTTCGTCAGTTGCGCATCCAGCTTCTTGATCTCCGCCTCCAGCGCCGCGATCTCGTCATTGAGGGCGCGCGCCTTGTCGGAGATCGGATCGGGATTGTTCTTGGCCATGCGATCTCACTTGCGCATCAGGATTGCAATGAAGACGCCCAGGGCGCCCAGCGCCACGAGCAGCAGCGGCCACGTCATCGCCAGCCCGATCTTGCAGAGCTGGCCGAACCCCAGATCCGCCAGCGAGGCGGAGGCGGCGGACGAAACATTTTTATCCAGCGGCGCGGCGGCGTTCTTGGTCTCGCCGGCGAGCGCGGAAATTTTCAAGCGCGCGGAATTCCATTCCATGCGCGCGTTCTCGATGATGGTCAGCCCGCGGGCCAGTTCGACCTGGAAATTTTCCTTGGTCCAGGCGCCGTCCTGGATGCCCTGCACCTTGCCGAGCGCCGTGCGGAAATCAACGAGGGTCTTGGCCATCTGTTCGGCGTCGCGGCGGGCGGTGAATTCCGCCTCCTCCAGCAGGCCGAGGCCGCGCGTGAGGTTTTGGATGATCTCCTGGCGGCCGGTGTGGAATTCGCCCTGGCGCCGGCGCAGCTCCTCCAGGCCCGAGCGTTCCCGTTCCAGTTCCTCCTGTGCGCGCTTGAGTTCCACGAGCTTTTGCTGCGCTTCCACGACGCGCCGGTCCGTGTCATCGCGCGTGGGCGCGGAGGTTTTCTGCACCGTAAAATCAGAGTCAATAAATTCCGTCGAATCGTATTCGCCAGCCATGGTTCGACTGTAGACCCGCAACGTGAAACTGTAAAGCGGCTTTGCGCTACTGGCGCTGCTTGATCGCGCGGATGGCGTCCGCGGCGGCCTGGCTGGTCTGCTGCTCGCTGTCGCCGACAAGTTTTTGCAGCGCGTCAAGGCTGTCGCCGGTGCCGATCTGTTGGAGGATGGTGCAGGCCTGGCGTTGCGTTTCGGCATTACGTTCATTGAGCAGGCCGATGACGGCCTTTTCCGCCGGCGCCCCGATGTTCATCAGCGCGGAACTGGCGTCCTGACTGTACATGTTGCCGCCCCGGGCAATGAGATCGGCGAGCGGCTGGATGGCACGCTCGTCCTTCAACCGGCCCAAGGCCTTGGTTGCGGCCTGCCGTGCCGACCAGTCGGTGTCTTTCAGCAGCTTGAGCAGGACGGGCACATCGTTGGTCGTGGCATGGCTGCCGAGAAAATTCGCCGCCGTCATGCGGGTGAAGGAATCCGAATCCAACGCCATGGCGGCGATGAGGCCGGTGAAATCCGCCGGCGGGGTCTCCACTTCCACGCCATTGAGCTGGCGCAGGGCCGCGCGGCGTGTTTCCAGGTCAGGTGATTTCAGATCGGCGGAGATATTATTCAAGTCCGTGATGGAAAGCTTCCGGGGTGGAGCGGGCGGCGGCGGCGGCGCGAGCGCGGCCTCGAGTTCATCGCCCGTCAGCCGGCGCGACTTGAACACGACCTTTACTTTGCGGGTGGTGGTTTCAGTCTGCGAGGATACATCGGCCTCCGTTTCCACCCGGGCCATCAGGCCCGCGCTCCGGTCAAAGGTGAAATCGGATTCCACCGCCGCCACCAGTCGCGGGTCGGGGCCGGTCCGGGTGAAACTCTCCAGCTTCACCTGCTTGTGCCATTCCAGCGAATCCGCCGTGGCGGCGGTTTTACGGGTTGAAACCTGCCGGGACAGCGTCAACGTGTCCACGGTTTGCTGCGGGTAACCCATGTTGAAGCGCATGCCCATCGGCTGCCCGTTCAGGCGGGCGTTCATGAAATTATTCGCCGGACCGAGCCAGTAGGGATCGTCCAGCACGGTGACGGTGTCGGCGGACTTCCCGTCGCCTAAATTTTCGGGCAACGGTTCGAAGATGGACTGCACCAGTTTTCCCAGCGGAACCGCCAGCACGTAATCGCCGCCGTCCCGGAGTTCGACGCCCCGGTCATTCAATTCAATTTCACAGTCATTTGGAAAAACATTCTGCATCATGCCGCCCGGGTAATAGCCACCATATCCGGGAAAGAACCCCGGTCCGCGCTGCGGTGGACGACGCATGTCCGACTTCAGGTTTCCGCGGCAGGCGATCTTCGCCGAACCGGCCCCGGCCTCCTGCACCACGATCACCACGTTGCCGGTGCTGACCTCGGAGCCGGTCTCGCTGCGTACGGAAACCTCCACGGCGAAGACGTTCGTCTGGCCGGCGGAAAAAACATAGCGCGGCGCGGCTTCACGCGCCGGGGCGGCCAGCCACGATGTGAGGAGCAAACCGGCGCATAGGGCGGAGGCAGTTTTCATGTTGCGAGCATCGCCCGCCGCCGGATTTTCGCAAGCCAAAATCGCCCGGAATTAGCTTGTCAACACTTTCGGATTAGCTGAAAACTTTTCCCATGATCGAACTCATCCAGTTCCCGTTCAGCCCGTTTTGTCTGCCGACGCGGCGGATCCTCGAATTCTCGGGTGCCAAATTCAAAATCATCAACGTTCCCGCCCAGGAACGCTCGCTCGTCTGGAAGCTGACCCGGGGCCAATACTACGGCGTCCCGACCCTGCGCAACGGGAAAAAGGTCATCTTCGACGACACCGACGACCAGCAGATCGTCGCCAAATATCTGGATGCAAAACTGAAGCTCGGCCTCTTCCCCGCCGCCCAGGAAGGCGTGCAATCCCTCCTCTGGCGCTACATTGAGAACGACATCGAAGGCGCGACGTTCCGCCTGAATGACATCTATTACCGCGAGAACCTGCCCGCGAACCAGCAGCTCCAATACCTGCGCTTCAAGGAACGCAAGTTTGGCCGCGGCTGCATCGCCCAATGGCACCGTGATCAAAAAGTTTGGTTGAAAAAACTGGAGACCAGCCTTGTCCCTTTTGAACAGATGCTCGCGCACTCGGAATTTCTCCTGGCCGACCGTCCGTTGTTCGTGGATTTCGACCTGTTTGGCATGTTGGAAAACTTCCTCTATTCCGGTCATTATCAACTGCCGAAGTCGCATCCCAATTTGCGTGAATGGCATGGGTGCATGAAAAGCATCAAGTTGGCGTGAGTGATGCGCGCCGGCGGCGTTTCTCCTGCGCATCCTGGCCCGCGCGGCCCCGGCGCTCTGCCAAAACTAAATTCGACGAACCGCAAATGTAGTGGCAGGATGTTTGCGCGAAGAAATGTCCGCCCCAGCCACAACTGAACTGCGCGTCACCGGGATGACCTGCAACAATTGCGCCCGCAAGGTCACCGAGGCCGCGCAGAAAACCGCCGGCGTCCATAGCGTTTCCGTGAGCGTCACCGCCGAACACGCCAGCGTCCGGTGGAATTCGGCCGCGGCAAAAAATATCCCCGCCGTCCTCGCCGCCATTTCCCGCGCGGGCTTCGCTGCCAAGGAGCTTCCCGCCGGTGATGCCGCCGCCGAATCTTCCCGGCAGAACCGCTGGCAATGGAATTTAATCCTCGGCCTCGCCGTCACCGGGGCGTTGATGATTGGCGAATGGGTTTTTGGCCTCGCCTTGCAGCCCTGGTTCCAATGGCTGGCCTTTGCGCTGGCGGGCGTCGTCCAAATATTTTGCGGCGCGCAATTTTATGCGGGCGCCTGGCGGCAGCTCAAGGTGGGTGAATCCAACATGGACACGCTGGTGGCGCTGGGTTCCACCACCGCCTTCGGTTACAGCGCCTGGGCCTTGTTGAGCGGCGCGGGCGGGCACGTCTTCTTCATGGAGGCCGCTGCGATCATTTCCCTCGTCAGCACCGGCCACTGGCTCGAAGCCCGCGTGAGCGACCAGGCCAGCGGCGCGTTGAAATCACTGCTCAATCTCGCCCCCCAAACGGCGCGTCGAATCCAGGTGGCCGCCTCGACCGCGGCAAAGAGTTTCGATATCCGCAGTTTCAAACCCGTCGCCCCCGCCCAACCGGTCGAAGTCGAAGTGCCCGTGGCCGATCTTAAAATCGACGACCGCATCGCCTTGCGCCCCGGCGACCGCGTGCCGGTGGATGGCCTCGTGCTGGAGGGTGAATCAGCCGTGGATGAAGCAATGCTCACCGGTGAATCGGTGCCGGCGGATAAAAACCCCGGTGGCGAACTTTTTGCCGGCACGGTGAACCTGAACGGCCGTCTCGTGATGCGCGTCACCGCCACCGGCGAAGCAACGGCGCTGGCGCACATCATCGCCGCCGTGCAGCGCGCCCAGACCAGCCGGGCGGACATCCAGCGCCTCGGCGACCGCATCAGCAACGTCTTCGTGCCCGTCATCGTGGTCATCGCGCTGGCGGCGGGATTATGGTGGGGCCTCGCGCCGGCCTCGGCCAATCACGTCCACGATTTTCTCGCCCGATTTTTCTGGCATGCCCACGCGCCCGCCGGCCTCGCCGCCGGTTTCATCATCGCCTCCGCCGTCTTGATCGTCGCCTGTCCGTGCGCCATGGGACTGGCCACGCCCGCCGCTATTATGGCCAGCGCCAACTCCGCCGCCCGCCGGGGCATTTTGATCCGCGACGGCGTGGCGTTGGAAAAGGCGGGAGGCATCACGGCGGTGATTTTTGACAAGACCGGAACGCTCACGGTGGGAAAACCGGAAGTGACCGCCATCGGAGCGCCGAACTCCGGTACGGCGCGTTTTGATTCACGTTCAGTCCACGCCGGGCTGGAGCCCGGCGCTCCACTGGCATTGGCCGCCGCCCTTGCACGCAACTCCACCCATCCCATCAGTCAGGCGATTGCGAAAATCTCCGCGGAGAAGGTGGAGATTGCAGATTGGAAAGAAATTCGCGGTGCCGGCGTTGAAGGCAAGGTGAAGTTGCCGGATGGCGGCTGGCAAACGGCGCGCCTTGGCTCTCTGCGCTGGCTCAAAGAATCCGGAGCGCTCCTGACCGCCGGCGAACCGTTCATCGCCGAATGGTCGGGGCAGGGGGCCACGATTGTCGGCCTGGCGATGGAAACAAAATTGCTCGGCCTCTTTGCCGTGCGCGATATTGTCAAGGCGGGTGCGGCGAAAGTTGTCAAACAGCTCCGGCAGCAGGGGTTCAAAACCTATCTCGTCACCGGTGACAACGCCTTGACGGCGGCCGGCATCGCGAAGCAGGTCGGCATTGCGCCGGAAAATGTTTTCGCCGAGGTGCGGCCCGAGCAGAAGGCGGAGTTCGTGAAAAAGCTCCAAGTCGCCGGCGAGCGCGTGGCGTTCGTGGGCGATGGCATCAACGACGCCCCGGCCCTGACGCAGGCGGATCTCGGCATCGCCGTGAGCCGCGCCAGCGACATCGCGCGCGAGGCGGCGGACATCATCCTGTTGAAATCAGAGATCGAGGCCGTGCCGGAGGCGCTGGGCCTGGCGCGCGCCACCTTGCGGACCATCAGGCAAAACCTGTTCTGGGCGTTCTTCTACAACTCGCTCGGCGTACCCCTGGCCGCGCTCGGTTTCATCAGCCCGATCTTCTGCGCAGCGGCGATGGGTTTTTCCGACCTGATCGTCATTGGAAATGCGTTGAGGCTGCTGCGCTGGCGGCAAAAGTGATTTCGTTGTTCATCTGAAAAGGGTTCGTCTACCCTTCGCCGTAAATGAACCTGTGGCTGGCCGCATTTATTTCGCTGCTTTGGGCGCTGGCCGGGGCCGCTCTGGGTTGGTGGTTTTCGCGCCGGCGCAGCCCGTATTGGGTGATCGGCTATTTCATTCCCGTCGTTTTGATTTTTGTCTTCGTTGTGGCGTTCTATGTGCCGGCCTTGTTGTTCACCCCGCCCGTTTCCTGGTTGATGATGGGATTGAAGAAATTCGCCGTGCTCGGCTTCGTCACCACCATGGTTTTGACCACGCCGCTTTCCCGCCTGCCGAAACGTCGCGCCCGCGTGATGGTGTCGGCATTGATGGCAGCCATGGTTTTTTACCTGGCGATCTGGCCGTTTCTGGCCCCGGCGGTTGACCGGCAGCAACTGACCCGGTTGCGGACCAGCATGGATGCCAACGGCATCTGTCTGCAAACGACTGACTATACTTGCGGGCCGGCTTCCGCGGTGACGGCCTTGCGAAAACTCGGACTGCCGGCGGAGGAAGGGCAGATTGCCATATTGTCCTGCACCAGCTTTCAAGAAGGGACGCCCCCGGATCTGCTGGCCGACGCCCTGCAAAAAGAATATGGCAAGAACGGGCTGACCGTGAAATGCCGCGCCTTCAAAAACATCCCGGAATTGAAACAAGCCGGACTCACGCTGGCGGTCATCAAATACGGCTTCATGGTGGACCACTGGGTCACGGTGCTGGAGGTGACCGATGCCGAAGTGGTCGTCGGCGATCCACTCGGTGGACTCGGCCGCATGTCCTACGACGATTTTTTAAAACGCTGGCGCTTCATCGGCATCGTTATGAAGAGAAACACCTGAATGGATAATTTCTGGTGAGCCAACAATCGGCGGCGGGCAGGGGGTCGCCCGCCCTGCCAGTTTGGAGTCATTTGGTTGTCGTCGGAATGATCCCGTTTGCTTTAACCTGTCCTCTTGACGCCGGAACCGTGTTGGATTATCAAAACAACCCTATAATTTATGAGCCAAGCCGAAACCCATCATTTTCAGGCGGAGATTCAGCAGTTGCTGAACATCGTCATCCATTCGCTGTACACCGACAAGGAGATCTTCATCCGCGAATTGATTTCCAACGGCGCGGACGCGTGCGAGAAGCTGCGCTTCACCCAATCCTCCGGCAAACCGGTTCATCAATCCGAGGTCGCGCCGGCCATCGCCATCACCACGGACGACAAGGCCGGCACCATCACCATCACGGACACCGGCCTGGGCATGACCCATGCCGAGCTCGTTGAGAACCTCGGCACCATCGCGCACTCCGGCACCAAGGCGTTTTTGAAACAGCTCGCCGAGGATAAGAAGGCGGACGTGGGCTTGATCGGCCAGTTTGGCGTGGGCTTTTACTCCGCCTTCATGGTTGCGAAAAAAGTGACGGTCCTGAGCCGTTCCTTTGCGCCGGAAGAGCCGGGGTGGCAATGGACCAGCGAAGGCATGGGCGGCTACGAGATCACGCCCGCCGCCGACCTGCCGCGCGGCACCAAGATCACGCTGGAGTTGAAGGATGACGCCAAAGATTTTGCGCAGGAAAGCACGGTGGAACGCATCATCCAGCGTTATTCGAGCTTCGTGCCGTTTCCCATCGAGCTGAACACCAAGCGCCTCAACACGGTGCAAGCCATCTGGGCGCGGAACAAAAACGAGATCAAGGAGGAGGAGTACAACGAGTTCTACACGTTCATCGGCCACGACCACGACCAGCCGCTGTTCCGCCTGCATTTTTCCGCCGATGCGCCGCTGGCCATCCAGGCGCTGCTGTTCGTGCCGTCGCGCAATTTTGAAACGCTCGGCATGGGCCGGATGGATTCCGAGGTGAACCTGTATTGCCGCAAAATCCTGATCCAGGCCAAGGCGAAGGGCTTGTTCCCCGAATGGCTGCGGTTCCTCAAAGGCGTGGTGGACAGCGAAGACCTGCCGCTCAACATCTCGCGCGAAACGATGCAGGACACCTCGCTCATGCAGAAGCTGAACAAGGTGCTGACGAGCCGGTTCCTGAAATTTCTCGATGAGCAATCGGTGAAAGAGGCCGCCGCGTACGAAAAATTCTACGGCGAATATCAACGCTTCCTCAAGGAAGGTGTCGTCACCGATTTCACGCACAAAGAGGCGCTGGGCAAACTGCTGCGCTACGAATCCTCCACGCTGGACGCCGGCAAGCTTACGTCGCTGGCGGATTATGTGAGCCGCATGCCCAGTGACCAAAAGGAGATCTATTGCCTGCTCGCGGCCAACCGCGCGGCGGCGGAGGCCAGCCCGTATTTCGAGGTGTTCAAGGAACGCAAATGGGAGGTGCTGTTCCTCTACGATGCGTGGGACGAATTTGTGATGGAGCATCTCCACACCTTCGATGGCAAGACGCTCAAACTCGCGGAGAAGGCGGACTTGAACCTCAGCGCCAAGAAGGAAGGCGCGCTGTCCGAAGAAGCCTCCAAGTCGCTCACCCAATGGTTGAAAGAAACGCTGGGCGACAAGGTCAATAACGTGCGCGTTTCGCAACGCCTCGTGGACAGCCCCGCCGTGGTCGTGGATTCGGACAAGTTCATGACCGCCAGCATGCGCCGCATGATGAAGGCCATGAAGCAGGACGGCCCGGATTTGCCGCCCGCCAAGCAGGATTTTGAAATCAACCCGGCGCACCCCATCATGGCGCGCCTCGACGCCATGCGGCTGAAGGACGCCGCGCTGGCGGGCAGCGTCGCCGAGCAGATTCTCGACAATGCCCGCGTCGCCGCCGGCCTGTTGGAAGATCCGCGCGCGATGCTCAAGCGCCTCGACTCGCTGCTCGAAAAAGTGCTGACGAAGGAATAATTCATTTTCTCCGCACCAAGTTCCGCTAAACTCCGTCCATGAGTTTATTGCCGTTTGGAAAATTGGCGCCCGCGAAACCGCGCGCATTCGTGCCGACCACCATCGACCTGGGCGACTGGTCGCAGATCGCGCCTTTGTTCGATCAGTTGGAAACGCGCGCTGCGCAGGCAAAATCCGCCGCCGACCTGGAACGCTGGCTCCTCGACTGGAGCGAACTGAACGCCGCCTTGGACGAGGAGGCCTCCCGTCGCAACATCGCCATGACCTGCCACACGGACGATGCGGAGGCGGAGAAGGCCTATCTGCACTTCGTCGAGCACGTGGAGCCGCAACTCAAGCCCCGCCAGTTCGAGCTGGAAAAACTCTACGTCGTGCATCCGCAGCGCAAACATCTTCCCAAGGCGCGCTACGAGGTGTTTGACCGCGACGTGGACAATCATGTCGGCCTGTTCCGCCCGGAAAATGTGCCGCTGGAGACCGAGGAGGCCAAGCTCGGCCAGCAGTATCAAAAGCTCATCGGCGCGCAGGCCGTGATGTTTCGTGGCAAGGAGCGGACGCTGCCGCAGATGGCGGTCTTCTTTGAAGAGCCCGACCGGGCGCTGCGTCAGGAGGCTTGGGAAACCGTCGCCAAACGCCGGCTGGAGGACGAGGACAAGTGCGATGAGATTTTTGACGAACTCGTCAAGCTGCGCGTGCAGATCGCCAAGAATGCCGGCTTCGAGAATTACCTCGACTACATCTTCCGCTCTAAAAACCGTTTCGATTATACGCCCGCCGATTGCATACGATTCCATGACGCCATCGCAAGCGAAATCGTGCCTGCTGTGCGCGAGATCCAGGCGGAACGCCGCCGGCAGTTGAAGCTGGAAACGCTGCGCCCCTGGGATCTCGCCGTGGACCCGCACAACCGCCCGCCCTTGAAGCCGTTCACCGATGTCGCCGAGATGGTCGGGCGCACGCAAAACATCTTCAACCACCTCGACCCCGAACTCGCGGGCGGCTTCCAGCAGATGCAGGACATGAAGCTGCTCGACCTCGACAACCGCAAGGGCAAGGCCCCCGGCGGTTATCAATCCACCCTGTCCGAAGCCCGCGTGCCGTTCATCTTCATGAACGCCGTCGGTTTGCAGCGTGACGTGGAAACCATCCTGCACGAGGCCGGCCACGCGTTCCACGCGCAGGCGACGCGCGACGAAGACCTGTATCCCTACCGCAATTCGCCGATCGAGTTCTGCGAAGTGGCCTCGATGGCCATGGAACTCCTGGGCAATGAATTTATCGAGGAGTTTTATCCGGCGACCGAGGCGAACCGTGCGCGCAAGACGCATCTGGAGGGCATCATCAGCTTCTTCCCGTGGATGGCCGTGGTGGACGCCTTTCAGCACTGGATTTACCAGCATCCCGGGCACACCCGCGCCGAACGCAAGGCGGCCTATCTGCATCTGCTGGACCGCTTCGGCGGCGATGTGGACTATTCCGGCTACGAGGCCGCCCGCGCCAGCTCCTGGCAGAAGCAGCTCCATATTTTCCTGTATCCGTTTTACTACGTGGAATACGGCATCGCGCAGCTCGGCGCGCTGCACGTCTGGGCGAATTCCAAGCGGGACAAGGCGAAAGCCTTGAACGATTACAAAAAAGCCCTCGCGCTGGGCGGCTCCCGTCCGTTGCCGGAACTGTTCGCCGCCGCCGGCTGCAAGTTCGAATTCAGCGCCCCGGCCATCCGGCCGCTGATCCAGCTCGCCGGCGCGGAGTTGAAAAAACTCTGAGCCCGTTCAGTGCGACTGCACGGGCTGGAGCACGATCTCGCCCACGTCCATCGGCGAGGCGGGATCAAAGGAGTCCGGCACGGTGATCGTCGTCGACCCTTGGGCAAAGGGTTGATGCTCCCATGGCCGCTGGCCGCCGACCCGCGCGTCCACCGTCATCGAATAGGTTCCCGGCACGACATCATCCACCTCAAACGAGCCGTCCGGGTGTATTTCCGCGACGTAATTTTTTTGCTGCTTCATCAAAGCCTTCCACTCGGGCGAGTTGTAATAAGCCTTGGCCTCGTCGGGTGAATGGAAGGCCGGTCGTGGTGGCAGCGGGTGTGACAAGCGGCCGTCAAAGTTCGCCCCGGCGTCATTCGCCGGCTGGACTTCACAGCGGATCCTGCCGGCCAGCACCGCGCCCTTGTCGCCCAGGGTGACCTGGGTGGTCTCGCCGGGGTTTACGGTCACCACGGTGTTGTCGCTGTGACCCCAGGAGTTGACGCCCGTGGCGATCAGTCGCACAAGCTGCACCTCTCCGGGCGGCACGTGTTCGATCGTGAAATGCCCCTGGTCATCTGTCGTCCGTTTGTAGCTGTCCCAGTCGGTGCCGATGCCGGGGATGCTGAGCGTGAGCATCACATCCTTGCCCGCCCCCGGCTGCCCGCCGATCTTCAACGTGCCCTCAATGCGGCCGAACGGCTGGAGCACGATGGTGGAATTTTGCCGCACCTGCTCCACCGGGACGTTGGCAAAACCCGCCTCGCCGACGGCGACGACCGTCGCACCTTGGGGCGGCGAGGGCAGAATGAATTTCCCCTCGTCATCGGTGATGGAAATTTTCGGACCCGAACCGTAGGCGCGCAATTTCCCGCCGGCGAGGCTGGCGGAGCTGCCGCCGCCGCTTGTTGTCATCGTCACCGACACCCCGGGCAACGGCTGGCCGGCGGGCGAAACCACCACGCCATGCAAGGCCGGGCTGGGCTTGAGCCGCAGGGTTACCTGCACCGTGTCATTTTGCGCGGCGGGCAGCGGCTGGATCTGTTCCGCATAATCATCCGCCTCGGCCTTCACCTGCGTGTCCTCTTCCTCGTTCAAATCCAGGCTGAACATCCCGTTGGCGTCCGCGTGATCCGCCATGCCGGGATAATCGGCGTAAAAATTACCGCCGCCCGGATTGCGCCCAAAGCCGATGCGAAATTTCGTGACCGGGTTGCCCGTATCCGCATCCACCACCTGGCCGTGCACCGTGCGGGTCTTTTGCAGCGTGATGATGTTCTCGATGTCCGGCTGGAGCAATTGCCGCCGCTTTTGCTCGTAGCCGGATTTGTAAAAGTAAAAATGCACCGGCTCATCCGGCGCGCCGTCCCAGGTGAACCGTCCGTCATCGCCCGTGGTGGTCTCAAATTCGTACGACTCCGCCACCCCGCCATTGGCGCTCTCCAACGAAACGCGCGTGCCCGGCAGCGGGTCGCCCGCCGCGTTTCGCACGAGCGCGCGGATCGTTTTGCCCAGGCCGAGCCGGAAGATGATTTCACCCATGTCCGGCTTCACCGTCACGGACTTCACCGCCGGCATCCGGCCCTTGGCGGTGACGCTGAATTCCATCGCGCCTTCGGCCATGCGCTTGAAATGAAACCGCCCGTCGTCGCCGGTGTTCATCTGCTGCCGTTCGCGGTAGTAGCGTTGCCCCGCGAACACCGTCGCGCCGGAAATCGGGTTCCCGCTCTCATCCAGGACCTGGCCGGTTACTTCCAGGCCGCGCTTCAGTATCATTTTATATGTCTCCGCGCGTAACGCCTTTTCCGCGGTGCCCCCGACGGTGCTTTGTTCGCCGATGTACTCCGGATGTTTCGCTTCCACGCTGATATGATCGAGCAGGGTGGCCGGCAATCCTTTTGCCTCCCATCGGCCCGTGTCATCCGTACTGGTGCTCATGGTGGAAAAGCTGGCCTGCTCGCCCTTCTTGTTGGGGCGGTCATCCTGGCTGCTCCAAAAGCGATAAAGCCGGATGCTTACCCCCGGGATGGGCACCTCCTGCTCATCCACCACCACGCCGCCAATCTTCACCTCCGCCGAAAGCTTCAACGTGTAGCTCGCCGGCACCACGTCGCCCGCCTTCACATCCCAGAGCATCTTGCGCCCGCTGAAACCGTCATGCGCGGCGCTCACGTCCAAGCTTTCCAGCCCGGTGTCCGGAAAACGCACCCGCGCCAGCCCGCTGTTGTCCGTGACATATTTTTGACCGGGCGCATCCAGCTTCCCCGCCTGGAAATGGGAATTCACCTCCACGTCCGCCAGCGGATGCCCATCGGCATCCTGCACATAAAGCTGCAACTGCCCGTTCATTTCCGGATCGGCCACTTCTTCCGAGGTGAGGTCATCCGGCCGCGCGCCCGGCATCAGCGGATCCAGCGTGAGCGCCGCGACGAACAGCGAGGGCCGGTTCATCGCGCTCGCAAAGCCGATCGCGCGGACGGTCTTTTCCGGATGCGGGTTCACCACCGCGATGCGGTAAAGCCGCAACGTGCGCCCGTTGCTCCCGGGCTGGGTGCTGTGCCAGGCGACCTTCGTGTTGGGGCTCGGCAATTGCGCCGGCTGTTCGTAAGGCCGCCGCCACCAGTCCCGCACGTGGACGTTGTTTTGCAGCGCGCTGCGCAGGGCCGTGCCATCGGCGTAATGCCAGACCACGTCGGCCGTTTTTTCGCCCGGCTTTTCGCTGGCGAACCGCCCGCCCGCCAGCAGATAGAGGCAGACAATGCCTTTGCCGCGCTCCGTCACCACGGACTTGCCCTCGACCGTGTTGGTCTCGTCCAGGCTCACCACTGCATTGGTACGGTAACTCTTGTTCTGCTCCTCGAGTGTGCCGAGTCCCTGGAGATTGATGGCGCCTTCGAGCAGAAAATCAATCCCGCCATAGACCTGCGGACCGTGCGGCAATGACTGCATCGCCGAATCCGTCCTCGCCACCGCGGCATCCACCGCATCTAAAAAGGGCGTGAGCGAAATGGGAATGACGGGGAGCGAATTGTTTAGTGTGCCGACGTTCGCGGCGGGTTTTGCCGGTGCGGCTTTTGGCGCGGGCGCTGCCGCTGCGGTGGCCGCCGTTTTTTCCGTGACGGCTGATGCTGCTTCCACTGCGGATGGCTTGCCGGAATGCAGCCTCAGCTCCACGAGGCCGGCAATGAGAGCCATGCCTGCGAGGACAACCGCCAGCACTGATTTCGAGATGGGTGTTTTCATGCGCGCGCTGCCCCAATGCGTGCAGGCTCGTGATCAATCGATCAACAGACAACAGACACCCCGTCCCGGTCGCTGTTCAAAATTCCGTGCGCCGACCCACGGGAGCTACGCGGTCCTCCGCGTAATCAATGATCAAATCAAGTATCGATCCCGTAGCCCTTGATCTTGTTGTAGAGGGTCTGGCGGCCGATGCCCAGGCGCTTCGCCGTTTCCAGCTTGTTGCCGCCCGTTTCCTTGAGCATCTGGATGATGGCGTTGCGCTCCACGCCTTCGAGCAGCGTGAAGGAAGTGTCGTGGCCTTCGGTCGGGATGAACTTCACGTCGCTGATCGACAGGTCGGTCACATTCACCTCCGGGCCTTCCGAGAGCAGCACCGCGCGCTGGATCTCGTTCTGCAACTGGCGCACGTTGCCCGGCCATTCAAAGCTCGCCAGCCGTTCCACCGCCTGCGGCGTGAACCCGCGCAATACCCGGTTCGCCTGCGCGCTGAAACGTTTCAGGAAGACGTTCGCCAGCGGCATGATGTCATCGCGCCGCTCGCGCAACGGCGGCAGGTACACCGAAATCGCGCTGATGCGGTAGAACAAATCCTCGCGCAGCTTGCCGTCCTTGATCGCGTCCTCGGGCCGGCGGTTCGTCGCCGCGATGATGCGGCAGTTCGTCTTGAAGCTCGTCGTGCTGCCCACCGGGCGCACTTCCTGGTCCTGCAACACGCGCAGCAGCTTGCTCTGCGTGTCGATCGGCATCTCGGAAATCTCATCCAGGAACAGCGTCCCGCCCTCGGCCTGCCGGAACAGTCCTTCGCGGTCCGCCGTCGCCCCCGTGAATGAACCCTTCTTGGAACCGAACAGTTCGCTCTCGATCAGCTCGCGGGGCAGGGCGGCGCAGTTCACCTTGATGATCCGGTTCTTCGCCCGCAGGCTCAGACTGTGGATGAGGTCCGCGATCACTTCCTTGCCCGTGCCGCTTTCGCCGGTGATCAGGATGGCCACATCGCTCGGCGCCACCCGTTCGATTGTGCGCACGACCAGTTGCAACGCCGAACTCTGGAAGACCGGCGCCGAACCGCCGCTCATCGTGGAAATCGCCCGGCGCAGGGAATTGTTCTCCTCCTTCTGCTGGCGGTTTTCAATCGCCCGGTCGATCGTCACCTGCAGCGCCTGCGTGTCGAACGGCTTGTTGATGAAATGATACGCCCCGCGCTTCGTCGCCTGCACCGCCGCCTCGAAGGTCGCCTCGCCCGTCAGCACGATCACCTCCGTGTCCGGCCAGTTCTTCTTGATCTGCGGCAGCAGGTCCAGGCCGTTCGCGTCCGGCAGCTTCAAGTCCAGCAGCACCACGTCCGGCGCATCGTCGGAAAATCTTTTCAAGAGCGTCGCGCCGCAGTCGGCGTCCGTCACGGAGAAATCGGTTTCGAGGATGGACTTGAGCAGCATGCGCAGCTCCGGTTCATCATCCACGATGAGAATTTTACCTTTCATGTTAGTTTTTATTTTTTCCGCAGGCTTCCACAAATTTCTGAAATATCGCCCGGTAGCGGGCATGTTTCTGCACCAGCCGCTCCGGATGGAACTGCACGCTCAAAAAGAACGGCAGCGATTTCTTTTTCAGCTCCATCACTTCCACGATCCCGTCGCTGCTCACCCCGGTCGCCACGAACGGCGCGGCCGGCTGCAGGATCGCCTGGTGATGGGTGCTGTTCACCCCCAAAACCGTGGTTTTACAAATTTTGGCCGCTAACGAGCCGGGTGTCAACGCCACTTCATGCACCAGTTCCAGCGGCTGGTCCATCCGCCGATGATTCACCGGCGTCTTCACCTGCTGCCCGATGTCCGCCACCAGCTTCGCCCCGAACGCCACGTTCAACATCTGATGCCCGCGGCAGATCGCCAGCACCGGCTTGTGTTGGCGGAAGATTTCCCGGATCAGCACCAGCTCGCGCGCATCGCGTTCCCCGCCATCCGGCGTCTGCTCAACCGTCTTCAGCACCTTGCGCGGCAGCTTTTTATCGTACAACTCCGGATTGATGTCATCGCCGCCCGTCAGCAACACGCCATCGGTGCGCCGCACGCATTCCGCCAGCACCGCCCGGTCGGTCGTCGTCGGCGCGGTCACCGGAATGCCGCCGGCCTTCAGAATGGCATTATTGTACCGCACCGAAAGGCTGGCCGACAGGTCATGAAACTCCACACCGCGTCTCTCGATGCTCGGCGTAACTAAAATCAGTGGTGGCCTTCCCATGTGCGGAATGTACAGCATTTGGACAATTTGTCAGCGAAAAATCTTGTTTACCCCGAAAAATGACGACCCGGCCGCACGCCGGCCCACCCGCCGTAGCGCAGGCATATTGCGGCTCTGTAGCAAAGATCAAAAATCGCTGTGCAACTCATGGTCGTGCGTTGCCGTCGACCCAACGCGGTTCCCTCGCCCCTCGGAGGGGAGAGGGTTAGGGTGGGGTGCCATGGTTTCTACAGAGCAGCATCTTGCCTGCGGGTTCAGGCGGCATCCTGCCGCCAGTTTTTCATCTTCAATCGGCTCCCAGCACTCTGATTCTCCCGCGGAACCGAAACCAGCTCGACCGCCCCATGGTGGCCCTGGGCCAGCAGTGCCCCCCGCAGCCTTCGAAACCTTCGCTTCTTCGCGCGAAATCTTTCCGTTTCCCATCCGTGTTTATCTGTAGTTGTCCATGCGGTTTACCAAATGCTGGCCCTTCGACATTGGGCGTTGAATGTTGGATGTTGGATGTTGGATGTTGGATGTTGGATGTTGGATGTTGGATGTTGGATGTTGGATGTTGGATGTTGAATGTTGGATGTCAAAGAACAACGCCCACCGCCCGCCACCGCCGGCCAAAAAAACTCAGGCATACTATCAGCCCCCACGACCGCCCGGCAACCCCCGCCCCGCAAATAAATCCAAGTATTTTATTGAACGTTTTCCAAAAAAAACTGTCGTATTATATATCGGAGCGTTTGAAGAAATACAGCCGCCGTTTGGAGCGAGGATTTTTGCCGGCCCCGCCAGCTTGGACTTTTGGCGGGCGGCGCCGCTCATCGGCCTTTGGCGAAGGCGTCACGACCCGTCGGGATGACCGGGCCAAAGCGAAGCCAAAACCCAAAAAAAACCGCCCTCATTTCTCCCCCAACCAAACGGCCGCAGTATTTCAGAAAATGCTCGAGGCGCCGGAAAGAAGGAAAAGCCGATGGCCGCCAAACAGGATTCCTTGCGCATCAAGGACGAAGCCGAGGCGCTTGCGATCCTCCATTCCAAGAACGAAGCCCATCGTCAGCCCGTCCTCAATCTGCAAATCGCCCGGACGTAGCCGCCACGACCGGCTCAAAAATCCTTGAAATCGCCCTCCAAGGGAATTTCGTCCCGGCCATTAGCCTCGCTCGTCAGCGCCCGTTCCCTGTGGGCCTGACCCTTCCCGCCGACCAGGGCGGCCAATTTTGCCTTGGGCGCAGTATGACGGACGACTTTGGCATGTGCCGGGGCGGCGGCGGTCCGGATCACGGTGCCCTGGCTCTTGCCGACGACGAGTTGAAGCAGTTCCGCCACCGATTCTTTCATGGTCATCGCCTGGGCGTTGAGTTCTTCGGCCGCGGCCGCGCTTTCTTCCGCGCTGGCGGCGTTGGACTGCGTGACCTTGTCCATCTGGCCCACGGCGGTGTTGACCTGGGCGATGCCCTGCGTTTGTTCGCGCGAAGCCCCGGCCACTTCCGTCACCAGCTCATCCACCTGCCGCGCCTTGGCGGCAATTTCATTCAAGGCCTCCGCCACCTGCCTGCTGATGTCAACGCCCTGGGCCGTCTTGGTGATGGCCCCTTCAATTTTGCCGGCGGTTTCCTTCGCGGCCTGCGCGCTGCGCTGGGCGAGATTGCGCACTTCATCCGCGACCACGGCAAACCCCATCCCGGCTTCTCCGGCGCGGGCGGCCTCCACCGCCGCGTTCAGCGCGAGGATGTTGGTCTGGAAGGCGATTTCATCAATGGTCTTGATGATTTTGGCGATGTCGTCGGACGAAACCTTGATCGCGTCCATGGCGGCATTCATCGTCTGCATGTTGGCGGTGCCCTTGTCGGCGGCGGTGCGGGCCTGTCGGGCCAGGTCATTGGCCTTCTGGGCGTTTTCCGCATTCCGCTTGGTCATGCTGGACATTTCCTCCAGCGAGGAACTGGTTTCTTCCAGCGACGCCGCCTGTTCGCTCGAACCTTCCGCCAGCGACTGGCTGGAGGCGGAAACTTGCGCGGCGGCGGAAGTGGTTTGGTCAGCTCCGGCCGTCAAACCATCCGCCAGCCTTTGCAGGGGCCGCGTGATGGAGCGCGCCGTCAACAACATGATGACCACGCCCACGGTCAACGCGCCCAGGCTGAGCAACAGGTTGACCCGGCCCATTTGATACACCGGGGCGTTCAACTCGGCGGTCGGCACGGTGACTGCCAGCCCCCAATGCAGCACGTCGCTGGTCTTGAAAATCGTGTTTTTGGCCGCACCTTCCAAGGTGTAATGCACTTCTCCATTATGCAGTTCGAGCATTTGACGGCCCCAGTCGAAATCGGTCAGTTTGGTTTTAAGAATTTGCGTCTTGTCCGGATGGGCGATGAACACGCCCTGCTCATCGAACATGAACGCATATCCGCTCTGTAAAATTTTGATGGGTGAGATGAATTTGCTGCTGAATGTATTCACGTCCAGGGCGCAGCTCAAAACGCCGCGCACCACCCCGTCCGCCTTGATCGGCGTGGAAATCACCACAATTGGATTGCCGGTGACATGGCTGCTCAACACCGGCGAAATCACGGTCTGGCCCGCCAGGGCGTCCTTGAAATATTGGCGGTCGCCCACGTTCAACGTTCCCACCGACTTGGGTACGGAGGAGGCCACGCAGGCGCCAGTGAGATCCACCAGGTAAATGTTTTCGTAACAGCCATAGACTTGCTGGGCGTGCGCCTGCTCCGCCCCGACGATGGCCCGGTTCGTTTGCGCTTCCGGCGTGTTGGCCAGGGCGGCCAAGATTTGCGGTTCCACCGCCCACTGCAACAGGTTTTGCCGGTTGGCTTCCACCCAGCTTTCGACCTCGTTGATGGAGACGGCGCACTGTTGGTTGAGCTGGGCGTCCAGGGTTTTATTCAACATCGCCCGGCTCTTCAAGAACGAGACCAGGCTGAGGGCTATGGTGATGGTCAGGACCAGCGCCACGGTGGGCACTGCGATGCGGTTCTTCAGGTTCCATTTCATAAAGTTTCAATTGCGGCCGGATGGTCACAGGCCGCCGGAATTTTAAGCTCCTTCAAGGTTTCCGCCCCGATGACGCCGTCAATGTCCAGCAGCGTCGCGATCACACCCTTGATTTTGGCCATGCCGATGATGTAATCCGTGGCGATCTGCCCGCCAAAATTCGGCGCTTCCTCGATGTCCGTCCCGGCGAGGTTCGCCACCTCTTCGACGCCGTCCACAACCATGCCCATTTGCATGACCTTTTCGTCCGGCCGCTTCACTTGGACGACGATGATGCAGGTCTGTTCGGTGCTGGCGGCTTCAGCGAAGCCAAATTTTAACCGCAGATCCATGACCGGAATGATCTTGCCGCGCAGGTTGATGACGCCGCGCACATGGGCCGGCATTTGGGGGACGGCGGTGATGGTGGTCGCGCGAATGATTTCGCGCACCTTTAGCACCTCCAAGCCATAGGACTCATTCTGCAGGATGAACGTGAGATATTTGCCGGCCTGCTGGCGGCTGGCGGTGGGTTCCAATGGTTTGGGAGGCATGGATTTCTGGTTCACGTTTTCCCGGCCGCGGGGTGGCAACCGGGCACATCCTCGAGGCTTAAGGGATTTCGTTGTGAATTAACTGTCGGCGAAAAAGCAACACAACTTTACTGATTGCCGTAAGGTAGTACTTAAGATTGCATTATGAATTGTGTGGGCTAATGCACGCCGGCGGCTTTGGGATTCATCGCTGTGGCGCGTGGCCAATTGCGAGCCGGTCGCCCGGGCGGTTATGTGTGCTCATCTGCGTAAAGCCCCTGGCTGAGCCTGGCCACCAACCAATGCCGGGTTCGCTGTTTTCGGTGGAATGCTGTTGTCCACAAAATGTGTTGAGCCGTGTGGCTGCACTTGCTGGCTCAATGCATTCGTGACTGGCAAATACCCAGACGCACCTTGGCTCGTCGCGGAGCGACGCCGGAGATTAGAGCATTTATGGAAATGCTCTAATTTCGTGTCATTTGAAAGTGACGCGAGTTCGGATCATTCTACGCGCCGGGTCCCTCGCCCAAGGCCCGGCACCCAGCGCATCGCTCAATGCCGGTCAAGCCTTTGCTTTGCCCGTGCTCAACCCGTTCAGCACCTGGCCGATGACTTCCGGCACGATCACTTTAAGCGAATCGCCCTTGATTTTTCCATCAACGGCAATGGCCACCAATCCTTGGACCACCGCCCCGATCGTGAGCGCCAGCCGGTGGGGATCCCCGGGAACAATTTTCCCGGCCTCCTGCCCCTCCTTCAAAATCCTCGGGATGTGCGAAAACGCCGACTGCAGGGCCGTCAGCAGCTCCGGCGGCAGCGCCGGTTGCCGTTTCGCTTCAAACATCAAGGCCAGCAGCGCCGGATGCTTGAGGGCGAAACCGAGGTGCGCCAGCGCCACTTTCGTCAGGCGCGCCTTGAAATCCTGGCCGCGCGCCGCCGCCGTCGCCTTGGCCGCGATGGCGTCGAACCGTTGAAAACCCACGGTGGCCAGCGCATTGATGAGGTCTTGCTTCGTCGCAAAGTGCCGCTGCGGCGAGGCGTGGCTCACCCCCAGCTCGCGGCTCAATTCCCGCAGCGACAGCTGCTGGACGCCGCGCGCTTCCAGCGCGGCCTCGGCGGCGCGCAGCAGCTCCTGGCGCAGATTGCCATGATGGTAGGGATGATTCGCAGGTTTCATTCCCCGCAGCTTACCCGGTTGCCCGGAAAGATTCAAGAATGTAGTCATTGACAACAATGATGTCAGTGGCTACATTGTGGCCGCGTGAAGCTTGTCCCGCCAACCCTGAACCAAAGGAGATCAATATGCGCGTCTTGGTAACCGGTGCCACCGGATTTATCGGCTCGGCCGTCGTTTCAAAACTCATCGCGGCGGGCCATCAGGTGCTCGGCCTCGCCCGCTCGGACGCGGGCGCCCGGTCGCTGCTCGCCGCCGGCGCCCAGGTCCACCGGGGCGATTTGGAGGACTTGGACAGCTTGCGCCGCGGCGCCGCCGCCGCCGACGGCGTGATTCACACCGCGTTTATCCACGACTTCGCGAAATTCCAGGAGAACTGCGAAATCGACCGGCGCGCCATCGGGGCCCTCGGCGATGCGCTCGCCGGCTCCAACCGCCCGCTGGTCATCACCTCGGGAACCGGCATGGGGAATACCGTGCCCGGCCAGCCGGCGAGTGAAGACCACTTCAATGCCCATCACCCAAATCCCCGCAGCGCTTCGGAACTGGCCGGCCTGGCCGCAGCCGAACATGGCGTAAACGTGTCGGTGGTGCGCCTGCCGCAGGTCCACGACCGGGACAAGCAAGGCCTCGTCACCTACTCCATCGCTCTCGCCCGCGAGAAAGGCATCTCGGCGTATATCGGCGACGGGTTGAACCGCTGGCCGGCGGTGCACCGGCTCGATGCCGCGCTCGTCTACCGGCTGGCGCTGGAGCAGGGGATTGCCGGCGCCCGGTATCACGCGGTGGCCGAGGAGGGGGTCACGGCCCGCGCGATTGCCGAGGCCATCGGCCGGGGCTTGAAAATACCGGTCGTCTCCCAATCTCCCGCGGAGGCAGCCGGTCATTTTGGCTGGCTTGCGATGTTTGCCGGGATGGATATGCCGGCTTCAAGCCTGCTCACGCAGCAGCGGCTCGGTTGGCGTCCAACCCAGTCGGCCGGAATGATTGACGATCTCGACCACGCGAGCGCTTTCCGAGCCTGAGCCGAAGCAAAGTTAAAGAATTGTATGGCGAAAACCGCTTTTGAAAATCCTTCAGATCGCAAGGCATACGTCATCACCGGCCCAACCTCCGGCATAGGCCGCTGCACGGCATTGGAATTGGCCAAGTATGGCACGGTCGTCCTGGTCGGTCGCGACCGCCGAAAGCTCGACGAGATGCAAACGATCATTGGGCAAAAGGGTCAACCTGCGGTTTCCGTCGTGTGCGATCTGTCCGATCTGGCAAGCGTGCGGCGCGCGGCGGCGGAGATCGTCGCGCTCAATCTCCCGATTGCCGGCCTGCTCAATAACGCCGGCATCATGCAGATGCGCCCAACGCAGAACGCGCTGGGCTGGGACATGTCGTTCGCGACCAACCATCTCGGACCGTTCGCTTTGACCGAGGCGCTCGTGCCACATCTCCCCGATGGCGCAAACGTCGTCTTCGTCGTTTCCGGCGTCGAGGATCCGGAACGGCCACCGGTCAAGGTCATGCGGCTGCGCGGCGGCCGCTATATTTCGGCGGAGGCTGGTGCGCGCGGCGAATGGCAGCAGCCTGGATCCAAGATCCCGGGCATGGACGCCTACGCAACCTCCAAGCAATGCAACCTCGCCTCGGCCATGGTTCTTGCGAGAGAATTGCCCAGGCTGCGCATCAACGCCGTTGAGCCCGGCATTAACCCGGCGACCGGTCTTGGCGGTGCAAATGGCTTCATGCGTTTCCTGTTTGGTCAAATCATCACCCGGCTGCCGCCTTTCAACCGATACCGAAGCACGCCCGACCGCGCGGCACGCGTCATAATGAAGATGGTGACAGACAATTCCGCCGAGACCGGGACATATTACGATCACCAGGGCCGGCCGATGATGGGATCGGCGCTCGTGCGCGACCCCAAGTTTCAGGATCGCGTCGTCGCCGAGACCCGCGCGTTGCTGGCGACGATTCCAACCGGCGCCGCCTGACCACCGACCAACCATCCACAAACAGCATCCTCATGAAAGCAAACCATAAAAAAACGAATAAATCCAAGCTTGGCGGACAGTTTACGTTCCCCGGTACATCCTCTCCCGTTCAACGAATCGGTTATGGCGCCATGCAGCTCGCCGGGCCGGGCGTGTTCGGGCCGCCCAAGGATCATGCCGCGGCCTTGGCCGTGCTGCGCGCGGCCATCGCCGCCGGCGTGAACCATATCGATACCAGCGACTTCTACGGCCCGCACGTCACCAACCAGTTGATTCACGAGGCGCTGCATCCCTATCCCGACGATCTCGTTGTTGTCACCAAGGTTTCCGCCCGGCGCGGCCAGGATGGCTCATGGATTCCCGCTCTCTCACGCGAAGAATTGACCCAGGCGGTTCACGACAACCTGCGCCACCTGGGCCTCGACGTGTTGGATGTGGTCAACCTCCGCGCCATGTTCGACATACACCGGCCGGCCGAGGGATCAATCGAAGCCCCGCTCACGGTTTTGGCTGAACTCCAGCAACAGGGTTTGATCCGCCACCTTGGTCTCAGCAATGTCACGCCCCGGCAGATTGAGGAAGGCCGCCGGATTGCCCCCATTGTGTGTGTGCAGAACTTTTACAACATCGCCAACCGAAACGATGACGGCCTGATTGATTCCCTCGCCGCCCAGGGCATCGCGTACGTGCCGTTCTTCCCCTTGGGTGGATTCACCCCGCTGCAATCCTCCATTCTGTCGGACGTGGCCAACCGGCTTCAAGTCACGCCGATGCAGGTCGCGCAGGCGTGGTTATTGCACCGGTCGCCCAACATTTTATTGATCCCCGGCACGGCCTCGCCCGCCCATCTTCGCGAAAATCTGGCGGCGGGTGAACTGATGCTGTCACCGGAAATCCTGACGGAACTGGACGGCATTGCTGCAACGGCGGTGACGCCGAAACATTGAATATGATGGCTGACACAACCTCACAATCTTTGCCCGGACGGAAATCGATGACCATGCCGGCTTCCAAAATTGAAAATGCGGCGGCGTTCCCGCCGGACGCCTCGGATTCCGTTGCCCGCGACTCCCGCCTCACCCGTTCCCGGATCCTCGTTTTTGTGACCGTGTTCCTGTCCGTTTTGCTGGCGGCCAATTGGTTTGTTTGTGCGACATGGAATCATTTTATGGCCCTGGCCGCCATGCCGGTGTGGGAAATCATTCTCCCCGGGCTGACCTTGGCATTCATCGCCGTGACGTTCCTCGGCCGGCGCTACGCCAGCTTCGGACTGCGGCTGGTGTATCGGATTTCTGCCGTCTGGCTGGGGGTTCTGAATTTCAGTTTTTTTGCCGCCTGCGCCGCCTGGGTGGTTTCGGCGGCGGCCATGTGGCTGCCTTTTCATCTTGAACCGAAAGTCATCGCCGAAACATTATTTGGCGCGGCCATGCTCGTCAGCCTTTACGGGCTTATGAACGCGAACCGGCTGCGGGTCACGCGCATCACCGTGCATCTGCCCAACCTGCCCGCCGCCTGGCAGGGCCGCCCTGTCGCGCTCGTGACCGATCTGCATCTGGGCAGTGTCCGCGGCGCCCGCTTCGCCCGCCGCGTCGTCGCCCGGCTGCAAAGTTTGCAGCCCGACGCCGTCTTCATCAGCGGCGATTTGTTTGACGGACCCGAAGCCCATCCCGACGCGCTGGTCGAACCATGGAAAAAGCTGTCCGTCCCGGCCGGAATTTTTTATGTCACCGGCAATCACGAGGAATTTGCCGACCGCGCGAACCTCCTCGCCGCCGTGCGGCACACCGGCATTCGCGTTTTGAACAACGAACTGGTGGACGTTCACGGCTTGCAAATCGTGGGCGTGCATGACCGCGAAACCGCCGATCCGCGACAATTTCGCCGGCTCCTGCAGCAGGCGGAACTGGATGGGCGCCGCGCCAGCATCTTGCTCGCGCATCAGCCGGCGAGCCTGGCCATCCCCGCGGAGGCCGGCGTTTCCTTGCAGCTTTCCGGCCACACGCACGGCGGGCAAATCTGGCCGTGGACGTGGGTGGCGGCGCGCGTTCACGGGCGGTTCACCCATGGCCTCAACCGTTTCGGCACCCTGCAGGTTTACACCAGCAGCGGCGCCGGAACCTGGGGCATACCCATGCGGGTGGGCACAAAATCCGAGATCGTTTTAATCCGCCTTGAACCAGCCCGGCTTTGAAAGCTGTGGGAGAAATAATAGGTTATACCCATTCCCGGAGACCACCGGTAAACAGGCTGGCGACCGGCGGTTGTAGCGGCAGGTCTCCTGCTGCTCTGCAGAAAAGCTCAAAAATCGCTGCGCAACGCATGGTCGTGCGTTCGCATGGTCGTGCGTTCCCATCTACCCCCGCGCCTCACCGGTTCAACGCGATGACAAATTTCAACTCCGTGCCCTGTCCCGGCGCGCTCGTGAGCTGCATCTCGCCGCCCAGTTCGGCCATCCGTTTGCGCATGTTTTCCAGCCCGTTCCCCCGGCGGACCTGGCCGCCTTCGCCCGGATTAAATCCGCGTCCGTTGTCCGCCACGGTGACCTCCATTTGGCCATGGGAGGCATGGATGCTCACATGCACTTCCGTGGCCTGGGAATGCTTGAGCACGTTGTTCAACGCCTCTTTGATCGCCAAAAACAGGTTGTGCCGGATCTCCGCCGGGAACGCCTGGCCGGACAGGTGGCGCGGCTCCTCCAGCCGATATTTCACATTCGTGCCCTCAAAGAACTGGCTGGCGTACTGGTTCAGGTAGCCGACCAGTTCATCCAAGGTGTCGTTCGCGGGGTTGACGGCCCAGACGATTTCATCCAGCGACTGCACCGTCGCCCGCGCGGACGTCACGATCTTGTGCGCGTGCACCGCCAGGTCCCCGGGCTGGCTGCCATCCTCGAGGATGCGCTGGCCCAGCATCATGATGCGCGTGAGATTGGAGCCCAGTTCATCATGCATGTCCTTGGCGATCCGTCCGCGCTCCCGTTCGATGGCGTTTTGCTGTTCCAGCAGCTTCAGTTTCCGGCGCATCCGCCGTTGCGTCACATAGCGCGCCAGGCCGCCCACGCTGCCAAGGATGACCACGATGGCCAGCGTGCGAAACC
Organism: Verrucomicrobiia bacterium; assembly: GCA_031290985.1. Classification (GTDB taxonomy): domain Bacteria; phylum Verrucomicrobiota; class Verrucomicrobiia; order Limisphaerales; family UBA11358; genus UBA11358. Next base: position 202,171 of record JARLJW010000111.1, on the reverse strand, counting down.
ACGGCGACTCCCAGAGATGCGGCCGGATCAAGATGTCCACCGTGGCCCCGGTGGTGTTCCACACACCGTCGCTGTTGCAGGCGATCACCCGGAAACTGTATTTGCCCGGATAGATGTTGTTGTAATCCGCCACCCGCCGCGAGCCGGCCTTGATCCAGTCTGAATCCCATCCTTCGAGCATGTACTTGAACTGGATCGCCTCCGGGTTCTCAAAATTGAGCGCGGAAAAAATAAATTCCAAACCGCCCCGCCCGGGCGGCACCCGCAGTGGATCACTTTTAGAAGCCGGCACCGTCGCCGGTCGTTGCACCGGCCTGCCGTCGGCGATGATCTGTTCGATGAATACCGGCGGCGGCGTGGCATTGATCCGGATGTTGGGATCGACCACGATCAAGCCCTTGGTGGTCACGAACCAGAGCCGTCCGTCATTTCCCTTCCAGCCCGCCGGCTTGGCCGCGCCGTTGCAGAGCGTTCCCGCCATGCCGTCCGATTTGCCGTAGGGAATGCTGTTGATGATCTTCGTCCGGCCTTGATCAAGATCGTCCAGGTCAGCCTTGCGCACCCGGAAAACGCCCTTGGCGCAGCTCATCCACAGCCAGCCATAATCATCTTCCAAGATTGCAAAAATCTCATCGCTGAATAATCCCTGCGCCCTGGTATACGCCTTGAACCGGCCGTTCTGATAACGGTTCAGCCCGCCGTTCTCCGTGCCGATCCAGAGGCTGTGCTGTGCATCTTCAAAAAGCGCCATCACCGAGTTGTCGGACAATCCCTGGTTCGTCGTGAAGTTTTTAAAAATGCCCGATGCCAGCCAGCTCAAACCTCCGTCCGTCCCGAACCACAGGCTGCCCGCATGATTCTCGCAGATGTCCCGGACGTTGTCCCCGGCCAGATGATCGCGCGCCGCAGTGTAAGTGCTGAATTTTCCATCCTTCAGGCAGCTTAATCCGTGGTCGGTCCCCAGCCAGAGGGCGCCGGACCGGTCTTCATGAATGACCTTGATGGCGGCGGCGGGCAGGCCGTCCTTGGCGGTGTAATGTTTGAACCCGCCGTTTTTAAGTTGATACAAACCGCCGCCGGCATCGCCGCCGATCCACAGGCTGCCGTCCTGCCCCTCGCCCAGGGACAAAAGCAGATCGCTCGTCAGGCCGTTGGTTTTGGTGAAGGCGATCACCTGTCCGTTTTGCAGGCTGTTCAGCCCGCCGCCATAGGTGGCCGTCCAGATGCTGTCATCGCTGTCCTCCAGGACCGAGTAGGTGTTGTTGTGGGTGAGCCCCTCCTGTTTGTTGTACGTGAAAAAACGGCGCGGCGTGAGCCGGATCAACCCTTCATTGGAACCAACCCACAGGTTTCCCTCCCGGTCTTCAAAGATGGCGTTGACCTTGTCGTAAGGCGTGCCGTCGCTTTTAAGCTCGTTGAAAAAACGTCCTTCGCGGAAACGGTTGAGGCCGCTGTGCGTGCCCACCCAGAGGTTGCCGTCATGATCTTCCCGCACCGCGCTCACGAAGCCGTCGGACAGCCCGTAATTCTGGCCATAGGCGTAGAACTGCCCGGTGTTGAACCAGATCATGCCGTTGTCCGAGCCGATCCAGATGCGCCAGCCCTTGTCCTGCGTGATGCCGCGGATGGAATCATCCGGCAGGCCGTTGTTCCGGTCGAACGCATCCAGGTTCGTCCCGTTCAGCCGGTTCAAGCCGGCGTCGGTGCCGATCCACAAATTGGTTTGCACGTCTTCAAACACCGTGCGGATGTTTTCCGAAAGCAATCCTTGGGAGCGCGTGTAGCGGGAAAGCCTGCCATTCTGGTAGCGGTTCAGGCCGTTGGTGGTGCCGAACCAGAGCGAATCATCCTTGCCCTCACAGATGACACCCACCTCGTCGCGGTCCAGCGTGCTGGTGCCGCTTTCCCGGGCAAAAACTCCGTCAGTCATCCGCAACACGCCCTTGTCCGTGCCGATCCACAGGGTGCCGGCGTGATCCACGGACAGCGCCAGGACGGACGAGCTTTTCATCGCCGGCGTATTTTTGGCGTCGAACGTGGTGAAGTGCAGGCCGTCAAACCGCGCGAGCCCTTTTTGGGTGCCGACCCACATGTAGCCGTCCGGCGTCTGCGCCAGCGCCTGGATCACATTATGGGGGAGGCCGTCTTCCGTCTGCCAGGTGCGCGTGGCGTAGGGAAAAACCGGCTGGTCCATGCTGAACCAGTCCAGCCAGTCCAGGTTGGCGCTGATCTGCCGCTTGTGCTGGATGGTCGTGTGGTTCGTCCGGTCCACTGCAAACAGTTCCAGGTTGCCGTCCTGATTCCGGCCCACCACCGGGAACGGCTGCACTGCGCCCCACAAACTCCACCACGCCGACCAGTTCTCCGATCCGTTCGCCTTGAATTGCCAGCGGTGCATCACATCCGTGCCCCGCGCATTCGCGGCAAAAACTTCCAGCCGGCCGTCGGCATTCTGGCCCACGGCGATGCCCGTGAGCAACGGTTCGCCAAAACCGCCCCACGCCGACCAGCGCACGCCGTTCGTGTCGTTCATCTGGTAGATGCGTTCCATGATGTTGGTGGCGCTGTTCCGGGCGAAAATCTCCAGCCGTCCGTCCACGTTGCGGCCCACCGCAAAGCCCGGCACGATGCTGCCGCCGAGATTGTCCCACGGCAGCCATTGGCCGGGCGAACCGGCCTCGTTCTGCCAGCAATGCACCAGGTTTTTTTTCTCGCGATCCACCCCAAAGAGTTCCATGTCGCCATCCCGGTTGCGCGCCACGACCAATCCGGGTTCCATGTCGCCTCCCAGATCCAGCCAGGCCGACCAGCCGCTATGTGCCGGATTTTGCCAGCGGCATTTGACGGTGTGGCTGGTCGCATCCACGGCAAACACCTCCAGCCGGTTGTCCGGGTTGACGCCCACCGTCACCGGCGCCCGGAGGTTGCCGCCGAGATCAACCCAGTCGCCCCATTCCCGGTCGTTGGGATTTTTCTGCTCGATGCATTTGAGCGAGCCCCTGGTTTTGTCCACCGCGAACAATTCCAGCTTGCCCTCCGCGTTGATGCTTACCGTGATGCCATCCGCCACCACGCCACCGAGGCTGGCCCACGGCGACCATTCGCCGTTGGGAACTTTCTGCCAGCGATGCAGCACCGTCCCCTTGGTGTTGGTCTTGAAAAGTTCGAGCCGGCCATCGGCGTTCTGGCCCACGGCCAGCGTGCCTTCCCAGTCATTTTCCGCAGGCGCGGCGGAGACCGGCGGCAAGGGGCAGGCCAGCGCCATTACGGCGATGGCCAGCACGTTCAGCAGCCGATGTCTTAACAGGGTCATTTCTTAAGAGAAATGGACTTTTCACCGCGTGGTTGCGAGTCAAATATGCTCACTTGCCACCGGCAGGCTTCAGCTTTTTCAACCGCGCGACGATTTCCGGATGCGCCGCCGCCTGGTTGGTGCGTTCGCCGGGATCATCCGCGACATTGCTCAGGAACCAGTGCTGGTCGACCAGGTCGATCTTGTTGGTGGCGGTCGGGTCGTAGGGATCGTGCAACAATTTCCAATCACCCTGCCGCACCGACCACTGGTCGCCGAGTTCCCACTGCAAAAAATCATGCGGGCTTGAGGCCTCGCCCGAGCGGATCACCGGCACGAGGCTGCGCCCATTCAAGGCCGCCTTGGGCAGCGCCACGTCGCACAACTCGGCCAGCGTGGGCATCCAGTCGCAGCCATGGGCCACCTGCGACCGCACTTCGCCTTCCGGCAGATGCCCGGGCCAGGAGATGATCGCCGGCAGGCGGATGCCGCCTTCGAACAGGCTGAACTTCGCCCCGCGATACGGGCCCGCGCTGCCGCCGCCATAATGCGCATGCTCTTCCGCCGAATGCCCGTTGTCCGATTGATAAATCACAATCGTGTTCGTGCGCAGGCCGGCGTCATCGAGAAATTTCATCAACTGCTGCTCGCGCTCATCCAGCGTGGTGACAAACGCCGCGTAGATGTCGCGCGGATAGGGCAGGTGATGGTCCTCGTAATATTTGATCCACTTCGGATCACCCTGATACGGGTAGTGCGGCAGGTTGATCGCAAAATACATGAAGAACGGCCGGTCGCGATGGCTCGTGATGAACGCCTCCGCCTTTTGGATCATCAGGTCGGGGAAATACTGTCCCGGCAGCCGCACGCGCTGGTTGTTTTCCCACAGGTCATGGCGGTTGTCGCCACCCCAGTAATAAAAGTGCGTGTAGTTGTCGATGCACCCGCCCATGAAACCGAAGGAATAATCAAAGCCGTGATCCAGCGGCTTGTGGCCCGCGCCCGACCCAAGATGCCATTTGCCGATGTGCGCAGTCGAATAGCCTGCGGCGCGGAACATGTCGGCCAGGGTGATTTCACTCGCGGGCAATCCGCCGCCGGTCAGCGTGTCGAGCGCGTCATCCGCCTCGCTCGGCGGTGCGGGCGCATTGTTGGGCATGCCCGCGATCCACGGATAACGTCCCGTCAGCAACCCGGCGCGCGACGGCGAACACACCGGCGCGGCCGAATAAAATTGCGTGAACCGCACGCCGTGCGCCGCCAGCGCATCCACGCCCGGGGTGACCAGATCGTTCGCGCCATAGCAGCCCGCATCCACGCTCCCTTGGTCATCCGTCAGGAAGACGAGGACATTGGGCCGGGCCGGTCCCGCCGCCGGGGCCGCCACGGTCGAAAACACACAGGTCTCCAGCACGAGGGCGCAGCAGGCCAGCGTGAACTGTGCCGGGGGCAATTTGATCATGACCGTAAGGTAAGCCCGATTCCAAGGGACCCGGTAGCGTCTTTTTGTATGGGGGGTGGTGTTTTAGGGGATGGTGCCTTGGTCTTAACTGGAAGGCCGAGGCCGCCCCTCGCTAACAGTCGCGCCGCAAGATTCCTTTGCCATGAAGCTGTAAGGCAACGCTTGCGCTGCCAAGCAGACAGGCTTGGTAATGATTTGGTTACCGCAATAACCAGTCAAATCTTGCCCCGCCAAAAACAAAATCTAGTGGAAATTATGGAGCACTCTGACATATTTTCCGCGAAATGAGGTCGCATCGCCGTTCCGTTTTCAGCCAAATGTGGGGGACTGTGCCCCTGCAAATGATCGGCGCATTATTGATGCTTTTCGTTGGCTTGCCTCTTTTTGGCGGGGACTATGCGCCCTCATCGCCTGACCAGGCATGGAATCCACCTCGGCTCGGTGAATACGAACAGGAACTCGCCAGCCTGCAAACCCATTCCGATGCCTCGCGGGTCGCGGTGGATTCAGAAAAAATTTACGATTTGCCGGCGCTGATCGACTTGGCCGAGCGCAGCCATCCCGAAACGCGCGGGGCCTGGGAGCGCGCCCGGCAGGCGGCGGCGGCGGTCGGACTCGCTCAAAGCACCTATTACCCCTACCTCGCGGCCTCGGCGGCGGCGGGTTACGAACGCGCGTTTGTCCCTTTTCCAGAACTTCAGCTCGGCCCGGCCCCCACCGCTGTTTCCATCAAGGGCGGCGGCACTCTGACCACCGAGGCGGCCGCGGAAGGCGGGGCGCTCAATTTGAAATGGCTGCTGTTTGATTTCGGCGAACGGAAGGCCGCGGTCACCGAGGCGCGGGAAAAATTGATGATGGCCAATGTCAGCTTCAATGCCATCCACCAGAAGATCGTCTTTGATGTGACGCAACGGTTTTATGAATTTGATGCCGCGCGCCAGAAAGTCGCAACGGCGGAAAGCTCGTTGTCCGCGGCGCAGACCGTCGCCGAGGCGGCGCAGTTGCGGCTGACGAACGGACTCGCCACGAAGCCCGAAGCCTTGCAGGCGGAGCAGCAGGAAGCCCAGGCCGCGTTTGACCTCGCAGCGGCCCGCGGCGGATTGGGCGACGCCCGGGTGGCGCTGGGGGAAAGCCTCGGCATTATGCCGACGACAAAATTGCAGGTGGCGGCGGCGCCGGAAAAACTGCCCGCCGAAAATCTTGATGATTCGTTGGCCGCACTGATGGACCGCGCACTGTCCCAACGCCCGGATTTGGTGGCCCGGCTCGCCGATGTCCGCGCCAGCCGCGCGGAAATCAAAAAAGTCCGCGCGGAGTATTATCCCAAGGTCTCCCTCGGCGCGAAGGCCGGAATTTCCGAACTGGATGTCCGGGCCGGCAGTTCGCCGTTTTTTGGCGGCAACGAACGGGTCTATGGTGTCGGCCTCGCCATTGATTTGCCGATTTTCGACGGCTTCGCCCGCACCAAAAAATTGTCCATCGCGGAATCGGAATTGAACGCCGCGGAAAGCGAACTGGCCGGCGCGCGTGACCAGGTCGTTCGCGAAGTATGGAAGGCCTACACTGATTTCAAGACGGCGTTTTATCAACAGGACTCCGCCGAAAAATTGCTGTCCGCCTCGCAAGGCGCGTTTGATGCTTCGCTGGAGGCTTATCGCCAGGGTCTCGGCACTTATGTGGACGTGGTGAACGCGCAGCGCAACCTCGCCGTCGCCCGCGGCGTGATGGTGGACACGCGCGCCGCAATCTTCACCAGCCGGACCGCGCTGGCCTTGAGCATTGGCGGTCTCGCGCAACCGGTTTCCGCCAACCCAATCCCAAGATGATGCCGGCCCCCGCTCCAAAATTCATTCTCCTGTCCGCAATTTTTTTGCCGGGCGGCTGCGCCCGCGGGCCGACGTTGGACGTTTTTGGCTCGTATTTTCCGGCGTGGATGGCGTGCCTGGTCATTGGCCTGATCCTCACAATTATGGCGCGGCTGTTGTTGATCGGCCTGGGAATTGACGCCCACCTGTGGCGCAAACCGGTCGTTTATCCCTGCCTGGCGGTTTTTTTCACCCTGGCCGTCTGGCTGGTTTTTTTCAAAGGCTGAAATCTTATGAGTGATTCCCCAACCACGCCGCCGGCGGAAAACGTGCCCGCCCGCCCTTCCCCCCGCGCCGGTGATTGGCGCAAGCTGGCCGCCCAGTTGGTGAGCGTCGGCGCCGTCTTTGGCGCGCTGGTGCTGGCGCTTTGGGTCTGGCAGGTCAAGGAACGCCATCCGCGCACGGACGACGCGGTGGTGCGCGCCAACGTCGTGGGCATCGTGCCGCGCGCCCACGGCCAGATCGTCAAACTGAACGTGCAGGACAACCAGGCAGTGCAGGCGGGCGATGTGTTGTTTGAGATCGATCCGGAAGATTATCAGCTCGTGCTCGCCAAGGCGAAAGCCGACCTGGCCACGCTGGACCAGCAAATCGAAGTCGCCCGCGCGCATGACGCGGAGTTGAAATTTCAAATCAAGGCCGCGGAAGCGGGCGTGGCCGGTGCCGAAGCCGAATTCGCCCAGGCCACCAACACCTTGCAGCGCCTGCAACCGTTGTTGCCGAAGGGATTCGCCACGGCGGACACCGTGGACAAGGCGCAGACGGCCGGCCGGGTCGCCGCCGCGTCGCTGGCCGCCGAACAACAGCGCTTGAATGAAGCGAAGACGACCGTAAGCGGTCTGGCCGCGTTGCTCGCGCAACGCGAAGCCGCCGTCGCCGCCGTTGACCTCGCCGCGCTGGAGCTTTCTTATTGCAAGGTCACCGCGCCGTTTTCCGGGCGCGTCATCAACCTGAACCTTTCCGCCGGGGCCAATGCGAGTCTTGGCGTTCCGGTGTTCTCGCTGCTCGACACGCGCAAGTGGTATGTCATCGCCAATTTCCGCGAAGGCGAGCTGCGCCACTTCACCACGGGCGCGGTGGTGGACGTTTATCTGCCGTCTGCCCCCGATCATCATTACACCGGCAAAGTGCAGGGCCTGGGCTGGGCGGTTGAGCCGGCGGGCGAAATTGACCTCCCGCACGGGCTGCCGTTGGTCCGGCGCGAACTGAACTGGGTTCACATCGCCCAGCGTTTTCCGGTGCGGATTGAAATCGAAAATCCCGATCCTGAATTGTTCCGGATGGGCGCCTCCGCCGTGGCCACGATTAAATGATTCATGAATGCCGTCACGGAAAATTCCGCGCCGCCCGCCGGCTGGTGGCCCTGGCTGCGCTGCGAACTGGCGCCTTTCCCCGGCCGCGGGGTGCGGACGCTGCGCATGGTCGCCACGGTCGTCATCGTCACCATCATCTCCATGGCCTGGCAGACGCCCGAAACGGCGGTCTCCGCCTACATGGTTTTTTTTGTGTCCAAGGAAAATCCGGCGCTGACGCTGCGCACCGGCATTGGCTTGCTCGTCGGGGCGACGCTTGGCGTTGGCCTGAGCCTGCTGCTCTACCGCTTTACTTTTGATTACGCCGAGCTGCGGATTCCCGTCATGGCGGCGACCATTTTTTTCGGGATGTTCTTGTCGCGCGTGTCGGTGATCGGCCCGCTGGGCTTCGCCATCGGGTTCATCGTCGCGCTGACGCAAAGCATGGCCGAATCCGCTCCCGATGCCGATGCGCTTGTGCGCGCGCTGCTTTGGACCTGGGTGTTCGTGGTCTTTCCCGGCGTGCTCACCGTCATGGTCAGCCAAACTTTGATGCCGGACGTGAAAAGTCATCGCCCGCCGGCCCACGGCGGGGGAAAAAACAAACACGGATTGTTCGTCGCCGATGCTTTCACGAACCCGGACTACCCGCGCTTCGCGTTGAAGGTCACGCTTGCCGCGATGAGCTGCTATGTGATTTATATGGGCGTCGACTGGCCGGGCATCCACACGGCGTTTATCACCTGCTGTTTCATCGCGCTGGAAAGCACCACGGCGACCATTCGCAAAGGCTGGCTGCGGCTGGCGGGTTGCCTGGTCGGCGGCACGCTCGGTTTTCTTTCGATCCTTTTTTTGATTCCGCACATGGAAAGCATCCTGTCGCTGGCGTTGCTTGCGGCGGCGGGCGCGGCGCTGGCGGGCTGGGTCGCGGCGGGCGGCGAACGAATCGCCTACGCGGGACTGCAGATCGCGCTCGCATTTTTCATGTGCATCTTTCAAGGTTTCGGGCCGGAGGTGAATTTCACCACGATTCGCGACCGGCTCGTGGGCATAATCCTCGGCCTGGCCGTGTCGTCGGCCATTTTTCTCTATCTCTGGCCGGAGCGTGGGGCCGGTCGCCCATGATGGCCGGCAGGCGAACAACCATGGTGAATGCATAAAACACCCGGCATAAATGTGAACGCCAACCTGTCTCGCCGCAATTTTTTTGACCGGCAGTGCTGCATCTATCAACCCGAAACCGCTTTGCCGTTGGCGACAGGCTCCGCTGATATGGAGCCTGCCTGGCCCGGCAACAAACCAACAAAAAAGGAAAAACTATGAACACCATGACCACCAAGGATGGAACCCAAATATACTTCAAAGACTGGGGCGCGGGCCAGCCCGTCGTATTCAGTCACGGTTGGCCGCTGAGCGCGGACGCGTTCGAGGACCAGATGTTCTTTCTGGCCTCGCGCGGCTGCCGCGTCATCGCTCACGACCGGCGCGGTCACGGGCGCTCCAGCCAGCCCTGGCAGGGCAACGATCTGGACACTTACGCGGATGACTTGGCGGAACTGGTTCAGCAGCTTGATTTGAGAGATGCGATCCATGTTGGTCATTCAACCGGCGGCGGGGAAGTCGCCCGCTATATCGGTCGTCACGGATCCCAGCGCGTGGCCAAGGCGGTGTTGATCGGTGCCATCCCGCCGCTGATGCTGAAAACCGACGCCAATCCCGGCGGGCTTCCCCTCGCGGTGTTCGACGGAATTCGCGCCGGCGTGATCACCGACCGCTCGCAATTTTTTAAGGACCTCACCCTGCCGTTCTATGGCTATAACCGTCCGGGTGCGAAGATTTCGGAAGGGGTGCGAAATTCTTTCTGGTTGCAGGGCATGATGGCCGGTCTCCCGGCCGGCTATTTTTGCATCAAGGCCTTTTCCGAAACGGACCTGACCGAAGATTTGAAAAAGATGGATGTGCCCACGCTCATCCTGCATGGCGACGACGATCAGATCGTCCCCATCGCCAATTCCGCGCTGCTGTCCGCAAAAATCATCCAGCACGCCACCCTTAAGATTTATCCGGGTGCCCCCCACGGCTTGTGTACCACGCACAAGGATCAGGTTAACGAAGATCTGTTGGCCTTCATCAAGCTCTGACATTAACGTGCCAGGCGACGCCCAGCCCGGGTGACCGAGTCGTTCGCGTCATATGGCAGTTAAACTTAATATTGGCACCGCGGCAGGCAGGGCGGGCAGTCCTCTGCCCGCCGCGATTGCCAACCAACGCGCGCTGGTTCACCACAACGGTGCGCATAAGTGACGCGTCATGCCTCTTGCCTGGAACTGCTATAGCCGCCCGATTCCAGCCGTCGCCCCGGAAGATCTGCCTGGCCTTGCGAGACAGTTGCCAGAACAGTTGATGCCTTCCATTTGCTCCATCCATACAAACGTATGCTTACCCATCCCCGGCGGTTGTGGAAGAATGCGCCGTTCCATATCAACCAACCTAACCACCATCCACATCCAACCCTGACCCATGAAAAATCCTCTATTTTGGTCATGCCTGACCGGTTGCCGCCGGGGCGTTTTGGCGGCGGTCGTCATGCTTTTCCTCGGTTTTGCCAGCGAGTGCCGCGCGGGCGGGCCGATGGGTGTCAATTTCGGCTGGGTGATTGATAATTCCGGGAATCCGCTGCTCACGGCTTCCAAGGCCGCCAGCTTGGTTGCGGCCAAGACCGGCTACCTCCACATGGAATTTCGGCTGATCGGCACCAACCGGACTTGGAACGCCAAGATGCTCGGCTATTACGATACGGCGGTGAACAACGCCCGCGCCGCCGGCCTGCAGATCATCGGCCTGGTCGATTATGCTTCCTGGCCGGGCAGCCAGGTCGACTGGTGCTCCAACAATTTTGAGAACACCGGCGGCAATGGCGATAACAACTTCATCAATAATTTTGGCTCCGGGGCGGTGGTGCCGCTCGTGAGCCATTTCCGCGACCGCATCCAGATTTTTGAACTGTGGAACGAGCCGAACGCCTGGACTTCGCAAAACGGCACCCTCTTCACCGGCGGCACGTATATTTATCCCTCCAACTTCAGCCAGTTGCTCGCCAACAGCTACGCCGATTTGGAATACGCCGGCCTCAAGCAGTATGTGACCATCCTGTCCGGCGGTGTTTTCGGCCACAGCATCGGCGGCATTTACAGTTACGAAAACGCCGGCGCACAATACCTCGACGACACCTACAATGTCGGCATCAACTTTGTTGGATCGTTTTCCTACACCAAAAGCCATTGGAGCACCTACCCGCTGGATGCCATCGGCGAACACATCTACATCGATCAGGGCGCAACCACGACTTCCGCTGAACTGCTCCAGTACATGGACTGGGTCCGCACCGCCTTCACCAATTACGAAGGCACCGCCACTTCCAAGAAAGTCATGATCACGGAATTTGGCTGGGATACGCAAAACGTCTCCACCAACGTGCAAAACAACAACCTGAACACGGCCTTTAACGCCATCGCCGCCAATTATGCGGACGTCACTCATGCCTGCTGGTTCGACTGGCAGGACGGCACAGCCGGCAACTGGGGTGTCCTGACCACCAGCGGCAGCCAGAAGGCATCGTATGCCAGCTATCTTTATCAGGAACAGTACGAGGGTTATTATTTCAACGGCAGCCTGGACAACAACCTCCTCAATTACTACAACGCCCGCACCCAGGCGAAAATGGGCAACGCCTACGACAATGGCGGCACCGCGTGGGTCCATACCTGGGCATCCGGCGGTTTCACGGCCAATGTGCAGGATTTCACAGGCAACACCAACGGCACGCTGAACATCCAGGATTCATCGTTTGGCACCTTTCAGGTTAACAACGTGCACGGCCTGTGGAGCTATTATTTCGCCCACGGCGGCATGGGTCATTACGGACCGCCCAAGAATGATGAATACACCTCCGGCAGCGGCACCCGGCAGGATTTCCAGGCGCATTACCTGACTTGGGACGCCACGAATGGCGTGGTGGAACATTGATGAATTGGAAAAACGTGCTGCCGCGTATAAAATTGCCTAGAATCACCGACATCGTGTCCACTCCCTCCATCAACCCGGTGAAGCGCCGCGGCCTGCTCGCCGGCGGCAACTGGATCGTTGACCACGTCAAAATGATTGACGTCTGGCCCGCGCAGGACGCGCTCGCCAACATCGCCACCCAGTCCGATGGCAACGGCGGCGGCCCCTACAACATTACAAAAAACCTGGCCCGGCTCGGCTGCGGTTTTTCGCTGGCCGGCGTCGGCCTGCTCGGGCACGACGATGACGGCGGCAAAATCCTGCGCGATTGCGCCGAACACGGCATCGACGGTGACGCGCTCCGGCAGACCTTCGCCGCGCCGACCTCCTACACGGACGTGATGACGGTGGCGGGCACGGGCCGGCGCACATTCTTCCATCAACACGGCGCCAACGCGCTGCTGGACGCGTCGCATTTCGAGTTGACGAAATCCTCGGCGCGGATTTTTTATCTTGGCTACCTGTGCCTGCTGCGGACGCTGGACGTTGTGGATGCCCACGGTCGCACCCCGGCATCGCGGCTTTTCGAGCAGGCCCGGGCTGCGGGCATGATCACGGTGGCGGACCTGGTGAGCAACGAGGCCGGTGATTTTGCCGCCATCGTGAATCCCAGCCTGCCGCACCTCGACTATCTTTTCCTGAACGAATACGAGCTGGCGCGGCTGATCGGTGAGCCGGCGGTCAAAGACCCCGCGCTGTTGGAGGCGCAGGCCGGCGAAGTGCTGCAACGCGGCGTTCACGGGGCGGTGATCGTTCACCTGCCGGAAGGCGCGTTGTGCGTGGCGAAAGAGCGTCCGGCCGTCTGGCAGCCGGCGGTCCGCATGCCCGCCAAATTGATTGCGGGAACGGCGGGCGCGGGCGATGCTTTTGGCGCGGGCTTTTTGCTCGGCTTGCATGAAGGCTGGGATTTCCCCCGCTGCCTCGAGCTGGCGGTGTGCGCCGCGGCGGTCTCCTTGCGCGATGCCACCTGTTCCGCCGCCATCGAGCCGTGGGCGAATTGCCTTGCCCTCGGCCGCAAAATGGGATTTTACGAAGAGGTACAAATAAAATGATCCGTTCCCTTGACCAAAAACTGGCGGCGATCCGCGCCGCCCCGCAGACCACGAAAGAATTTATCCTGGCCGACGCCAAGGATGCCGACATGGCGTTCGGCGTGCGGGCTCCCGGCCCGCGCAGCTACCTCGCGCGGCACGGCGCCCGGCCCGCGCAATTTTCCCCCGAAGTCTGGACGCGCGATGAATACGGCTACCGCAACCTGCCCGAGTTTCTCGACATCATCCGCGAGGTGGTGCACGAGGGCCAGGTGGACATCATGTTGATGTCCGCCTACGTCAACGAACAGCTCACCATCAAGGAAGGGTTGTTCAATACTTCACCCATCACGCCGGCCTGCCGTGCCAACGACACCACCGACGTCTGGGCCGTGCGGCACGGCTGCTACACGCGCGAGCCGTCGCAGCCCTTCCGTTCGGCGGCCATCGACCATATCCAATGCGGCGAGATCGAATGCGACCGCACCACGGACGGGATCCCCGGCGCAAACCTCGGCCTGTATTCCATCACCTTCGTGAACGAGCTGGATCAGGACCGCGAGGCGCTGCTGTGGTACAAGGAATTCCGCGAAGAGGCGGAGCGGAAAAAATTCCGGCACTTCCTCGAAATCTTCGACCCGAACGTCAGCAGCGGCATTGCGCCGGAAAAGTTGGGCGAATTTATCAACGACAACATCATCCGCACCTTGGCAGGCGTGCCGGATTCGGGCCGTCCGGATTTTCTGAAGATCGTTTATCACGGGCCAAAGGCGATGGAGGAACTGGCGCAGTATGACCCGAACCTGGTGGTGGGCATCCTCGGCGGCAGCGCGGGCACGACCTACGACGCTTTCAAGCTGATCCATGACGCGCAGAAATACGGCGCGCGCGTGGCGCTCTACGGCCGCAAGATCAACAACGCGGAACATCAGCTCGCGTTCATCGAGATGCTGCGGCTCATCACCGGCGGCAAGGTGTCGCCGGAGGAGGCCGTGCGGGCGTATCACGGGGTGCTGCAGGCCAAAGGCATCAAGCCGCATCGTTCGCTGGACGATGATTTGAAAGTCACCGACCAGGCGATGAGTTATGACGGCAGCGCCGCCCGCCGCGCCACGGTCGAGGTCCGCAACAATCCCCTGGCGAAAACGCAAACCGCCTCGGCCGCGTCCGAAAAGAATTCCCCCGGCTGGCCCAAACGCGCGGATGGTCTGCCGGATTTCGACAAGATGAATTCCGAGCAGCGCCTCGCCTACGACCGCGCCCGGCTGGGCTGAAATTTTTTAGATGAAACGTTCTGAAATCAACCGCGCCTATCAGGCGGCGAAGACCTGCTTCGAAAAAAACAACTGGCATCTGCCGCCGGAACCTCGCTGGGACATCTCGGATTTTGGCCTGGGCGAGTTCAGCCAGGCCGGGCTGGTCCTCATCAACCTCGCGGAGGAGCCGGAGTATTGCGAAAAGTTGATGTACTGCCGCCAAGATCAGGTGACACCGCTGCACACCCACGCCCGGAAAAAAGAGGACATCATCTGCCGCCAAGGCCAACTGGCCATCGAGCTGTGGGCCGGCCATCCGGACAAAACGGCGAAAGGCAAACCGTTCCGTCTGAAACGAACCGGCAAGGAGGTTGCGGTCAATTCCGGCGACGTGATCGTGCTGGCCGCCGGCGAACGCGTGACCTTGGTTCCCGGGGTCTATCACGCCTTCTGGGGCGCATCCGCCGAGTGCGTGATCGGCGAGGTCTCCACCGCCAACGATGACCAGAACGACAATTTTTTTGTGAATCCTGGCATCGGCCGTTATCCGGGCATTGAGGAGGATGAGCAGCCGCTCGTGCGCCTCGTCAGCGAAGCCGCCTGAGCCGGCATCAACACGCGGGCCGCCCGCGCTCCTTCTCTTATTTCGCACCCGTTTCAAACAAAGTCGCGAGCGGTGAAACCGGACGGCTTTTGGGCGAGACGCCCCAGTTATAATTCGGCGCGGCGTCCATCTGGAAAATCAATTCGCCGCCGTTCACGATCGCCTGGTGGCTGATGAACGTCTGGTCGAAATTGGCGCCATTCAGCTTGGCATTTTGCACATAAGGCTGCTGCGGGCCGTTGTTTCGGGCGGTGATGGTGAAGGTTTTTCCGCCCGGCAAACTCAAAACAGTCTTGTCAAACAGCGGGCTGCCGATGAGGTATTGCGGATCGCCGGGGCACGCCGGATAAAAACCGAGCGCGCTGAAAACGTACCACGCGGACATCTGTCCGGTGTCTTCATCCCCGCACATCCCGTCCGGCGTGTTTTGATACAGCAGCGCCATCGTCTGCCGGATGCGGGATTGCGCCTTCCACGGCTGGCCGGCGTAATCGTAGAGATAGATCATGTGATGCACCGGCTCGTTGCCGTGCGCGTACTGGCCCATGTCGGCGGAGACCATTTCGATCATCTCATGGATCATGCCGCCATAAGTGCCGGGCCGCACCGTTGGCGCGGTGGAAAAAACCGCATCCAGCTTGGCGGCGTAATTGGTGGCGCCACCCATCAAGCTCATCAGGCCGGGCTCATCCTGCATCACGCTCCAGGTCCACTGCCAGGAATTGCCCTCGGTGAACGGGCCGCCCCATTCGTCAGGATAAAACGGCTCATCCCACAAGCCGTCCGCCTTGCGCCCGCGCATGAAGCCGGTCGTGGTATCGAACAGGTTCGTGTAATTCATCGCGTGCCGCGCAAATGTTTCCGCCTCGGTGTTTTTGCCGATGGCGTGGGCGAGCTGGGCGGCGCAAAAGTCATCGTAGGCGAACTCGAGCGTTTTCGCGCCGGCTTCGCGGAAGCTTTGTTTGTCGCCGGGCACCTTGGAATAAGGCACGTAGCCGAGCTTGTTGTAAAAATCCGCACCGTCGCGACCGATGGAACGGCAGTTGCCGGGCGATTGCGTGTTGGCATCGTGGACCATGGCGGCCACGGCGTGGTTCGCGTCAAAGGTGCGGATGCCCTTCATCCAGCCGTCGGCCAAGAGCGAGAAAGCGTGGTTGCCGATCATGCATTCGAGATGCGCGGGGCAGGACCACGAAGGCAGCCAACCGCTTTCATCGTAGGCGTGGACGAGGCCCTCAAGCACTTCGCCGCCGATCTCGGGATACAGCAGATTGATGAGCGGATGCGCCGCGCGGAACGTGTCCCAAAAGCCGCTGTCAGTGTAAAGATGGCCGGAGTGGACTTTCCCGTCATAGGGGCTGAAATACACCGGCTTGTTGCCGGCGTCGAACTCGTAAAAGCGGTGGGGGAAAAGGGTGCTGCGGTAGAGCGCGCTGTAAAAGACCCGGCGCTGGTCGTCCGTGCCGCCGGTGACCTTGGCGCGCCCGAGCATTTCGTTCCAGCGCGTTTCCGCGCGTGACCGGATGGTGTCAAAATCGGCGCCGCCGATCTCGCGGTCAAGGTTCCGCACCGCCTGTTCCGCGCTGATGAAGGACGAGGCGACCTTGCAGCCGACCACGTGGTCCGCGGTGATGTCAAATTTCAGGAACGCACCCAGCGCCTGCGCGCCTTCAATATTGGTCACGCCCGGCGAGATGGCATTGGACGACCACACGCCGCTGGCGGTGAACGGCCGGTCGAACACGATGACGAAATAATTGCCAAAATTTTCCGGCACGCCGACGCCCGAGCGGCCGTGATAATTACGCGTGACGCCGATGATCTTATTTTCGGCCGGAATAATTTTCAGCGAGGAGATCCGTTTGGTGCCGAAGACATCGAGCACGACATACGCATCCGCCGGCGATTCAAAGGTGAAGCGCAGGCGCGCGGCGCGCTCGGTCGGCGTCACTTCCGCCGTGGCGTTCCAGGTGTCGAGGTGAACCTTGTAATAACTCGGCTGCGCGATTTCGTTTTCGTGGCGGAAGGTCGAGGCGCGCTCGTTTTCCGTCACGACCAGTTTCCCCGAGACGGGCATCAGCGAAAAATTCGCGTAATCGCCGATCCACCGGCTGGGTTCGTGGGTCTGCCGGAGGCCGCGGAACTGGTTGTGGCGATATTGGTAAAACAGCGGGTTGCCCTCCGGCTCCGTGTAGGGCGCCCAGACATTCATCGGGAAGGGCAGGGCGATGGCGGGATACTCGTTGCCGTGCGAGAAATTGACCGGATCGTCCGTGCCCTGCAACGGATTCACGAGCGATACCAGCGACGTTTCCGCGCCGATGGCGGAGAGGCAGAAGAGCCCGCCGGCGGCCAGCGCAGCGAGTTTCTTCATGGCTGCAAATCTGTTCCCCAGGCCTTGTTCGGGAGGATGTCCATCTCCAGTTCCAGTTTGCCGCCCTTCACGATTTCATCGTGCGTGATCCACGGACGGTTCAGCGGCTGGCCGTTCAGCTTGGCGGACTGGATGTAGCAATATTGTTTCGAGACATTGTGCGCGATGATGGTGAAGCTGCCGCCCTTGTAAAATTTGGGGTCGAGCTTGATGGTGGCTTTTTCCACCAGCGGGCTGCCGATGATATAAACGCCGCTGGAGGGATTCAGCGGATAAAGCCCGATGGCGCTCCAAACGTACCAGGCGGAAATCTGGCCGCAATCGTCGTTGCCGCAGATGCCCTCGGGCGTGTTGTCGTACTGCGAGAGCTGGATCTGGCGGACGCGTTCCGCGGTCTTGTACTGGGCGCCGGCCAGCGCATATAGGTAGGCGATGTGATGGCAGGGTTCGTTGCCATGGGCGTACTGGCCGATGATGCCGGTCACATCCACGCGCCAGTGCGACATGTCCGAATCTTCGGTGAAAAGCTGGTCCAGCCGGTGGATGAACGCCTGGTTGCCGCCGTAAAGCGCCATCATGCCCGGGACATCATGGAAAACGGCGAACATGTACTGCCACGCATTCGCCTCGGTGAAATAACCGGAGGCCGGCACGTCGCCGGTGGAAACTTCCTTGGGATTGAACGGCTCGGCGAAGGTTCCGTCCGGCTGGGGCGAGCGGAAAAATTGGTTCTTCGCGTCAAACACGTTCTTGAAACTTTCCGAGCGTTTCGCGAAGAGTTCGGCGTCGTTGGTCTTGCCCAGCGAGCCGGCCATTTGCGCGATGCACCAGTCGTCGTAGGAAAATTCCAGCGTGCGCGAGGTGGCTTCCGTCTGGCCTTTCACGAACGGCACGTAGCCGAGCTTTTTATATTCGCCCTGCCGGTTGCGGTCGCTCATCGCCGTGGCGCGCATGGCCTCATAGGCAAAATTCACATCGAAGCCGCGAAAGCCTTTTTCGTAGGCGTCATAAATCACCGGCACCGCATGGTAACCGATCATGCAATCCGTCTCGCAGCTCGCCAGCGGCCACAGCGGCAGCAGATGGTTCTGCGACTGCTGGTCAAACACCAGCAGGCTCTGGACAAAATCATTCACCCGCTCCGGCTGCATCAAGGTCAGCAATGGATGCTCGGCGCGGAAAGTGTCCCACAGCGAGAAGGTGGAGTAATATTGGAAGCCCCCACCGGCATGAATTTTCTGGTCGGTGCCGCGATACGCGCCATCGGCATCATTGTACAGGTTCGGCGACAGCAGGGTGTGATACATCGCCGAGTAAAAGGTCTGGCGGATGTTGGGGTTGGACGACTCGATCTTGATTCGCGAAAGATTTTCGTTCCATTTGTTTTGGGCCGCCGCCTTGACCGCGTCAAAATCCCAGGTGGAAATTTCCGCCGCCAGGTTTTTCCTCGCCGCGTCCACGCTGGTCGGCGAAAGGCCGACCCGCAAGACGATCTGCTGGCCCGCCGTGGTTGAGTAATCCAGCAGGCAGCGGATGCTTTTCCCAACCGCTTCCGTGGTGCCATCGGCGAGGGGCTTGCCCTCCAGTTCCAGCCCGGCATGGCCGAACGGCTGCGAGCATTCGATGACGAAATAAGTGACCTTTTCTTTCGCCCAGCCGGTGCTGCGGCGATGACCGGTGATGGTCGTGCTGTTTTCGACCTTCATGGCGGCCTCCATCGACCGGTTGCCGATGGCGTGTTCGAGATCGATGAGGATGTGGCCCTGCTCCGAGGCGGGAAACGTGTAGCGATGCATCCCGGCGTGTTCCGTGGCGGTCAATTCCGCGAGCACGTTGTATTTGTCGAGCAGCACGCGGTAGTAGCCGGGCTGCGCGAGTTCGTTGTCGTGCGAGAAATGCGATTGGTACCGGGCGCAATCCATCGGCTGGTAGTTGGTGGCGTTGTTGAGCGGTCCGGTCAGGGGCAGCACCAGCAGTTCCGCCAGTTCCGGGCAGCCGGTGCCGGAAATGTGGGTGTGGCTGAAACCCATGATGGTGGTATCAGGATAATAGTACCCGCCGCAGGAATCCCATGTGCCCGTGCGCGTATCGGGGCTCAATTGGACAAAGCCGAAAGGCGTGGTGGCCCCCGGATATGTATGGCCGTGGCCGCCGGTGCCGACCATGGGCAGGGCTTCGGCCACCGGTTCAGGGGCCGCGTGCAGGGAGGTGGTCAGCAGTCCGGCCAGGGCGGCGGCTGCAAGGGCGGGAATGATTTGATTACGCATGTAAATTTAGTCGGAGGGATGCTGCTGCGACGATGTTTTTTGATTTGATGTCAATCACGCTGCCTGAAATTACCGGCTCCGTAAACCATACTTTTATATGGCTGCGTGCAGGGATCAGAACCTGTCCACGACCGGTCGCCCGTTGAAAAAATATCGGCGGTTTTTGGCTCATTTGCCGGCGGCGACCTTCAATTCCGCGGCGGCAATCTTCAGGGGCAGCCGCAGGCGGATGTCGTCGGAGGCGGCCCCAACGAGCAGTTCGTATTTTCCGGATTCGACGACATACTGTTTGCTGGCGGGGTCCCACTGCCGGAACTGCGCCACCGGAATGTCCAGGGTCACGGACGCCGCCTGCCGGGCGGCCACATGCACGCGCGTAAAGGCGCACAAGGCGAGCTTCGGCTGCGGCACGGCGGAATGCACATGCCGGAAGTAAACCTGCGCCACTTCATCGCCCTCCCGGCCGCCGGAATTTTTCAGCTCAAACACCAGCCGCACCGTGTCGGCCGGCTTGTAGTTGGACTCATTTAAGCCGGCGTTTTGGTAGGTGAATTTCGTGTAGCTCAAGCCATGGCCAAAGGCGAACTCCGGCTGGCCGTTGAAAAAGCGGTAGGTCCGGTTGGTCATCGCGTAATCCTCGAACGCGGGCAGGTCGGTGGTGGCATTATAAAAGGTGACCGGCAGCCGGCCGGCGGGGTTGTAGTCGCCAAAAAGAACTTCACCCACGGCGCGTCCGCCCTGTTCGCCGGGATACCACGCCTGCACGATCGCCGGCAGGTTTTTCGCGGCCCACGGCATGGCGATGGCGCTGCCGCTGCAATTGACGAACACAACCGGTTTGCCCGTGGCCACCAGGGCCTGCAGCAGTTCCGTCTGCCCGGGCGGCAGTTCGATGCGGGTGCGGTCGCCGCCTTTGAAGCCGTCACAGGTGCTCGCATCCGCGGATTCTTCCCCTTCCAGCCGGGCGTCGATGCCGCCAACGTAGATGACCACCTCCGCCGCTTTCGCTGCGGCGATGGCGTCCTTCAACAGGCTGGGATCGGGCTGGTCGGAACCGTTCTGGTGCAGGGCGAGCGGGCAGCCGGGCGCATAAGTGACGGCGATGTTCGTGCCGGCAACGTATTTGATGCCGTCCAAAATCGTGACGGGCCGGGCGGGCGTGCCGTTGTAATTGCCCACGAGCGCGTCCAAGGAGCCGGCATTCATGCCGATGACGGCGATGCGTTTAAACTTGGCGCGGTTGAGGGGCAGCAGGCCGTTGTTTTTCAACAGCACCATGGACTCGCGCGCCACGCTCAGGGCGAGGGCCTCGTGCGCGGGCGTGTCGTTTTGCGTGATCGGATATTGGGTGAACGGCTGCTGGCCGGGCGGATTGAACAAGCCGAGGCGGAACCGGGTCTTCAGCACGTAGGTCAGCGCGCCATCAATCTCCGGCGGGGAGACCAGCCCGCGTTTGACCGACCGGGTCAGGGCGTTGTAATCGTTCCCGCAGCAGATGTCGCAGCCGGCCTTGATGGTGACGGCCGCGGCCTCCTCGGGCGTGGCGACATATTTGTGGTGGGCAAAAACATCATTGATGGCGCCGCAGTCGGAAACGATGTAGCCGTCGAACCCCCATTGTTTCCGCAAAATATCCCCCAGCAAAAATGAACTGGCGCAGGCCGGGACGCCCAGGACGGAATTGTAGGAACCCATGACCCCGCCGACATGCCCCTCGCGCACGGCCATCTCAAAATGCGGCAGGTAGGTTTCATACAGGTCGCGTTCGGAAGGTTCGGCGTCGAACTGGTGCCGGGTTGGCTCCGGTCCGCTGTGTACGGCGAAGTGTTTGGCGCAGGCCATGGCGCGGATGTACTCGGGATCATCCCCTTGCAGGCCGCGGATGAAGGCCACGCCGATGCTGCCGGTGAGGAACGTGTCTTCGCCGTAAGTCTCCTGGCCCCGCCCCCAGCGCGGGTCGCGGAAGATGTTGAGATTGGGCGACCAGAAGGTGAGCCCGTGATATTCGTCAGCGTTACCATCATGGGCGCGGACGTAATCATTGTATTTCGCACGGGCCTCGATGGAAATCACCTGCGCCTCGGAGTGGATGAGGGGCACATCCCACGTGGCGGCAGCGCCGATGGCCTGGGGAAAAACGGTGGCCACGCCGGCGCGGGCCACGCCGTGCAGCGCCTCGTTCCAATAATTGTAGGCGGGGATTCCCAGGCGCGGAATGGCGGGGGTGTTGTTGCCCAGTTGCCGGACCTTTTCGGCCAGTGACAAGCGCCGGACGAGATCGTGCACCCGGGCATCAATGGCTTGGGAGGGATCCCGCCAAATCTCCGGACCGGTGACCACCGGGGCCTGCATGGCACTGGCATCGAAGCTGTCGATCAAATCCGCCGCATGGCGGGCCACGACGGGCTGGCCGGCGGCGTTGCGAAGTTCAAAGGTGTTGAATTTCGCGTCATTGACGCGCGCGCTGAAGGAAAAAGTGAGCGGGCCGTGCTGCGCCTCGCCGGAGAAATCGATTTGGTTGGTGATGAAGCAGGCTTTGCCGAAGCCGCCGCTGAGGGCAAAGATGTCGAGGTTGCCGGCGAGCAGGCGGTTGCCGCAGGAGATGTCAAAGATCCGCGCGCCCGCATGGTCGAAAAGGGTTTCCGCCAGGCCGATGACCGCGGTGTAGCGGCCCGGCGTGAGATGGGGCAGGACCAGCGAGAAATGCTTGCCGGAAATCTCCTGTTGAAAGGCGGCCGCATCGCCGGGCGCAGCGCCCGTGACGGCGGGAGGATTGGGCGTCCGGGCCAGGTCGAATTCACCGCTGACGATCACCTGGGGGTCGCAGGAACTGCAAAGCTCGTCCGCCCGGCCGGCGAGGGCGCTGGCGGCGAGCAGGCAAAGCGCGAGGCCGGAAGCTTTTAATAAAGCACCACCCGGCTTTTCCGGCAGGCCGCCCCCGGCGGAGTTTTTCGGTTGCAACATATTAATCCCAAGGAAATGAAAACAGCCATCTGATTAAAAACCCCGTTGCCCGGAACCGGGCGCCTGTGGCTTTATTTGTTCGCTGCCCATTCAATGCCGGTTCACATTTTTATCGTGGCGTGGGCGACCATCCAGACCCAGTCCGGATCCGTGGGCGAGATCGGGGTGCCGCTGGAACCTGACGGCCGCGGTGCCGACAACTGCATTGAGTTTCCCTGCCATTTATGGATTTCGGAGTGGCCGTCGCAAAAGGAGAATCCGCAGGCCCGGTTGTGGTAGGTGGCCGGGTAATTGATCCATTTGGGGATGCCGGCACAGACACCGAAACCGCCGTCATCGATGCTCCAGGGGCTTTCATCCACCATGATAAAGATGTCGGCGGAGCTGACGCCGTGAAAGTCAGTGGTTTTGCCAAAAGTGGCCCAGGGGTTGTTATGCTTGTTCCCGTACTGGGTGCCGGTGAGCCAGGGCCCCATGGTGGGCTGGTTGGGCGCGCCGCCATGTGATTTGGCCGTATGGGTGGCGGCGAACAGGGAGTCAATGGTGCCCACGCCTTGATTCATGGAATAGCTGCGCGTGACGGGATAGGTGATGCCGGTGTAGGCGGAATTCGCGCCGTTGTAAAGTCCTTCCCGCGGGTCGGACGGGCATTTGAAAATCCCGATGTTGCCGCTGACAAACGGGGCGAGCAAATTGGTGGACGACGTGAGGCTCTCGGGCACAAAGGCGGAAGAACCAGGTGTGCGCGTATCCCCGGGCATGCCGCCCTGCACATTGCCGGGCGCCCACGCATAATTGGGGACGCCATCGTCCGCGTTGGGCGGGAAAAAGTCGGTATAGTCTGTGGCATACATCTGGCAGGCCATCCCCAGTTGGCGGCCGTTGCTCAGGCATTTGATGCCCTGGGCCTTCTGTTTGGCCATGCTCAGGGCGGGCAGCAGCATCGCCGCCAGGATGGCGATGATGGCGATCACCACCAGAAGTTCAATCAAGGTAAAGGCGTGTGGTCTGCCGGCGGTCGGTCGTGCTGGAGTCATAAATCAAATGGGTTGCTTGATTTCAATCTACAGCGTTATGGCGACCGGACAACCATACGATTGTATGGCAGGCGAAATCCGGATGGTTTGAGGGGAACGGGGGTGGCCAGGTGTTTTGCCGCAACTGTGAAATGAGCTTTCGCGGCAATATGCATTGCAAACACGGTGTGAAATCATCATTGGTGGCGCCAGCATCGGGCGGCAGGAAACGGAATGGGTGGCGGTGGGGCGGCGGTCCGCCCATACAAAAGTACGGTTACGTGGCTGCGGGTTTTGTGGGAGGGTTGGTTTATTGCAACCCCCGACTCTCTCAATGGCCATGCTAAATGACCACGTCAGCGCGTATTTGAAAAGGGCTGAAGGATTTCAAGTGACGTGGCTGGTGGGACAGGTGTTTTTCGGGGCGCGCAAGCCCGCTCTTTTCTCCGGATGGCCCGGACTTTGATCAGACCTAACCCATCGAACCCATCATGAACTCCTCCCCCTCATCGCTGTCAATCCGCCTGGCCGTGGCCGGCCTGCTTTCCGTTGCAACCTTCTCCAGCCTGGCGGACCAGACGTGGAAGGGGACGACCGACAACCAGTGGACCACCACCGGCAACTGGAGCGGCGCGGCGATTCCCGGTTCCAGCGATCAGGTCGCCTACAATGCCAGTTCGACGGGCAATCTGAGCAACTGGCTGTCGACGCCCTTCAGCATCGCCGGGATCCTTTTCACCAATCCGGCGGGGCCGGTCTCGATCAATTCCGCCAGCACGCTGACCCTCGGCGCGGGCGGCATCAACCTGTCCAACGCGACGCAGACGCTGGCGATCAGCGGGCCGGTGGCGCTGGGCATCAGCCAGACCTGGGTGGTGGGCGCCAGCGAAGCTTTGACGGTCTCGGGGCCGGTGTCCGGTGGTTTCGGGCTTTACAAGGATGGGCTCGGCACGCTGGTTTTGAGCGGCACGAACACCTTTACCGGCAATTTCACGAACAATGGCGGGGCGGTCTGGATCAACAACAACGGGGGATTAGGCAGCGGTTCCAAGACGGTCTTCGTGGCGAACAACGCCTTGGGCGCGGGCCTGCATCTGAACGGCACCAACGGCAACATCACGCTCGCCTCGGGCATCGGTTACACCCTGAGCCAGCAATTTGGCGCGATCATCAACGAGGCGGGCGACAATGTGATCAATGGCCCCATCAACGTATTTAGTGGTGGTGGCTACGCCTATATCCTGGCCAATGCCGGCACTTTGACGTTGAACGGAGGGATCACCTTGGGAACCACGGCGCGGCCGATTACTCTGGGCGGTGCTGCCAACGGCACCAACAACGGCGGGATTTCCGGTGCCAACTTCCCGTTTCGCAAGGTGGATTCCGGCACGTGGGTTTTTACCGGCAATAATCCGTACACCAGTTACACGACCGTCGAGGGTGGCACGCTGGTGCTTGGGCCGAACGGCAAAATCGGCGGCACGACCAACATCACGGTCTTTGCCGGGGCGACGCTGGATGTTTCCGCCGTGACCAACGCGGCGGGATTGAACGCGCTGGTCCTGGCCACCAACCAGGTGCTGGCTGGCAGCGGGACCGTCCGCGGCAACGTGAATGCGACCGCCGCTGGCACCCTCTTCCAGCCGGGCAGCCAGAACCTCGCCCAGGTCGCTGGCGGCATGGCGGCGGTGGGCACGCTCACGATTTCGGGCAACCTGACCCAGGGTGCGGCCACCACCAATTTTTTTGAATTGAATCCGGTGACCACGCCGGGCGGCGGCACCAATGATTTGATCACCGTGGGCGGCAACTTGGATCCGCAAAACGCCTATATTTCGATCAGCACCTTGAACGGGATTACCAACGGCACCTACCGCCTGTTCAATTATAGCGGGGCCAAGCTGAGTTCCTTCAACCCCGCCTGCCTCACTTCAACCTACCGGGGCACGTTTGCAATTGACGAAAGTGTGACCAACCAGATCAACCTCGTGGTCAGCGGCGTGGTCAACACCGTCTGGCGCGGCACCGGTTCGAGCAGCACGTGGGATTTGAACACCACGGCCGACTGGAACGCCAACACCCTGACCTTTTTTAACGGCGACAGTGTGACCTTCGACGATACGGGCGTGGCTTCGACGGTGAACCTGTCCGGCACGGTGCAGCCCGGGACGGTGACGTTTAACAATTCCGCGGTCAGCTACACGCTGGCGGTTCCGTCGTCCGGCAAGGTCACCGGTTCCGGCGGACTGCTGAAATCCGGTTCCGGCACGCTGACGATCACCGCGACCGGCAATGATTTCACCGGACCCGTGACGGTGAACGGCGGCATCCTGAGCGTGGGCAGCATGGCGGTGAACGGTTCGGCTTCCACGCTGGGGGCGGGCACCACCGTGGTGCTGAATGGCGGCACTTTTCAGTTCACCGGGGCGCGCCCGGGGGCGGGCGTGGTGAACCGCCTGTGGACGCTGGGTGCCGGCGGCGGCACCGTTCAATCCACCACGGCGACCTTCTTCATGGCCAATCAGATTTCCGGCCCCGGCGCTCTCACCAAAACCGGCACGCAACAACTCATCCTGGGCGACCTCACGGCGGGACTGCTGACCGCGGCGAATAACACCTACGCCGGCAATACCTTCATCACCGCCGGCGAAGTCCAGATTCGCAATGCCCATGCGCTGGGTTATGGCAAGGCGGTCGTCACGGCCGGTGCTGATTTGGCGGTGGGTGGCGGCGCGAATTATGGCACGGTGACCAATGACATCGACCTTAACGGACCCGACTCCGGCGGCTTTGGCGCGATTCGCATCGGCGACACCAGCACGGGGGTCACTTTTGGCGGGACCATCACGCTGCTCGGCAACAGCAGCATCGGTTCACAAAACGCCTCGGCCTCGAGTCTGACTTTCAATATCTCCGGTCCGATCGTCGGCTCCGGTTCATTGACCAAATTACAGACTACGGTGGCTCCCGTCACCTGCACCTTGGGCGGCAGCAACACTTACAGCGGGAACACTATTATCACCGGCGGCACCCTGGCGGTGGGCTTGTCGGGGACGGGTTCAATCAACAATTCCCCCAACATCTCGATCGCCACGGGCGCAAAGTTGCAGTTGAATGCCGGCGGTTCACTCGGCAGCTCGGTGAACATCTCGCTGGCCACCGGCGGTTATTTTGACGTGAACGGCCTGGGCGCGGGCACGACCTACACCCTGGGCGCCAATGCCACGCTCAATGCAAGCGGCACGGGCCTGACCTCGGGAACCACCCAGTCGGAAATCCACGGCAATGCCACGGGAACGGTGAGCCTGGGGTCACGACCAATTTCGCTGGCCTTCACACCGGTTGCATTCACCGGTGACACCACGCACCCGTCGCTGGTCATCTCTCAAGGTGCGCTGCTATTGAACAACAACACCATTACCATCAGCAACGCCACCACGACGGCGCTCGGCGCGGGTGTGTATCGACTGATTCAAGTCACTTCCGGCAGCACCAGCGGCACGCCCAACGCCACGCCCTTCATCACTGGCAAAGGCCTGGCCGCGAACTGCACGGCCACGCTCTCGGTCAGTTCCGGGAATGTGATCTTGACGGTGGCGTCAACGAGCCCCACGGCCACGACGACGACCCTCAGTTCATTGACCGGCTCCAGCTACGGTTCAGCGGTCACCTTTACGGCGACGGTCTCCCCGACACCCACGGGCGGCACGGTTCAATTTTACGACAACGGCGTGGCCATCGGCAGCCCGGCGACGGTGAGCAGCGGCACCGCCACCTTGACCACCGGCGCGCTGGGGGCGGGGAGCCATCCGATCACGGCAGCTTACAGCGGGACCACCGGTTTTGGCGCGAGCGCCACGGCCAGTGCCTCGGCCCAGACGGTGAGCGCGGTGGCCCTGAGCATCACGGCCAATGCGGACAGCAAGACCTACGGGCAGACCAAGATTTATGCCGCCGGGTCAACCGCCTTCACGAGCAGCGGCCTGCAAAACGGAGACGTGATCTCCTCGGTGACCATCACGGCCAGCGGCGGCACGGCGTCCAATGCGGCGGCGACCACTTACAGCCTGACGCCAAGCGCGGCGGTGGGCGGGACATTCAACGCCAACAATTATGCGATCACTTACAACAACGGCACGTTGACGGTGAATCCCGCGCCGTTGGGCGTCACGGCCGGCAACACGAACAAGGTTTACAATGGCGTGCCTTTCAGCGGCGGCAATGGGGTGAGTTACGCCGGTTTTGTAAATGGGGAAACGTCTGCGGTGCTGGGCGGCTCGCTGAGCTATGGCGGCACGTCGCAAGGCGCCATCAATGCCGGCAGCTATACCATCATTCCCTCCGGCCTGACCGCGGCGAACTACGCCATCACCTATGTTAACGGCACGTTGACGATCAACCCGGCCACGCCGGCCCTCACCTTGTCCTCCAGCGCGAACCCGTCCGGTTACTCGAACAACGTTTCCTTCACCGCCACCCTGCCGGTTGGAGCCACGGGCAATGTGATTTTCTCAGCCACCAACGCTGCCATCAGCACGAATGCGCTCGCGGGCGGTGTGGCCGGCAGCGCCACCGTGAACACGCTGCCGCGCGGAACCAATGTCATCACGGCCGTCTATACCGGCGACAATAACTATCTCGGCAGCACGAACACGCTGAATCAGATTGTGACGAACCATCCGCCCGTGGCCAATGCCAACGCCTACACGCGGAGCGGTTTGAACCAGTGGAAGATCCTGGTCAGCGACCTGCTCACCAATGCGACCGATGTGGATGGCGACACGCTTGCCCTCGACAGCGTGGCGACGAGCACCAATGGTGTCACGGTCGTCATCACCAGCGGGTACGTGATGTACCTGAACACAAACCTGGTCGCCGACCAGTTCACCTACACGGTCACGGACGGCAATGGTGGAACCAATGGCGCCGTGATCACCCTGGCCCTCGGCAGCGCCTCCGGTGCGGCCGGCCAGGTCAATCACATCACTGTGACCGGCGGCACGGCGAGCCTGAGTTTTGCGGGGATTCCAGGCTATCTTTACCATGTGCAAGTCTCCACGAACCTGCTGGATTGGAACACGATTTGGACGACGAACACCCCGGCCGGTGGTGTCTTCGATTACACGGATGGCAATCCTCCGCAGCCCAGCGCGTATTACCGGCTGATGTGGGACGGAAACTGAATCCGTGATCCATCGCAAAACGTAAACTCGCAGCGCCGGCATTATTGGCGACGGCCTCATGGTTGCGGGCACAGGTCATCACGGCAAGCCCGCCACACAGTCCGCACACTATCGCTCCGGCTAAGGGAACAGCAGGCGATAGAATTGGTTTATGCCATTGGTCGTGCTGGTTTGGAAATTGATCGTGCCACCCACGCCGGTGTTGTTGGTCCACACCGGCATCCAGGCGGGTGACACCAGGTTGGTGGCTGACTGCACCACATACGTCAAGTCTGTCACCGAACTGCCGTTCAACTGGATCAAGCCGGGCGCACTCCCATCCACGGTTACTGTCGGTGGCAGGCTCACCATCAGCGTGGCCACGCTGCTCGTGACCCCGCCCAGGGAATTGGTCACCACCACGGCATAATCTCCGCCCTGGCTGGGCGTCACTGCCGTCAACCCCAGCACTGCGGAGTTTGCTCCCGGCAGGTTCAGGCTGTTGAACTGCCACTGATACGCCAGGTTGGGACCCGACGCCACCACGGTGAAACTGGCATTCTGCCCGTTCAGCACGGACAAGCCGGCCGGCGGTTGCGTGATGGTGGGTGGAAACGGAAATTGAAACACGCCGTTGCTGCTGATGGGCATGTTCGTGTTGATCACGGTGAAGAGCACGAAATCATCCGTGGTCAACCACACCAGGGGCGCGAGCGCGGTGTATGGCGCGGTGTTCGTATTGCCAAAAATGTAATAAACCGGCGACGTAGCCGGGTTGAGATTAATGCCGTACCGGCTGGTGCCTGACGAACCCAGTACAACCTCCGTCATCGGTCCTTCCAGCGTCCAGTTGGATACCGGCACCGTTGGGTCCGGTGAAGACCAGACGTAGTAGGTCGCACCGCTCAGGTTGGTGAAAATGAGGTTCTCCCCGCCGAAAAAGCCGTTGCCGGCGTCAAAGGCCGGATAAAGTGGACTGACTTCCAGATATAATTTTCCACCGACAACATCCAGTTTGCCGGTCAAACCGGGGGCCAGTCCGGCCCCGGCCACGGTGATGGCATTGGTAAGCCCGCCGGCAACCGAGCCGCCGGAATTGGCATCCATCAGCAGATAATTTCCATGGACCAGCGGCGCGCCCAGAATCGTCACCGTGATGCGCCCGCCGCCCAGCGCCAGCGTGCCGCCGGAAACCGTCAAGGCCGGAACGCCGGCGGCATACTCCATAAAAAGCGGACTGGTGCCGCCCAGTGCCAGGCCGGCGGTGCCGCCGCCAATCAAGGTCGCCGGGGTGGAATTTTGGCTGGTGACACGCAAGGTTTGTGAATTGGACAGCGTCAACGTGCTGTTGCGCGTCGAAACATCCAGGGTTGTCCCGCCAAAGATTATGAAGTTGGTGGAGTTGATGATCGAACCATTGCCGCTGAACGCCAGCGTCCCGGATGCCACCGTGGTCGTGCCGCCGAAAGTATTCGTGCCGCTGAGCACCAGCCTGCCCGGGCCTTGTTTCACAATTCCAGCGGCGGTCGGGCCCGCGTTGGTCACCACCCCGGAAAACGTCGTCACCGCCGTGTTGCTGATGACAAAACACTCGGTGTTCGTATGAATCAAAATGCGACCGGCGAACGTCAGGTTCTGCGAACCATTGACTTGCAGGTTGGTGGAACCCTTGGCCGTCGAAGCGGTAAGGCTGGCCCAGTCCGCCACCACATCATTGGTCAACGTCCGGGACGCGCCCACGGCATAAAGCCCGAGGGGATTTAAATCCCAGCCCAGGATGACGTTGCCAAAACCGAGCGCATTGTCCGCCCCCAGGCCGAAGAAGCCGGAGCGGACTTCGGTGACGCCCGTGTACGTGTTGGCATTGCTGAAAATCACGTTGCCGCCGGGGGTTGAACCTTCAATGTTTTTATAGACGTTGCCGCCGCCGCTGATGATGCCCGAGTAAACCTGGTCCGAGCCGCCCGCCGGATTATTGGTGTTGTACAATTCCAGGATGGTCTTGTTGAGGCCGCTGGCGGCGAGGATGATGTTGCCGGCGTAATTGATGCCGCCGGCGTAAAGCCGGAAATGGTTCGTGCCCGGCGTGGCCGAAGGCGTTGCGTTCGTCACCAGCAAGGTCGTGCCCGCGGCACCGGAGAAAAGCGCATCAAAATGAATCGTGCGCGTCGAACTGGTCGTCGTCCGCAGCGTGGAATTTTTGACGACCGAGACCGGCGATTTGTAGGCATTGGCACGCGCGGGCGTGATGTTCTGCGCCGCGCGCTCCAAAATCCCCCCGGCCAGCACGATCGTGGAATTGTTCAGGTAAGCATTGTCGGTCAAAGTAATCACGCCGTTGCTGATGGTGGTGTTCCCGGAATATCGATTTGATGAGGTCATCGTCAACGTGCCCGCCCCCAGCTTGGTGAAGCCGTTCCCGGTGATGATGCTGTAAATGACAATGGGCGAGGTCGCATCCACGACCCCGCCGGCCAGGGTGTTGCTCAGCCCCATCGGGAAAAAAGGCCCGGCCCCAAAACCGTTGGTGATGACCAGCGTGGTCGTCCCGGCGCCGGCATTGCGCAGAATGGTGCCGGCCACGCCATTGACCGTGGCACCATTAAGCTGCAACACCCCGGCCTGCGACGTGCTGTTGTTCCCGATGACCACGTTCGCACTGCTGCGGGCGCTGGTCACCTCGATGGACCCGATCGACACCAATCCACCGGCGGCACTCATGTTGATTCCGACCCCGACCGAACCACTGGTGGGTGCGGTGCCAAATTGGACGGCCTCCGTTCCGCTGGACGGCACCACATTTGAATCCCAATTCAGCGGGTCAAGCCAGCCCGTGGCGGCGCTGGCGTTGGTCCAAACTTGCGCCTGTGACGAGGTGGCCAGCCAGAGGATGGCGCCGGCGGCGGCAAACCCCACCACCTTGGAGGATGATTTCATAATTTTGAAAGGGCTTTCATGTTCCGTTCTGAAAAATCTGATTTTGTCCGGGGATGGTCGTGGCTCACGGAAATTTGAGGCGGTAGAAATTCTGCGGCCCGCCGGCGGTATTGGTCTGGAAGCTGATGGTGCCGGCGGGACCGGTGTTGTTGGTGACGACAGGAATCCAACCGGCGTTGGCCAGATTGGTGGCGGACAGCACCACATATGTGAGGCCGGTGGCCGTGCTGCCGCTGAGTTGAAGGCTGCCCGGGCCGTCGGAAGCGGCGGCCAAAGTTGGCGGAGCGCTGACACTCACGGCGGTGACGCTGCTGGTGACGGCACCGGTGCTGTTGGTGATGGCCACGGAATAATTGCCGGCGTTGCCGGTGCCGACCGCGGTCAGGGTAAGGAGGTTGGTCGCGGTGCCGCCATAAACCCCGCCCTCGGCCAGACCAACCCCGCCTTTCCGCCATTGATAGCTGAGCGGGGGTGTGCCGGTGACCGTGACGCTGATGATTGAACTCTGGCCGGCGAGCAACGCGAGGCCCGCCGGGGGCTGGGCGCTGATGCCGGGAGCAAAGCCGGACGAGGTTACGGACAGTGCCACGGGACTGCTGGTGGTGCTGCCCCAGTAATTGGTGGCCACCACGGTGTAATTGCCGGCATTGGCGGTGGTGACGTTGCTGAGGGTCAGGCTGGTGAAAAACGCCCAGTTGGTGAACGTGGTTCCGCTGACCGGGCCGTTGGTGAAAACCTGCGCGGCCAACAGGGTGCTGTCCCGGTACCAAAACACCCCGGGAACGCCGCCGTTGGTGACGGCCGCCGCCCCGACGGCATAGACGTCAAAGTTCCCGCGCAGGGGCAGGGACAAGGTGATGTTGGTGCCGGCATTGAGGTTGGTGGTGGCCGGCAACTGGTTCGTAAACGCGGGCGGATAACCAAAGGACCAATACGAGTCGTAATACTGGCTGGAAAAAATGGTGATCGGGCCGGCGTTCGTGCTGCTCAGGAAAACGCTGTAGGTGCCGCTTTTGCCGGGCACGACCGCGGTGGCGGTGAACGGAATGGTGTTGCTGGTGCTGATGGTGTTCAAGCTGTTATAAATCCAGTAATAATAATTCGTCGCCGTGGACACATTGGTGACGAAGCTGAACATGGTCAAAGCCACGCCCGCCGGGGCATAGTTCGTATAGTCCAAGGTGGTAAAATTGGTTCCGCCCGAGATGCAGGCTGAAAGGTAACAATTGGCCTTGGGCAGGGCGCCAAAGGTCTGGCTGGCATTGAGGACATTGGAGGCCGTCAAGGTGTACAGGCCGGCTTTGGCCAGTTGAACGTTGGTGATGGTCAGGAAGGAGTTGGTGGCGCCCGCAATCGGCTGGCCGCCTTGCCACCATTGGTATTGGGGAACCGGGTTGCCGGAAGTGCCGCCGCTTAACACTACATCGGAACCAATTTGGGCCACCGTGTTCTGGGGCTGGGAGATAAATGGCGTGGTTGGGGCGACATTGCCGCCCCCGCTGGCACCGATGACCAGCGTGGTCGCCCGTGAGTCGGCATGGGACCCGCCGCAACCGCCGCCTGACCAGGACGTAACCGTGAACGTGTAACTGGCCGCGGCGGTCGGCGTGCCGGTGACGGTGGCCTTGTTGCCGCCGGAATAAACGATGGAAAGACCGTCAAAAAACGGAGTCAGGCTGCCGAGGCAGACATTGGAAACCGACATGGAGGTGACCGCGCCCGAATGACCGCCGGAATACGTGACTGTGCCGCTGTAGGCCACCCCGGCGGTGGCGTTGGGCGGCGAGATGGAAATGCTCGACGCCTGTGACACGGCGTCAA
This sequence comes from Verrucomicrobiia bacterium, assembly GCA_031290985.1. Classification (GTDB taxonomy): domain Bacteria; phylum Verrucomicrobiota; class Verrucomicrobiia; order Limisphaerales; family UBA11358; genus UBA11358. Next base: position 168,763 of record JARLJW010000111.1, on the reverse strand, counting down.
ACCCAAGCAGGGCGACGGCCCCGACGCCGATCTTCAAAACAATCGCCCAGGTGGACGGGGCCAGCCCTTGGGTGGCGGGCGCCAGCGAGCGCAGCAGCGGGGCGGCCTGCAACAGCAGGGCAAGCAGGATGGACAGGCTGGGAACAACTTTGGTTTTCATAATGGTTGGCGTGGAGGGGTTGGCGGCAAATTTATTTGGCGGAAAGCACGAGGTAAGTGGGCAGGCCGAGGACTTTGAAATGATCCAGCACATCCTTGGCGGGCGGTTCATTCGGGCGCTCGGCCTGATAGCGCACGAGCACAAAATCCTGCAGGCGCCGCTGGACATTGGACTGGTTGAAGACCGTGAAATCCATCGCCTCGCAGTTTTTGCACCAGCTGGCGGCAAAGTCCACGAACACCGGTTTCCCGGTGGCCTGCGCTTCATGCAGGGCCTGGGCCAGGGTTTGGTCGCCGCCTTCGACCGCCCTGGCGGCAGCGGGTGCCGCCGCCAAGCTGGACTGGGTGTGCCGGCTCTGCAACAGGCCATAAGCAATATTGCCGTAATAAAGCGCGAACAAGAGGATGGCCACGCCAAAGCCGTATTTCACCCCGACCATCCATTTGCCCGGCTTGGGCAGGAAGGAAAGGCTGGCGCCCATGAACGGCCACGGCAAGGCCATGCCCACGCCCAGCAGGAACGGCAGGGCCAGCCCGATCGCCGCCCCCTTCGCGTGCAGGTCGGTGGCCATCAGCAAAACCGAAATCACCACCGGCGCCACGCACGCCCCCGCCAGCAAGGCCGCGATGGCCCCGAGCGTGAAGGCCACCAGCCATTTGCTGCGCGTCTGGTGCGCCACCCGCGATTCCCGTTTGCCCAGCAGCCGGTCAAAACGCGTGAAATCAATATGGAAGACATCGAACATCGCCAGCGCCAGGACGGCAAAGATCAGGGCGATCGCCACGTTGAACCAGATGGAGGAATTGAGCGTGCCAAATTTTGCCCCCGTCAACACCACCGCGAGGCCGAGCACACCGTAAGCCAGTGACATGCCCAAACCATAGGCCGCCCCGTGCAGGAAACCTTCCCGGCGCGTATGCGCGGCCCGGCCCGCGCCGATGATGGCCAAGTTGATCGGAATGAGCGGCAGCACGCATGGCGTCAGGTTCAAACCCAGCCCGCCCAGCAGGATCAGGCAGACCGTCGCGATGATGCCGAAGCGCTTGTACTTCGCGAGCGGGTCGCTGGCCACCTGCAACTGCCCGGACGCGGCCTGGTTCAGAAACCGGACAAAGTCCCCGGACTTCACGTAACCGGTTTCCCGGGCGATCACTTGAAAATCTTTCGCCGGCGTTTGCCAGTCGGTTGAGGCGGCGGCCGGATCACCGGCCACGGCCACCATTTCCGTGGGCGTGGCGGTGACCTCCGCATACCCGCCGGCGGCCTTCACCGCAAACGTGCGCTTTTCCGGGAAAAAACACGCGGCGTTCGTGCAGCCTTGAAATTTGACGGTCAGCTCCCCGCCCACCGGCGCCAGCAGCACGCTGAAGTTCCGGTCATACAGTTTCTTCTCATGCCCCGTGGCCTGGTCCACGGCGATGATCGGCGCCGGCAGGCGTTGGGGCGTCAGTTCCGTGCCGTCGGCCGCGAGAAAGTGCAGGCGCTCATAATACAGCACGCAACCCGCCGGCACCGTGAAATCCACCTTCAAGACCGGCGCCCCGCCGTTGAAGTCGCTGGCGACCTTGACCCCAAACGGACTGCGCGTGGAGTCCGCATCTGCGGCGCGCGCCGCCATGACCAGGCCCGCAAGCCAGAACATCAGGTAAAATTGGAAACGGGCTTTCATCAACTTGCTTCAATTGCAGCCGCAGCCGCCCCCGCCCACGCCCTTGCCCCCCGAGGCCATCTCGCGGGAAAAGAAAACATGTTCAATGATCGCATCGCCCATCGGGTCGCGGTCGCCGCGCATGGTGTAATCCGCGAGCGTCTTGCGTTGCCACGGTTTCACGGTCTCGCAACCGGTCAGCAGCCCCGCCACAACCGCCAGCAGGGCGAGGGTGGTCAGCTTTGATGTTTTCGGGGTCATAAGTTTATTTTTTCAGGAGCGATTCCAGCTCCTCCACGTATTGCTTCCGGGTGGCCGCGCCATGAAAGCCATTGTGAAAAAACTTCACCTGGCCGGTCGCATCCAGGACGAAGGAACTGGGCATGGTCTGGATGCCGGCCGCCGCGACCAGCTTCTGGGCGGCATCCCGCACCACGGTGAAAGTGGCCGGGTTGTCCTTCAGAAAATCCGCCATGTCGGACTTCTCCTCGTCCTCATTGATGGCCAGGATGAGCACGCCCTTCCCGCCGTATTTTTTCTGGAGTTCGTTCAGCACCGGGAATGATTCCTTGCAGGGCCCGCACCAGGACGCCCAGAAATCCACGATCACGATCTTCCCCTTCAGGTCGTCCGGCAGTTTGCCCTCCAGCTTGTACGCCGTGAGGTCCAGAAAGTTGTCCCCGGGCTTGAGGCCGGCATCAACCGGCTGGCACAGCAGCAGCCCCCCGGCCGCCACCAGCCAGGCGGGTTTCATTAAAATGGAGCGGATGGTTTTCATAATTGGATCAGTCATCAAAACCAGCCCCGCAGGCCGAGGCTGTACAGGTTGGCCGAGGGATACGCGCTTTGGGAGGTCTGGCCATCCAGCCCGATCATCACGTAACGGGTGTAGCCGGCATCAATGGACAGATGCTTGTAAAAGCGCCAACTGATGGTCAGGCCGCCCGCAATCGTTTCATACTCGGACAGACGGTAGTCCGACGAATAAAAATCCGGCTTGTTGTTGTAGTCGGGAACCTCGAGGTAATAGAAGCTGGCCGCGTTCTGGATGTAGTAACGCACCATCGGGGAGATGACGAGGTGCTTGCCGACCTTTTGATGCCAGTTCAAGTCCAGCGTGTTGGCGTAAATCCCGTACGAATCATGGAAGAACCGGTAGCCCACCTCGTAGCTCCCGTTCAGCGGCGTGATGAACTGCGTCCAGGCGGCATACAAGATCTCGCTGTTGCGATGCCGCGGACGCTTTTCTGCAAAACCCGCCAGGTCGTCCGGCGTCGCGGCCGGAAAGTTCGTCGCCGCGATGACGCTGCGGTAGGGGTCGTTCAGGTAGCCATGCTCAAAACCCAGCGTGGCGTTCACCGTCAGGTACGCCTTGGGGCCGAACAGTTGCACTAGCCCGAGCAAAATGTCGTCGGTCATCTTCGGCTGCCACTCCAGATTGTCATCCCGCACCGAGTCCTGGTCATGCGACCAGCCCGCGCTGAGGAGCGTGTTTTTTTCGTTGAGCGCCAGCGAATAGTTCAACGCGCCGCCATAGGAAATATAATCACTCTCCTCGCTGTAGGAAAAGGACGGCGTCACCTGGTGCGGCCCGAACGTCACCGGCAACGCGATGGAAAATGCCACCCGCCGGTCATTCATGCCCGTCAGGGGCACCTTGTTGCGGTGGAGGTTGGGGTTGTTTGTCAGCGTCTGGTAGGCGGAGGTCGCACTGTTCGTGGCCACGGTGAAGGCCTGCGTTTTGGCGTATTGCGCCGCGTTGTTCGTCAGGTCGTAGTAGCTCTCGATGTTGCTGTAGTAGAGATCCTGGTTTTCCGCGATGTTCTGGTTGTAAAAATTGCCGTAGTTGGCCTTGTACGCGTTCTGAAACAAATTGTTGAAGGTGACGTACGACCACTGGCTCGGCGGCGGCGCCCCGTTCGGCGTCGCCCCCGAGATGGCATCCATCACCACTTCCCCGGTCACCCGCACGTTTTGGCGCAGCCCCACATCGAACTGCCAGTTGTCCGTGCTGACCTTGATCCGGTGATCGTCCTCCTGATACAGCGAATGCCGGTACCCAACATCATCTTCCGACTGCCCCAACGCACGGTTCAGCCGCAGCAACAACAGCAGCAGCGCCAAGGTCAGCGCCAGGGTCCGGCGGCGGCGGGCCAGGCGGGCTTCGTCCGCCGGAGAACGTTCGCATGGCCCAACCGGTGCCGGGCGGCTCGCTGAAAGCTCCATGTTAAATGATAAATGTGGCGTCTGAATTGCGGGGAGGTGCAACCCGGGTTTGTCATGATGAAGTGTTTGTCGCTTCATCTGGCTCCTGTCTGATGATGGCTGATGGCTTTAATATTTGTTGTACTACAGATTTAAAGGGTTATTGGAATAAATGCGGTCGCTTCAATACGCTCGCTTCATTTGCTTCCAACGGTTCCAGCCTCCCACTAACTGGCAACTTTGTTCTTTTGACAGAGCGCCTGCCGGTTCTCAAGTTAAAACCGGTTTGTAACTCAAAGTATTTCAAATCCTTATTCGTGAGGGCAAAAAATGCGGGTTTAATTGATTTTTCGCATTCGGTTTTTTTGGTGATCCATCCGGCGTCAATTTCAGCGCTGTTTTTGGGCGCGGTTGCCGGAGGTGGAAGTGCATGGAATTGGCCGCTCGTGACGGGCGGATGCCTGGCTAATTTACTTCCGGCCAATTTCGTTCAAGCCCGGTCGAGGCTCGCCCGCACGATGGTCGCCAGTTGGAACTGGTTGAATGGTTTGGGAATAAAATTAACGCCTTCCACCAGGTCGCTCGATTTGCCGGCGATCTCCGCATTGTAACCGCTCATGAAGATGATTTTCAACGACGGCACCTGCAGCCGCAGGCGGCGCGCCAGTTCCAGGCCGCTGATGCCCTCGGGCATCACCATGTCGGTCAACACCAGCCGGATGACCGCCTGGTTTTTCTCCCACGCTTCGAGCGCCTGTTTGCCGCTGGCCGTCTCGATGATTTCATAGCCGAGCTGTTTCAAGGTCCGGGTGATGAGTTTGCGCAGGGCCGGTTCATCTTCCGCCACCAGGATGGTTTCGCTGCCGCGGGGCCCTTTTTGGGGCATGTTGGTTGCCGCCTCGGCGGTTGCCGCATCCACCAGCAACGGCAGATAAATCTGGAACCAGGTGCCCCGTCCGGGCTGGCTGTGCACATCCACCCAGCCCTTGTGTTGCTGCACGATGCCGTAAACCGTCGCCAGGCCCAGGCCCGTGCCCTTGCCCACGTCCTTCGTCGTGAAAAACGGTTCGAAGATGCGCGGCAAAACTTCCGGCGCAATGCCGCAGCCGCTGTCCTTCACGCTCAACACGGCGAACGCCCCGGCGCTGGCGCCGGCCATCCGGGCGGCCTGCGCGGCATCCAGGGTCACCGTGGCGATGCCGATCTCCAGCTCCCCGCCGTCGGGCATGGCGTCGCGCGCGTTCACCACCAGGTTGAGCAGCACCTGTTCGATCATGCCGATGTCCGCCTGCACGACCACCGGGGCGGGGGCGGGCGTGAGCTTCATGCGGATCTCCTCCGTCAGGATGCGCCGGAACATCTTGCCCGTGTTTTCCACCACGGCGTTGAGGTCCAGGTTGCGGGGCTTGATCGTCTGCCGCCGGCTGAACGCCAGCAGTTGCCGCGTGAGGGCCGCCGCCCGTTCCGAGGCCTGCTTGATCTCATCCAGCGCCTCGCGCTGGTCGGGCAGCAGGGTTTCATCCAGCTCCAGCAGCGACACGTTGCCCGTGATGACCGCCAGCAGGTTGTTGAAATCGTGCGCCACCCCGCCGGACAATCGGCCCACCGCCTCCATCTTTTGCGACTGGCGCAGTTGTTCCTCCAGCCGCGCGTGTTTCTCCTCCGCGCTCTTGCGTTCGGAGATGTCGCGGGCGATCGCGGAGATGAAATTGATCTTCCCGGTCGCATCCTTGTCCACGATGATCACCGTCGAAACGGGGATCTCCTGGCCGGCCCGGTTGCGGATCAGGGTCTCGCCCTCCCAGGTGCCCGCCTTTTCCGCCACCGGAATGGCCTCGGTTTCCATCCGCTGATATTCCTGCAACAGATACAGGTCCGACCATTTCAAGACCGGCGGCGCGCCCGGTCCGTCCGCCCCCAGCAATTTTTTTCCGGCCGGGTTGATGTGCAGGATGTTCCGGTTGTCATCCGTGAAAACCACCAGGTCGCTCGTGGCCTCCATCACCGCCGCGAGCCGCACCCGCTCGCGCTGCAAGCCAAGTTTTTCCAGTTGGTAACGGAGCTGGAGGCGCGCCAGCCGCCAGCCGCCGAAGCCCACCGCCAGCGCCAGGCCACCCAGCCCCAGCGCCCGGAACCACGCCGTCTGCCACACGAACGGCTCCACGACGAAGGCGCACACGGTGTCCTGCGGGTTCCAGATGCCGTCGTTGTTGGCGGCCCGGGCGGCAAACCGGTAGCTGCCCGGCGCCAGCGTGTGAAAGAGCTGGGTGCGGAGCTGGTTGGTCTCCGCCCAAGTCCGCCGGGGACCTTCCAGCCGGCAGGTAAACCGGATCTTGTCCGGTGCCGTATAACTCAACGCCGCGTAATCGATGGCCAGTTCCGTGGCCCCGGCCGGCAGGACCAGCGTGGCCGTGCCGGGATTTTCCAGGACGATTTTATTCCCGCTGTGTTCCGTGTATGAGACACGCTCGATGACCAACGGCGGCGGATTCGTGTTCAGTTGCAAACTGCGGGGATCCACCGTCGCCACGCCTTTTTGGGTGGCGAACCACAGCCGTCCCGCCTGGTCGCGCAGCGCCGTGTTTTGAAACGCCACCGCGCACTCCACCGAGGCCAGGCCGTCGTTTATGTCGAATACCTTGAAGGCGGGCCGGGCCGCCGGATCCTGCCAGATCCGGTGCAGTTCCTTCGTGGACACACGCAAAATGCCGTCATCCGTGCCGAGCCAGAAATATCCCAGCCCGTCGTCCAGGAGGGAGCCGACGGTGTCCGCCGGCAGGCCGCTGGCGCGGTTGATGACCGTGACTTTGCCGTTGCGGATGCCCACGAGCCCCTTTTGATAAATGCCCGCCCACGCGCAGCCGTCGCCGTCCAGCACCAGCGAACAAACATGCCCTGCGGGCACGCCTTCATCCGTCCCAAAGTGTGTCACCTGCTCACCCTGCACGCACAACACGCCCCGGTCGTAGGTGCCGAGCCAGAGCACCCCGGCCCGCTTGTCCTCCGCCATCACCCGGACGTTCGCTTTTGCCAGCGGCTGGTTGGAGTCCCCCAAAAACATCCGGACCTGGTTTTTCTCGATGATCCCCACTCCGGAGTAGGTGCCGATCCAGATCCGGTTTTGGGCATCCTCGTACAGCGCATTGACGCTTTTGCTGAGCCCGGCCGGCCAGGCGGGCAGGGCGCGCTCCACGCCGTTGTCCTCGGTCACCACGCCGCCGTTGTAGGTGCCCAGCCAGATATGGCCGGCATGATCGCGCAGCTCGGTCCAGATGAATGAGCTGGCGGGGAGCAGTTCGTCCGGGGCCCGTTGGATGGAGGTCACCCGCCCGGCCGACACCCGGGCCATGCCGCTGCCGTGCGTGCCCACCAGATAATGCCCCGGCGACTCCTCAATGATCGAACGGCAGATGGGATTGGGCAGGCCCTGCGCCAGGCCGATATTCGAAAATCTCCGGGGCACCAGCCGGTGCAATCCGCCGCTGCCCGTGCCCACCCACAGGTTGTTTTCCCGGTCCTCCATCAGCGCGACCACCACGTTGTTCGCCAGTCCGTTCGTGATGGTGATGGACAGGTCCAGATTCGAATTTCCAGGCATGAACCGGCTCAGCCCGCTCAAGGTGGAACCGATCCACAAGGCGCCGGTGTGATCCTCATAGAGCTCGCGGAACTGGATGACGCCTGGCGCCGCGAAAATCTCCGGCGGGCCGTCCGTGTGATAGTGCACCAGTTGGTTTTTGACCTGGAAATAAACCCACAACCCGCCATCGCTGGCCGCCGTGGCCACGAGCGGTTTGCGATCCATCGCCTCCGGGCCGGCCGCCTGCCAGCCCTGGGCGGTCAGCCGGCCGATGTAGCCGCGGTTCGCCACCCAGAGGCTGCCATCCTTTTTATCCACGCAGCAGAAGACGCCGCTGGGAAACAACGGCGCGGGCGGCACCACCGCTTCCAGCCGGTTGTTTTTGATGGCGTATAATTTCCCCTCCAGCGTGCCGCACCACATCTGCCCCGCCGCATCCTCGGCGAAGGAGCGGATCACCAGGTCCTGGCCGTCGAAACGCGTGACCTCGCGCCAGGCCCCTTTTTCGAGGAGCACAATCCGTTTTTCCGTGGCCACCCACAATTTTCCGGCGTGGTCCACGTGCAGCCGGTTGATGATTTCCTCCGTCTGCGGGGCGTTCGTGGAGCCGGTCGGCGGGTTGAAATCATAGCCGTTGAACCGCACGAGGCCGCCATAGGTGCCCACCCAGATGTGACCGTCCGGCGTTTGTGCCATACAGGATGCGGAATTTTCCTGCAACCCCATGCTGTCGCCCTCGCTGCCCTGCCAGTTGTCGATCAGGTAATCAGAATTTTCATACCGTGCCGGCGTGGCCAGGCCGTTTGTCATCATGCCGCCGCCAACTGCCAGCAGCAGCCCGAGAACCCAAAAGCTCCGCCACCCCCTGCAGTCACGCGGGGGTGGCAAACGGAACGCCATTGAATGTGCCATCTGAGTTCACAATAACAGTCGGCGAATTAAAGGGAAGCTCAAGCGGGGAGTTGGGGAAATCCGCCGGGCGCAAGGGGCGTGGGGATGGCAATCAAATTTGTTCGTTTCTCCGCCCTCTGCTTCCCTGCCATTCGTCATTCGGCGTTCGGCATTTCATTTTTCCTGCCGCACTTGGGTTGACACCCGCCGTGGCTGTGATAGCGTGGCGACAAGGCACGAGTAAAAGGAAGCGTGCCAGGAAATTATCAACCCGCTGCAAGGCGGAACGTACTTTTTTTATTTATGATCATTGGCGTACCGAAAGAAATCAAGGAACAGGAATACCGTGTCGCATTGCTGCCCAGCGGCGCGTATCAACTCATCAAGCGCGGCCATGTGGTCCTCGTCGAAACCGGCGCGGGCGTCGGCGCGGGCTATCCCGACGCCGAATATCAGGCCGCCGGCGCAAAATTGGTGGGGACGCATGAGGAGGTTTTCGCGAAGGCGGATCTCATCATCAAGGTCAAGGAGCCGCTGTCCACCGAACTGCCCCTGCTGCGGCCGGGCCAGATCCTCTTCACCTACCTGCATCTCGCGGCGAGCAAGCCGCTCACGGACGCCCTCCTGAAATCCGGCGCGACGTGCATTGCGTATGAAACCATCGAGGTGAACCGCCGCCTGCCGTTGCTGGAGCCCATGAGCGAGATCGCCGGGCGCATGAGCGTGCTCGTGGGCGGCTATTTTCTCGCGAAACATTTCGGCGGCAGCGGCACGTTGCTGGGCGGCGTGCCGGGCGTGTTGCCCGGCAAGGTGGTCGTCCTCGGCGGCGGTGCGGCGGGCGTGAACGCCGCCCGCATGGCCCAGGGCTTGGGCGCGGACGTGACCATTCTGGAGGTCGATTTGGAACGCATGCGCTTTCTCGACATCACCCTGCACACGGCGCACACGCTGTTTTCCAGCGAAGCGCATTTGTCCGACCTGCTCCCCACGGTGGATTTGCTCATCGGGGCCGTGCTGGTGCCGGGGGCGAAGGCGCCAAAACTGATTTCCCGCGAGATGCTGCGCCGGATGCGGCGGGGCAGCGTGCTGGTGGACATCGCCATCGACCAGGGCGGCTGCGCGGAAACTTCCCGCGCCACCACGCATCATAATCCCGTGTATGTGGAGGAAGGCGTGACGCATTATTGCGTGGCCAACATGCCCGGCGCGTATGCGCGCACGGCCACGCAGGCCTTGACCAACGTCACCTACCGCTACCTCGAAATGCTCGCCGATCATGGGGTGGATGAGGCCTGCGCAAAATTTCCCGCGCTCATCGGCGGCATCAACATCCGCGACGGCAAGATCACTTACAAGGCGGTTGCCGAGGCGCACGGTCTGCCGATGTGATAAATTAACCGGTGCATGTTTTTAAACACCAAAACCCCTGCTAACGGAGTGCGCCCGTCCCCGGTCGCCGCCGCCGGTGCCGGCGCTGGCGCGGGATTTTCACGGGGACTCCCTGCCTTTTGGGTGTTGCCGCGGCCGGGGCCGGCCGCGCTCCGGATCTTTTAATTAAACCATACATCCAGCATTAATCCCTCATGTCCGTTGCGCCAGAATTTTCAACCCCGGGAAATGTTTTCGGTTTTGCCCGTTGGGCTGGACTTTTTTTGGCGTCCGCCATTCTCACATTGGGTGTGGCCCCGGCCTTTGGCCAGCGGCCGTTGGGCGTGGATGTTTCGGATTACCAAGGCGGCAGCATCAACTGGTCCAGCGTGAAAAGCACCGACGGGATCACGTTCGCCTGGGCGAAGGCCACGGAAGGTCTGACGGTCAATGATGCGGATTTTGCCATCAATGCGGTGAATGCCAAGGCCGCCGGCGTGCTGATCGGCGCGTATCATTTTGCGCATCCGGAAACGCATCTGGGGCTCGCGGGTGCGGACTCCGAGGCGGCGCATTTTTGGAGCATTGCGGGCAAGTATATCACCAATGGCGGCGCCTATCTGCTGCCGATGCTGGACATGGAGACCGACCCCGGCACCGCCAGCCCGGTCTACACCAAGAACACGCTTTCGCAATGGGCCAACCGCTGGTGCCAGGACATCGTCAATGCCGCCGCCTCCAACGGCGTCGCCGTGAAGCCGGTGATCTACACGGGCATCTCCTATTCCGGATCCTGGTTTAATTCCACCGTCACGAACTGGCCGTTATGGATGGCCAACTGGCCGGCCAGCCCCAATCCGCAGACCGGCGCGCCCAGCGGCAACGGCCCCTGGCCCGATTGGAGCGTCTGGCAATATACCGACAGCAACACCGTTTCCGGCCCGATCCACGGCTGGGACACGGATGTTTTCAACGGCACGTCGGAGACGATTTCCAATCTTGTGATCGGCTCGCTCTTCCCGCCGTTCTTCACGACGCCGCTGGTCAACAGCCGCGCGGTGGACGCGGGCCGCAACGCCAGCTTCTCGGCGAAGGCCGACGGGAGCCTGCCGCTCAAATATCAATGGACGTTTAACGGCACCAGCCTCGCGGGCGCAACGAACACCACGCTCATCATCTCGAACGCGCAGGCGGCCAGCGCCGGAAACTACGCGGTCATCGTGACCAATTTCGCCGGCAGCCTCACCAGCAGCGTCGTCTCGCTGCTCGTGTATCCGCTGCAGACGACGATCTTTGCCGATAACTTTGACGTGGACACCGCCACGAACTGGACGCTCCACCGGAGTTCCAGCGACACGGCCGCGACGTTCAATTTTGATTACTCGACGCTGGGCATCCCGTCCGCCCCGAACTCGACGAACGCGACGACGCGCGGACTGCAACTGAAGGCCAATCTCGCCAACGGTGCGGTTGCCGCGCTTTCCCTTTCACCCACGAACCAGGTTTTTGCCGGCGACTACCGCCTGCATTTTGACGCGTGGATCAACGTCAACGGCCCCTTTCCGAACGGCGGGATCGGCTCGACCTTGTTTCTTACCGGGGGCGTCGGCACTTCCGGCACGACCACCGAATGGAACGGCGCCGGTTCCGCCGCCGACGGGTTTTATTTCGCGTGCGACGGCGACGGGGGCATTTCGCCCGGGAGCACCGGGCTGAATGACTTTTGCGTCTTCTCCGGCACAACGGTGCAAGGCAGCGCCTCCCAGGATTATTATGCCGGTGCAGACGCGACCGCGCGCGGCGCCGACAATATTTATTATCAAAGCGCCATCCCCAACGCCCGCAGCGCGCCGGCGCTCCAGCGGTCAACCTATCCGCAGCAGACCAATGCGCTTGATCCCGGCACCTTCGGCCTCGCGTGGCACGATGTCATCGTCTCCAAGCGCGGCAGCACGGTGGACTGGGTGGTGGATGGCATCCGCTTCGCCACGATTTCCAACGCCACGTTCACGGCGAACAATGTGTTCGTGGGCTTTTGGGACCCGTTCTCGTCGCTCTCCTCGAACAACGTCATCAATTTCGGCCTCGTGGACAATGTCCGCGTGGAATCGCCCGCCGTCGCGCCGGCCTTCACGTTGCAGCCGTTTGCGCAAACGGTGAAATGGGGGACGAACCTCACCTTCACCGCCGCCGCCACCGGTCTGCCGTTGCCCGCCTATCAATGGCGGTTCAATGGCACGAACCTCCCCGGGGCGACCAATGCCAGCTACCCGCTCGCGTTTGTCGCCGCCACGAACACGGGTAATTATTCCGTCCTGGCCACGAACATCGCCGGCGCGGTCGCCAGCACCAACGCGCTGCTCGCGCTCGCCCCGCCGTCCGCCGCGCAATTCTCGGCCATCAGCGTCGCCGGCGGCGTGGTGCAGATTGGCTTTACCGGCGACGCGTATTGGCCTTATACGATTGAAACCTCGACGAATTTGATGAGCTGGAGCAGTCTCACCAACCTGACCAGCGCGGGCGGCGTGTTCAATTTCACCGCCGGACCATTTACCAATGCGCCCCAGGAATTTTTCCGCGCGCGCGTGGGTCCTTGATCGTGGTGGCGGACACCGCGCTGCGGTGTCCCCGTCGCCGGACGCAGCGTCAGGCGACGGAATTGAACGGGCGTTACGCGGATGTTGCCACGCCGGTTAGCCCGCCGGCAGGGGCGTGGTGAGCGCCTGGCTCGTGCGGCGGATTTTGAGCCGGAATTGCATCGGCGTGGCCTTGGTCATTTTTTTGAACACGTGACAGAAGTAGGGCGTGTCGTGGTAGCCGCAGCGCGCGGCGATGTCGTCGAGCTTGAGATTGTAATTGTGCAGCAGATGCTTCGCGCGGTCGATGCGAACCTGGGTGAGGTAGCCGCTGAACGTCGTGCGGCCGTGCGTCTGGAACAGCCGCGAGAGATGGTTGGGCGTGACGTTGAACTGTTCCGCCACGGAATCGCGGGTGATCTCGTATTGATAATGGCTTTGCAGAAAGACGCGGACATCCTCGAGCAGCGACTGGGCGCGGCTGCCCGGCTGGGCGGCCGGCTGGCGCAGCAGGTTTTCCACGCAGTGGATGAGGGCGCAGACCAGGTCGGTGAGCGCGGGCCCGGGCTCGTCCTCCGTGAGCAGCTCGTCCAGCGCGTTCAGCAGGTGCGGCACCGGCCCGCCGATGGGGCGGGGGACGGAATATTTTTTCGCCGCGAGCTGCGGATAATTTTTAGACCGGGCGGAGACCAGGCTGACGCCCAGTTGTGATTTGCCAAAAAAGATGCTTAACAATTCCAGACCCGGCTGCCACTCCGGCAGGTTCCAGCAGTTGGGCGCCGCAAACAGCGCCATGCCGGGCCGCAGCACCATGTGCGCGATCGCCCCGCCGGACTCCATCTGGTTGCGATACTGGCCGTGCAGCGGGATCTCCAGGCGCGGGAAGTTGACGACATGGCTGAACAGCGGCGGGTTCAGGCGGCGGCCGCACACCAGCACCTTCTTGACCGGGCTGCGTTGCAGCTGGCGGGCGGGCCACCAGTCGGGATGGGTCGGCAGACTCATTTCTGCCCCAAAATCTACTTGTTACAAAAACAAAACAAAAGCGACAACTTTTGGCTTTTTTCCCGGCCCGGAACGGGTAAAGCTTTCCCCGCCAAAGCTTGGGAACACGGGTGCGGCAGCGCCCGCACGGCGGGCGGGGCTTGGCCGGGTCGCTTAAAAAATCGTTGTTACGAAATCACAAAATGAATCCTGCACCAACTGATCCCGGCGCCTCCGCCAAATCCGGGTACAACCGGTTCCTGCTGCTTGTCGCCGGCCTTGGCGGCCTGCTCTTCGGCATTGACGTGGGGATCATTTCCGGCGCCTTGCCGTATCTCGAGGCTACCTTCAAGGACGCCGCCACGAACGCGCCCCTCACCGCCAACCAGCTTTCCTTCCTCGTCGCCGCCGTGCTGCTCGGCGGCGTTTTCTCCACGCTGTTCGCCGGCCTGCTCGCCGATCTGCTTGGACGCAAGAAGATGATGATTTTCAGCGGCATATTATTTGTCGTCAGCGTCCCGGCCATCGCGTTGTCGCACAGCTACGGTGGATTGATTTTTGGGCGAGTGTTGCAGGGCATCAGCGGCGGGCTCATCGGGATCATCATCCCGCTCTATCTGGTCGAATGTCTGTCCGCCGCGTCGCGTGGCAAGGGCACCGGCGTTTTTCAGTGGCTGTTGACGCTCGGCATCGTCGCGGCGGCGGTGATCGGATATTATTGGAGCGGACGCGTGGATGAAGTCGCCAAACTCGGCGACGCGCAAAAGCTTTTTGCCTTCAAGGACGCCGCCTGGCGCGGAATCTTCTGGGTGTCGCTGCCGCCGGGACTTTTGTTTGTCATCGGTTCATTCCTGGTGGCGGAATCGCCGCGCTGGCTGTTCCGTAAAGGCCGGAAAGACGCCGCCCGCGCCGCGCTGCTGCGTTCCCGTTCGGAAAACCAGGCGGAGATCGAACTGCGCGAGATGGCGGAGATCGCCGCCGCCGAAAAAGCCGGCACCAATGCCGCCGGGAAACATTCCGAGTCGCTCTGGCAGCGGAAATACATCCTGCCGTTCGTGCTTGCCTGCATCATTCTCGCCTGCAACCAGGCCACCGGCGTCAATTCCATCATCGGCTATAACGCCACCATCCTCATCCAGGCCGGCCTGAGCGACAAGGAGGCGCATCTCGGCTACGTGGTCCTCACCGTCGTAAATTTCCTCATGACCATCGGGGCCATCGCGCTGGTGGACCGCAAGGGCCGGAAATTTCTCCTCTCGCTCGGCAGCGCCGGCGTCATCGTCTCGCTGCTCGCCGCCGGCCTGGTTTTCAAGCAGACCGAATCGCGGCGGGTGGATGTGAAGGACGTCGTGCAAACCATGGTCGTTGCCTCAAATCAAACGGCGGTCGTGGAGTTTAATGATGTGACGCTCGGCTGGCTCCTGCCGAATCAAAACAAATCAGCGGAGCCGTCCAAGCCGGCCGCCCAGCCGAAGACGTTGATCGTGATATACTCCTACGGCGATTTCCGCGCCGCCTCCAAGGTCGTCCGCTCCGACGAGCCGGGCGCGACCATCACCATCGACCGCGATGGCTGCCTGCCGGCGACCAAGGTGGCCGCCTTCTTTAAAAATCCGTTCGCCGACCTGGAGAAATCCCGCACGGCGCTGCTCAAGATTGAGAACGCCATCCTAACGCCCGTTCCCTCCACCAGCAACGGCTGGCTCACCGCGATCTTGATCTATTGCTTCATGGCTTCGTTCGCCATCGGGCCGGGCGTATGCGTCTGGCTCGCGCTGTCCGAATTGATGCCCACGCGCATCCGCTCCAATGGCATGAGCTTCGCGCTGCTCGTCAACATCGCCATCTCCACCACCATCGCCGCCATGTTCCTGCCGACCGTCGGCCAATATGGCTACTCCACCATGTTTTTCATCTTCGCCGGCTGCACCGTGGTCTATTTCGTCACCGCCACGTTCTTCCTGCCGGAGACGAAGGGCAAGACCCTGGAAGAGATCGAAGAACATTTCGAAGGCAGACATTGATATTGATGAAAAATTACATGAAAAAAATCTTTGGCACCGCACTCATCGTCGCGACCTGCACTTGGTTGCAGGCCGCCGGCATTGTCTCCCTCATTCCCCAGCCGCAGACCATGACGAATTTGCCGGGCGAATTTGAGATCCAGCCCGGGACCAAAATCACCTTTGCCGGCGGCGCGGCCGAGGCCAGATTGCTGGCCGCGACCCTGCGCCAATCCACCGGCTACCCGCTCCCGGTCTCGCCCGCCGCCACGCGCCCGGCCAAAAGTGAAATCGCGTTCCTGCTGGACACCAACCTGCAGGAGAAGCTCGGCCCGGAAGGCTATCAGCTTTACGTGAACATCAATTATGTCGGCATCACTGCGGCCACGCCCACCGGCCTGTTCTACGGCTCACAAACGCTGCTCCAACTGCTGCCGCCGGAAATTTTTTCGGCGACCAAGGTCAAACATCAGTTCTGGACGGCGCAGTGCGTGAAAATCACTGATTCTCCGCGCTTCGTCTGGCGCGGCTTCATGCTCGATGTTTGCCGCCATTTTTACACCGTCCCCGAGGTGGAGCAGGTGCTGGATCTGATGGCGATGTATAAATTGAACACCTTCCACTGGCATCTCACGGATGACCAGGGCTGGCGGATTGAAATCAAAAAATATCCCAAGCTCACCTCCGTCGCCGCCTGGCGCAAAGGCGTTGGCTTCAAGCTGGATCCACAGTCCACAACCGCCTACGGTCCTGATGGCCGTTACGGCGGTTTTTACACCCAGAAACAAATCCGCGAAGTGATCGCCTACGCCGCGGCGCGACATATCACGATCGTGCCTGAGATCGAAATGCCCGGGCACGCGATGGCCGCGCTGACGGCCTATCCGCAATTCAGTTGCACCGGCGGACCGTTTGATGCCGACCATGACGGCGGAGTTTACGACGGAATCTATAATGTGAGCGATGAGGCGACGTATGTCTTTCTCGCCGACATCCTGCATGAGGTGGCCGGATTGTTTCCCGGCAAATTCATCCATGTCGGGGGCGACGAGGTGCCGAAGAAAACGTGGCAAAACTCCGCCGCCTGCCAGGCCTTTATGAAAGCCAAAGGGCTGAAAGACGAAAAGGAATTGCAAAGTTATTTCACCGCCCGGATTGAAGCCATCGTCAACACCAACGGCAAAAGCATCATCGGCTGGAGCGAAATCCGCGAGGGCGGCCTGACGCCGAGCGCCGGGTTGATGGACTGGATCGGCGGCGGCGCCGAATCCGCGGCCAGCGGTCATGACGTCGTGATGACCCCCACGAAATACTGCTACTTCGATCATTACCAGTCCACCAACCACGCGATTGAGCCCAAGGCCATCGGCGGCTTCCTGCCCTTGAAAAAAGTTTATGAATTCGACCCGATGCCCGAAAAGCTCGCCCCGGAATTCAGCCCGCGCATCCTCGGCGGCCAGGCGAACCTCTGGACGGAATACATCCCCAATCTCCGCTACGTCGAATACATGATGTTCCCGCGGCTCGGCGCGCTCGCCGAGGCCGACTGGTCGCCGAAGGAATCCCGCGACTGGGAAAGCTTCCAGGCCCGCACCGCGTTGAACGAAAAGCGTCTCGACGCCATGGGCATGAATTACCGCCCGCTCTCCAAAGCTGAATGATTATGAACCTGTCCTCCTCCATTTTCCCCGCCCCTCTGGATCCCACCTTCCAGCCGACGGTGCTGTTCAACCGCAACTACGTCGCCGCCGCGAAAAAATCCGGCCGCGCGGTGCCGCTGGTCATCGGCCTGGAGCGCGAGAACAAATTGCTCTCGCGCTACGAAACGATCGTGCTGCCGGACGCGGATGCCACCACGCTGCTTTACGTCGAACGCCTGGTGAAATTTCTCCTGTGGGCGTGGGGCGGCGGCAAACTCTACCTGGGCGGACCAACGGCCATCGGCGAAGCCATCCGCAAGGCGTATTCCCCGCGGGGCGCGCGGAAGTTTGATTTCGACATGATGACGTCGGCCTACGCGAAGACGTTTGAGGTTGTCGTGACCACGGCGGAAAAAGTTCCTGCGGCGAAGGAGGCCAAGACCGCCGCCGGCGGACATCTCAAGGGCTGCCGCATCGGCTTCGACCTTGGCGCGAGTGATTATAAATTTTCCGCCGTCATCGACGGGAAGGCGGTATACACCGACGAGGTGCCGTGGGATCCGAAGACGCAGTCGAACCCTGAATATCATTATCACCACATCGTGTCGGGCCTGCATCGCGCCGCCGCCTATCTGCCGCGCGTGGACGCCATCGGCGGCAGTTCGGCCGGGATCATCGTGGACAACGAGATCCGCGTCGCGTCATTGCTGCGCGCGATCCCGAAGAAAGATTTTGCGAAAGCCGCCAAGGTCTTCAAACGCATTCAAAAAGAATGGAACGTGCCCGTGCAGGTGATGAACGACGGCGATGTGACCGCGCTGGCCGGCGCGCTTTCGCTTGGCAGCCGCGGGATGCTGGGCATCGCCATGGGCTCCAGCCAGGCGGCGGGTTTCATGGACCGCCACGGCCGGATTCCCGGCTGGCTGAACGAACTCGCCTTTGTGCCCGTTGATTTCCAGCCGGAAGCCGCCGAGGACGAATGGTCCAAGGACAAGGGCACCGGCGTGATGTATTTCTCGCAGCAGGCCGTGAACAAGCTGCTGCCCGCCGCGAAAATTTACCTGCCGGAAAAACTGGGCCTGCCCGAACGGCTCAAGGAAGTCCAAGGCCTCATGGCCAAGGGCGATGCGCGCGCGGCAAAAATCTACGAGACCATCGGCACCTACCTCGGCTGCGCGCTCGCGCAGTACACCGAGTTTTACGATTATGAGCAGGCGCTCATTCTTGGCCGCGTCACGACCGGCAAGGGCGGGGATATTGTCATCGCCCGGGCGCGGGAAGTCCTGAAGAAAAATTTCCCGGAGGTCGCCCGCAAGATCGAGATCCGCGTGCCCGATGAAAAATCGCGCCGGGTCGGCCAGGCGGTGGCGGCGGCGAGCCTGCCGGCCTTGAAAAAATAAATTTATGAAGTTACACCATCCCACGGCGGCGGTTTACATACCCGACGGCAAACCGGTGGTCGCTGCGCTTAAGCGGCTCACCCATCTCGGCATCGGCGCGCATCAGGACGACCTTGAGTTCATGGCCCTCCAGGGCATTCTCGAATGCCGGGCCAGCAAAACCAAATGGTTCGGCGGCGTCACCTGCACCAACGGCGCGGGCAGCGCGCGCACCGGCAAATATAAAAAATTCACCGACGAAGAGATGATGGCCGTGCGCCGGCGCGAGCAGAACCAGGCCGCCAAGCTCGGCGGCTATGGCGCGATGCTCCAGCTCGATTATTCCAGCAGCGCCGTGAAAAGCGCCACCGACCCGTCCTTAAAGGAAGATCTCAAGGCAATTTTCAATGCGGCCAAAGTGTCGGTGGTATACACGCACAATTTGGCCGACAAACACGATACGCACATCGGCGTGGTCGTCGCGGCCATCCAGGCGATGCGCGAACTGCCCAGGTCCAAACGTCCGGCCAAAGTGATCGGCTGCGAAGTCTGGCGCGATCTCGACTGGCTGCCGGACGCCAAAAAAGTGGTCATGGATGTGAGCGGCAGCGACAAGCTGGCGGCGAAATTGAACGGCATGTTCGATTCGCAGATCGCCGGCGGCAAACGCTACGACCTCGCCACGCTCGGCCGCCGCTCCGCCCATGCCACGTTCTTTGATTCCCACGCGACCGACGAGGCCACGCAGGTCATTTTCGGCATGGACCTGACGCCGCTGGTGCAGAATCCCGCGCTGGACATCGCGGACTACACCTTGAGCTTCGTTGATGAATTGCGCAACGAGGTGAAGGCCAAGCTCAGCAAACGACTCGGAACCACTTGAACCATGGAAATCATCATCCAACCCACGCCGGATGCCGCGACGAACATCGCCGCGCGATTGCTGGCCAGGCTCATCCGCGAAAAACCCGCCTCCGTGCTCGGCCTCGCCACCGGCGGCACGATGGAAGCCCTGTACCGCCAGCTTGTTTCGATGAAGCTCGACTGGAGCAAGCTCACCACCTTCAACCTCGATGAATATGTCGGCCTCTCGCCGCAGCATCCGCAGTCGTATCACAGCTTCATGTGGGAACATCTGTTCAGCCACGTCAACATCGCCATCAAGAGCGTGAACATCCCGGACGGGCTGGCGAAGGACATTCCCATCGCGTGCGAAAATTATGAGCGCAAAATCTTCGCCGCCGGCGGCATCGATGTGCAGTTGTTGGGCATCGGCACCTCCGGCCACATCGGTTTCAACGAGCCGACCTCCTCGCTGGCCTCGCGGACGCGGATCAAGACGCTGACGCCGCAGACCTTGCGGGACAATGCGCGGTTCTTCGGCAATGAATCCGGGGTGCCGCATCATGTCATCACCATGGGCATCGGGACCATTCTGGAATCCCGACACTGCGTGCTGCTGGCGTTCGGGGAGAAGAAGGCGCGCGCCATCGCCGAGGCCGTCGAAGGCCCCATCACCGCGATGAATCCCGCGAGCGCCCTGCAACTGCATCCCAAGGTCACGGTGTTCCTGGACGAGGCCGCCGCCGCGGAATTGAAGATGAAGGATTATTACCGCTGGGTTTATGAACAAAAACCAGGCTGGCAAAAAATTTAAGCCTGTGGTTTTAGTTTCTAAACTCCCCGCTTATGGAGTGTGCCCGTCCCCGGGCGCAGCAACTTTCACAAACCAGGCCGCGTTGAACTTGCCCACACCGCGCGCCCTGCGGACGTGGCTGCGGCCGGGGACGGCCGCACTCCTGCTGCTCCTGCTTGTCGCGGCAACGCTGCCGGCCGCGGGCGCGCAACTGGAGGTCATTACTCTGCACAGCGCGGCGCTGAAAAATAATGCGCTGCACGACCCGGACACGCGCCCCGTGCCCATCTTCCTCCCCGCGCAGGCAACCAATGGCCTGCCGCTGCCCGTGCTGTATTATCTGCCCGGCTACGGCAATTCCGCCGCCAAAATTCTGGCGAGTTCCAATGTCTGGCTGAAGTTCACCCAGAAAATTGCGGACGACGGCACGCCGGTCATCTTGGTGGTTGCGGACGGTTGGACGCGCTGGGGCGGCGGCCAGTTTTTGAATTCTCCCGCACAGGGCAATTACGCCGATTTTGTCTGCGACGAAATCGTCCACGCCGTGGAAGCCCGTCATCCCGTCCCGGCCACCGGCGTGCGCCGCCTTATCGGCGGGCATTCCAGCGGCGGGTTTGGCGCGTTGCGCCTGGGCAGCGACCGGCAGAAGCTGTTTGACGCGGTCATCGCCATGAGTCCCGATTCGGATTTTCCGACGAGCCATCTGCCGCTGGTCAAAGTGCCGTCGGTCGCCCGGTTGTCGCCCGCGGACGCCAAGAAAATCGACCGGGGTGAATTGCCCGTGCCGAAAGACGGGGACATCAATTATGCGCTGGGCCTGTCCTGCGCCTACGCTCCGTGCGGCTGGCCGCATCGCGGCGAATTCGAGTGGCTTTACGATGCGAAAGGAAATCTTCGCGCCGACGTCTGGCAACGCTGGCTGGACAACGACCCGCTGACCATCGTGAAGAAAAATCCACACGCTTTCAGCCCGCAGCAGTTGATCTATCTCGAAGGCGCGGCCCAGGATGAGTACGCCGCCAACATCGGCGCGCGGAAGATCTATGAGGTGCTGCGGTCCCGTCCGTCGCGCTGCACTTTTTACGAGCCGCCCGGACATCACGCCGACCATGTCCGCGAACGCTTGCAGCGCGGTCTGCAATGGGTTTTTGACCGTCCGCTCACCGACATCAAATGACATGAAAACGAATTTATTTTTTGCCGGCCTGCTGGGCGCCTTGTGCGTCTGCGGTTGCAGCACGATGCAACGCCCGGGCACGCCCGAACCCCGCACCGGGGATGAAATCGTCGCCGCCGGCCAGTTTTTCCACACCGGCACGCCCGTGGTGTTGTGGATGGACCCCGGCGGTTATGACGCCTACCGCGTGGAACGGCGCTTTGCCCCGATCGACCGGTCGGACTGGTCCAACTCCACGGCCGAGGTCAAGACCTTGACGACGCCGAACCGCTTCAGCTTGCGCCAGAAAAGCCTGACGACCAACCAAATCGAACGCGTGCGCGGCGGCGGCTGGGATCTGCCGCTGCTGCAGGGCGTCATTGACCAGTTCGTGCTGCATTTTGACGACTGCGGCGTGAGCCGGACGTGTTTTTTGGTGTTGCAGGATGACCGCGATCTGAGCGTCCATTTCATGTGCGACCTCGATGGGACCATTTACCAGACGCTGGACCTGAAGGAGCGGGCCTGGCAGGCGACGACTTCCAACGACCGTTCCATCGGCGTGGAGATCGCCAACATCGGCGCGTACCGGGTGGATGAAAAAAATCCCTTCGCGCAATGGTACCAGACCAATGCCAACGGCAAAGTGGTCAACATCCTCCCCCATCGCCTGGGCGATGGCGGCATCCGGACGAAGAATTTCACCGGCCATCCCGCGCGAAATGAACTGGTGCGCGGCGTCATCCAAGGCAAAGACCTCGTGCAGTTTGATTATACGCCCGAGCAATATGCGGCGCTGACGAAGCTGACGGCGACGCTGTGCCGGATCTTTCCGAAATTAAAGTGCCAGTACCCGGTGGACGCGGCGGGCCGGTTGATTCCGCACAAGCTGGCGGATGACGATTTGAAAAATTATCAGGGCGTCCTGGGGCATTTCCACATCCAGACGAATAAAACTGATCCGGGCCCGGCGATGGACTGGGAACGCCTGATCGGCGGCGCGCAAAAGATCCTGGGGCGGGGGAAATCCGTCCCGTTCCTGTCGCCGCGGGCGCAGGAACAGCGGCGGCGGTGACGTTACAAATCTACAAGAAAAGCAACATCTTTGGTCTGTGCGCTGCCGGGTGTCATGGGTAGATTGGCCCCATAATTTTTAAGGATGACATGCAAAGGAACATTCTGGGGCCAGCGGCAGGGCTGGCGATTATTGCAACATAAATGAAATCACCCTCCATCCTTGACCGGCTCGCGGTCTGCAGCTGGTCGCTCCAGCCCACCAGCCCGGAAGACCTGGTGCAGAAACTCCGCGCCACCGGCATCTCGCGGGTGCAACTGGAGCTGGATCCGTTGCGTGATTCGCCCAAGGTCTGGGGCGACACGGAAAAAATCTTCCGCGAGCACAACATCACCATCGTGTCCGGCATGGTGCGGTGCCTCGGCGAGGATTACGCCACGCTGGAATCCATCCGGATCACCGGGGGCATCGCCCCGGACGCGAAATGGGACCAGAACGTCAAGAACATCAGCGCCTGCGCCACCATCGCCAAGAAAATGGGCCTGAAGCTGGTGACCTTTCACGCGGGCTTCCTGCCGCCGGACGAATCGCACCCGACCTTTGCGAAGATGTGTCAGCGGCTGGACGTGGTGGCCGACATCTTCATGGTGCAAAACATTTTGCTCGGCCTGGAGACCGGGCAGGAGACGGCGCCGGAACTGTCCGTGCTGCTGCACAAGCTGAACCACCCGAACATCGGCGTGAATTTCGACCCCGCCAACATGATCTTGTACGACAAGGGCGATCCCGTGAAGGCGCTGCACATCCTCGCGCCGTGGATCCGCCAGGTGCACATCAAGGATGCGAAACGCGCCCGCGTGCCCGGCACCTGGGGCGAGGAAGTGCCCGTCGGCAAGGGCGAGGTGGACTGGCGCGGCTTTTTCACGACGTTCAAGCACGTCGTGTTCAACGTGAACCTCGTCATCGAGCGCGAATACGGTCACACCCGGGTGGCGGACATCCGCACGGCGCGCGAGGTGATGGAGCGCGTCTCATTTTGAGGGAGATCATGGCAACAAAAAAAATTAATGTCGCGGTTGCGGGCCTGGGTTTCATGGGCCTCACGCATCTGCGCGCCTATCAGCGGCTGCGCAATGTGCGCATCGTGGCGGTGTGCGACAATACCCGCGCGCCGGTCAACGGCCTGCTCGGCGGCGTAAACGGCAACCTGGGCGACTCCTCCGCGCTCATGCTCAGCCCGGAGGTCAAAAGCTACCGCCATTTTTCCGAACTGCTGGCGGATGCAAATGTGGACCTCGTGGACATCTGCACGCCGACCGCCCTGCATCCCGCCCAGGTTTTGGAGGCCATGCGCGCGAAGAAGCACGTCCTGTGCGAAAAACCCCTCGCGCAAAATGCCGGGGAGGTGCGGAAGCTGTTGTCGGCCATGAACGGCACGCCCCATTTCCTGATGCCGGCGATGTGCATGCGGTTCTGGCCGGGCTGGGCGGAGATGAAGCAGATCGTCTCCGAAAAGACCTACGGCACCGTGCTCGCGGCGAATTTCCGCCGCGTCTCGGCCCGGCCGGCGTGGAGCAAGGCGGGCGTGCATGCGGGCGGCGCGCTGTACGACTTGCACATCCACGACACGGATTTTGTGAATTTCCTGTTCGGCCGGCCGCAAAAGGTCTTTTCCAGCGGCATCACCGATGCGCACGGCGACATCGACCACGTCGTCACCCAGTATGTTTATGCGAACGGCCCGGTGGTCCATGCCGAGGGGAGCTGGCTGCCCATGGAGGGTTTTAACATGGCGTTCACCCTGCATTGCGAGCAGGCGACCATTGATTTTGACCTCGCGCGCGGCGCGGGCACGCTGCAGATCGCGCGTCCGGGCAAGACCCAGCGGATGCTCAAGCCCACGGGCACCGATGGTTACAGCGCGGAGATCCGCTACTTCGTCAACTGCGTGGCGCGCGGCGAAAAGCCCTCGGTGGTCACCGCCCACGACAGCGTGACCACGCTGGAGATATTGCGCGCGGAGGAAAAATCCGTGCGCAGCGGCCGGCCGGTGACGTTGTGAACCTGTGGCCCGGCCACACCGGCATGAAAGGCGGCGGCTTCCTCAACCCCGCCGTTTCGTTTTAAACACAGTTTGATTTTGAAATAAGCCGGAAAAACCGGCAGCCTTAAGCCATACGCAATGAACTCTTCAATCCGCTTCAAACTGTTCGTCATGATGGCCCTGGAATTTTTCATCTGGGGCGCCTGGTTGCCGCTCATCTTCGGCTATCTGCCGAGCCTCGGCTTTTCACCGGGGGAACAGGCGTGGATCCTGAACGCGTTCCCCATCGCCGCCATCGTGGGGATGTTTTTCAGCAACCAGTTTTGTGACCGTAATTTTGCGGCGGAAAAATTCCTGGCGTTCAGCCATCTCATCGGCGGCGTGGCGATGCTCGGGCTCGTGTTCACGAAAACCTTCTGGCCCTTCTTCGGCCTGATGCTGGTGCATTGCCTGCTGTTCGTGCCCACGATGTCCATCGTGAACTCCATCGCGTTCGCGCACCTGAAGGATTCGCAGAAGGAGTTCGGCCTCGTGCGCATGGGCGGGACCATCGGCTGGATCCTCGCCGCGTGGCCGTTCACGTTCATCCTGGTGGACTGGGACAAGGTTCATGCCGCCAACCCGCACGGCTTGGTGGACTGGCTGGGCACGGTGCTGGGCTCCGGCTTGACGGGCGAGAAGCTGAAGGCCGCGACGGTGTGGACGTTTGCCGTGGCCGGGATCGCCTCGTTGCTGCTGGCGCTGTTCAGCTTTGTGCTGCCGCACACCCCGCCGAAAAAGTCCGGCGAAGGCGCGGTGGAAAAGCTGGCGTGGCTGGAGGCGTTGAAATTGTTGAAGCATCCGTTCGTCCTCGTGCTGTGGCTGGTGACGCTGGTGGATTCCTTCGTGCACAACTGTTATTTCAACTGGACGGGAAGTTTTCTCGGGACGGACCCGGCGGCGGGCGGCGTGGGCATCCCCGGCAACTGGATCATGCCGGTGATGAGCGTGGGCCAGATCGCGGAGATCTCCACGATGTTCATCCTCGGCGCGACGCTGGCGCGGCTCGGCTGGCGCACGACCATGATCGTGGGCATCCTCGGCCATGCGGCGCGCTTCGCCGTGTACGCGTTTTTTCCGCAGCACCCCTGGCTCATCATCGCGGTGCAGATCCTGCACGGCATCTGCTACGCGTTCTTCTTCGCGACGGTCTACATCTTTGCCGACGCCTATTTCCCCAAGGACGCCCGCGCCAGCGCGCAGGGCCTGTTTAACGTGATGATCCTGGGCCTCGGCGCGCTGCTGGCGAACTCCATCTGCCCGTATCTCGGGCAGAAGGTGTTCACGCATGGCGATGTTACAAATTTTCAAGGCCTGTTTCTGGTTCCAATGATATGCGGCCTAGTGGCAGCCGTGGCTTTGGCCCTTTTTTTCCATCCTCCCAAGGGTTTAAGTCGCCCGGCGGGCGGACATTAACCGGCCAGACGGTTGCCAGTTAATGTTACCTAACTTCAACAAATGATACATTTTTCGGCTTTGAGTTGGCGCGGGCCGGATTATTGTCGGGAACAGGATTGTGGATTCAGAGCACAAACGCTTTTGACGCCGACAAAAACCCAAACAAGGTCACCGATGAAAATCAAATCAAACCCCATGCCCCTGCTGAATTGTCTTCGAACACATTTAAAAACATTGGCGGCCCTCGCCTCGGTTTGCGGGCTGTCTACCATGGCTCAGGCACAAGTCACTTATACGCCAATTTTCACGAATATCTGGGTTGTGGCGGCCGGTGCCTACGCCGACCTGCCAAGCGATGCTAATAACCGGGTGCGTGGCATTGCCATCAATCCGGTGACCACCAATGTGCTTTATGCCAGCAACATTGGCGGCACGAATAACGGAACCGCTCACGTATCCACCTTGTCCTTTGCCAGCGGCAGTAATTTTGTGGGGAACTTGAATGCCTCGGGCATCACTTCTGGAACTTTGGCGGTGGATAGCATCCGGGTGGCTGATGATGGGGCGGTTTACGCCTGCAACTTGTCGGGTTCCTCCGCTTCAGCTTTTAAAATCTATCGTTGGGCGTCGGATACAGACGTATCGACCGCCCCGGCAACGGTGGTAAATATAACCAGTCCATCTTTCACGGAGCGTTTGGGTGATTACATGGATGTCCGCGGCAGTGGTCTCAATACTGAGATCGTGGTTGTCGGTAATGGTTCGAGCACGGCCATCACCACCAATTTTATGGTTTTTCGTCCGACCGATGCATCCTGCCTGACGTTCACGAACTTTTCGATCTTGATTCCAGGCAGTTCCGCCTCAGTCAACCTCTGCGGTGCTGGCGTGGCTTTTGAAGGGACCAACAATGTCATCTGGGTCCGCCAGGCTGGTTCACAAAACACACGTCGCGTGGTTTATAATCCCGGAACTTTGACGGCCACGGTCACGGCCACGAACACCGTTGACCAGTCGGTCTGCCAGGGTTTGAAATATTTCTCCGCCACCAACGGCGTGCAAATGCTCGCCACTGTGCAGGCCACCACCAGCGGAACATCTCCGAACATCGCCCGGGTCTTTGTGATCAACACCAATGCCCCCCTGGCCGCTTTTGCTTCGGTCCTGAGTTCAAATCTGCCGCCTCCTTATAACGCGAACGGCAACGGATTGGGCAACGTGGATGTGCGGGATGGCTACCTGGTTTTTGGTGCTCCTGGCAACGGCCTGTCATTTTTCAAACTTGGCTTCTTAACCACCGCGCCGCCGGCCGTCACCATCAGCGGCTCGGGTTCCACATTTGTCGCCGGGTTTGGTTTGAACGCAGTTTTCAGCGGTGCGGCGTCCGGTTCCACGCCGTTGAGCTACCAGTGGTATTTCAACAACGGTGTGGCAACCAACCCGATTGTGGGAGCGCTCGCGAACAGCTATACCGTCACCAATGTGCAGGCGGCCAACGCGGGCAGTTACTTTGTCATCGTGACCAACCTCTACGGCAAGGCCACCAGTGGCGTGGTTAACATCACGGTGCTGCCGAATGGTGGATCGTCGCTGGCCTCCAACCTCTGGTCGCTGGCGCCGGGCAGCCGCGATTACCTGACCACGGGTGACAACCAACGCGGCTTGGGCTATGACACTAACCTGAACCGCGTGGTGGTGGTGACGCGTTCGCCGACGAACGGCATCCTGCTGCTCGATGGGAACACCGGGGCGGATGTCGGGAATCTGGATATTTCCGCCTTCGCGGCCGTCACGCTGCCGGGAGCCCTCGCGTTCAACATGTGCGGCGTGGCAGATGATGGTGCCGTGTATGTGGCCAACCTCATCACCAGCGCCGACGCGGATAGCTCGGACAGCTTTGTGATCTATCGCTGGACCTCGGCCGATCCATCCGCAACGGTCTACCAGTCTTATGCCGGTAATCCGCTGTGGGCCGTGGGTGGCACCGGCACGCTTGGTCGCATCGGCGATACGATGGCCGTGCGCGGCGCCGGGGCGAACACGGAAATCCTTTGCACGTTCCGTAACGGCACGAACGTCGCCCTCTTCACCACTGATTCTGGCGGGGTTGACTTTACCTGCCACATCATCGCCATCACCAATCTGGCCGCATCCATCGGGGCCGCCAACCCGTTCACCGGGGCTTCCCCGCTTGGATTGGGTTGTGCCTTCGGTGCGGGCAACACCTTCTGGGCGAAATCCACCAGCTACAATCTCCGGCAGGTTTCCTTTGACCTTAATTCCGGCATGGGCGCGGTCATCGGCAGCTATGCGATGCCCACCACGGTCGCACCGCTGGGGGTGGATGTGGCGAATGGTTACATCGGCCTGATTGGCGTGACCGAAACCCCGATGAACCTCTCCATCTATGACATCACCACGCCATCCGGCCCCACCATCAATACGATAGTGGACCGTGAAGCCTTTGGTGCCAATAACGTCAATGGCAACGGCACCGGCTCGGTGGTGTTCGATGTTGCTGGAGGCCGCATTTTCTCGTTGAGTTCCAACAGCGGTCTCCTGGCATTGACCTACGCCCCGCGCTTGTACGTCAGCCCGCAAGTCAGTGGCGCAACCGTAAGCTGGACCGGCCCGGGTGCGCTGCAATCGGCGACTGTTGTCAACGGTCCGTATAACAATACCGGGGCTACGAGCCCGTATACCAGTACAGCGGCCGACCATTTGTTCTTCCGGGTGGTGCGTTGAACTTGGTGCGCCGGATTTATCCAAGGAAACGCTGCGTTCGCAAGGGCGCGGCGTTTCCCTTGGAAACCCGGGAAAATGGTCTTTGAAGTTTTCATGTGCCAGTGAAAATTAACGAGTGAACCGGATGTCGATGATGCGTTGGCTGGCGGTGCTTGGCCTCCTGTCCGCCCTGTGCTGCTGGGCTGCGCCCCTCCGCGATGGCGGGATTGATCCGGCCAATCTCGGCAAGGGCGTCTGGATTTATTCCATGGTGGACGCGACCAACAAGCTGGGCGGCCATGTGGCCGCCGTGACGAACGTGAACAGCCTGATGCAATACTACAAGGCCGCCGGGCTGCGTTACTGCCTGATCAAGGCGGCGACGAGCGACAAGCTGTTCGGGGACTGTTACTCGTCGGCGCAGTTCACGAGCAATCTCGTAAACGTCGCGCATACGAACGGTATCCGGGTCTTCGGTTACAACCGTTCCTACGGGTCGAATATCGTGGGTGAAATCGCGGTGGCGGACTACGTATTCAACCAGGGCGCGGACGGGTTCGTATTTGACGCGGAGGCGGAATGGGAGAGCGGCAACGCGTGGATCACCAACGGCCCGGCGCAGGCCTGGCAGCTCTGTTCTGCGGTGCGCTCGAACTGGCCCAGCAAATTCCTCGCCCATGCGCCGTTCCCCATCATCTATCTGCACAGCACCTTTCCGTACAAGGAATTTGGTTTCTGGTGCGATGCGGTGATGCCGCAGATCTATCATTTTTCCAGTCCGGGGATCAGGGGGTCGCCCAGCGCGGCGATTAATTGGTCGGACGTAAACTGGGCGACTTGGCAGGCCAGTCTGGCCGCGCTGCCGCCGACCAATATCAATGGCCTGGCGGTGGTCTGGACGAACGCGATTAAACCCATCACGCCGTTGCAGGACGTGTACGGCGAGGTCCTGAGCGGCGGCATCATCTGCGAAGGCGCGGCGGGAACGGTCTACCCGGATGAAGACGTGCGGGAGTTTATCGATTATTCTGCGGCCGATCCCAACGCGCAGACTGCCGGCGGTTATCGCGGCATTAATT
Source organism: Verrucomicrobiia bacterium (assembly GCA_031290985.1). Lineage (GTDB taxonomy): Bacteria > Verrucomicrobiota > Verrucomicrobiia > Limisphaerales > UBA11358 > UBA11358. The sequence goes on along the minus strand of JARLJW010000111.1, from coordinate 139,238 downwards.
TTTGGCGGGCGGACACCATCGGCACGAATCAGTGGGGAAACATCGCGGCTGGGAGCAGTGGAAATTATTCCAACAGCGTTAACAACCTGGTGCTGGATGATTCCCAGGCGACCTACGTCGGGGGCTGGAATTCCGTCCGGGTCTTTGCCGCGACCGCAACCGTGCCATCCTATTATGGTGCGACCGGCACGGACACCAACTGTTTCGGGACAAATTATTGTTACAAGGCGGCGGGCGGCGGTTTGGCGTACGCGCAATTTCAACCGACGGTGGTCATCCCCGGAAAATACGATGTTTTCCAGTGGCACCCGTTTCTCACGAACGCTTCGGCCGGGACGCCTTTCATGGTGGGCACGCCGGCGGGAACGAACACGTTGCCGGTGAACCAGCAGACCAACGCCGGTGGCTGGTCATGGGTCGGCCGGTTCAATTTTTCCGCGGGCACGAATAATTTCATCCGGGTGCTGGACAATTTTTCCGACGTGACCAATCTGGCCGTGGTAGACGGATTGAAGCTCGTTTATGCCGATGATGACGTGATGCTCGACAACACGAATTCCGAGGTGAGTTACACCGGTAGCTGGACGACCTCGAGTGCCACGGCGGGATACTACCTGGCGGATTACCGGTTTGCGGGCACGGCGCCGAATGTCACCGCCACGGCGACGTATCGGCCTAATTTCCCGAACGCAGGACTGTATGATGTTTTTGCCTGGTATGCGTCAGGCGGCAACCGGGCGACCAATGCGCCGTGGACGATTGTTTTTTTTGGCGGCAGCACCAACATCCTCGTGAACCAGCAGACGAACGGCGGCGGGTGGTTCCGCCTCGCGGCCGCCCTTCCGTTCAACGCGGGCACCAACGGGTTTGTGCAGCTGGCCAACAACGCCAGCAACAGCGTGGTGATTGCCGACGGGGTGAGGTTTGCCTTCGCCGGCCCGCTGGCGCCGGTGGCGATACAGTCCATCTCACGACAGGTGGACGGGCGCGTGAACCTGACCGTGAATAGCACGCCGGGCTATGGCGTTTGGATTGAACGGGCGACGAACCTGCCGGTGTGGTCGCCGCTCGCCAATCAGTTGAGTACCAACGGCACGGTCATTTTCACCGATGTTTCCGCCACGAACAACTCCGCCAGTTTTTACCGCGCCCGCCAATGAATTTTATGAACCGCACCCATCAAAAAAATAACCGCTGGAATCTTCCGGCCTTCACATTGATCGAACTGCTGGTGGTGATCGCGATCATCGCCATCCTCGCGGCGATGCTGCTGCCCGCGCTCGCCGCCGCCAAGGAAAAGGCCCAGCGCATCAAGTGTACCAACAACCTGAAACAAATCGGCCTGGCGACCCAGATGTATATCGGTGAATTCAACGACACGTTGCCCGGCCCGTGCGGCCTAGTCATCAGCAAACGATTTTACATGACGGACCGGACGGTCGGCGGCGGCAACAGTCCCGGCCCCACGGAACTCATTGGCTATCTGGCACCCTATCTGGCTATTCCCATCCCCAAGGTCAACTCGAGCATTTACAGCACCGGCGAGGTCGCCATCTGCGCCTCGTTTGAGCATCTCACGCTTGGCACAAATGTTTTTAGCTACGCGATTAATCAGGCGCTGACGAATTCCCAGACATCAGTCGTCTTATATCCATTTGGACAATGGGATCCCAGCACTGCGCCCATCTCGCAAAAAGTTGCGCCGTCGCGCATGAATGTGATTCAACACCCGTCCGACGCATGGATGTCCATGGATTTGGATCAAACCGTGGCGGCCCTGTCCGCCAGTTATGGTCTGCCCGCCAAGCCGGTGCATGGTAATTCACGTTGGAACCGTCTTTACCTTGATGGCCGCGTTCAGACGGTGAACAGCCGGAACGATCTCTGAAGCTTTGTCAGTCAGTACGCATAAAATTTTCCCAGCGGGGCAGGATTTCCTTGATCGGCGGCCAGTCCGGCAGCTTCGAGATGTTCGTGGTGGTCCAGGTCGTGGCGAGATAGCCGATGACGTTGGTGGGGTGCGCCTGGGCATAATCACTGAATGCCCGTGCCGCCTTCAACGGCAAAAAGCCCGAGGGCCACACCTGAAATCCTTCACCGGCAAGCAGGGGCACGGAGGGATACGCCTTTTTCCATTCGTAATGCCAGTCGCACATCACGATGTCGCGCGGGATGGAATTTAACGACGCGCTCAAATCATTGTGCGCGTTGTCAAAGCGGCAGTAGCCTTGAAATTTCGGACCGATCGGGCGGTCAGCCCACATCAGCATCTGCCATTTTTTCTCCCCGACGATGTGCGCGTGGAGCGTCTTGACCTGTTCCGTGAACAGTTCCGCCGGATCGGCGCCGTGACAGCGCGGGCAGCGGTCCTCGCCGATGTAATAAACCTCGTCCATGCCCACATGGATGGCGTCCGCCTCAAAGCCTTCGGCGAGTTCATCGATCAACGAGAAAACGATTTCATCCAGGCCGGGGGCGCGCGGGCACCAGCTCAGGGAGTAGAAATTGGTTTCGTGCATGGCGCTCAACGGCGTCTCGCTGAATTCGGGATGCGCCTTGAACAGGGGGGCGATGCGGCCGCTGAACGACTGGTGGCCGAGGCAGTTGAACTCCGGGATCAGCCGGATGCCGTTCCGGCGTGCGGCGGCGGCGAGGCGGTGCGCCGTGGTGCGGGTGATGAACCGTTTATCGCGCAACTCGGGATGCTGTTTGAATTCGAAACTGTAGTTCACCTCGATGACCACGACGTTGGCGCCCGCGGCGGCGAGGCGGGGCATCGTCCGGATCAGCTCCCGCGCGCTGGATTCGCGGTCCAGCCAGATGTGCACGCCGCGCCAGTTTTGATCCGCCGGTTTGACTCCCTGCGGTGCGAGGCACCCGGCCAGGAGGAGGGCGGGCAGCAGCAAAAAACAAATTTTTCCGGCGGCAGATTTCTCCTTCATGCGGTCAGCTTAACGGGGGATTTCCAGCGCGCAACATTTCTGATGCACAAAACCTGCGTTGTTACAAAACCACAATAAAAGCTACAACTTTGGCCTTTAATACGGAAAAATTGGTGCAAAAGTAGAATCGTGCAAAGAATATTTGCAATCGAGGACAAACCTGAAAACAATCACCATCGCACCGCCATGCTTTCCACTGTAACAAAAAAATCCCGGGCCGGCTTTACGTTGATCGAACTGCTTGTGGTCATCGCCATCATCGCCATCCTGGCGGCGATGTTGTTGCCCGCGCTGTCCAGCGCCAAGAAAAGAGCGCAGTCCATCGGTTGCCTGAACAATGTCCGCCAATTGACCGTTGCTTGGGTCATGTATTCGAGCGACGACCAGGACTTTCTGGTGAACAACCATACCCAGGGCAATGGCCAATGCGGGCCGAATGCTTGGGTGAAATCTGGTGGTGTAGGTCTAAACAGCTATTCTGGCAACGCCCGGCAGGACGCCAATGACCTCGCCATTCAGAACGGGGTTCTTTATCCGTATAACTCAAACTCCAAGATATACCATTGTGCCACCGACCAGTCTGTCATCAACAGCAGCACCACTACTTTGCGTTCCCGCAGTTATTCCATGAGTACGGGGATCAATTGGATAGACTATTCCGGTTCGGGCCCGGATACGAACCCGATTGTTGGTAGTTTTGTAAAATCCACCAGCATTCAAAACCCCGGCCCGACTTTGGTGCTGGTCTTTTTGGATGAGGCGGCCAACAGTATCGACAACAATGCGTTGGGGATACTGCGACCGACAGCCGTTCAGAGCAGCCCCTCTTTTTGGAACCTCCCAGCCAGCCGGCATAACAACGGCTGCAACGTTACCTTTGCCGACAGCCATGCTGAATATCACAAGTGGAAGGGCTCCGACATCCTCACGGATAACAACAAACAGGATTCACCGGTCACACCCGGGCCTGGAGTTTTTGGGCCCGTTACGTCCTCCACTGATCCGGATCTGATCTGGTTGTCGGGAGGCGTTCCTGAATGACTTTTTATCGCGTCATCAGCCAATAAACGCTGTAATGGACGCATCCCGTTGCCGGGTCATCCCTGTGCCTGGCGCGGGAGAGAATTTATATGTCTGACTTAACTCGCCGAAAATTTATCGGCCAAACTGCGCTGGCGGCACTGGCCGCCGGCACCTTTCAGGCCCCGTTCATTCGCACCGCCCGCGCGGGCGAACCGGGGCCCAACGACAAAATCCGCCTCGGCCTCATCGGCTGCGGCGGGATGGGGCAGGGCGACCTGAAATGCTTTTTCGGGAATCCCGAGATCGATTGCGCCGTCATCTGCGACGTGGATGATGCGCAACTCGCCAAGGGCCTCGAGATCTGCGATGACAAGCGCGGCAAGAAGCCGGACACGGTGAAGGATTTTCGCCGCGTGCTTGACCGCAAGGACGTTGACGTGGTGCTGATCGCCACGCCGGACCACTGGCACGCGTTGCCGATGGTCATGGCGGCGCAGGCGGGCAAGGACATCTATGTCGAGAAGCCGCTGGCCAAGACGATCGATGAAGGCCGCGCCATGCTCGAGGCTTCCAGGAAATATAATCGCGTGGTGCAGATGGGGTCGCAGTGGCGCAGCGCGCCGCATATCATCGAGGCGGCGGAGATCATCCGCTCCGGCAAGCTGGGCAAGGTCAGCCTCGCGCGCGCGTGGGCGTTTCTCGACTGGCTGCCGACCATCGGCCATGTGGCTGACGGCCCGGTGCCGCCGGGCGTGGATTACAACATGTGGCTCGGCCCCGCGCCGGAACGCGCGTTCAACCAGAACCGGTTTCACTTCAACTTCCGCTGGTTCTGGGATTATGCCGGTGGTTTGATGACCGACTGGGGCGTGCATCTTTTGAACATGGCTTCGATGGGGCTGCCGCCGGAGAACCCGAAATCCGTTTCGGCCTGCGGCGGAAAATTCATCTTTGACGACGATTCTGAAACGCCGGATTCGCTGGTCACGGTTTATGAATTTCCGAGCTGCCAGCTCATCTGGGAACATCGCGCCGGCCTGAACAACGGCTTGAACAACCGTTCCTGGGGCGTCGAATGGCACGGCACGGAGGGCAACATCATCCTCAACGATGCCGGGTGGGAACTGGTGACGGAGCCGAAAAAGGCGAACATCCCATCGCAGAAAAAGAAGAGCCAGGGCGACCCGCGCGCGGCGCATGTGCGCAATTTCCTCGACTGCTGCAAATCACGCCAGCAGCCGGTGTTGAACCTCGAGGTCGGCCACCGCGTCTCTTCGCTCGCGCACCTCGGCAACATCGCCTATCGTACCGGGCACAAGATCGTCTGGGACAGCGTCGCGGAAAAAGTGGTGGATGATCACCAGGCGGACAAGCTGGTCAGCGTGAAATATCGCAAGCCGTGGCATCTGCCGGGCATGCGGCGCGCGTAAGGGTTTTATTTTAGCTTTATGATGAAACATTCAAAAAAGTTTGGTCGCCGGGAATTCCTCCAGCTTTCCGCGCTCGGGATCGCGGGCGCTTCGCTTGGCCTCGCTGGCTGCGCGACCGGAAAAATGTCCGGTCAAAAGAAAATTGGTGTCGGTCTCCAGCTCTATTCCGTGCGCAACGAGTGCAAGGCGGATTTTCCGGGCACGCTGGCGCAGGTCGCCAAGATCGGCTATCGCGGCGTGGAGTTCGCCGGTTATTGGGGCCGTTCGGCGAAGGAGGTCCGCAAGATGCTGGACGACAATGGCCTCGTCGCCTGCGGTTCGCACACGCCGTCCGAAATGGTGTTGCCACCGGATAAATTGAAGGCGACGATCGAGTTCAACCAGATCATCGGCAACAAGTTCATCATCGTGCCGGACATGAGCGGGGCCACGCGGCAGGTCTGGATCGAAAAGGCGAAAGTATTCAACTATATCGCCGACGAACTCACGCCCTTGGGTTTGTCCATCGGCTATCATTCGCACTTCCATGATTTTCACGAAGTCGAAGGTGTGCGACCGTGGGAGGTTTTCGGCGAGAACACCAGCCCCGGGGTGATTTTACAGCTCGACACGAGCAATTGTTGCGACGGCGGCGCGGATCCGGTCACAGAGTTAAAGAAATTCCCCGGCCGCACCCGCAGCATCCACATCAAGCCCAACGGCGGCGCGCCGGATTCCGTCATCGGCGAGGACAAGATTGACTGGCCGGCCGTGTTTGCGATCTGCGAAACCACCGGCGGCACGCAGTGGTATGTCGTCGAGCACGAGAGCAGCCAGGCGCCGATGGTGGCGGTCGAGCGCACTTTCGCCGTGCTGAAAAAACTCGGCAAAGCGTGAACCCCGCCGCCGGCCAGAACCGCGCCCATGCCCTCGACGCGCTGCGCGGCCTGGCAATCCTGGCCATGTTGCTGTCCGGCCAGATGCCGTTCGACGGCAAAGCGCTGCCGAGCTGGATGTATCACGCGCAGGAACCGCCCCCGACCTTTCAATGGCAGGGCAATCTGCCGGGCATCTCGTGGGTGGACCTGGTGTTTCCCTTCTTCCTGTTTGCGATGGGCGCGGCTTTTCCGCTGGCGCTCTCGCGCCGGATGGAAAACAAGGCGTCGCCATGGAAGCTGTTTCTGTTCGTGGCCGAGCGCGGGTTTTTGCTGGGCTTCTTTGCGTTGTTCGTGATGGCCATCCGGCCGTACACGATGAGCAATCATCCGACGACCGCGACGTGGTGGATTGCGTTGCTGGGCTTTCTAATTTTCTTCCCGATCCTGACGCGCCTGCCGGAGGCGTGGTCGCGCACGGTGAAATTATCCATCCGCGGCGCGGGCTGGCTGGCGGCGATTTTGTTTTGTGCATTCGTCCGATATCCCGACGGCACGGGCTTTGACCTGGGGCGCGGCGACATCATCATCATCGTGCTGACGAACATGGCGGTGTTCGGCTCGCTCGTGTGGATGCTCACGCGGGAAAATCTTTTGCTGCGGCTCGGGGTGATCGGGCTCGTGTTCGCCATCCGGATGTCCAACATGCCGCAGCCGACGGAAGGCTGGGTGCGCGACCTGTGGATGTCTTCGCCGCTGCCATGGATCTATCAACTCTACTATCTGCAATACCTGTGCATCGTCATCCCCGGCACCATCGCGGGCGACCTGATCCTGCGCTGGACGCGCCGCGACGCGCCGGCAAATTCCACGGGGCAGAACTGGCCGGTTGGACAATATCTCGCGGTGCTGGCGACGCTCACGGCGCTGTTTTTCACGGTGCTCATCGGCTTGAAGGCGCGTTGGCTGATTGAGACGACCTGGCTGGCGTTCGCATTGTGCTTCATCGGGTGGATGCTGTTCCAAAAACCGTCCAATGACACGGAGCGGCTGTATCAGAAACTTTTCAACTGGGCGATCTACTGGCTCGTATTGGGCCTGATCTTTGAGCCATACGAGGGCGGCATCAAAAAGGATCATCCGACCTTGAGCTATTATTTTGTAACCTCCGGGCTGGCCATCGTGGTGTTCATCGGCTTCTCGATCCTGATCGATGTGTTCCGGCGCAAGCGCTGGCTGCAATTGCTGATCGACAACGGACAGAACCCGATGATCGCCTACGCGGGCATCAACAACTTCATTGTGCCGGTGCTGGTCTTGACCGGGGGCAGCACCCTCCTGAACCATCTCGCCACGACACCGTGGCGCGGATTTTTGAAAGGTGCGATCATCACCCTGCTGATGGCCCTGACGGTGAGCCTGCTGACGCGGTTAAAAATATTCTGGCGGACCTAAAATTAGACAATAATTTGCATGACTGCTTCGGCGATTATCCCAATTTTTACGAGTCGTTGCCTGGCCACGGTTTTTTCCGGGCGGCAGGGATGCCGCCCTCTACGTCAGGCAAGATGCCTGACACTACTTGCGAATCTGGCCGTCACGCCGCAACCCCTTTGGGAGTCGAAATTGGAATTCCTGAAAGGCAGCAACTTTAAATGAAACATTCTGAAAACCAATATAGGCGTCGCGAATTTTTGAAACGCCTCGGCCTGGCCGCGCCACTCATTCTGGCTGCCCCGGGCTGTGCCGGCATGGGGCGTGCCACCCGCGCGAAGGAGTTGTCGGCGGATGTGGTCGTCATCGGCGGCGGGATGGGCGGCTGCGCGGCGGCCCTGGCGGCGGCGCGCAACGGTTTGACCGTCATTATGACGGAGGAAACGGACTGGATCGGCGGGCAGGTCACGCAACAGGCGGTGCCGCCGGATGAGAACCGCTGGATTGAAACCATCGGCGCCACGGCGAGCTATCAGGCGTTCCGGACGGGCATCCGGGATTATTACCGGAAAAATTACCCGCTGACGGACGAGGCGCGGGCCAAGAAGTTTTTTAATCCCGGCAATTCGTGGGTCACCGCCATCGGCGGCGAGCCGCGCGTGGCGCTGGCGGTGCTGAACGAGATGCTCGCGCCATTTGTGGCCAAAGGGCAGGTCCGCATCCTGCTCTGGCACAAAGCCACGGCCGCCACCACCAGCGGCGACCGGGTGGCAGCCGTCCAGGTCCGCGATCTGGGCTCAGGTCACGACCTCATTTTACACGCTCCGTATTTTTTGGATGCGACGGAGCAGGGCGATTTGCTGCCGCTGACCAAAACCGAATACGCCATCGGTGCCGAGGCAAAATCCGAGACCGGTGAGATGCACGCGAAGGAGCAGGCGGAGCCGGACAACCTGCAAGGGTTCACGCTGTGCTTTGCGATGGATTATCTGGCGGGCGAGGATCATACGCTGGCGAAGCCGCGGGATTACGACTACTGGCGCGCGTTTACGATGAGCACCAGCGCGCAGAAGAATTATCATGTCCTGACTTTCGATGAGCGTGATTCCAAGAAGATCGGGTTTGATCCGGGGGCGCGCAAAGGTTTCTGGACGTACCGACGCATCGCCGACCGCGACCAGTTCAAACCCGGCTTTTACCCCGGCGACATCACCATCGTGAACTGGCCGCAGAACGATTATTCCTTCGGCCAGATTTGCGACGTGAGCGAGGCCGAGGCGCAAAAACACATTGAGCGCGCCAAACAAATGAGCCTTTCGCTTTTATACTGGCTGCAAACGGAGGTGCCGCGTCCGGATGGCGGCGCGGGTTGGAAGGGTTTGCGGCTGCGTCCAGATGTCGTGGGCACGCAGGACGGATTGGCGAAGTATCCATACATTCGCGAAGGCCGGCGCATCAAGGCGGAGTTCACGGTGCTGGAGGAACACGTCACGACGGCGGAACGGATGCGCCTCACCGGCCTGAAAAAGGAGGAAGTGCGCGCGCTGCCGTTCGCGGACACGGTGGGCATCGGCCATTACGCGATGGACCTGCATATCACGACGCGCGGGGACCACTCGAATTTTGGCGGCACGCTGCCGTTCCAGATTCCGCTGGGCGCGCTGATTCCGCGGCGCGTGGAAAATCTTTTGCCGGCGGCAAAGGATCTGGGCGTGACGCACCTGACGAACGGCTGCTACCGGTTGCATCCGGTGGAATGGAACGTGGGCGAAGCCGCCGGTGCGCTGGCGGCGTACTGCACCGCGCAAAAGAAGTCGCCGCGCCAAGTGCGGAACCGGCCGGAATTGCTGGCGGATTTTCAGAAACTCCTGAGCAAGGACGGCGTACGGCTGGAGTGGCCGAAAGATTTGGTCATGAAATGAATCTGTGCCCGTCAGCCGCTTTGTCATCTTCTTTCTTCTCGAAATTTATGTTGAGGAAGAGGAAGACGATGAGGAAGAGGAAGATTGCTGCATGGCTTATAATGCTGGTTGGGCTGATTTTTGTTCCGGCACGGGCGGCGGTGGTGGTGGATGCGGACATCTGCGTTTATGGCGGGACTTCGGGCGGGGTGGCGGCGGCGGTGGCGGCGGCGCGGTTGGGAAAAAATGTCGCGCTGGTTTGCGTCAATAATCACGTGGGCGGCCTGACCGCCAGCGGCTTGGGCGTGACGGACAAGGGCAATGCGGCGTCCATCGGCGGCATTGCGGCGGAGTTTTATTCGCGCGTGGGCCTGGCCTACGGCACGACGAACCCGGTCTATTATTTCGAACCGCATGTGGCCGAGCAGACGTTCCTGCAGATGCTCGCGGGCGCGGGCGTGACGCTTTACACCAACCTGCAACTCGCCTCAGTCACGCTCGCGAGCCTGAACATCACCCAGATCACGATGGCGGATGGCTCGGTTTTTCGGGCGAAGGAATTTATTGATGCGACGTACGAAGGCGATTTGATGGCGCAGTCGGGAGTGAGTTTCACCTGGGGACGGGAGAGTTCGGGCGCTTACGGTGAATCGTTGGCGGGCGTGACGGTGAACAGCGTGGTGTACCGGTGCGATCCGTATGTGATCCCGGGAAATCCCGCCAGCGGGCTGCTGCCGCTCATCCAGACGAATGCCCCCGGCACCACGGGCGCGGGGGATCAACGGATACAGACGTACAATTTCCGGTTGTGCCTCACGCAAAACCCGACGAATCAAATCGCGATCACCGCGCCGGCGAATTACAGCGAGGCGACGTATGAATTGCTGCATCGCTACATCAACGCCTACGTGGCGACCAACGGTTCGGTGCCGCTGAACCGGCTGATCGACGTGCAGACGATCATTCCCAACGGCAAGACGGACATCAATGCGTATGCGGATGTCTCAACCGATTTCATCGGCTACAATTACACCTACCCGACGAACACGTACGCGGGGCGGCAGGCGATCTACCAGGCGCACAAGGATTACATCAGCGGGCTGCTGTATTATCTGGCGACGAGCACCAACGTGCCGCTGAACGTGCGGACGAACATGCAATCGTGGGGCTACGCGAAGGATGAATTTCAGGACAACGGCGGCTGGCCGTACAGCCTGTATGTGCGCGAAGGGCGGCGCATGGTCAGCGACTACATCCTGTTGCAACAGGACGCGCAGGGTTTGCGGGCGGCGACGAATGATTCCATTTCGCTGGCGAGCTACACGCTGGATTGTCATCCGGACGCGCGGCTGGCGGTCAACGGCGTGACGGTGACGGAAGGCGGCATCGGCGTGTCCGTGCCGTATCCGTATCCGGTGAGCTACCGGTCCATCGTGCCGAAGGTCGGCGAGTGCAAAAACCTGTTCTGCACATTTGCGCTTTCGGCGAGCCACGTGGGGTTTGCGTCTGTGCGGATGGAGCCGGTTTTCATGATGACGAGCCATTCGGCGGGCGTGGCGGCGGCGTTCGCGATTGATGACAACGTGGCGGTGCAGTCGGTGAATTATCCGAAGCTTGCGGCGCAGTTGCTCGCGGACGGACAGCTTTTGAAATGGGGCAGCGTGCAGAGCGTGGACACCAATGGCATCATCATGACGGTCAGCACGACGCCCGGAGTGACGGCGGGCGGTTCCTGGACTACCGGAGCGAACGCCGGCGGCTGGCCGCTGCCGAACGGCCCTTATTGGCATGATGGCAACGCTGGCGGCGGAAAATATGTGCGCTTCAACCCGACCATCACGACGAACGGGTATTACGACGTTTACCTCTGGTGGGTGTCCGATCCTAACCGGGCGAGCAATGTGCCGGTGCGGATCGCCAGCGCCACCGCGACGAACACGGTCAGCATCAACCAGCAAATCAGTTGCACGAACTGGGTGAAGATCGTTTCAAGCAACTATTTTAACATCGGCACCAGCGGCAGCGTGACGATCACGAACGGCGGCGCGAATGGCTACGTCATCGCCAACGCCGTGCGGTTCATGCCGCTGGGGAACATCGCGCCCGGTTCAGCGACGAGCCTGCCGGTGGTGCAGATTGTGGCGAGCGATGCGGTGGGCGGGGAATTTGGCACGAACAGCGCGCGGTTCAGCGTGGTTTTTCCCAATGGCGCCGTCACCGCGCCGGTCACGGTGAATTATTCCGTGAGCGGCACGGCAACGCCGGGCACGGATTACGCGGCGTTGCCGGGCAGCGTCACGATTCCGGCGGGTGCGGTGGCGACGAATGTTTTTATTTTGCCGCTCGGGAATAATCTGGCCACCAACCAGGTGACGGTGACGCTCACCCTGACGGGTTCGGCAAATTATGGGCTGATGAATCTGACCAATGCGACGGCGGTGATCCTGGACCGGCCGATCAACAACTGGCTGCGCGCAAATTTTACGACGGGGGAACTGGGTAATCCGCTCATCAGCGGTGATGCGGCGAACCCGGACGGGGATGCCTTGCCAAACTTGCTGGAGTATGCGCTGGGCTTGTCGCCGAAAGTGGCGAATGTGAATCCGTTTGCCCCGGTGCTGGCAAACGCGGCGTTGCAAATAACCTTTCCGCAGTCGAAGGCCGCCACGGATGTCGGCGTGACGGTGGAATGGTCGCCGGACTTGAAGACTTGGTATTCTGGTGCGGCGTATGTGCAACAAATCAACGCGGTAGATCAGGTGACGAACCGGGTTTTGACGATGCAGGCGACGGCGTCCGCGATGACGAATGGGACGGGGTTTTTGCGGTTGAGGGCGGCAAGGTTTTAGCTTTTTTACAGGAGGGAACGGAGGGAATGGAGAAACGCGATGTCCGCTAACAAAGCGCAAACGTGCTTTTTGGCGAATGGCGGGTTTGGTTGGCAATGAACTTGCTGATTTTCTTGAAGCATTTCGGTCAATGCTCCGATGAGGTAGGTATGGATGAACTTATTGCAACATTAGTTCCGCCAAAACACCAGGCGCACGCGCAAGGGTTGCTGGACGACCCTGGTTCGCGGCACTTGATTCGTCAGCAATTGAGCCAGTTGGCGGAGGATAACGGCGGGGTGCTGCCGCAAAAATCGTTCAACTGGATCCTGTGCAAGCTGTCCACCTTTGGGGCCGAGGAGGAGGATACGTTCAGAATCTACCAGGCATTTTTATCCCAACTGAGCCAACTGGGACAGATGTGCCGCATTTTATCCGGTGACGGCGAACGCTGCAACTATGACTCGCCGGCGGTCGTCGCCAACCGGATCACGATCGGCCTGGGCCTGTTCTACGAAGAAGCGGCCCGGCGTCACCGGCATCATGCCGCGCCCTCGCCGCAATTTTATCAACAGACGGCCAGCAGTTGCTTTGCGGCGACCGGCTACAAAACCATCGCCACCGAGCTGCCGGAGTGGCTGGAATTTCTAAGGTCGAACTTTATGTTGCCAAAATTGTAGGGACGGGATTTAACCGCGGATGGACACGCGGGCGGGCCGCCCGCGCTCCATCTGGAGGCGCGGATCAATACCGCGGCACGTTGCGGTCGATTTCGTCGGACCAGGCGGTGATGCCGCCTTTGACGCTCTTCACGTATTTAAAACCTTGTTGCTTGAGGAAGCTCAGCGCTTTCAGGGAACGGACGCCGGCCTTGCAATGCAGGTAGTATTGCGTGTTCGGGTCGAGTTCGGTGAAGCGTTCATTGAGCTGGCTCAAGGGGAGCAGCGGCACGCCGTCGACTTTGGCGATCTCGTATTCGTCGGGTTCGCGCACGTCCACGACCTTGATGTTGAGGCCCGGGTTGTCCAGCGCCTTCTTCATGTCCTGCACGGTGACCTCGTCGGGGTTGCCGAGGTTTTCGGGTTCCGGGACGATGCCGCAGAAGGTTTCGTAGTCGATCAATTCCTTGATGGTGGGATGATCGCCGCAAATGGGGCACGCGGGGTCGCGGCGCAATTTGAGTTCGCGGAACTTCATGTCGAGCGCGTTGAAGAGCACGAGGCGGCCGACGAGGGAAGTGCCTTTGCCCAAGGCGAGCTTGAGGATTTCCGTGGTCTGAATGCAGCCGATGATGCCGGGCAGGACGCCGAGCACGCCGCCTTCCGCGCAACTGGGGACCATGCCCGGCGGCGGCGGTTCGGGATAGAGGCAGCGGTAGCAGGGTCCGCCGAGGTGCGGGGCGAACACGCTGGCCTGGCCTTCGAAACGGAAGATGGAGCCGTAAACGTTGGGCTTCTTCAACAGGACGCAGGCGTCGTTGGTGAGGTAGCGCGTGGGGAAATTGTCGGTGCCGTCCACGACGATGTCGTAGGGACGGATGAGGTCGAGGGCGTTCTCGGCGGAGATGCGGGTGTTGTGGATGACGACCTCGACGTTGGGGTTGATGCCGTGGATGGTTTCCTTGGCGGATTCGGCCTTGGAACGGCCGACGTCGGCATCGGTGTGCAGGATTTGACGTTGCAGATTGGAGTAATCCACGGTGTCGAAATCCACGATGCCGATCTTGCCGATGCCGGCGGCGGCGAGGTACATGGCGATGGGCGAGCCGAGGCCGCCGGCGCCGATGCACAGCACGCTGGTGGCTTTGATGCGTTTCTGCCCGGCCAGTCCGACTTCCGGCAGGATCAAGTGCCGGGAGTAACGACGGATTTCTTCATTGTTCAATTGCATAGTCAAAGGGCTTATATGGTAAATCAGGTTTGGCGGAAATCAAGGGTGCTGGCGCACGGCCACCATGGCGGAATGACGAATCACTAAATCCTAATGTCTAATGAATGACGAATTTCGAATGACGAATGGAGCGCCGGCGGGGCATCAATTTGGAATGGATTTGCCCGGGTTTTCTGCGATACTGCGCGGCCCATGAATCCACTGGTAGAACTTTTGCTCGATGGCGGCAGCTTGAGCACGGCGCAGATGGCGCAGGTGCTGAAGCTGTCCGAGGCCGAATTGAACAGCCAGCTCGAGGCTTTGAAGAAGGAGGGCGTGCTGCTGGGTTTCCGCCCGGTGCTGAACCTTTCGAACGAGGAGACGGGCGTGGTTCGCGCGGTGATTGAGGTGCGCATCACGCCGGAACGCGGCGGCGGATTCAACCGGCTGGCGGAGCGCATCTCGCGCTTCGACGAGGTGGAGTCGTGCTATCTCATGTCGGGCGGGTACGACCTGCTGGTGTTCGTCAACGGGGCGAGCTTGCAGCGGGTGGCGGCGTTTGTTTCGGAAAAGCTTTCCACGATCGAGGGCGTGCTGTCCACGGCGACGCATTTCATGCTGCGGGCGTACAAGGAGCATGGCTTCATGCTCGGCGGCAAGGTTGTGGAGTCGGAGCGGTTGAAGGTGTCGCCGTGATTCTGCGTGGTGGAAATAGATAATCCGTTGTGAAGATGAACGTGCGCTTCCCCCTCACCCTAGCCCTCTCCCCCAGGGGGGCGAGGGGACAGCGTTTGTGCGTTTCGAGCGGGTGCGTGGTAAATCCTGCGTTTCAATTTATTTTTGGTAAGGGGCAAATAACATACGCCAACACGCCGGGTCGGAGACCGGCGCTCCGCTGATTTCATGGACCAATCACGTTTCATCGCCAAGCACGTCGTCAACCTGCCCAAGTCAGGCATCCGCGATTTTTTTGACATTGTCGCGAAGATGAAGGACGCCATCTCGCTGGGGGTGGGCGAACCGGATTTTGACACGCCGTGGCATATCCGCGAGGCGGGCATCTACGCGCTGGAGAAGGGCAAGACGCATTACACGTCGAACCTTGGGCTGCTCGAACTGCGCCGGGCCATCTGTAAATACGTGGAGAAAAATTTCTCCGCCAGTTATGTGCCGGAGAATGAGGTCATCATCACCGTGGGCGTGAGCGAGGGGCTGGATCTGGCGTGCCGGGCGTTGATCAATCCGGGTGACAAGGTGATGTATCACCAGCCGTGCTATGTGAGTTATTCACCGAGCATCACGCTGGCGCATGGCATTCCGGTGCCGGTGCCGACGTTTGCGAAGGATAATTTTGCGCTGACGGTGGAGGCGTTGCGCGCGGCGTGGCAGCCGGGTTGCAAGGTGCTGATGCTGAACCTGCCGTGCAATCCGACGGGTGGCACGTGCGACCGCGCGCAGATTGAGGCGATCGCGAAGTTCGCGGTGGAAAAAGATCTGATCGTGCTGAGCGACGAGATTTATTCCGAGCTGACGTTCGAGGGCGTGCATACGAGCATCGCGAGTTTGCCGGGGATGAAGGAACGCGTGATTTTCCTGCACGGCTTTTCCAAGGCGTTTGCGATGACGGGCTGGCGCATCGGTTATGCGTGCGGACCGGCGGCGCTCATTGAGGCGATGATGAAGGTGCATCAATACTCGATGCTGTGCGCCTCGATCATCAGCCAGGAGGCGGCCATCGAGGCGCTGGTGCGCGGCGAGGACGGCATGAAGAAGATGCGCGACCAGTATCATCGGCGGCGCGACTTCATCGTGCGCCGGTTCAATGAGATCGGGCTCAAGTGTCATCTGCCGCGCGGGTCATTTTATGCGTTCCCGGACGTGTCCATGACGGGGATGAACGAAAAAGATTTTGCCATCAGTTTGCTGCAGACGGAGAAGGTGGCCATCGTGCCGGGCACGGCGTTCGGCGAGAACGGCAGGGGTTTTTGCCGCGCCTGTTTTGCGACGAGCTACGAGCAGCTCGTGGAGGCGGCGACGCGCATTGAGCGGCATGTGGCGGCGGTGGCGGGGAAGAAGTGAAGTCACGGCCAGTCGTTGCCGTGCTGAAACTTGCTCAAGTCTGTCGTGCGAAATGCGGCGGTGAAATCCTTGATGAATGCGTCCTGTGGTTTTTGCGGCAAGGTCACACGCAATAATTTAAAATGTTCCGGTGGTGTGCCCGGCGGGCATTATGGATGAACCCGAAATCGCGCGTAAAGCAGACGTCAAAATTTTGGATCGCAAATTTATAAAGCCGGCCATTGTCCAAGCCCTGCATTTTCAATGTGATCACCGATTCCACCTTATGGCCTTCCGCGCGCAGGGCGGCAACGAGTTTTTGCGGCAGGTTCTCGTCCAGCAGGATTTTCACACTGGTTGCAGTTCCTTCTGATGAGCCAGCTCAGTCAGCGCGCCGCACACAGATTCCTCGGTGAGGCTTGGATAAGCATCCACGATTTCGGCGACGGACATACCAGCGGCGAGCGACTCCAGGATGAGCGCCATGGAAATGCGTGTACCGCGCACACGCGGGCTTCCGCCCAAATGTTCCGGGTCGGCGACAATCCAGTTCTTCATACCAGCCAATTTAACCGATTTGACCTAATGCTCAAGTAAGGATTAACTGTCATAAAGTGAGCAAAATAAAGGCCAAGGCGGGCGATGCCGTCATCAAGCGGTCATTGATCAATGCGGTCCGGCTGGAGCGCGATGCCGTGACGAGCTTTGATGAATATCCATTCTCCGTCCCGGCCATCCGGCATTTGCACCGGCTGGAATTTCATCCGGCCGTGACTTTTTTTGTGGGTGAAAATGGTTCGGGCAAATCCACCTTGCTGGAGGCGTTGGCGGTGAAATTGGGGTTCAATGCGGAAGGCGGCAGCAAAAACTTTAATTTTGCCACGCGGGAAACCCATTCCAACTTGGGCGAATTCATCCGGGTTGAGCGCGGAATCGGTCGCCCAACCGACCATTACTTTTTGCGGGCGGAAAGTTTTTACAACCTGGCTTCACAGATTGACGATCTAAGCGCCGAATTTAGCTACGGTGGCTAATCCTTGCATGCGCAATCACACGGCGAGGCCTTTCTTTCGCTTTTGGCAAACCGGTTGCAAGGCGACGGGGTTTATTTGTTTGATGAACCGGAGGCCGCGCTTTCGCCGCAACGGCAATTGAGCGTATTGACCATCTTGCATCGGTTGGTCTATCACCAATCACAAATCATCATCGCCACGCATTCACCCATTCTGTTAGCCTACCCGAATGCGCGGATTTACCATTTTTCGGAAGATGGGATAAAGGAAATCAAATACACCGAGACCGAGCATTACCAGGTCACGAAGGATTTTCTGAACCGGCATGAGCGCATGTTGGAGATTTTATTGTCCGCGGAAGATGAAGATTTGAAATCAAAAGAACGAAAATGAAGCAAGCCACTTCGCAAACCGCCGCTGCGCGGCTTAAAACCGTTTCCAAACTGCGTCCCACGCTCGCCATTGTGCTGGGCAGCGGGTTTCATCATGTGCTGGCTGAACTGAAGGTGGTGAAGCAGATTCCCTACGCCAAGATTCCCGGGTTTCCCAAACCGACCGTCAGCGGTCATGCGGGGGAATTGTATTTCGGACATTTGGGCAAGACACCGGTGCTGGTGTTGAGCGGGCGGGCGCATTTTTACGAGGGGCATGAGATGGAGCGCGTGACGTTCGCGGTGCGGACGCTGGCGGCGTTCGGCATCACGGACCTGCTGCTGACGAATGCGGCGGGGGGCATCAATAAAAATTTCCGGGCCGGGGACTTCATGGTGTTGACCGACCATATCAATTTGATGGGTGCGAATCCGTTGCGCGGGCCGGCGATCCCCGGGTTGCCGCGCTTTGTAGATTTGACGGAGGCGTATGACCCGCAGCTGCGTGAACTGCTGTTTAAAGCGGGAAAAAGCTGCAACTTGAAGCTGCAGCGGGGCGTCTATCTGGCGGTGAGCGGGCCGAGTTATGAGACGCCGGCGGAGATCCGGGCGTTTGCGGGGCTGGGCGCGGATGCGGTGGGGATGAGCACGGTGCCGGAGGCGATTGTGGCGCGGCAACTGGGTTTGAACGTGGCGGCGGTGTCCTGTGTCACCAACCTCGCGGCGGGCATCAGCAAGGACAAGTTGTCGCATACGGAGGTTTTGGAGACGGCGGAGCGGGTGAAGAAGTCAGGGGCGGCGTTGATGAAAGGGTTCGCGGAGTTGTACGGGAAACAGTAACCACAAATAAACACGAATGAACACAAATGGAAATAATTCGTGTCTATTTGTGTCCATTCGTGGTTGCGATTAAGAAATGAAAATTGATCCTAAAAAATTGATCGCGGCCGCCGCGGAGGCGCGGCTGGGCTCGGTGTCGCCGTATTCCAAGTTCAAGGTGGGGGCGGCGCTGCTGACGAAGCGCGGCGAGGTGATCGGCGGGGCGAACGTGGAGAGCGCGAGCTACGGCCTGACGTGCTGCGCGGAGCGCATAGCGCTGTTCAAGGCGCTGACGGACGGACGGCGGGATTTTGTGGCGGTGGCGGTGGTGGCGCGGTGCGACGGCGGGCCGATGCCCTGCGGGGCGTGCCGGCAGTTGTTGCGCGAATACGCAGGTGATGCGAAGGTGTTCATAGCCGACAGTGATGATCTGAAGACCATCCGCAAATTTACGGTGAAGGGACTGCTGCCGTCGGCTTTCGTTCTCGTTCCTTGAATTATGCGGGAAAAGTTGTAGCCTGTTGCGCTGGATTGTCTTGATGAAACCTGAAGTTGTATTTGGTCTGGAGAACGCGACGTGGCCGGCTTTGCTGGTGAACACGGCGGGGGCGGTGATGCTGGCGAACACGGCGGCAAAGAGTGTGTTTGGGGCGGCGCTGACGGCGGCCCCGGCGCAACTGGCGGCCATCTGGTCGCCGGAAAACGGGGGCGGGGCGACGGAATTTGTCTCGTTGTGGCTGCAATCGCCGGCGGCGACGACGACGCTGAAATTCAAGACCTCGAGCGGGACGATGGCGACCTTCACGGCGGCGATCTGCCAGTTCAACAACAACGGAGAGAAATGGCTGGTGCTGCAATTGCTGTCCGGCATCAGCGAGGGCGAGGCGGTGCCGGAGGCGAAGTCCGCGACGGAAGGCGATGCCGCGCTGAAGCAGAAGCTGGATTGCGTGCTGCAACTGGCCCGGACGGTTTCCCTTGATTTCAACAACGCCCTGACGGGCGTGCTGGCGCACACCTCGTTGTTGCTGGGCAAGGCGGAGGCGGACCATCCCTGGCGGCGTTCGCTGCTGGAGGTGGAGAAGTCGGCGGCGCGCGCGGCGGAAATCGCGAGCGAACTCGCGCTGTTCAGCCGGCAGGAGAAGGAATCGCGCCGCGCCCCGGCGGGCAACCTGAACCAGCTGGTCACCCGGTGCGTGGAGTTTTTCCGCAACGCGCAGGGCGCGCGGTTCAGCTGGAACCAGAACCTGGAGCGGTCGCTCTTCGAATCGCGGTTCGAGGAGGTGAAGGTGCAGCAGGCGCTGACCAAGATTCTGGAGAACGCGGTGGAATCGTTCAGCCATTCGGCGATGAGCGGGTCGATCTCGGTGCAGACGCGCAACGTGGAGCTGACGCAGGCGACGCAGGACCGGAACGTGCGGCTGGCGGCGGGCGCGTATGTATGCGTGGAGATTTCCGACACGGGCTCGGGCATCGAGGCGGAGGCGTTGCCGCGGATTTTTGAACCGTTTTTCACGACAAAGAAGGCGCCTCATCGCGGGCTGGGATTGGCGCTGGTGTACGGGATCATCTCCAACCACGGCGGGGGCGTGGCGATTTCCTCCATGCCGGGGAAGGGCACCTCGGCGCGGGTGTATCTGCCGGCGGAAAAGAGCCGCATCCATAATTCGGGCGTGGCGGACACGGGCTTGCGCGGGACGGCCACGGTGCTGGTGGTGGATGATGAAGGCCTGTTGCTGACGATGTCGGAGACGATCTTGTCGGAGTTCGGCTACAAGGTCTTGACGGCGAACAACGGGCAGAAGGCGCTGCAGGTGCTGGCGCAGCCGGGGGTGAAGGTCGACCTGATCGTGACGGATCTGGTGATGCCGGGCATGGGCGGGCGGGAGCTGATCGAACGCGTCCGGAAGCAGGGGCTGGATCTGCCGATCATGTGCACGAGCGGCTATGTTTTGCCGGAGGACAAGCAGGCTGCTTCGGGCTATCTGCAAAAACCATTCACCAGCACGGAACTGCTGCAAAAGGTGAAGGCGGCGCTGGAGTCGTGAGCACCGGCGCACCCTGGCCGCCGGTCTGAAACCAGGCCAAAGCGCCCGGAGCCAAGCCCTGGCTTTTTGAGCAATTGAGCGTCAAATTGCCGGGGCGATGCCCGGCGTTCGGCTGGGATAAGCCACCGGCTGCGAGCTTCGACAGCGTCGCAGCGCGACATAGTTGACCTTATTCAACTTCACCCTGTGCAAAAGCCGTTGTAAGAATCGCAAAATCCGGGTGCCTCATAAGCATAACAGCAGTTGACTGTAAGCAACATTATGGTTTAATAATCCTTATGCAAATCGAAAGCTTGAAAGTTTTTTGCGATCTTGCGGAAACGGAGAGTTTCACCAAGGCCGCGACCATCAACGGGGTCACCCAGTCGGCTGTCAGCCAGCAGATCAGCGCGCTGGAACGGACGTTCAAGTCGCTGCTGATTGAACGCAGCAAGAAAAAATTCCGGCTCACCCGCGAGGGCCAGGTGCTGTATGACTACAGCAAGCAGATCATCCAGACCTACGATTCCCTGCACAACAAGCTCGCGGAATTGAAGGACATCATCTCCGGCACCATCCGCGTGGCCACGATCTACTCGATCGGCCTGCACGACCTGCCGCCGTACATCAAGAAGTTCATGAAGAGCTATCCCACGGTGAACATCCACGTGGAGTACCGCCGCGCGAACCAGGTGTATGATGATGTGTTGAGCAACGTGGTGGATCTGGGCCTGGTGGCGTATCCGGTGAAGGATTCCAAGCTGGAAATCATTCCGCTGCGCAAGGAACCGCTGGTGCTGATCTGCCATCCGGGGCATCCGTTCACGAAGCAGAAGAGCATCAAGCTGAAGCAGCTCGCGGGGCAGAAGGTCATCGGTTTCGAGCCGGACATCCCCACGCGCAAGGCGCTGGACAAGATCTTGAAGGAGCACGATGTCGAGGTGAAGCACGTCATGGAGTTCGACAACGTCGAGACCGTGAAGCGCGCGGTGGAGATCGACGCGGGCATCTCGATCGTGCCGCTGGGCACGGTGACGCAGGAACTGAACAAGTCGACGCTGGCCTCCGTGACGATTGAGGACGGCGAGTTTTACCGGCCGCTGGCGGCGATCTACAAGAAGAACAAGGTGCTGTCACCGGCGATGAAGCAGTTCCTCTCGATCCTCAAGGATTCGCTCTGAGCGGAGCATAAGTTTTTGGATTACAAACTTGGCGGGCGGCAGGAAACTGACGCCCGTTTTTTTGTTTTTGGGCCGGTGAAAAGGGTGGCTGGCGGCGGAATGCCGGGTGATTGGCCGTCATTTATTTGCCAAGATTCTGCCGGTACACAGGCAGGCCCTTGCATCACGCAGGTTAGCACGTTTTTGTTGCAACCGGCGGCGCGCGCGGAGCGACGCGCCCTACCATCGCAGGCGGGGCGAAGGGTTAACGGTTCAAGCCACCGTGGGCATCCAGGGTTAAGAAAATTTGCGGTAACCGGCACCCATTACGTTGCCAAATCACTTGAGATTTTCCGGGTTGAGCGGCTTCAGGTCCTTGGGCAGGAAGAGGCCGTCTTTGCGGATGAGTTCACCGTCGAACCAAACTTCGCCGCCGCCCCATTCCTTGCGCTGGATGAGGACCATGTCCCAGTGGATGGCGCTCTTGTTGCCGTTGCCGCAATCCTCGTAGGCCTGGCCCGGCGTGAAGTGCAGCGAGCCGGCGATCTTTTCATCAAACAGGATGTCGCACATGGGACTTTTGATATACGGATTGAAGCCGAGGGAAAATTCCCCGATGTAGCGGGCGCCGGCATCCGTGTCCAAGATCTCATTCAGGCGCTTCGTGTTGTTGGCGGTGGCGTGGACGACTTTGCCGTCCTTCAGTTCGAGTTTCACCCCCTCGAACTTGGTGCCGGAATACAGCGTCGGGGTGTTGAAGGTGATGACGCCGTTGGCGGATTTCAAGGTGGGGCAGGAGAAGACCTCGCCATCCGGGATGTTGCGGGTGCCTTCGCATTTCTTCGCGCCGATGCCCTTGATGCTGAAGGTCAGGTCGGTGCCCGGCGCGACGAGGCGAACGCGGTCCGTCTTTTTCATGCGCTTCTCCAGCGGCGTCATGGCCCGGGCCATCTTGGCGTAATCCATGGTGCAGACGTCGAAGTAAAGATTCTCGAAGGCCTCGGTGCTCATGCCCGCGGCCTGGGCCATGCTGGGCGTGGGCCAGCGCAACACGCACCAGCGGGTCTGGTTCACGCGGTAATCCAGGACGGGGCGGATGACCTTGGAATACATCTTCATCCGGTCGCTCGGCACATCGGAGTTCTCGTTCATGTTGTCCGCGCCGCGGATGGCGACGTAGGCCGACATTTTTTTCATGCGGAACAGTTCGAGGTCGCGCACATCCGCCGCCTGCGCGGCGGTCATGCCGATCAGTTGTTCGCGGCCCACGCGGCTGTGGCGGGTTTCCACGAAGGGCGTCGCCCCCGCTTGGCGCACGGCGCGGATCATCTCAACGGTGAACTCATCGGGCACATCGATCATGTCCAGCAGGATGCGTTCGCCTTTTTTCAGGACGCAGGAATAGTTCACGAGGAGCTTGGCCAGTTTGGTGTAACGCGGGTCGGTCATAATGAGCACAAGATAAGGCCAAATGATTTAAAACGAAAGTATACAAACTCGCTTGATGCCGCACGCAAAGGAGGGAATAAAAGTTCCAGACTCCAACCTCCAGGCACCAGAGAATTCCAAGCTCCAACCCGCTTAACTGGTGGCTGGGGTCGTATTAACATTCGCGTGTCTCTTTATTTCTCGCCGGCAAGCATTCGAGGACGAGGACGAGGACGAGGACGAGAACGAGGACGAGCAGATTTTGCAGTCGTGCTTTGTGGTTCGGTCGCGAGGCAACCGATAAAAATTAATTGTTTATCGTTTATCAATAAAAAAAGATTGACTTGCGGTGTCTGATGGTTTAGCCTTGCGGGCATGAATGCGACTGGGAATACCTCCAAGAATGGTGGCCGGCGACTAAACCGCATCAAAATCTTCAGCAAAGTATGCCGATTTCTCATCGGTGTTTATGCGGGCTTGAGTTGTCTGCTGATATTGGCGTGCTGGTTTGGCTGGGTGGCGATTTTACCGGGTTCCACTAAAATAACGTTTTCCGAACACCAGACGTACACCGCGCCATTTATAATTCCCGCGCCGGTGCTGGCGCTGGCCACGGTTAAATATGGCCTGGTGATGTTTTGTGCCCTGGTTCTGTACCGGCTGCTGGGGCTTTACGGGCAGGGTAAATATTTCACCGCCAAAAACATCACCTATATCCGCTTCCTAGGATACTACGTGGTCGTTGATTGGATTGTGAATTTTCTGCTGGAATCCGAGGCGCATTACAGAACCATCATTTTTACCCAGGCCGTGACCGGGTTGGTGATCATTTTCATCGCGTGGATCATGGATGAAGGGCGGAAGATCAAGGAGGAACAGGAGTTGACGGTTTGAAACGGATTATTTTATGAGTACGACAGAGACCCTTTCCAAAAGCTCCAGCGGGCGGCGCATCCGCATATTCAGCCAGATTTTAAAAGCGCTGGTTTTGATCTACTTGGTTGGTCTTCCGCTGGTTACCTTGGCGGTTCCGGCTCTGGTTGATTTTTTAGAGGTTCACTTTGTACTGTTGCCCGGACAAACCATCGGACACATTAATTCTGCGGCCAGCCAGCCGGAGGTCGCTCCTTCCACAAAAATCATTGGAGCTTTGGCGACGACCGTCTATCTGATCGCTGCGATGGTTTTTTATCGCTTGTTAAATCTTTACGAAAAAGGGGCCATTTTTTCGCCCGCCCATGTGCGCCTGTTCCGGTTGCTTGGGTTTCTGGCGATTGGTAAGGGGGTATTGACGATTGCGGGCACGCTCCTGCCG
This sequence comes from Verrucomicrobiia bacterium, assembly GCA_031290985.1. Lineage (GTDB taxonomy): Bacteria > Verrucomicrobiota > Verrucomicrobiia > Limisphaerales > UBA11358 > UBA11358. Next base: position 114,769 of record JARLJW010000111.1, on the reverse strand, counting down.
CTTGATAGATACGGATTGGGCTTGGTACTATTCTTTATTCTTCACTCCGCGTGGATGGTGGGAGGATTCTTCGGCATCATGCTCGCCTGCATCATGGATGAGGGATGCAAATTGAAGGAAGAGCAAGAATTGACGGTTTAAGCTTATGCCCATCATTGTCAATCTGGACGTGGTGCTGGCGCAGCGCAAAATGCGGCTGAACGATCTGGCCGAGGCGGTGGACATCACGCCGCAAAATCTTTCGGTGCTCAAAACCGGCAGGGCGCGGGCGATCCGCTTCTCGACGTTGGAGGCGATCTGCAAACATTTGAACTGTCAGCCGGGTGAGATTTTGGAATATCGTCCAGCAATGGCCGGTGAAACACCGGATGAGGCGCCGGTCTCGACGCCGGAGGATTGATGGCGAATGGGGGGACTCAAAGCCGAAGCGCGTCAGGCAGCGCCTTGTTTTTAGCCGAGCAGGAAATTTTTTAGGTTGGACAGCCTTTGTCCAACCGATCATGGCAGGATGGGGAGCATGATAAACATGAATGACGAAACCAGCCATTGCAGGCGGGGGCGAGGAAAGCCTCAAGTTGGCAATCCTACAAACTGGGACACCATGGTGTCCGGGGTATGGGATCCGGCTTGGGCCAAAGAATTCAACGCTGAACATTCAGCGAAATTTCAAATAAAATGCGCCATGGTCTTGCATCGCAACGACTTGCCGCATATTTACATGGCCGGATTTGCTTTTGTAAGTAATTGAATATCAAGACCATCCAAGTAAAAAATCCAACCAAATCCAACCAAAAAAATTCCGACCGCGGAGTGCGGGCTGCAGCGGCAAACAGGGATGAACCCGGATGAAGACAAAGAATCTGAAACTGAAATTGAAGAAAAAGCCAATGAGGTACGTGCCGCAGAGGGCGTCAAATCAAGGTTAATTAAAGCAAATTAAACCAGCGGGGATTTTGTGCGATTTATAAACCACCCACGCAAAGGGCGGGCAGGATTCGAGGACGAGGGCGATGCAATGACAGCGCGGAAAAAACATGGCGATTGCGAAACGAACCCATTTTTATCCGTGTGCATCCCGGTCCATCCGTGGTAAAAATCTGCGCGTATCATGGTCTTAACCCGAAAAAATCTGGAATGGTGGTGTGAGCGCGGGATGTTGTTTCTCATCCTGGGGATGCTGGTGTTTGCGCCGCTGGCGTTTGGAGCGGTGGAGCCGTGGGCGTATCTGATCGTGCAGGGGATGGGGGCGGGGGTGTTCATTTTATGGGCGGCGCGTCTGTGGGTGAGCCCCAAAACCAAAATCTTGTGGCCGCCGCTGGCGTGGGTGGTGGCGGCGTTTGCGGTGTATGCGGTGGGCCGGTATTTCACGGCGGACATCGAGTATGTGGCGCGGATCGAGGTGATCCAGGTGCTGTTCCTGGCGTTTATTTTTTTCGTGGTGGTGAACACGCTGCGCGGGCAGGAGGAGACGGAGTGGGTGAGCTATACGCTGATCGCGCTGGCGACGGTGATCTCGTGTTACGCGGTGGGACAACTGCTGTCGCACACGGATCGGGTCTGGGATGTCCACACGGGCAACGCGGCGCGGGCGAGCGGCACTTATATTTCGCCGAATCATCTGGCGGGGTTTTTGGAGATGATTTTGCCGCTGGCGCTGGCGTTTCTACTGGTGGGGAAGATGAAGATTGTTTCGCGCATATTGCTGGGCTACGCGGTGGTGGCGGTGGCGCTGGGGTTGGCGGTGACCTTTTCGCGCGCGGGCTGGGTGTCGGCGGCGGCGGGGGTTTTGCTGGTGCTGGGGGTTCTGCTGGGACATCGCAATCACCGGTGGCGCGCGGTGGTCCTGCTGGTGGTGATGCTGGCGGGCGGGGGCGTGTTTGTTTCACGTTATTTATCCAAGACAGCGGGCTTTGAGCACCGGGTCAAGGCGCAAGATGCGGACAGGCCGAGCAATTATGATTGGACTTCGCGGTTGCGGATGTGGGATGCGGCGGAGCGGATGTGGCTGGATCATCCGTGGTGGGGTGTGGGGCCGGCGCATTTTGACTATCGGTTCCGCGAGTACCGTCCGCCGGATTTGCAGGGGCGTCCGGACCGCTGCCATAATGATTACCTGAACCTGCTGGCGGACTGGGGCGTGGCGGGCGGGCTGATCGTGCTGGCGGGGATGGGGATTTTTATCACCGGACTCCTCAAGACGTGGCCGCATGTGCGGCGCGAGGAAAACGCGTTTGGGTCGGGGCGGAGCAACCGGTTCGCATTTTTTCTGGGGGCGGCGGGCGGGCTGGCGTCGTTGGCGGTGCATTCGACAATGGATTTCAATCTGCACATCCCGGCGAATGCGCTCGTGGGTGTGACGTTGCTGGCGTTGCTGGCGAGCAACCTGCGTTTCGCCACGGAGCGGCATTGGGTGCGCGCGGGGGTGCCATTGAAGGCCGGGCTGGCCGGGGTGCTGGCGGCGGTGGTGCTGGTGTTCGTGGCGCAGGAATGGCGGCAGGCCCCGGAGACCTACTGGCACGGGCGGGCGGAGCGGGAGGGGGACTTTTCGCCGGAACGGGCGGCGGCGTTGGAAAAAGCGTTCGGTGCCGAACCAAAGAACTTTCAGACTGCCTATGACATCGGTGAATGTTACCGGACGGCGGGCTTGGAAGGCGGGAAGGATTACCAGCAATTAACGGAACAGGCCAGGGATTGGTATGCCCGGGCGATGGCTTTGAACCCGCATGACGCGTACAGCCGCTTGCGCACCGGCATGTGCCTGGACTGGCTGGGCCAGCATGCGGCGGCGGAGCAGTACTATTCCGAGGCGGAATTGCGCGACCCGAACGGCTACTATCTGGCATCCAGCCAAGGCTGGCATTACGTCCAGGTCGGGGATTATGCGGCGGCGCGGCAATGTTTCCTCCGTTCGCTGAGCTTTTACGGCAACAACCTGACGGCGCAGAATTATCTTCAGATTTGCGAGCCGAAATTGATCGAAAAGGCGTCTGGCCGGCCGCTGTTACCGGCTTTTTACTGATTTGCCGATGGTAAATAGCCGGGAAATGTCGGTTGACAAACTTCGGGGTCGGCGGGTATATTCAGAGCGGTTTAATAAAACAGACCAAAGGCTTTTATGAAAAATTTCAAGATCGTTCTGACCGCCATTCTTGGCCTTGCCATTGCCGGCATCGCGACGACGGCTTCGGCCCAAAACACCAAGCAGGGATTTGCCACGGCCGTGCGCATTGAAGGCAACGTGACTTACTCGCTCGGTCAGGGCCAGCCGGAATACCCGCTGGTTGCGGGCAAGTTTCTGCCGCCCGGGGCCATCATCTTCACCAAGGATAATGGCGTGGCGGACTTGGTCTTGGGCAAGACGGTTGATTTGCCGCAGGCCAAGTGGTCGCCCGACCGCATCTCCCCGGCACCGGACGCCGCAGTGCGCGGGTATGTCTCCTATAAACCGACGGCGGATCAAAATGCGATTCGGCTCACCCCGAATTCCACCCTGGCAATTGACAAGCTCACCATCGTCGATACCGGTGCTGATGCCGTCAGCGATACGGAATTGGATTTGAAGAAGGGTAAAATTTTCGCCAGCGTCCGCAAACTTTCCGGTGCGTCCCAGTACATTGTGAAGCTCCCGAACGGGGTGGCTGGTGTGCGCGGCACCTTGTTCAGCATCAGCGTGGATGGCGCGGTGGCCTGCTTTGAAAGCACTGGCGGCGGCGTGATCCTGGCCCTGACCCTGACTGATGGCACCAGCAAAACCTTCGTGATCGCCCCGGGCTATATCATGGATCCGGCCACGGGCCAGCCGGCGAACATCTCCCCCCAGTTGCAACGGGTTCTCCACGATGTGTTCCAGGCCCTGCGCACGACTTATTTTCAGGTGGTCAATTATGAATTTGACCACACCACCTGCTTTATTTCGCCGACCTCGGGCCATTAGCGAACGGTCGGAATTACACAAGCTTTCAAACCAGCGCAGCCTTGAGTTGCGCTGGTTTTTTGTTTAATCCATCGGCGTGCAATTCAAGCGATTCAAAGGTGCGCCCGTCATCCTGGCGGGTGTCGTCCTGGCGCTTGTCTGCGGGCTCCGGGTGTGGAACCCCGATCTCATCGAGCGGGCGGAATGCATGACCTACGACCTGCGCGTCCGGCACGCGCAGGACTTCCCGGCGCCCGCCGCCACGAATCTGGCGTTTGTGGCAATGGAGGAATCCAGCATTGCGGCGGTGAGAAATGGCACGGTCGGTTTTCATTTTGGCCTGTACTGGCCGCGCGAAGTTTATGGCCGGCTGGTGGATGAACTGTCCGAGGAGGGGGCGCAAACCGTTGCTTTCGATGTGCTTTTTGGGGAATTGCGCCCTGATCATCCGCAGGTTCAGATGGCCGACGGCAGCCTGGTCCACTCGGACGAATTTTTTGCGCTGCAAATGCGCCGGGCCGGCAATGTGCTCATCGCGGCCACGCCGGAAATCATCCCGCCGGAACTCTTCGTCACCAACGCCCTCGCGCTGGGCGAGATTTCCACCGAAAGAGATCCGGACGGAATCCTCCGGCGCGTCAAGGCCTTCCGTGACGTGCGCCGGTGGCATCGCAAGTTCCAAGCAATCGAGGCCATGCCGGAGCTGGCCATCAACCTGACCAACGCGATCATTACGCCGGGAAAAATCATTTTGCCGCAGACCGGTTTGACCAATGCGATTGAAGTCGCGGTGGACGCGGGAAACAATTTCAGCCTGGCCGATTTCGGGGGCCGGTTGCAGCCGGGTGAGGCGCCCCGGGCGAAGGCGTATACGGATGAACGCGTCTGGCACATGGGCATTGTCCTGGCCGCGCAGGCATTGAAGCTGGATCTGGCGCAGGCGGACGTGGACTTGAAACATGGGAAGATTACGCTGCGCGGCGCGAACGGCGTCGAGCGGGTGATCCCCGTGGACGGCGCGGGCTATTTTTATGTGAACTGGGGACTGAAGCTGCCACGGATGCCGATTGAAAACCTGCTGGCGCAGGACCAGCAACGGCTGCTGGGTCATACCAACGGGCTGACCGATAATTTTCGGGGCAAACTCGTCGTCGTTGGTTCCGCCGTGCAAGGCAACGATCTGACCGACCGGGGCGCGACGCCGCTGGAACGCGACACGATTCTCGTGAGCAAACACTGGAATGTCGCCAATTCCATCATCACCGGCCAGTTCATCCGGCGCGCACCGTTGTGGCTGGAAATCGCGATCAGCTTGATTCTGGGACTGCTCACGGCGGTCGTCACCTGCCGGTTGCGTGCCGTGGCGGCCAGCGTTTCCGTGGGGTTGCTGATGGCCGCGTATTTTGGCGGGACGTTTTATGTCTTCACGCATTTCCGCTGGTGGCTGCCGGTGGTTTATCCGCTGGGCGGGGCGATGCTCGCGCTGCACGGCATTTTGATGGTCCATCTGGTGGTGTTCGAGGAACAGGCCAAGCGGCGGGTGAAATCCGTCTTCAGCAAGATGATTTCGCCGGAGATCGTGAACGAGCTGTTGCGGGCGGAACAGTTCAAGATTGGCGGCCTGCACCGCGAGGTCACGGTCTTTTTTGCCGACGTGCGCGGGTTCACCACGCTGACGGACCAGATCCAGGAATCAGTCGCGGAATTTGTCCGGAGTAACCAGACGGAATTTTCGCTCGCGGAAAAGTATTTTGAGGAGTCGGCGCGGGAGACGCTGGAGATCGTGAACCTGTATCTGGCCGCCGTGGCCGAGGCCATCAAGAAGAATGGTGGCACGCTCGATAAATATATCGGCGACTGCGTGATGGCCTTTTGGAACGCCCCGATGCCTAATGAAAAACATGCCGTCGCCGCCGTGCGCGCCGCCATTGATGCGCAGCGGGCGATTCATGAACTGAACGTGCGGCGCGAGGCGGAAAATTCGGCGCGCGAAAAGGAAAGCCGGGAGCGCGTGGCCGCCGGGCTGCCGCCCAGGCTGTTAAACGTCGCCTTGCAGCTCGGCACGGGCATCAACAGCGGCCTGGTCACGGTGGGTTTGATGGGGTCGGAAGAACACGGGTTCAATTACACCGTTTTTGGCCGGGAAGTGAATCTGGCGAGCCGGTTGGAAGGCGTTTCCGGCAGCGGCCGCATCATCATCAGCGACCTGACGTATTTCCAATTGTTGCGGCATGCGCCGGAACTTGCTTCGACTTGTGTGGAGCTGTTTCCGGTGACCGTCAAGGGGCTTAAGGACGCGGTGCGGATCTATGAAGTGCCCTGGCAGCAAAACAAATAGTTTTGAGTTTTGGCCGTTAAGTTCTAAGTTCTCCGGCAGGCAATGCGCCTGAAGTCAAAAAAATGCGAATCGCGATCTATCCCGGCAGTTTCGACCCGCTGACCAACGGCCATCTGGACGTGGTGCAGCGGGCCGCAAAGCTTTTTGACCGGGTGGTTGTGGCGGTGGCGAAAAATGAGGGCAAACATCCGTTGTTCACGGCGGCCGAACGCATGCGCATGGTCACGGAGGCGGTGGCCGGGCTGCCCAATGTCGAGGCGGATGCGTTTGACGGTCTGTTGGTGGAATATGTCGCGGCTAAAAAGGCCCGGGCCGTCGTCCGCGGGCTGCGGGCCGTGTCGGATTTTGAATTTGAGTTCCAACTGGCCTTGATGAACCGCAAGCTGGATGAAAACATTGAAACGATTTTCATGATGCCCAAGGACACCTATACTTTTTTGAGCTCGCGCATCGTGAAGGAAATCGCCCGGCTGGGGGGCGACGTCAGCCAGTTTGTGCCGCCGAACGTGCAACGGGCGCTCAAAAAGAAACTGAAGGTCTGAAATGTCACTCGCTGTCAATCTACGCCATCTGGAGGAGGAGGAAGTCCATTTGCAGGGGGAACTGCCCGTGGCGGAGCTGGATTTTGGGGTGCAGGATGAGATGATCCGGCTGGAGCAGCCCTTGCGCTATGATTTGCAGGTCCAGCAACTGCACGACAGCCTGCTGGTGACGGGGTCCTTGAAGCTGGTATTGGACTGCGAATGCGTCCGGTGCCTGAAACCCTTCGCCTACAAGCTGGAACTGACCGGCTGGGCGCTGCATCTGCCTCTGGAAGGGGAGGATAAGGTGTCCGTGGTGAATGATACCGTAGACTTGACTCCGTTCGTGCGGGAAGATATGCTTATCGAATTTCCGCAACATCCGTTGTGCAAACCGGAGTGTGCGGGATTGAAGAAAAAAACCAAGGTTCACAAGGCCGGCGTTGAAGAGAAACCGCCGTCTCCGTGGACCGAGCTGGATAAACTGAAACTGTAATTTTGTAATAATTTGTAATTTATGGGCGTCCCAAAAAGAAAACCATCGACGAGCCGGCAGCGTATGCGCCGCGCTTATAACAGCGTGCTGAAACTTCCGCAATTGGGCAAATGCCCGCAGTGCGACGCACCGGCCATGCCCCACCGGGTTTGCCCGGCGTGCGGGTTTTACAAAGGCCGCCAGGTGTTGACCGTCACGGCGGGGGCATAATCTTGTGCTTGGGCGCGGAATGGTATTCCGCGCCTTTTCATTTCATCTATGCGTATAGCAGTGGATGTGATGGGAGGTGACCACGGCTGCGGTGTGATCATCGCCGGCGTGAAACGCGCCTTGGAGGAGAACAAGGAAATCTCCCGCATCTATCTCGTCGGCAACCGCGAGGCCATTCATGCCGCGCTGCCCGAGCGTGGCTTTCGTGACCATCGGGTCCAGGTCATCCATGCGACGGAAGTCGTGGAGATGGCGGACGAGCCCGTGGCGGCGGTCCGGAAGAAGAAGGATTCTTCCGTGGTCCGCTGCGCCGAGTTGGTCAGCGAAGGCAAGGCGGACGCGCTGATCTCCCTCGGTAACACGGGCGGGATTTTTGCGGCGGGAAATTTCAAGGTTGGGCGCATCGAAGGTGTCAAGCGTGGCTGCATCGCCACGGTCATACCCCGGCAGGTGAACGAGTTTGTTTTGCTGGATGCCGGCGCCAACACCGAATGCAAGCCGTTCCACCTGGCGCAATTTGCGGTCATGGGCAGCGTCTATGCCCGCGAAATTTTGAAGCGCAAAAACCCCCGCGTGGGCATCCTGAGCAACGGCACGGAGGATTCCAAGGGCAACGAGCTCACCCTCGCGGCCTTCCAGCTTTGCAAGCAGCTCGACCTGAATTTCATCGGCAATGTCGAGGGGCACGACCTGTTCAAGGACCACGTGGATGTGGTGGTTTGCGACGGCTTTGTCGGGAACATTGTTTTGAAGACCGCCGAGAGCCTGGCCGTGGCGATGTTCTCCATGCTCAAGCGTGAGCTGACGCAGAACACCAAGCGGCAGCTCGGCGCGTTGCTGGCGAAGGACGCCTTTTACTCCATCCGCAAGCGCATGGACCCGGAGGTCCACGGCGGGGCGCCCATGCTGGGTTTCACCAGCCTGGTCTTCAAGGCCCACGCTTCCGCCCGCGAACGCGCCGTGGCCAGCGCCATCCGCGTCACGGCCGCGACGGTCAAGAACCAGATCAACCAGATCATTGCGCGTGAAATCGCCGCGGCCAACCTCAAGCTGGCGGCCTACGAGGCAGGCAATTCTGAAAATAAATGAGTCCCAAGTTTAAAAACCCGCGCGCCAAGCATAATTTCCAGGGCCGCAGCTGTTCCATCACCGGCGTCGGTTCGTATGTTCCGGAAAAAGTCCTCACGAACGCCGATCTGGAAAAAATGGTCGAGACCTCGGATGAATGGATCACCTCGCGCACCGGCATCAAGGAACGCCGCATTGCCGCCGCGAATGAATTCACCTCCGACCTCGCCGCCAAGGCGGCGGCGAAGGCGATGAAGATGGCCGGGGTCACCGCCGACCAGATCGACCTCATCATCATTGCCACGCTCACGCCCGACATGCCGTTTCCCTCGACCGCCTGCCTGGTGCAGCGCAAGCTCGGGGCGATGCACGCCGCGGCCTTCGATTTGGAAGCCGCCTGTTCCGGGTTCATCTACGCGCTGGAGGTCGGCCAGCAGTTCATCATGTCGCAGACCTACGAGACGGTGCTTGTCGTCGGCGCGGAAAAGCTATCTTCCATCGTGAACTGGAAGGATCGCAACACCTGTGTGCTTTTCGGTGATGGCGCGGGGGCGGCCATTTTGCAGCACCGCCCGAATTCCCACGGGCTGCTCACGGCGGTGATGGGCGCGGATGGCAACAAGGCGGAACTGCTGTCCATGCCCGGCGGTGGCAGCGCCTGCCCGGCCACGGCGGCATCGGTCGCCGCCGGTCTGCATCATCTCCGCATGGATGGCAAGGAAACCTTCAAGAACGCGGTGAACGCCATGGTTTCCGCGGCGAATGAGGCGATGCGCCGTTGCGACATCGACATCACCAAGATCAAGTGCGTGATTCCGCATCAGGCGAACCGGCGCATTGTTGACGCGGTCAGCGACCGGCTCAAGGCCGCGCCGGAACAACTTTTCATCAACCTCCATAAATACGGCAACACCTCCGCGGCGTCCGTGGCCATCGCGCTGGACGAGGCGATCACCTCCGGGCGGGTGGCGCGGGGCGAATTGATCCTGCTGGTGGTGTTCGGCGCGGGCCTGACGTGGGGCGCGGCGGTCATTGAATGGTGACTAATTCAATGTATTTAGTCATCTAATTTGACGGAATACAGCAACGTGTTAAAGTGATTCAGTTCTATGAGCGCAAAAAAATTCGTCAGTGGGCATTCATTTGATAAACCAGTGACGGTAGTAGCGCGGCAGGCAAAGCTGGAATTGTCAGCCGATACCGTCTCCATCCATAAAAGCGGCATTGAGTTTCGCAGCCCCAATCCATTCAATGAATGGAGCGAGATGACCGTGTCCCTGCAATCCCCCGTGGACGGCAGCAAATTCTCCGCGAACGGCGTCATTGTGGCCTGCACCGGCACCAAGCATGCCGGCTACCATGTTTCGATGCTGTTCACCGAAATGACCCCGCAGGCGCAGGCGCGGCTGGGTGAAATCGCCCGCTCACCGTTTGGTACCATCTGATTTTCGCCCCGGCTGATTCCAAAATTTCAAACCGATATGCAACCCTCGAACATAAGTTCGAGGGTTATTTTTTTGACCGGTTGGACAACATTTTCTAACATGCCCGGATGAAAATTCTGCTCACCACCACTTCGTTTCAGGACACGCCCGGCGCGCACCATGATTTGCTCAAGCAGACCGGCTGGGAAATCATCACCGCCCGCGGCCCGCTCAACGAGGCGGACACGCTCGCGCTGGTCGGGGACGTGGACGGCTACATCTGCGGTGATGATGCCATCACGCGCAAGGTCCTGGAGAAGGCCCGTCCGAAGCTGAAGGTCCTGAGCAAATACGGCATCGGCGTGGACAAGATCGATGTGAAATCCTGCACCGAGTTCGGCATCCCGCTGCTCTTCACGCCCGGCGTGAACCATACGACCGTGGCCGAGCATAACTTCATGCTGCTGCTCGCGCTGGAGAAGAATTTCCTCTACCACACGGACTCCACCCGCAGCGGCGACGCCAAGACGAACTGGAAGCGCAAAACCGGCCACGAGCTGCTGGACAAGACCATCGGCATCATCGGCCTCGGCCGCATCGGGAAGGAAGTGGCCATCCGCTCGCGTGCCTTCGGCATGAATGTGATCGCCTTCGACGTCTATTGGGATGAGAAATTTGCCGCCGATCACAACGTGAAGCGCGCCGCCACGCTGGATGAAATTTACGCCGCGAGCGATTACATCTCGCTCCACACCAACCTCACGCCGGAAACGCGCGACATGATTTCCGCCAAGTCATTTCCGAAGATGAAGAAGGGTGTGCTGATCCTGAACTGTGCGCGCGGCGAAGTGGTGAACACGAATGACATGGTTGCCGCGTTGAAATCAGGGCAGGTGGGTGGTTACGGTACGGACGTGCTGGATCATGAGCCCCCGCCCGCCGACCATCCGCTGCTCAAGCTGCCGAATGTCGTCTGCACGCCGCACGTGGCGTCGCGCACCTATGAGAGCGTGGTGCGCCAGGCCACCTGTTCCGTGAAAAATCTCATCCTGGCGATGAACGGCGAAAAACCGATCGCGCAGGTGAATCCGGAAGTGCCGGTGAAGAAGGTGGTTTAAACGGTTTTGCCAATGACCCCGGACCAACTCATTGCCGAAGGACGAAAATTACAACGTCCTTGTTATTTCTTGAGACCAGAGGTTTCTGGAGAGATTGCCGCAATCTGGTATGAACGCGATGACGATGAGATTGAAGAGACTGGACATCGATGCTGGCTGACCGTCGATTCTCGATTTGTTTCCGCCCTGCCATCTTCCATTACCGGATACATCAGTGTATTCTCCAATGAAGACGATTGTGAAAGTGGCAAAGTCGAAATATCCGCAACTTGGCCAAACCGTGATGGGATCAAACTATATGCCCATAAGGCAGATGTCATTCCACCGCTTGATGCAGTGATGGCATTGGGGTCCGACGCGGTTGGCGAATGGTTGAGGGCAAACGGATGGCAGCGCGGCTGGCGATACAATAATAATTTTAAAGACAAGGCGACGGTAAATGCCTACTGGAAAGTTTGGGAAGACGAATATCCGCTTTATTTTGAATCTGACATCTACGCCATGCTTGGCGGATGGCATTGGCCCGGGCAGGATGATGATTGGTATGATTTGGTTGACGACCAATTGATGGTTCTGACATTCCGTGATTCGGAACCCTGGGTGGAAGCTTGGCTAACCAAAAGTGGCGGATTCAAAGTCATTCAACGAATTACTTAAATTTTTATGTCCGAAACTTATTACATCATCCCCAAAGAAAAACACGATGGCCTTGTGACCAAGGCGTATCTCAAACGCGGTTACGATGCCGCCGAAGCCGCCGCCGGGGCGCGGTTCTGCGCCAGCGCGGCCTATTACGGCATTCGCACGCACAATGCCATCAAGGCGCTGCACCTGGACGAGTTGTTCGGCAGCAAGGTCGGACGCTGGACGCCCGGCGCGAAGATCGAGAAGCTGCCGTCGCGCTTTGCGGCATCTGAAATCTGGAACGGCCACAACAAACTCGGCCAGGCGGTGGCTTATGAGGCGATGGACACCTGCATGAAGCTTGCCGACAAGTACGGCGTGGGCATGGTCAGCGTGGACAACGCCACGCATTATCTCTGGGGCGGCGGCTATGTGATGGACGCCGCGCTCAAGGGCTACATCGCTTACACGAACTGCACCTCGGCCACGTCCGAAGTCGTGCCGTTCGGCGGCAAGACGCCGACAATGGGCACGAACCCGCATTCGTGGGCATTTCCGACGCAGGATGCCATTGGCTTTCCCATCGTGATCGACTGGGCGACTTCGACGATCGCCATGGGCCGTGTGCAGGTGATGAAGCGCGAAGGCAAACAACTTCCGCCCGGTGCGGCCGTGGATGCCGAAGGCCACCCGACGACCGATCCAAACAAGGCGGTGGCGTTGCTGCCGTTTGGCGCGCACAAGGGCTACGGTCTTGGTTTGATTGACGAATTGTACGCCGGTTACATCGGCGGTTCGCTGCCGGAAATCCGTGGCACCTCGCGCGGCGGCGCGGGCGAGAAACGCGGCTCGACCTTTTATTTTCAGGTCATCCATCCGGATGCAATGAAGGGGAACAATTACGTCAATGGCCGCACGCAGGTCCAGAACGTGAAGGCGGTCATCGAAGACGTGCTGGGCCACGGCAACGAGAAGTGCATGCTGCCCGGCCAGCCGGAAGCGCGCTGGGGCGGGCTGTCCAAACAACATGGCGGATTGCTGTTCACGAAGGCGGAGATCGAGGAATTGAACCATCTCGCGCACGAAGTCGGTCAGCCGGCGTGGAATCTGGCTGAATTCAAATCCGTCCAGGTCTAAACTTTTTTAACCACCTAAACTTTATGGCAATTCAATTACGCGACAAATCCACCTGCAAATACGACCAAATTTCCCTCGGTGAAATCATGCTGCGGCTTGACCCCGGCGAGGGACGCATCCGCACCGCGCGCGCGTTCACCGCGTGGGAAGGTGGCGGCGAATACAACACCTCGCGCGGTTTGCGCAAGTGTTTCGGCTACAAGACCGCCGTTTGCACGGCGTTCGTGGACAATGAGGTCGGCCATCTCATCGAGGATTTCATCATGCAGGGCGGCGTTTGCACTGACTACATCAAGTGGCGGGAAGACGACGGCATCGGCCGCAGCGTGCGCAACGGCTTGAATTTCACCGAACGCGGCTTTGGCATCCGCGGCGCGGTCGGCGTGCCGGATCGCGGCAATTCCGCCGCGGCGCAGCTCAAGCCGGGCGATTTTGACTGGGACCATATTTTTGGCAAGGTCGGCACACGCTGGCTGCACACCGGCGGCATCTTCGCGGCGCTGTCGGAAACGACCGCGGCCCTCACCATCGAAGCGGTGAAGGCGGCGAAGAAGCACGGCGTCGTTGTGAGCTACGATTTGAATTATCGTCCGTCGCTTTGGAAATCCATCGGCGGCCTCAAGAAGGCGCAGGAAGTGAACAAGGAGATCGCCAAGTATGTGGACGTGATGATCGGCAACGAGGAGGATTTCACCGCGTCGCTCGGCTTTGAAGTGAAGGGCGCGGATCACAGCCTGAGCCATATCGAGACGGATGCGTTCAAGGCGATGATCGAGACCGCCGTCAAGGCGTATCCCAATTTCAAGGTCGCCGCCACCACGCTCCGCCGCGTCATCACCGCGACGAAGAACGACTGGAGCGCGATCCTCTGGCATGACGGCAAATTTCATGAGAGCCGCAAGTATCCGGAGCTGGAAATCCTGGATCGCGTCGGCGGCGGCGACAGTTTCGCCAGCGGCCTGCAGTTCGGCTTCCTGGAATTCAACGACGCGCAGAAGGCGGTGGAATATGGGGCCGCGCACGGCGCGCTTGCCTCGACCACGCCCGGCGACACGTCGATGGCCACGCGCAAAGAAGTGGAAAAAACCTTTGGCGGCGGCAGCGCCCGCGTGCAACGCTAAGCCATTACCAATATGAAAACACCAGCAGAACTGTTCTCACTCAAAGGCAAGGTGGCGGTCGTCATCGGCGGCACGGGCGTGCTGTGCGGTGAGATGGCCGAAGGCATCGCCATTGCAGGCGCAACCGTGGCCCTCGTCGGGCGGGATGCGGCCAAGGCGAAGGCGCGGCTCGATGCCATCGCCAAGGGCGGCGGCAAGGCGGAATTCTTTCCGTGCGAGGCGACTTCCAAGGCGGCGTTGCAGCAACTGCTCGCGGACGTTTTGAAGAAATTCGGGCGCGTGGATATTCTGGTGAATGGCGCGGGTATCAATTCGCCGACGCCGTTCCTCGACATTCCGGAAGACGAATTTGACCGCATCATCACGGTGAACCTGAAGGGCGTCGTCCTGGCCTGCCAGGTTTTCGGCAAGCACCTGGTCGGGCAGAAGTCGGGCAGCATCATCAACCTCGGCTCGGCGTCGGGGCTCACGCCATTGTCGCGCGTGTTCACCTACTCGGCCTCGAAGGCGGCGGTGCACAACCTCTCCAAAAACCTTGCGCGCGAATGGGCGACCTCCGGCGTGCGGGTGAACATTCTTGTGCCCGGGTTCTTCCCGGCGGAACAGAACCGCAAGGTGCTGAATCCCGAACGCGTGGCGCAGATCATGGGCAAGACGCCGATGAAACGCTTCGGCGAAGCGCACGAACTGGTCGGCGCGACCCTGCTGCTGGCGTCGGATGCGGGCAGCTTCATCACCGGCGCGGAGATCGTGGTGGACGGCGGTTTTGATGCGATGAGCATCTGAGCCATCTGAACCGGAGCTGACAGGGAAAACAGAGTTAAAAAAACAAGCCCGTTGCAGCATTCGCTCCAACGGGCTTTTTGTTGTTAAGAACTGTTAAATGTCCGTGATCGGCTGGTGCCGGGGCACGAGCGTTTTCATGATTCCCCACGCGATCAGATAGCTCGACGCGCAGACAATGAACATGATGAGATAAGCGTGTTGTGGGTTGTTTTTGTAAGCATCCGTAAGACCGCCGGCGAGTTGTTGGACGAGCACGCCGCCGAGGCCGCCGGCCATGGCGCCAATGCCGGTGACCGAGCCAACGGTCCGCTTCGGGAACATGTCCGAAACGGTCGTGAACAGATTGGCCGACCAGGCTTGATGCGCGGCGGCGCCCACGCAAATGGTGGCAACGGCCAGCACCGCAGCCCAGGTATTGCCAAAACGTTCCACGTTGCCAAAATATTGCGTGGTCAACACGGTGAGCGGCACCAGCGCGATGAGAAACATGGCCATCATGCGGGCCTTGTAGACGGCCATGCCCTTTTTGATGAGCGTCATGGGTATGCTGCCGCCGTAAACGCTGCCGATGATGGCAACACCATAAACAATAAATGTCGGCAGCATGACCTGGTGTTTATCCATGCCAAACTGCTTTTTGAGATAGTCCGGCAGCCAGAAAAGATAAAACCACCAGACCCCGTCGGTCAGGAATTTCCCCCAGAAAAACGCCCAAGTCTGGCGGTATCCCAGCACGCCAATGCTGGAGTCATTTCCGAACTTAGACGCGCTGGCCGTGCTTTTGAAAAACCCGAGGACCACGAGCGAAATCAGGCTGCCGACGCCGGGCAGGAGGTTGAGGAGAACCAGCCAGCCGGTTTTGCCAAGATCATGCCAGCGTTTGATTTGCAGGGCGATGCACACCCACGCCATCAAAAGCAGCCAGGTGATGCGGAAGGCCAGGATGGGGGCATAGGAGTTTGGAGCGACAAATATCTTTTCCGTAACCTGCCGGGCGCTTTCGCCGGAGATGTAAATCATCCCCTTGGGCACCACGATCAGGGTGGTCATCAGGAAAACGAACGCGGTCAAAATGCCGACCAGAATTGTCGTTCCCCAGAAACTCGAGCAGGGCACCCGGCCGGTGCAGGAAAACAGCTTGCCAAAAGACGCCTTGCCCGGTTTTTCCCCGCTGGGAACCTCGTCTTTGTCGCTATGGATCAAATCGTATTCCGCTTGGGAAAGGCGTGGGCTTTTCGACGGGGTGTCATACAGCCAGAACCAAAAAATCAGCCAGATAAAACCGACGGCACCCGTGAGGATGAACGCCATTTTCCAGCCGAGCTGGTCACCAAAATAAATCATGCACCACGGAACAAACAATGCGGCAATCATGGCTCCGAAGTTGGAACCGCTGTTGAAAATACCCGTGGCAAGGGCGCGTTCACGCTTTGGAAACCACTCGGCAACCGTCTTGATGGACGCGGGGAAATTGCCGGCCTCGCCGATGCCGAAGGCGCTCCGGATCAAAACGTGCATCATCACCAGCCGGCCGATAAAGGCGTTGCAAATGCCGAAGATTGACCAGATGATCAGCGACAGGGCCAGCCCCATTTTTGTCCCGATCTTGTCGATGACCCAGCCCGCAATGATGGTCATGCCGGCATAGAACGCGGTGAAGAAGGAGGTCAAATTCGCAAAGTCCGTGTTGGACCAGCCGAAGCCACCCCGAGAAATCTCGCGTGGATAGGCATCATCCAGCAGCACCCGGTTCAGGTGCGGGAGCCCGTCGCCAGGCTGAATCAGCGCGAGCAGCTTTTGCGTTTCCGGGCGCAGGGTCACGCCGGCAAACCGCTGCGGGTCATAGACCGTCTGGTTGGTGATGAGGGTGTTGAGATCGGATATGAGATTGGTCTGCAGCGGCAGCGGAGCGGCGGCCGAGTACTTCGCCAGCGCGGCGAGCGTGGGCGCGGATAAATTCGTCTTGAGGTAGGCGGTAACGGCATCGGCCGGCTGGTTCAATTTGGCGGCAAACTCCGTCAGGTTGACATCATTCGCGGTAAACGCCGAAAAGCTGGCGGACGTTTCCATCGGGGTGCAGAAATACTCCTTCAGGTAGCTGATGACCTGCCGGTCCAGATAATTGAAAGTGGTAGAGAAGAACAACAGCGCACAGATGATCCAACGAAAGTTGCTGGCCGCCGGCCGGGACGGAGTCGGGGAATTCATGGATGGCAGGATTGCCTAAACCGGACAACCGTTCAAGTATGGAAATCCAACTTTACAACCGATTGCATTTTCTGCCATTCTAGGGCGATATGTTGAAGAAATTTCTACCGCTTGTGAGCGTCCTGCTGCTGGCTGGATGCACAACCGGCCAGTTCACCCGCCTGACGCCGAACCAGCAGCCGCGCAATCCGGACAACCTATATCCCGTCGAAGTCGCCTTTGATTCCAAGCAGCAGGCGCTGCGTTGGGACAGCATCAAGCCCTTCGTCATCGTCAACGGCCAGCCGACGCCCCTGCGCCAGGTGCCGATGGTCGACAACCGCTGGGAAGGCCTCGTCTCGGTGCCGCCCGGTGTGAGCTCGGTGAACTACCGGTTCAAGTTCGACTACCTCTACAACGCCTTCGGCAAGGTGCCGCAGCCGAACAGCGAATCGTCCCGGACCTACACCCTGAAGGTCGTCGACCAATAATTTAATTTAAGGTCAAAAAACCAGCGCGGACAATTTCTTGTCCGCGCTTTTTCGTTTTAAAAATTATCCAGGAGCCGCAAGCCCGTCTTACGATTTGCGTTTTGGGCGCAGGAGCAGCGCCTTCTTCTCCGTGCCATCCACCTCCACGCTGCTGGTCTCCACATCCGGATCGTCCTTGAGCG
The DNA here is from genome assembly GCA_031290985.1 of Verrucomicrobiia bacterium. GTDB lineage: Bacteria > Verrucomicrobiota > Verrucomicrobiia > Limisphaerales > UBA11358 > UBA11358. The sequence continues at coordinate 97,153 of JARLJW010000111.1, read as the reverse complement.
TCTGATGCACGATGCGCCGGTCAAAGGACCCGAGCGGCTCCAGCTCCACGATATCACCCCAGCGGCGGACTTTTTCCGCGGCGTCCTTCGCCTTCTTGATGAGCGCCTCGCGCGCCTGCAGGCGGTAGCCGCCCACGTCCACGGTCACCTTCGGCGAATTCTGGTCCTGCTGGAACAGGATGCGGTTGGTGATGTATTGCAGGTCCGCGAGCGTCTGGCCCTGGCGGCCGATGAGCCGGCCCGAGTCGTCCGTCTTCACGTCCAGCAGCAGGCCGTCATCAAACTTGTGTTCCTCGACCGTCACGGCGAAGCCGAGCGTGCCGAGGATCTTTTCAACGATTTCTTTGGGTTGCGCGGGCATGTTTGGTTTGATGGTTAAATTGCTGTTACTCCGCCTATTTTTTCTTTTTTGGCGCGGTCGTCAATGCCTTAGTTTCCACCGCCGGGGCCGCCGCCGCCACCGTCTTGGTCACCTTCATCTGCAAGATGCCCAGCAACGTGCTCACCGTCATGTACAGCGCCAGGCCGGACGAATAATTGTAGAACAGCAGGATGAAGATCGCCGGGATCCAGCGCATCATCTTTTGCTGGGCGGGGTCCATGCCCGGCGAGGTCGGCGTCTTGTGTGATTGCCACAGCATCACGCTCACCATCATCAACGGCAGCAGGTTAAGCGGCAACCCCTCCGGCGTGCTCAGGTTGAACGGCAGGAACGTGATCCCCGGGATCATGAAGATCGTGTCCGGCTTGGACAAATCCGTCGCCCACAGGAAGCTCGCCCCGCGCAGCTCGATCGCGCTGCGGATCATTGTGAAAAAACCGATGAACACTGGCATCTGCACCAGCATCGGCAGGCAGCCGCTCACCGGGCTGACGCCGTTCTTCTTCCACAGCTCCATCTGTTTCGCCGTGAACTTCTGCACGTCGTCCTTGTATTTTTCCTTCAGCGCGGCGATTTCCGGCGCGAGCGCCTGCATCTTCTTCATCGACCGCGTGCTCTTCGCCGTCAGCGGCCAGAACATCAGGCGGATGATCACCGTGATCAACACGATCACCCACCCGTAGCCCAGATGCGTGACGTCATGCAACAGGTTCATGCCCGACAACAGCAGCTTGGCGAAAAACGTGCCCACGCCCCAGAAGCTCGAGAAACCCGAGCCGAAATTCATCACCAGGTCCGCGTGGTTCGAGCGCTGCTCCGCGATCACCGCCAGCGTGCGCAATTCCTTCGGGCCTGCGTACACCGTGACGTCGCGCTCCAAGGATGCGTTCGGCGCAAGCGTCTGCGCCGGATAGACCAGCGCCGTCTGGACACCTTGCGGCGCGGGCGAATTCGTCGCCATGCCCGCGTCCTGGAACCGCGGCAAGGTCACCGTGCGCGCCACCATCCCGCTCGCCCCGCCCGTGGGCATCGCCAGGATTGCGAAAAATTGATTGTGCGCCGAGACCCAGGCCACGTTGTTATTGGTGCCGCCGCGGATCTCCGTCCGGGGGGAGCCGCGCGAGCAGCCCATCGCGCCGCCGCCCGTGAAAAGGGGCAGGGGACTGTCCGTTATATTCGTTCCATCGCACCACATCGCGCCCCACAGCAGGCCGGTGTCATCCGCATCCATCGGCGTGGCCGTGCCCGCAACAATCTCCTGCGGCAGCAGGTTCAGCGGCGAGGTCGAGGTGTTCTTCAGGGTGATGCTCGCATTGACCAGATAATTGGAACTCAGGTGAAATTCCTTCGCGATGACCAGCCCGTCCGCCATGGCCTTCTCGGCGCGCACACCATCCGCCAGCGGCGTCAGGGTGAAATTACCGTCGCCCACGAAATCCTGGTCGCCCAGCAGGGCCAGCATCGGCACCGGCGCGTGCGTGTTCAGCGAAGCCACGGGCTCGCTGTGATGGATCTGCCCCTTCCAGCGCGCGGAGATCGTCTCCGGAAAATCCAGCAGTGCCACCGTCTGCAAGCCGCCGCCGCGCGAGGTGAAGGTGTACACCGCCCGGCCGTTCGTCAGCGTGATGGTCTGTGCGGTGCCGGTCTGCGGGAGACTGAAAACCGCCGCGCCCGCCGCCGCCGGGGTGGTCGCCGTGGTGGTGGCGGACACCACCGTTCCCGTTGCGCCGTTGGGGTTGGTGGGGGTGAGGCCGCTGGCCGGCTTGGGTTGCGGATGCGCCTGTTCCCAGCGGATCTGCGCCTGTTGCCGCTGGTTCTGGTCATACATCCACCAGCCCATCAACAGCACACAAAGCGAAACAACGATGATTCCTGTTTTATCCATGAAAAATTAGTTTACCGCAGGTTGAAAATGTTTACGGGGCGCCGTCTTCTCCGGCACCGGATCGTGGCCGCACGCGCCCCACGGATGACACCGGCAGATCCGCTTGGCCGCCAGGGCCGTTCCCGCGATGGCCCCATGCACGCGCACCGCCTCCAGCGCGTAGGCCGAGCACGTGGGCGTGAACCGGCAGCCCGCGTCCGGCCCGAACAAGAACACCTGCGCGGGTGAAACCACCAGCCGGTAGGCCCGGATCGCCAGGATCAAGATGTGCTGGAACAGGTTCACCTTGGAAATTTAGCTGGGGCCGGCCTCGGCCGCCTTCAGCAGGTTCGCCCGGCGGAGGGCGGCCAGATAATCTTTTTCCACGGCGGTAAAACTCTTGCCCACAATGGAATTCCGGGCAACCAAAACCAGGTCAACCGGTTGCGTGAGCTCGTGTTGATGCTGCCGGAAACTTTCCCGCAGCAGCCGGCGCGCCCGGTTGCGTTGCACCGCGCCGCCGATCTTCTTGGTTGTCACCAACCCCAGCTTGGGGATGGAACCGTCCGGCAAAGGCTGCCAGTTGGCGATGAGACAACCGAGGACGAGCCGCTGGCCTTGTTGCCGTACCCGGGCAAAATCGCGGCTTTGCGCCAGCCGCGACTCGCGGCCCAAACGCAGGCGTTTCGGCGCGGGATTCACAACGATCAGACCGGCGTCAGGCGCTTGCGGCCGTTGCGACGGCGGTTGGCCAGGGTGGCGCGGCCGCTCTTGGTGGACTTGCGGTTCAGAAACCCGTGCTGACGTTTGCGGCGGATTTTCGACGGTTGATACTGGCGTTTCATAATTTAGGTAAATCGTTTCCGGTGCAAAAACCGGAACGTGAGAGCATAGCAATGAAACCTTTCGAGTCAAGACGCGGTTGGCCCAAATTACGCTTAAGCTTGCGCAACTTGCCCCGGTTCTTCATTCCAGCCAGCGGGACTTCTCCCCAACCGCCGTCGCGCAGGCATATTGCCTGCCGGTTCAGGCGGCATCCTGCCGCCAGATGTTCAAAAAAATCAGCCCGGCTCCAACTGATACCGGCCTTCGCGCGCAGCATCCGTCCCATTCGTCCCATCCGTCCCATTCTTCACCCTGCCACCTTGATCTACCTTGATTTGCCTTAATTTGCCTTAATTTGCCTTAAGTCGGCTTGATCAGGTTTAACCTGTTACTGATGGCAATGGTCGCGCTGCGACCATTTCTGCCTGTGCCGCACCTTGCGGGCTAGCCACCCATGGACGTACACAACAACTACTGACGCTGCGCCGGATCCGAAAACATCATGGACTGCGCCGGCAGAGCGCAGCGGCGACGGCGCTTTCGAGCGTCCGGTACGGGTGGCGATTTCAACTTGGCTTGCGTGCGCCAAAACACGCCTTGATTCACCTTGATTCACCTTGATTCACCTTGATTCACCTTGATGCCGCCGAACTGATTTAACCCGTAACCATTCAATTCAGCCGCAGATGCACGCCGATAAACGCAGATGGGAACGGCCCAAAGGCAAAGGCCGGCACGTGCGGCGTCGCGCTGCCTGTTCCCGATGTCAAAGAACGTCCTAGCCCTTTCTACCGTCACCCATTTAACCCCCTTCCGTTTCAAAAACCAGATTTAAGTTTACGTCCAATCGGCCCCGATTGAACGCAAACTTTTTGCTTGCTTTTTTCGCCACCACACCACCCAAACAACGTCAAGCGATGCCGGGTCATCGTGTGGCGTGACATACCCTCGCTACCCTCCGCAGGAACTTTCATCAGCAGTTGGTCAATCTAAAAAATGTGAAAATCGCAGCTAAAAATCTGTGAAACAGTATGTTATGAGAAAAAACTATTTTAGGGGGTTGGACAGCCTTTGTCCAACTGACCCGCGTAAGCTGATCGCATGAAACTGAATCATCTCGTCACTCCACGCCTCACCGGCCGCGTCATCCAGCAGTTTGGCGGCGCCCGGCTCGTCAAACATCGCAACGGCCAGCACGAACTCATCGGCGGCACCAACGCCGACCGCGCCGAAGCGTTCGAATGGGTCACCCTCTTCGCTCATGAGATCGTCTTCAGCCACTTTCATCGTGATCGCCAGCCGACCCCGACCTGCCGGCCTCGCCAAAAGCTTTTCTCGCGGAAGTTTTAAGGGGGGGAGCGGGTCAGTGGAGGCCGTCCGGCATCCGGCGGCTCACGGCTGGCGGCCGGCTCCATGGATCGGGACGCTGGTTCCGGGAACCGGGGACGGGCCCGTCCCCGCCCCGAATGCACATCCGCGTCTCTTCCATTTTCCATCTGCCAGTTTCACCCGCAGCTTCCTCCGGCGCAGTAGGGTTTCACCCCATGGCAGGCCAGTGTGGCATCTCATAGTTTTAACGTGCCTATGAAATTGAAATCAATCCTTCTGCTGTCCGCGATTCCGATTCCGATCGGCTTGCTGCTGGCTGGCTGCGGTCAAAAGAATTCGGGCGACCCGGCCAATCTGGCTTCCACAAATTTAATAAGCGACACGATGGATGGAAACCCCAACGTGGCCGCCACAAATCTGCTGTCAGGCGTGAACACGAACCCGCCGGCCGGCACCAATCAATAAATAGCAAATCATCTCCCCGACCCCGCATCCAGTATGAATACCACCAAGTCAACAAAACCCGCCGTCAAACCCGCCCGCCGTTATTTTCATAAACTCATCACCCGTCCGGTCGCCGGCCTGGGCCTGGTCTTGATCGCCATGGGACTCCTCCTGACGCTGCCGGTCGCCCGGGCGCAAACGCCGGTGTCTGTGGCGGACGCAAACTTCCTGCTCGCGGCGGCCCAGGGCGGCCTGACCGAGGTGGCGCTGGGCGAACTGGCGGCCAAGAAAGGGACGAGCGACGCGGTGAAGGATTTCGGCAAGCTGATGATCAAGGATCATGGGGTCATCAATGCCGATTTGAAAACGCTGGCCGCGCAAAAGGGCGTGACCTTGCCCACGCGCTTGGATGAGCAGCATCAGGCGATGGTCGATAAATTGGCCGCGCTGCCCGGTTCCGAATTCGATGACACTTATGTCCTCGAGATGATCAAGGCCCACCAAGGTGATGCCAAGGCGTTCAAGGACGAATCCGCCGCCACCCAGGACGCGGCCATCAAAGGTTTTGTCGATAAATCCATTCCCGTGGTGGAAGCGCATTTGAAACATGTCGCGGGCATGGCGAAATAGCGGCGGACGTGCAACCAACTCAATTATTTGAACCATGAACAACGCCAGCCTTGACCGGGATCTGACCAAACAAGCACCCCACAGCCCGCGCGACCGCATCGGCGGCTTCGTCATCGCCCGCCGGGTGGTGGACAAATGCCGCGCCAATCTTGCCGGAACCCTGGGCGAATATGTCTACGATGGAACGCTCGATAAAAAACTTTTCAGCTTCAAGGGCATCGACGGCGATCAATTTACGGCCGCCGTGCAGGCCGCGAAAAATTATAAAGCCATCGGGGTCTGGTTGCAGACGAACGGCACGCCGAAAACGCCCGCTGAAATCAAGGCCTGGTCGGATGAAATGGAAACCGCCAGCCCGCTGAAAAATCCGGAAAAGCGCGACCGCTTCATCGAGAACTGCACCCGGCTCGGTCTGAACCCCGAGACGACTTCCACGTTCGACTGGCTCGAAGCCGATGACCGCGCGAGTTTTTCGCACGCGGCCACGCCGTTGCCGCCGGTTTTTCCAAAAACACTTCACCAACTGCGGCCGAATCCCGTGACCGCCGCCGGAGCCAAGTCCGCCAAGCGACCGGGCACAGCCTCCCAATCGAAGGACACGCATGAAGATCGTGGCACGCGGGAAATGAAAACCGCGCATAATGCCCAAACCTTTCCCCACGGCCGCTGATCACCCGGCATGAGCATGAGCACTGATCCTTTCAAGGCCGGCACCGGAACTATCGGCACCCTGCGCAGCCGAACGGTCACGCCGGAAATGGTGCATGCCCGCGTGGCGGAACTGGCGTTCATTGATGGTCGCTTGTCCAGCGAAACCACCATGTCTGATTTTGCCCGGGCCAAACGGGAATTGACCGGCGAGCCGGATCCCGGGACTGAAAGCACCCGTTCATGAATCCGCCGCCCAATCACCGCGCCAGGCTCCGGTGTCGTGCCCTCCGCACCGCGCCGCCGACCGCGCCGAAGCGGTTGGAATATCGGGTGGTCAATGTGAGCTGGGTCGTTAAGCTGGGGCAGGGCGCTTTGCAGTTGAAGGTCGAATGCCTGCCCCCGCCGCCTCCGGCGGGTGATGGCCGGCACCTTACGCCGCCTTCCGCGGATTGAAAGCGGCCTGCGTCGCGAGTTGTTTCCACAAAGCCTCGTCCGCCGGGCTGACGTGAGCCGGGACTTGAATGACCGCTTCCACATACAGGTCGCCGCGTTTGGCCGCGCCGGCGGGCAGTCCTTTGCCCCGGACGCGAAGCTTTTGACCCTGTTGAAAACCGGCGGGCACTTTGACGGAAACACTCCCTTCCAACGTTTTCACGGGAACCGTCGCCCCCAGGACCGCCTCCCACGGGGCCAGTTCCAGATGACCCAGCAGATCGGTCCCGCGCACCTGCCAGTCCGGATGCTGGGCATAGCGCACGCGCAAATAGATGTCCCCGGCCCCGCCACCATTCGAACCCGCGCCGCCTTTGCCGGCCACCCGGATGGATTGGCCGGCCTGGACGCCTTTGGGCACACGCACTTGATAGGTTTCCGGCTCTTCCTGGCCGGTGCGCGCATTGGTTCGCCGCACCGTGATGGCCCGCATGGCTCCGTTCAGCACCTCGTCCAGGGTGATGAGAATGTCGCCTTGAATATCCTGGCCCCGCAATGCCGTCCGTGATTCCTGGCCGCCGCCAAATTCTTGCCCGTCGAATGGCGAAGCCCCCCGGGCGCCGCCCGCGCGGCCGCCAAAAAACTGCTCAAAAAAATCGCTGAAGCCGGTGCCCTCGAATTGGAACTCATCTTCTTCGCCCCGGGCGGCCCGGCCGGCGGGCCGGCTGGCGCCCCGGCCCGGCGGCGGCCGCGATGGCCCGCCCGTTTTCCAACCGGCGCCGAGCTCGTCATATTTCCGGCGGCTCTCCGGGTTGCTCAAGACCTCGTTCGCCTCATTGAGCTCCTTGAATTTTTCTTCCGCCGATTTTTTGTCCTTGGCGACATCCGGATGATACTTGCGCGCCAGGGTGCGGAAGGCTTTCTTGATTTCGTCATCGGTCGCTTTCGCCGACACGCCCAGCACCTGGTAGTAGTCTTTAAATTCAACGGGCATGGCTGCCTTGGTTGGATGGCGACAGGTCGTTCACCACCACTTTGGCCGGCCGGAAAACTTTCGCCCCGCGCCGGTAGCCCCGCTGGAACATCTCGAGGATCGTGTGGTCGGCCTGCGTGGGATCGTGCCGCTGCGAAAGCGCTTCATGCAGGTGCGGGTTGAACGGTTTGCCGATGATTTCCTCGCTCTCGATGCCGTGCTGGCGGAGCAGTTGCTGCAGTTGTTTCAACGTCATCTCCACCCCCTGGTGAAACTGCGCGGAATCCCACGCGCCCCCGGCGGCCAGCGCCCGTTCCAGGTTGTCGATCACCGGCAGGAGCTCGTGGATGAACGATTCTTTTTGCGCGGAGGCCCGGGTCTCGGTTTCCAGCCGGCTGCGCCGCTTGAAATTCTCGAAGTCCGCCGCCAGGCGCAGATGCAGGTCTTTTTGTTCGGCGATGTCCCGGATAAGCGCATCCGCTTCCGAGGTCGCGGCTTCTGCCTTGGCGCTGACCGCCGGTTCCGCCGGTGGCGGCGCTTTATGATTTGTATTCATGAGTTGATATTTTTTTTAAGCCGGCGGCGGTGTTCCGTCTGGCCGGGCCGGCGTGAGGGTTTCATCCCTCTTCATTGAACCGGAATCCACACCCGCATGCCATGGGGTGTTCACCCCGGTCGGTGGCCCGGCCGGCTGGTGGGCAGGACTGCGGTCATCTCTTAAAACTACGCAGGTCTGCGGCAGCGGATGGCCGATGCCCTCCCGCGCAAATCGTTTGGTGGCCTGCTCCAGCAGGTCGCATTTGAGCGTGATCGCCGTCAAGGCATCCGCGCACCACACGTCGAGCGAGAGGACGACGCCCGTGGCGCCGAGTTGCGTGAGCGGGCAGCCGCAAACCTGCATGGCCTTGGGATGTTTGCCGCCTAAATCCAGCAGGATGGCCCGGGCCTGGTCGATGTCCGCCTCGTAACTGATGCCGATGGGCACCGAACAGACCACGCGCGGGTCGTTGCCCGTCAGGTTGATGCTTGTCTGGCTGGCCATGAGGCTGTTGGGCACCACCACGCGGCGGTTGTCATCCGTCCGCAGCAGGGTGTAGCCGAGGGTGAGGCCTTCCACCGTGCCGGTTTCCAGCCCGGTCGGCGCGGTGATCTGCAGCCGGTCTCCGAGCTTGAAGGGCCGGTAGAGCAGCAGGGATAGTCCGGCGATCAGGTTGCCCAGGGTGTTTTGTGCGGCGAAACCGACGATCAACGAGATCATGCCAATGCTCGTCAACGAGGCCGCGCCCAAACCGGACAGGGCCGGGACAAAGTGCGCGTAGGCCGCAATGGCAAAAACATAAACCGCATAGCGGGTCAGTTTGGCCAGGAATTTGACGGCCATCAGGTCAAAATGATCATGCTTGTCGCGCGCCAGCATCCGCTGCACGGCGATGCGCAATGTGCGCCCGATGAACCAGGCCAGGAACGCGAAGACGCCCGCAAAGAACAGGGCGCCTTGCAGGGTGGACGGATCGGCCAGTCCCCCCGTCTTGATTTCATCGAAAAATCGCATGGTCAAACCATCAATGTATCGCCAGCCAGGCTGCCGGCCCCTGACCTGGTTTGATTTTCATATCCATAAATTATTCCAAAATGCCCCGGCCGCCATGGGGTGTAACCCTGACGGGCCTGTTCAAAATACGGAGCGCGCCCGTCCCCGGGCGCAGCAGCTCTCGTCCACCGGGCCGCGCGACATTTACGGAAGCGCTCCGCACTTTGAAAATTGCCGCGCCTGGAGACGGGCGCACTGCATCAGTTGCGGATCGTTGGAAAGGCATTTCACGCCTGGGTGTCTGCCGTTAAAAAACCTTCTGTCCCGGCCGGCCGGCCGAAATTTATTGAATAAAGAATTGGTTATAGAATCATAAGCCAGTCCGTTGTCCGACCATGACCCATGGCAAACCGCCGTTTGCCGGAATATAGAAAGCAACTTATGCCGGTAAAATTCACACGTGTTGTCCGGTTTTTCCTGGTGGCGGTTCTGTTCTGGCCCGCGCTGTCCGCCGTCGCGGGCGTCAATGTGCTGACGTATCATTACGACAACGCGCGCACCGGCCAGAACACCAACGAGACGGTGCTCTCCCCGGCCAACGTGGCTTCCACGAACTTCGGCAGAATCTTCTCCCAGACCGTGGATGGCTATGTCTATGCCCAGCCGCTGGTGGTGACAAATCTGAACCTCCCCGGCAAGGGCGTGCGCGACGTGGTCTTTGTGGCCACCGAGCATGACAGCGTCTATGCGTTCGATGCCAACAGCAACGTCCCGGCCTTGTGGTGGGTCAGCTTCACCAACCCGGCGGCGGGCATCACGACGGTGGACAGCCAAAATGACATCGGTTGCGATGACCTGGTGCCGGAGGTGGGCATCACCAGCACGCCGGTGATCGATCTGGCCACCGGCACGATCTACGTCTCCGCCAAGACCAAACAGGTGACAAACAGCGTGACGACGTTTCACCACCAGCTGCACGCCTTGAGCCTGACCAACGGCGCGGAGAAGTTCGGCGGCCCGGTCGAGTTGGCGGCCACCGTGGCGGGCACCGGCGATGGCAACGACGGCGCGGGTCACGTGCCGTTCGATCCGTTCAAGCAGTTCAACCGGTCGGCGTTGCTCTTGAACGCCGGCGTGGTTTACATCGGCTCGGCGGCGCATTGCGACTACGGGCCGTATCACGGCTGGCTGCTCGGGTACGCGGCCCAGACGCTGACCTTGAGCAATGTGTTCAATACCACCCCGAACGGCGGGCTGGGCGGCATCTGGCAGTCGGGCTGCGGGCCGTCCAGTGACGCGGGCAACAACCTCTATTTCCTCACCGGCAACGGCACCTTCGATGCCGAAACGAACGGTGATTACGGCGACAGCTTCGTGAAATTGTCCACCACCAACGGGCTCAAGGTGGCGGATTATTTCACGCCCTACGATCAGGCGGCCCTCAACAGCTCGGATCTCGACCTGGGATCGGGCGGCGCGGTGGTGCTGCCGGATGAGGTCGGCGGCGGCACGACGAACCAGCATTTGCTCGTCGGGGCCGGCAAGGAGGGCACCGTCTATCTCATCAACCGGGAATACATGCGCCACTACGGTGCGAACGACAGCGCCATCGTGCAAGCGTTCCCCGGCGCCATCACCGGCGGCTTCGACACGCCCGCGTATTTCAACAAAACCCTCTACTATATCGGCATCAATGATGTGTTGAAGGCGTTCACCCTCACCAACGCCCATATCGGCACCACCCCGGCTTCGCAAAACGCCAACAGCTTTGGTTTCCCCGGCGCCACCCCCGTCGTCTCCGCCAACGGCACGAGCAACGCCATCGTCTGGGCCTTGCAGACGGACGCCTACGCCGGCAGCGGTCCGTCCGTCTTGCACGCCTACAACGCCACCAACGTGGCCGTGGAACTGTATAACAGCAGCACCCTCGGCGCGCGCGACCAGCCCGGCGGCGCGGTGAAATTCGCCGTGCCGACCGTCGCGAACGGCCACGTCTATGTGGGCGCGCAATATTCGCTCGCAGTGTATGGCGTCGGCACCTTCCTGGCCGCTCCGGTCATCACCCCGGCCGGCGCGATTTTCACCAACTCCATTTCCGTGACCATCACGGACGCCGTCCCCGGCACGACCATTTTCTACACCCAGGACGGCAGCCCGCCGACCTCGGCCTCGTCGCCTTACACTGGGCCGCTGCTCCTGACCAACTCCACCGGCTTGCGCGCCCTGGCCACGAAGCCGGGCGCGGCGGACAGCATCGTGACGACCGCGACCTTTTTGAACACCAACTCCATCGGCACCGGCACCGGCCTCACCGGCGCTTACTATGCGAGCCAGTTGCGGACGTTCACGAACCCGCCCACGTTGGTGCGCACGGATGCCACGGTCAATTTCAACTGGGGCGCGGGCTCGCCGGATCCCGCCATCAGCGCGGATGATTTTACCGTCCTCTGGACCGGCACCGTGCAGCCGCAGTTCAACGAAACGTACACCTTTTACACCACCACGGATGATGGCGTGCGCTTGTGGGTGAACGGCCAGCTCGTCGTGGATAAATGGGTGGATCAATCGGCCACGCAATGGGGCGGTTCGCTGCCGTTGGTCGCCGGCCGGAAATATCCCGTCACCTTGGAGTATTACGAGGTCGCCGGGGATGCCTCGGCCAGCCTCTCTTGGAGCAGCCCGTCCACCACCAAGACCGTCATCCCGCAAAGCCAGCTCTATCCCGGTTACCCGCCGGCTTTCCTGCCGGTGACCGGTCCGATCACCAATGGACAATTCAATCTGCAAGTGGCCGGACTCATCGGCAAGGGGTACGTGTTGCAGGCCTCGACCAATCTGGCGGCCTGGGTTTCCATCCAGACCAGCGCGCCCGCGGCCGACCCCAACGTGACGCTGCCCACCAACATCTTCAATTTCACCGATGCCGCCGTGACGAACTTTCCCCACCGGTTCTATCGCACGCTCCAGCAGCCGTAGGGTTTTGCTCCCCGAAACCAAGCCGGTCGCCGAGTTGCTCCGGCCGCGAAGTGTTTGCGGTTAAGCCGGCTATAAATTGTCATCGCCAACGCTAAAGTTGGAGGATGCTTCGCCGATAAGTAACTGCGAAATGGTGCCCGGGCCGCTATCTCGTGGCCCGGGCATTTTATTTGCTAAGATATCTATGAATCGATGGACGATTGGAAGACGGATTGTATTGGGATTTGCCATTTTGACGCTCATTGTCGCCGGGGTGGGGGTCCTGGGCTTCATGGGATTGAGCAACACCATCACGCAGGCGCACAGCATCACCCAGCAGACCAAGGACCACGGCCGGTTCCTCGCCGAATCCATCAATCTCGCCCGGTCCGCCCAGCTCGATTTCAAAAAACAGGTGCAAGAGTGGAAGGACACCTTGCTGCGCGGCAACGACCCCGAATTGTTCAAGAAATATTCCGACCAGTTTGGGCAGCGCGAGGCGGCCGTGGATCAGGATCTGGCGGCGCTGCAAAAATTATTTGCCGGGGCGGGGGTCGATACCAGGCTCGTGGATCAATCACTGCAGGCGCATCAGCAACTGGGGGCGCAATATCGCGAGGCCTTGAAAACCTACGACGCCACCAATCCTGCCAGTTGTTTCATCGTGGACAAACTGGTCAAGGGCATCGACCGCCCGGCCACCGATGCCATCGATGCCATCGTGGTGCAAGTGCAGCAGTTCGAGGCCGACACCACCAAGGCCACCGAGGAACAATTTCGCCGGCAAACCGCCCGCATCCAGATCTTCGTTTTGGCGGGGCTGTTCAGCGGCGTGGTGTTCGCCGTGGGCTTTGGCTGGATCTTGATCCGCTCCCTGACCCGGCAATTGTTCAATCTCGCTGAAAATCTGGGCGCGACCAGCCGGGAGGTCGCCTCCGCCGCCGGCCAGGTTTCGTCCACCAGCCAGTCTCTGGCCGAAGGTTCCAGCGAACAGGCGGCTTCCATCGAGGAGACCAGCGCCTCCCTGGAGGAACTGTCCAACATGACCCTGCGGAACGCCGAGAACTCCCAGAAGGCCAATGAACTTTCCAAACAAACCCGCGTCGCCGCCGACAAGGGCGCCCAAGACATGCAGGCGATGTCCGCCGCGATGCAGGCCATCAAAGTCTCCAGCGATGACATCGCCAAGATCATCAAAACCATTGATGAGATCGCCTTTCAAACCAACATCCTCGCCTTGAACGCCGCCGTCGAAGCCGCCCGCGCCGGCGAGGCCGGCATGGGCTTTGCCGTCGTCGCCGACGAGGTTCGCAACCTCGCCCAGCGCAGCGCGCAGGCCGCCAAGGAAACCGCCGCCAAGATCGAGGGGGCCATCAGCAAGACCGCCCAGGGCGTGGCGTTCAGTGAGAAAGTCACGCAGGCGCTGAATGACATCGTCACCAAAGCGCGGCAGGTGGACGAACTTGCGGCAGAAGTGGCCGGCGCCTCCCGGGAACAGACCCAGGGCATCACGCAGATCAACACGGCTGTGGGGCAGATGGACAAGGTCACGCAGAGCAACGCGGCCGGCTCGGAAGAAAGCGCCGCCGCCGCGCAGGAATTGAATGCCCAGGCCGAATTGATGAAACAATCCGTCGTCGAATTAATGCAGTTGGTAGGCGGCCACACCGGGGTTGCCCCCGCCAAACCGGCCGCCCCCGTCCAGCGCGCAAAATCAAACCCTGCCGCCGCGCCGGCTGGAAAACGAATGGCCACAACCAACACCAACGGTCATCACCGCGGCGCACCCGTGACCGCCCGGCAGAATGAGATCCCGCTGGAGGCTGAGTTCAAGAATTTTTAACCGCGGTGATTACGGATGGACCGGCGGCGCCCCGCTGACGTCATTTCAATCCGGAAACATCAACGCAATCTTTGATGAAGCGGACCTTTTCCCGGGTCAGGTTTGAATTCCCCGTTTCATTGAAATCCGCCCGGCGCACATTTTGCAGCACCCAATCAGGTTCCTTTGATTCCGGGCCCACAGTGAGGCCGGCCAGCTTCACCTGCTGCACGTCATCCAGCACCATGGCCGGGCGGTAATCGGCCGACTGCCGCCCGAAGTGTACATTGGTGAACTGGATGCCTTCGGCGTGGCGGACATAAATTCCCCAGGCCGGCAATTCACCGAACATCGAGAACTCCGGATAATCCGCCGCCTTTTCTGGCACGGCATCAAGCATGTCGCCGGTCACGGACGCGCGTTTGGGATCCGCCCCGCCTGGATGGAAAATCTCGAGGTTCTCCAGGCGCACATTCCGCACCGGATGTCCCGGCAAACCGGCGATGGATGAGGGCAGAATGTTGGCCGCCGGATCGTAAGGCACCACGGTGTTGTAGCCGGCGTCCGGCTTGCCGGAGGGCACCCAGACTTTGACATTCCGGATCGTCACATTTTGCAATTGGCCGGCGGGCGCCTTCAAATTGCGCCGGCCCAGCCGCAGAAAAATGGCGGCGCCGGTGTTGGTGGCGGTCACATTTTCAACCAGGACATCATCAATGGTCCCGCCGTCCACGGTTTCCAAGGCAATGGCCGCGCGGCAGGTGTCATAGACCGTCAGGTTGGAAACATGAATTTTACGAAAGTCGCCATAGGACGCGGTTCCCAGTTTAAGGGCGCTGGCGCTGGAACGGATGCGGCAATCCGAAATGTTCACATTGTAACATCCCTTGTTGGTCTGGCTGAAGCCGTCGCCCTGGCCGAATTTGCCGCCGCCCCCGGATTTCAGGCAGATGCCGTCGTCGGCGGTATTAACCTCGCACTTTGAAATCTGCACATTGCGGCAGTCCGTGATGTCCATCCCGTCGTTGTTCCAATACGCCGTGCTGTCCACCTTGATGCCCTCAATCGTGAGACCGTCACAGCGGGCGTACGTCTCCACCCACCCGGACGAATTCCGCAAGGTCACCCCGGAAACCTGGATGGCATGACAGTCATTAAATTCAATCAACATTGGACGCTCACTTTCGTTCGCCCGGTCCCGGATGGTCTTTTGACTGAACTCCGCATCGGGCAACTGCAAGGAGAGGTTTTGGCTTTGCCGCAGTTCCGGCGTTTCTTCGCCGAATTCACCCAGGGCGGCGCGACGCATCGCATCCCGGGCGAGCCGCAGACCTTGCCCGTCGATGACGCCATCACCGCTTAACTTGATGTCCTCCTGCCGGTCGGCCAGCAGCAAAGCATACCAGCGGTCGCGCTGATAATCCGCCCGCGAAGCGCTGCCCAGCAGCACGGCCCCGCGATCCAGATGAAATTCAACGTGGCTTTTCAGATGGAGACTGCCGCTTAAATACTTCCCGGCCGGCAGCCAAACCACGCCGCCGCCCGCCTTGCTGGCGGCATCAATGGCCGACTGGATCGGCCCGGTGTCCATCGTCGTCCCGTCGCCTTTTGCGCCGAAGGTGGGCACCTCGAAGATCGCGGCGGCCCGGCCCGGTTCAGCGGCCCCGGCGGCCAGGACAAAAAACATCGCGGCCAGGAGGAAAACCGCCCGGCGCAGCGAGGTTCCAAGCCAGGGTGGTTTTATTTTCAAGGGTTGAAAGGTGGAGATTGGTTCGGCCACACAAGTTTATGGTTACGTCGTTAAGACTGTGTTTTTGAAGGGATGCACCCAAAAGGCATTGAACCTCCAAACTGTCGGTCCATCGTCAGAAGGCAAGGTGTTTTTTTCAATGAAATACGCATCAATCTGGCTTGTCAAGTGTCGCCGGCACGCGTCAGCGGTTGATAGGGCGGATCGGGTGCTTCGGTCTTTGCAAAAGGCTTTCAGCGCAGTGCCCGGTCCCGGCCAATTTAAGGGGCTGCCCAGACCTCAATGATAGATGAAGGCGTCGGCGACCCGGTTGGCATCGCTGATCGCCCACAAATTCAGCGGGTCGAAGGCCGTGCCAAACTTGTTGAACCGTACGCTGCCATCGGAGTAGGTGTTGTTGGATCCGCCCGTCCCGCTGCCTTCGCCGCGACCGGCATGACGATCCTGGGCCACCGCCCCGGTGGTGTCGTCCCCGGTGCCGTCCAGTTTGCCCGACAGCATGTCCATGTAAAAATCACCCCGGTCGGAAATTTTTTCACCGAGCAAAATCGTATCACTCGGATGGATGATCTCCGTCTCCTTGAGCCCGTTCGGGTAGAGGCCGGTGATGTACAGGCTGGTGTAATCGGCCGCCCCCAGCTTGTCATAAAAGTAATCGCTCCAGCCGTTGATGAAATAACTGCGCGGCGCGGCGTCGGCATCGGTGTTGGGCAGGCCGGCGGTCGCGGGGGAGTTGGTGGTCTCGCTTGGGCAGAGCAATACTTTGAGGTTTTTGCCGTAAGCGTCGTACAACTTGTTCGGCCAGCGGATGCCGCTGGTGCGCGGCGGAATCACCCCCTGGTTGTCGTCCACATACACCCGCATGGCGAGGCCGAGCTGTCGCAGATTGTTGTTGCAGGAGATGCGCTTGGCGGTTTCCTTGGCCTTGCCCAGCGCGGGCAGCAACATCGCCGCGAGGATCGCAATGATGGCGATGACCACAAGCAGTTCAATCAGGGTGAACGCGGGGCGCTGAAAGTTTTTATTCCTTGCAAACATTATTCAACCAAAGACGTGGCGGGACGCGGCAAGGTTAAAACTTTTTTCAACGCTGCGCGGTTGACGTAACCGGAACGTCGCGCGGTCCCGATTTTACCGCCAACGGCTCATTTTTGCCGCCGTGGACGAGGCGAGGCGTCGTGCGTGGCGCGTCAGTGGAAGTCGATCATGTAAGTGACGCGGTCGGCATCGCTGACGGCCCAGAGGTTGAGCGGGTCAAAGGCCGCGCCGTATTTGTAGTAACGGGTGCTGCCGTCGGCGAAAGTGCTGTTGCTGCCGCCCGCGCCGCTGCCCTGGCCGCGGCCGGAATGTTGATCCTGCGCGACGGCGCCGGCAAAGTCGTCGCCGTTGCCCGCCCGCATGTCCATGTAAAAATCGCCGCGCCCGGCGATCTTTTCGCCCAGCAAGATGGTCTCGCTGGGGTGGAGGACCGCGTTTTCATTCAGCCCGATCAGGTAGTTGCCGTGCATGTACAGGGTGGAAAAATCAGGTTCGCCAAGCTTGTTGTAGAAATAATCGTTCCAGCCGTTGATGAAGTAGCTGCGATTCGCGGCGTCGGCGATGTTGTTGGACGGCCCGATGGTCAACGGCGCGTTGGTGACTTCGCTCGGGCACAACAAAACCTTCAGGTTTTTGCCGTAGTAATCGTAAAACTTGTACGGCCAGCGTTCGGAGATGATGTGCGGCGGGAGCACGCCGTGGCTGTCGTCCACATACAGGCGCATGGCGATGCCGAGCTGGCGGAGGTTGTTGTTGCAGGCGATGCGCTTGCCGGTTTCCTTGGCCTTGGCGAGCGCGGGCAGCAGCATCGCCGCGAGAATCGCGATGATGGCGATGACGACGAGCAGTTCGATCAAAGTGAACGCGCGGCGTTGAAAGCTGATTTTCCTTGCGACCATTACCCCAACTCAGACGCAAGCGCGCGGGGGAAGGTTATGCTTTTTTTCATCTTGAAGTTAACCTTGTTCCGCCGGCAGGGCGGCGGGAAAACTATGCGACAACGGAACCGCTGACGCATCAATGTCCGCCCCGCCCCAAAGCGCCTGTAATGCGTCCCCTTGGGTTGACAAGCGGGGCACGGGCGGTATCCTTGGCGGGTCTACTGCGGGCGTAGTTCAATGGTAGAACGGCAGTCTTCCAAACTGCACACGAGGGTTCGATTCCCTTCGCCCGCTCCATTCATTTTCACGTTGCTAATTCGCGGTTCAACCGCCGATGTTTTTTGGGGTGAAATTCCAAGTTTAGAAATATTCATTTTTGCCCATGTGCTAAACATTGCGGTGGCAATATTTTTACCAAAAATGGATTTCAATCCGACGATCACCATGCGAAATCTGCAGTTGCAATCCGAATGCAAAGAATATGAGCCCGGGCAAAGCGCGGGCAATGATGATGGCGATCTTCATGATTCATTTTGAGCCGCAGATTATGCCGGGTTTTTTCCCTTGGGGAAATCAGCTTCGCGGGAGACCGCCGCTCCTGCCGGGAAATCCTCGCGCAACTCAACCCAACTGAGACATCATTAAAGCAGACGCATCAGGGCTGCGCACCGGACTGCGTCCAACCTGGATTGGCCGCCCGTATCCGGTCAAGCATGGCCTGCCATCCCGAAGGATGCCGTTGGTGGCGGTCTGGGGGCCACCCGCCGGTTGATCGCTTTCCGACCGAACCAATTTGGAAGCCATGCCTGCTGCAAGTGAAGATTTCATAATGTCACATTACCCACCGGGCCAGGCGAATCCTATGGGGTATAACCCTGCCGCAAATTACATAAACCACTCTGAACTCGTTCATCGCAACACTGGCAATCTCACTGGCACTGCGCCGAGGGCAGCCTTTGGCTTTGGCGGTTTCGCGGCAGCCGCGCGATTTTCGGAGTCATCGGGCACATCGACGTACCGCTGATGGCTCACGGCTGATCCGGGCGACTCCAGACTTTTAATTCGACAAAATGCTCACGGCGGTCATCCACCAAGGGAATGGTTTTCACGTCCAAATTTTCGCCATCGAGAGTAAGTTGATCCGCTTCGGCGGCATCCGCGGCGAGCGGGGTGATGGTGATGTGATAAATGGTCAGGCGGTAGCGGTAATGAATTTTGCAGGTCGTCCAACTTTTCGGCAGCCGGGGCGTCAGGCGGAGCCGGTCGCCTTCGAGATTCACGCCCAAAAGAGTTTCCATCAGCAGCCGGTACATCCAGCCGGCCGAACCCGTATACCAAGTCCAACCGCCCCGGCCCGTGTGCGGAGCGACGGCATAAACATCAGCCGCGACGACATAGGGCTCAACTTTGTAGGTGGCAATCTGTGTGGGCGTCCCGCCGTGATGGATGGGATTGAGCAGCGTAAAAAGTTCCCAGGCGCGCTCATTTTCTCCCATCAAGGCAAAGGCCATGGTGGTCCAGATCGCACCGTGGGTATATTGGCCGCCGTTTTCACGTACGCCCGGAATGTAGCCTTTGATGTAACCGGGATTAAGCATGGATTTGTCGAAGGGCGGATCAAACAATTGAATCAACCCGGTCTTGCGACGAACCAGGCGCTGGTCCACGGCATTCATCGCCTGACGGGAACGCTCCGGCTCGCCGGCACCGCTGATCACCGACCAGCTTTGGGGCAGCGAATCAATCTGGCATTCGGGGTTGGTTTCGGAGCCGAGCGGTTCGCCGTTGTCGAAGTAGGCGCGCCGATACCATTGACCATCCCAGGCGTGCAGTTCGATGTTCTTTTGCAGTTGCCGGGCCTGGGCGAGGCAACGGTCGGCGAAGGCGGGGTCGTTGCGCGCGCGCGCCAGTCTGGCAAACTGCGTCAGCACGTCGTACAGAAAAAATGCGAGCCACACACTTTCGCCGCGACCATCCTTCCCCACCAGGTTCATCCCGTCGTTCCAATCACCGCAGCCCATCAGCGGCAGCCCATGCTCGCCGAATTTCAGCCCCCGCTCAATGGCGCGCACACAATGTTGGTAAAGCGTGGCCGACTCTTCCGAGCAGTTCGGCAGGTCATAATAGGACTCCTCTTCCGCCTTGACGGTCCGGGCTTCCAGAAATGTAATCGGTTCGTCGAGCACGCCCGTGTCCGCGACACATGAGACATAGCGGCAGGTCACATAAGGCAGCCACAAAAAGTCGTCGGAAAAATGCGTCCGCACGCCGCGGCCCGAAGGAGGGTGCCACCAGTGTTGCACATCGCCTTCGCGGAATTGGCGCGCGGCCGCCCGGAGCAGATGTTCGCGGGCCAGCGCCGGTTCGCAATGCACCACCGCCATGACATCCTGCAACTGGTCGCGAAAACCATAGGCGCCCCCGGATTGATAGAACCCCGTCCGGCCCCAGAGCCGGCAGCTCAAGGTTTGATACATCAGCCAGCCGTTCGCCATCACGTTGACGGCGGGATCGGGCGTATCCACATTCACCGCGCCCAGCGTACGGTTCCAATAAGCCCAGACGGCTTCGAGGGCGACGCGGATGGCGTCGGCCCGGCGGAAGCGCCGGATGAGCACCTGCACGTCCGCCGCGCTGCGGCCGACGCCGAGTCGAAAACAGGTTTCCCGTTCCTCGCCGGCCGATAAATTGACGGCCACCTGCACCGCGCCGCACGGGTCCAGCCCGGCACCGACTTTGCCGGACAAACGCGCGCGTTTCATCGCCGCCGGCTGCGCCAGGCTTCCGTTGCGGCCGATGAATTCTTTGCGATCACCAGTGAAGGTGGCGGTGGCATCGTTCACGTCCAGGAACACAATCCGGTTGGAGAATTCGGTGTTGAAATAATTGCGCGCCAGCAGCGCACCGGTCTTGAGGTCCATCTCGGTTTGCACGTGTAACAGGCTTTTATGCCGCAAGTCGCCCAGCACCCATTCCATATAACCCGTCACCGACAGGCGGCGGGGACGGCCGGAGATATTCCGCAGCTTCAAGACGGAAAATTTCACCGGCGCATCGATCGCCACATAGACCCACAGCTCGGAGGCAATGCCGTATTCGGTATGCTCAAAAACGGTGTAGCCGAAGCCGTGGCGGATGACATAAGGCGTCCCGCCGCGCGCAGGCGATGGCGTGGGCGACCAAAACTGGCCGGTCTGGTCATCGCGAATGTAAAACGCTTCACCCGTGGTGTCCTGCACCGGATCGTTGCTCCAGGGTGTCAGCCGAAATTCATGGGAGTTCTCCACCCAGGTATAGGCCGCGCCGCTTTCGGAAATCACCGTGCCGAAAAAGGGATTGGCCAGCACATTGACCCACGGCGCGGGTGTCATCTGATCCGGCTGAAGCGTGATGACATATTCGTGACCATCACGCGTAAAGCCACCGAAGCCGTTGTCAAAAATCAGCTCGCGGGGTGGCAGGGGCGCCGGCGCCTCGGGCGGACGGTAGCGGCTGGTGCGTAAAAGCGGGGCGGACGGCTCCAGGACACTGCGATGTTCCAGTTGCTCCGCCAGCGTTCCTTTTTCATCGTCGAGGACCAGCCGCGCGGCGGCCTGCAGCAGCACGCGGTCATCATTGGGGATCTGTTCGAGGCGCCGGACAAAAATGCCGCCCGGTTTGTCCATCATTTGCGCCTCGATCCCGGACGAAATCAGCGTGGTGATCTGGTCCTGCAACGATTGGCGGTAAACCGAAACGTCCTCGTTCACGATGACGAGGTCAACGGCCAGCCCCTTCATGCGCCAGTAGGAATGCGCCTGGATGAGCTGCCGGACAATCTCAATTTTCTCCGCGTCACTGATGCGAAGCAGGGCGATGGGCAGGTCACCGGAAATGCCGTAGCTCCAAAGACCGTTTTGTCCGCGCCGGTTGTTGAGCAGCACGCCGGGGCTGGCGCGCCGCGCGGGGTCGGCATAAATCAGCGCGCCCGCCAGCCGGCCATAGAGCTGCGCCTCCGCCTCGGTGATGTCGAGCTGGTGCAAGGTGACCTGGCTGTGCGTCCAAGCGAGATCAAGGACGCGGTCAGTCATCCGGGCGCTTTGATATTTTTCAACGAGGGCGAGGGCGGCTTCCCGGTTCTCGGTGACGCCCAGGACCAGGTCAACGATGACCGTTCCAAACGGCGGCAAAGTGACCGTTCGCCGCAGGGCGACGATGGGATCAAGCACCGCCCCCACGGTGTTGGACAGCGGCGAAATGGTCTGCAGCGCGGCCGGGTTGGCCAGGCTGCCGCCGCGGCCCACAAACCGGGAACGATCCGTTTCGCAGGAAATTTCCCCCTTGTCATCGCTTTGAATCTGCATCAGATGCAGCAGCCACGGCGGTCTTTCCTCCTGGGAGCGGGCGCGGCGGGTGCAGAGAATGGCGGACGATTTGCGTGCGAATTCGGTTTGCACGAAGAGATTGCTGAAGGCGGGGTGGGCCGCGTCCGCGTCCGGCCTGGCCAGCACGACTTCCGAGTAACTCGTTATTTCAACTTCACGCTTCACCGGCGAACGGTTGGTGAGGGTGATGCGCCGCAGCTCCAAATCGTCTTCCGGCGACACACTGATCTCCGTGTGGACCTCGAGGCCGGCCTGGCGATGGCGGAATTCCGCGCGCGCCTGCGTGAAGATGGCTTCATAGCCCTTCGTCATCTTCAAGGTGGGCTGATGGGAAGTGGACCAGAATTCTCCGGTCCCGACATCGCGCAAATAGACAAACGTCCCCCAGCAATCGCGCGTGGCGTCTTCGCGCCAGCGGGTGACCGCCAGTTCGCGCCAGCGGCTGTAGCCGCCGCCCGCGCTGCTGATGACCACATGGTAACGACCATTGGACAAAAGATGCACCTCCGGCGCCGGCGCGGTGGGATTCGTTAAAACGCGCATCACGCTTTGACCTTCGCCCGAAGGCACGCGCGACTCCTCCAATTTCAAATCCTCCATGAACACGCTCGCCGCGGTTTTGGGCACGCGCTCCTGCAGGAGCAAGTCCGCCGCCTTGAGCAGCGGGCAGGCCAGGAAACGCCGCTGCATGGGGCCGTCCCGCAGCAAATCAACCAGCGCCAGCAGGCTCATGCCTTGATGATGCGCCATGAATGATCGGATGGTCGCACTCGTTTCGTCCGGCGGCAGGCGTGCCGGCGTGTAATCCACCGCTTCATGAAAGCCGTAAGCCCCCATGCGTCCCTCCGCCGCCAGCCGTTGCAAATTTTCGCACGCGGCCACCGGCGACACCATCAGCGCCATGACCGTGGCATAAGGCGCGATCACCAGGTCCTCGGCCAGTCCGCGTTTCAAGCCCAGGCCGGGCACGCCAAAGGCGCGGTATTGGTAATTCAACTGAACATCGGTCCGGTTGTAGCCCGATTCGGAAATGCCCCAGGGCACGCCGCGCAATTCTCCATAATCGATCTGCTGCTGCACGGCCGCGCGGCAGGTGTGGTCGAGCAAAGTGTTTTCATAGTTTGGCATGACCAGCAGCGGCATCAGGTATTCGAACATCGAACCGCTCCAGGAAACGAGGATGGGCTCACCATGCGAGGCGACCAGCAGCCGGCCCATTGAAAACCAGTGATCCTGCGGGACCTGCCCCAAAGCGATGGCAACGTAGCTGCACAAACGCGCCTCCGAGGCCAGCAAATCATAGAAGCCGGTGTCAAACCGGCGTTCGGTGAGATTGAAGCCGGTGGAAAACAAATCCCGGGCGGGATTGAACAGAAAAGCAAAATCCATCGCGGCCAGTTCATCGCATTGCTTTGCCAGGGCTTCGAGTTCGCGCATGCGCTGGCGGGCGTGGTCGGCGGCTTCCCGCAGGCAGCGCGACAGTTCAGCAAAGCCGGCGTCATCATCAATCATTGGCGCCGGCGATTGGTCCAGCAGCGAGACTTCACGCAAGGTCAGACCCTGGTCGAGCCGGGCGAACTTTTCGGCCATTGTGGTGGCGGCCGGTGCCCGGATGCCTGGATTATTCCCCCCTGTGCGCCTTCCGTTTTCCGCCTTTGCCGCCGGCGCACCGTCGTCTTGGCGGCGGCGAATTGGGGCCGGCAAGGCCAGCCAGGGCGCCAGGAACTGCCATTCTGCCAGATGCGCTTCACAATCGCGTTGCAAAATCTGCGCCCACCGGCTGGTGGCTTTCTCTTCACCCGCCAGGCTGGCCGCAATCTTGGCAGCGTGGCTGGCGGCCTTTTTCAACCAGGCAAACGCGGCGCTCAGGCTGGCGGGCGCCGGCTCAAATTCCGATTCAAGTTCCGTGAGCAGCTGGTTTTCGGGGGCCAGCTCTTTGAGGATTTTTACCGTGTCCCGCAGACCGGCAAAAATCTGGGGCGTGAAAATACTTTCATCGGCCTGTTCACGCAACCCGGCGGCGAGGGTCAGCAAATGTCCCGCCAGATTGCCGCTGTCCACGCTGGAAATGTAGAGCGGGAGCAGCGGTTTGAGCGTTCGTGTTTCATACCAGTTGAAAAAGTGACCGCGATGCCGTTCGAGCTTTTGCATGGTCGCCAGCGTGGCTTCCGTCCGTTTAACCAGGCCGCCCAGGGGGAGATAGCCCAAGTCGCGGGCGGCGAGATTGGCGAGCAGCGCGAGACCCAGGTTCGTGGGCGAGGTGCGGGTGGCAATGGTCGGGGCGGGAATTTCTTGAAAATTATCCGGCGGCAGCCAGTTCTCCAGCGCACTGACAAAGGTGTCAAAAAAATGCCAGGTCAGGCGTGCGGTGCGGCGCAGAAAGGCCGCTTGTCCGGCCGTCAACTCCGGAGCTGCCGAATTAATCGGCTGGCTGATCCACCACGCAATCCACGGCGCCGCGAGCCAGACCAGCAGGAGCGGCAGCGTAAAGAAAAGTTGCACCGGGTGCCGGATGAAGAGAAAGCTGCCGGCGGCCAGCGCCATGCCCGGGGCCATCCACATCGTGGCATAAAAATCGGCGAGGTCCGCGCGGTTAGTCCGTTCCGAATCACTCGACGTTTGCCATTCGAGGAGCCGTTTGTGGGTCACCAGCAGTCGCAGCACCGTCTTGCAGATGGCATCGGCGCTGATGAAGGCATCGTAGGCCAGGAAGGCCAGCGCGAGAAAAGTCTGCCCGAGCTGCCGGCTGCACGCACGGGCCGCTTCGTGCAGATGCATGGCCCAGGGCAAATCATCCGGCTTGCGCAAAGCATTGACCAATGCCACCACCAACCCGGGGAGCCCGATGAGGCCCAGGACCAGCAACAAGGCCAGGCCGCCAAGTTCCGGCACGAGCAGCCAGCCGCCCAGCAGCAAGAGCAGCCAGGCCGGCGGCACGAGACTGCGCCGCAGATTGTCGAAAATTTTCCACTGCGACAAAATCGAAAGCGGGTTGATGATGCGCCGTGAGTCCGGACCGGGAACGCGCGGCAGGAGCCATTGCGTGATCTGCCAGTCGCCGCGAATCCAGCGGTGACGGCGTTTTACGTCCACGTCGTAGCGGGAGGGATATTCCTCGTAGAATTCCACGTCACAGACGAGGGCTGAACGGGCGTGACAGGCCTCCAGCAAGTCGTGGCTGAGGATGGTGTTCTCGGGAAAGCGCCCGGCCATGGCGCGCTGGAAGGCATCCACGTCGTAAATGCCTTTGCCGATAAATGAGCCTTCCTGGAAAACATCCTGATATACGTCCGACACCTCCCGCGTGTACGGATCAATGCCGGCATCGCCGGCAAACAGCCGGACGAACCAGGAACGCCGCGCGCTCGGCAAGCTCACGCCCACGCGCGGTTGAAGAATGCTGTAGCCTTCGCGGACCACCCCGCGCGCATCGTCGAACACCGGATGGTTCAACGGATGGGCCATGGTCCCGACGAGTTGCCGGGCGGCTTCGCGTGGCAACTGGGTGTCCGTGTCGAGGGTGATGACATATTTGACGGCCGGCAGGATGGTCGTGGCCCCGATGATTTTTGAAAAGCAATCGCGCCGGCCGCCGCGCAAGAGGGCATTGAACTCCATGAGCTTTCCCCGCTTGCGCTCATACCCCATCCACAGGCCTTCGCCGGCATTCCAGCGGCGCGGGCGATGAAACAAAAAAAAGCGGCCCGGTTCGCTGGAAACATATTTTTTGTTCAACAGCTCAATGCCGGCCTGCGCCCGTTGCAGCAAAATTTCATCGCCGGGAGAAACCGCCGCCGGGGCATCGCGGAAATCGGTCAGCAAGGCAAAATGAAGATATTCATCCCGGTTCGCCAAATGATGAATCTCCAGGGTCTCAATCAGGCGGTCCACGCCCGCTACACTGGTGAGCATCGTCGGCACGACCACCATTGTCCGGCACCCCCCCGGAATGCCTTCGGAATAATCCATGCGCGGGAGCAGGCAGGGTTTTACCAGCAACGTCGACAGCCAGTTCATCAGCGTCACGGCCAGCTGGCTCGCACAAGGCAGAAAAACCAACGTGAAGAAAATGAGCCTCCCTCCCGGCACTTCGAGCGCCCGCGCCTGACGTATGAACAGGAACGTGGCCAGCAGGGTGAGCCCGCCAATCCCGCCCACGTAAAACACCAGCGGCAGACGCTGGATGCTTCGTTCCGCGATCGTCCGCCAGGGCAATCGAACCTTTAGCTGGCGCGCGAACTGAACCTGGCCTTTATCGATGAGATAAAAGCCCACATGGGCGGTCCGGTCGCCGGGACCTTTTAGCCGGGCGCTGGCGGCGGCGACTTCAATGGCGCGCTGCGCGACTTCCGCTTCGGAAAGCCGGCTGTTTCGGGCCAAAAACTCGACCGCATGACGGTAGCGGTCACGCGTGGAAAAATCCATCGCGTCATATACGCCGGCCGGGTCGGCCTGCAAAGTCGCCTCGACCAGGCTGAGGCTTTCCACGAACGCCTTCCAGTCCATGGCGCTTATGAAACGCAGGCTGGTTATGCTGTGGCTGACGGACACCTGGTCCGCCGCCTGATTTTGGCTGTCCAACTGGATCAGTTGTTCGATCGACAAGCCTTGTTGACCCAGCCGCTGTTCCAGCCAGCCGCGCGCGAGATGCAGCACCGGACTTTGCCGCGATAAACGCTGGCAAAACTCCGCCACAAACGAGCTGGACAAGGACAGGTCAGATTTCGCCATGTCGGCCACCACGATGACGAGGTGCGAGGGATCTTTCTCGGCCATCGCCTGCAGACGGTCCACCCACAAGTCCGCCAGATCGCGATCCTCCCGGGCGATGGTCAGCCGGGTGGTGACGCGCTGGAGATTTTCAATCAATCCCAGGCGCAACATGATCGGCAGGGCCCAGAGCTCGCCGAGTTTCAGCGGATGCACCTTTTGATAGGCGGCGATGAAGGCATTGAGCGGTTCTGCATCAATCTCGGCGTCCACATGTGAAATCAGTTCGAGCACGATGTCATAGACGCGCGGCAGTCCGGTGTTGGGGCCATTCAACAGCCGCGGCAGCTCCCGGCTGTAGCCACGCGGCAGATGTCGCCTCGCCATTTGAATCTGCTCTTCGATCAGGTAAAAATTGTCGAGGAGCCATTCGGCGGCGGGCGTGATGCGCCGGCCAGGTTTGACGGCCAGCGTCGCGCGATTGAAAGTTCTCAGGATGCCTTCATTTTGTCCCAAGCGGTCCAGCAGGCTGTTGAAACCCTGCTGGGTCACCACCCGATGATGGGCGGCCAGCGACATGGCGTGGCGGGCGAGCTGTTCAACGCTGAACAGTTCGGCCCGGAGGGGCAGGTCGCCCGGGCTTGGACGCAGATGCGCAATGTCGGCCATCCATTTTTGAAGACGCACTGGCAGAGTCTGCATATTATTGATAGTTCGGATCACGGGCCCCGTAATTATTTGCCGGCACGAATCCATCCAGAAGCATTCCCGCCGCCCGGCCCGTCAACGGCGGGGTGGTCGGCATTTGCGGCCGCTCAGGCACTGCGCTGATCCTGCTGCACGAAATAATTTGGCCGTTTTTGATATGACTTCTCCCATTAGCATCTGCTTTTTCCAGAAAGATGATATGGGGTGTTACCCCACCCGCGACGCCGGGAGAAGTGCGGCATGGACAAAACGGAGGAATGCGCCGCCGGTGGGTCGGGGGCCTGGACTTGCCGGGGCCGTCAGCGCTACGCGGCGGCGATGCGATCTGACCCGCCGCAAAATCAATTTCCGAAGCGGGCGTCTGGCCCTGCTCCGCAGCCGGACTTTACCCCATGAAAAGACCCCGGTGATGGGAACGGCTGCCAATGAGGAGAACGACCCCGGGACTGATGGTTTTCAGGGAGATCAGCCCCAGTTTCAGGCCGGCCAGCCACTCTAAAATTTTCTAAAATTTTCTTGAACGTTTTTTCCAGGAATTGTCAAACTCACAAACTAACAGCGTGAACTGACGCTTTTGGCGGTTGATTGTTTTATCTGGGTCGCACGCTGACAACAGCCAACGGACGAAATGATTAAAGTTGAGAATCTGACGAAAATATTCGGGACGAAACGGGCGGTGGACGGCATTTCTTTTACCGTGGAACGCGGTGAAGTGCTGGGATTTCTCGGGCCGAACGGCGCCGGCAAATCCACCACGATGCGGATGCTGACCGGTTTCCTGCCGCCCAGCAGCGGCAAGGTGACGGTGGGCGGCTTTGACATCGCGGAAAACCCCATCCCGGCCAAAAAACTCACCGGCTACCTGCCGGAAAGCGCGCCCGCCTACACGGACATGACGGTGCACGGCTTTCTGGATTTCGCGGCGGAAATCCGCGGGTTGCGCGGCGCGGCCAAGAAGTCTGCCATCGGCCGCGTGGTGGAGCTGTGTTTCCTCAAATCCGTCCTGCATCAAAACGTGGACACGCTTTCCAAGGGCTACCGGCATCGCACCTGTTTTGCGCAGTCCATCATCCATGACCCGGACATCCTGGTTTTGGACGAGCCAACGGACGGCCTGGACCCGAACCAGAAGCATGAGATCCGGCAATTGATCCGCAAGATGGGCGAGCAGAAGGCGATCATTTTTTCGACGCACATCTTGGAGGAAGTGGACGCGGTCTGCACGCGGGCGATCATCATCGACCGCGGCGTGATCGTGGCGAATGGCACGCCGGAGGAATTGCGGCGCAAGTCCGAGTGGGCGGGGGCGGTGACGTTGCGGGTGAACAACGTGGCCGAAGCGGCGGTGCAACAGAAACTGAACCAGTTGCGCGCGGCGAAAAAGATTGCCACCGCCACCAGCGGGCAGCGCGTGACGGTGACGGTGTTTCCGCGCACGGCGGGCGATGGCGACCTGACGCGCGAGGTCATCGCCGCCACGAACGGCTGGCAGGTGGAGGAACTGCGCACGGAAGAAGGCCGGCTGGATGAAGTCTTCCGCAGCATCACGATGCCGGACACGACCGGCAAGGAGGCAGGGCAATGAACGGATTTGGCAACATCAAGACCATCGCCAAGCGCGAGCTGCGGGCGTATTTCTCATCGCCGGTGGCGTATGTGTTCATCGTCATCTTTCTGCTGTTGAACGGGTTTTTCACGTTCATGGTGGGCGGGTTTTTCGAGCGCGGCGAGGCGTCGCTGGCAAATTCATTTTTCATGTGGCATCCGTGGTTCTACCTGTTTCTCGTGCCGGCGGTGGGCATGAGGTTGTGGGCGGATGAGCGGCGCGTCGGCACGCTGGAGCTGCTGCTGACGATGCCCATTGCGCCGTGGGAGGCCATCGTGGGGAAATTCCTCGCGTCCTGGCTGTTCCTGGGGCTGGCGCTGGTGCTGACGTTCCCGGTGGTGCTGACGGTGAACCATCTGGGCAGCCCGGACAACGGGGTGATCTTCACGGCGTATGTCGGGAGCTGGCTGATGGCGGGCGCGTATCTGGCGGTGAGCTGCATCACGTCGGCCATCACCCGCAGCCAGGTGGTGAGCTTCATCATCGCGGTCGTGGCGTGCCTGTTCCTGATCCTGGCGGGCTTTCCGCCGGTCATCAACCTGTTGCAGGGCGTGGCGGGCAACTGGCTGGTGGATGTCATCACCTCGTTCAGCGTCATCACCCACTTTGAAGGGTTTCAAAAAGGCGTGCTCGATTCGCGGGACATTCTTTTCTTCCTGTCCGTGATCGGGTTTTCATTGTTCACCACCAGCGTGATCTTGCGCACGCACCGCACCAGTTGATTTTTGGAGGCCAGATGCAAAAGAAGTCACTTGAAACCATTCTGTATTCGTCGGCGGGCATCATCCTGATGCTGGCCATCATCATCGCGGTCAACGTCATCACGGGCGTGAAGCCGGTGCGCGTGGACATGACGCAGGAGAAGGCGTTCACGCTGTCCGAGGGCACGCGAGCCATCCTGAAGAAGCTGGATACGCCGGTGAAGCTCCGGTTCTACTGCACGCAAAGCGACACGGCCACGCCCGAAACGGTGTATCTGAAAGATTACGCCCGCAAGGTGGAGGATCTGCTGCATGAATACAAACAGGTCGCGGGCAAAAATTTGATCATTGAAAAATTCGACCCGCAGCCGGATTCGGACGCGGAGGATTCGGCCCGGCTGGACGGGCTGGAGCCGCAGCCGTTGCAGGGCGTCGGGCAGTTTTATCTGGGCCTGGCGGTATCACTGGCGGATGAACGGGTGGCGCTGCCGTTCTTGGAACCGAACCGCGAGAAGCAGCTTGAATATGACATCACGCGGGCCATTTCTCGCGTGTTCACGCCGGAGAAGCCGACGGTCGGTGTCATGTCCGCGCTGCCGGTGTTTGGCGAGATGGGCAACCCGATGATGATGCAGATGGGGCAGCAGGGCGCGCCGGCCTGGACGCTCATCGAACAGTTGAAGCAGGATTTCAACGTGAAGCGCATCGAGATGACCGCGGACAAGATTGACGACGACGTGAAGGTGCTGGTGGTGATCCATCCGAAGGGAATTTCAGACAAGGCGCAGTTTGCGATCGACCAGTTCGTGCTGCGGGGCGGCAAGCTGATCGCGTTTCTGGATGCGCAATCGGCCATGGCCAGCCGGCAGCGCAATGCCATGGAAGGCGGCGAGATGGGCGGCAACACGTCCACATTCGACAAATTGCTGCCGGCGTGGGGCGTGCAGTTTGACACGGGCAAGGTGGTGGCGGACCTGAATTTTAAAATGCAACTCCAAGGCCCGAACGGGCAGCCGACGGAGGCCCCGGCCTTCCTGGCCTTGACGCCGGACGGCATCAACCGCGAGGACATCGTGACGAGCCAACTGGACAACCTGTGGCTGCCGATGAGCGGGGCGTTCACGGGCGAGCCGGCGGCCGGATTGAAGGAAACGGTGCTGCTGAGCAGCACGAAAGAGGCGGAGCTGGTGGACGGTTTCATGGCCGGCATGGGCGGCGAAAGCATCCTGAACGGGTTCAAGCCCAGCGGCGTGAGCTACAAGCTGGCGATCCGGTTGAGCGGCAAATTCAAGACGGCGTTCCCCGGTGGCAAGCCGGCGGACCCGGCGGCGGCGGCAACCAACAGCGTGGCCAAGGCGGAAGACGCGTTGAAGGAATCCAAGGCGGAAACCTCGGTGGTGCTGTTCGGTGATTCCGACCTGCTGGCGGATGATTTTTCGCTGCGGAAAACACAAACCTTCTTCGGCCTGATGGTCAGCCCGATGAACGCAAACCTGGACCTGGCGCAAAATTTGGTGGAGCAGATGGCAGGCGACAGCAACCTCATTGGCGTGCGGAGCCGGGCGTCGTTGAGCCGGCCGTTCACACTGGTGAAAAAAATGGAGGCCGAGGCGCAGGCGCGCGGCCAGACGAAGATCACGGAGCTGCAACAAAGCCTGCAGGAGACGCAGCAGCACTTGAGCCAGCTCCAGGCGCAGAAGAAGGACAAGGATCAGCGCTTCATCCTCTCGCCCGAGCAGCAGGCGGAGGTGGAGAATTTCCGCAAGCAGCAGGCGGAAGTCAGCAAGGAGCTGAAACAGGCGCAGAAGGATCTGCGCCGGGAGGTCGTGTCGCTGGAGACGCGGCTGAAGTGGCTTAACATCCTGGCGATGCCGCTGGGCGTGACGGCGGCGGGCATCGGCATCGCGGTGGTCAAACGGAAAAAAACCTCGGCAAAATGAACCGGAAACAATTCATCCTCTTGGTGGTGCTCATGTTGGTTGTCGGCGCGGCGGGGCTGCTGGTGCGGCAGCGCAGCCATGATTCCTGGCAAAGCGATGCCGGAACCATTGGTCAGAAACTGCTGCCCCATCTGGCCGTGAACGACATCGCGCAGGTCACGATCAAGTCCGGCGTCACCGAACTCAACCTGGCGAAGCGCGACAACCTCTGGCGCGTGCGGGAGCGCGGCGATTATCCGGCGAACTTTTCGCAGATCAGCGATCTGCTGGTGAAGTTCGCCGACCTGAAGGTGGCGCAAAGCGAGGACATCGGGCCGTCACAACTGGGCCGGTTTGAACTGCTGCCGCCGGGCGGCGGTTCAACTTCCGGCACGCTGGTGGAGTTCAAGGATCAAAGCGGCAAGACCGTGAATTCCGTGCTGTTGGGGAAAAAACACATGAAGAAACCCACGGGCAGTTCCCAGTTCGGCGGCATGGGCGACGAAGGCTGGCCGGACGGGCGTTACGTGATGGCGGGCGCGGATTCCAAAAAACTGGCGGTTGTTTCCGATCCGCTGGAGAACGTCCAGACCGGGCCGGAACCGTGGTTGAACAAGGATTTTCTGAGTATCGAAAAGCCGCGTGTCATCGCGGTGCAATATCCGGAGGCGACGAATTCCTGGAAGCTGACGCGCGCCTCCGAAACCAACGACTGGCAGCTCGCTGACGCCGGGGCCGGCGAGAAACTGGATGCGTCAAAGATTTCGGGCGTCACGAGCCCGTTCAGTTCGCCCAGCTTCAACGATGTGGCCCCGCGGAAAGAGAGCGGCACCAACCCGGTCACGGTGTTGACCGTGGAGACGTTTGACGGGTTCACTTACGTCGTCAAAATCGGGAAGGCGGAGGGCGGAAATTACCCGGCGAGTTTCACGATCAGCGCGCAGATCGCCACCGAACGCAGCCCGGGCAAGGACGAGAAGGCGGAGGACAAGGTGCGGCTCGATCAGGCCTTCAAGGAACAGCAGGGCAGGCTGAACGAAAAACTGGCCCGCGAAACGGCGTTTACCAACTGGATTTATCAACTGCCGTCGTACTCGGTGGACCAGTTGCTCAAGCCGAGAGGACAGCTTTTGGCGGAGGTCAAAAAAGACGAAACGGCCACGGGCGGAAAATGAGAGGTCCGTGCCGGACGGGCCATCATGGCGCAACGCGACCGTGTCCACCATCATGCAAGGTTGCGGATTTATTTTTTAACCACGGAGACGACCACGGGCAGGGTCGTCAACCGCAGATGCGTCGAGCCGTACGGCACCAGGGTCATGGTTTTTGCATCGCCGTCAACCTGTTGCTGGCCGGCGGTGGGCAGGCCGGCGGGTTCGCTTAATCCCGGGGCCCAGTCGGGCAGATGGTAGAGCGGGAGTTCGAGCCGAACGGGGGTCTGCTCTTCGATGAACGGGTTTTCGGTCAGGGGTGACTCAACCGCTTTGATGTCCTTGGGATATTTCTTGGACACCATGCCCATGCCATAGCGCCAGTCGCTGTTGGCGGAAAATTCGACTTCGGGGAAGGCGCGGATTTCGTGGCCGCTGAGGAGGGGTTTGATGTTGTCGGGGTCGCTGGTGTGTTCGACGCGCTTTTCAACGATCTGGAGCGAATAGACGAGCGGGCCGCGCGTGATGGAGACGCCCTGGTTCTTGAACCAGTTTTCAACTTTCACGGGCATGGCAAGGGTAAGATTGATGACGTCGCCGTCGTGAAATTCCCGTTTGACGGAGGCGAAGGTTCCGGCCGCGGATTTTGCGTCCAAGTTTTTTCCGTTCACGCGGATGGTCGCCTGGTCGCACCAGCCGGGGATGCGGAGCTGGAGGTTGAAGGTGACGGGTTGGGCGGTTTTGATTTTGAAGGCGATGTCGTTGCGGAAGGGGTAGCTGGTGTCTTCGGTGATGGTGACGTTTTGGCCGGCGACGGGGGCGGTGACTTCGTTGGGGCCGTAGTAAACGGCGGCGAGGCCCTGATCATCGGCGCGCATCCAGGAGCGGATGACGTAGTTGGGCATGGCGCGGTTGATGTTCCCGGCGCAGCATTCGGTGTCGTGCGCGGCGCGATAGGTCATGCGGGTGAGCCAGTGGCCGAGGTGGGTGTTGGTGGCGGCGATCACGGTCTGGTTGACGGCGGAAAAATATTGGAGCTGCTTGAAATCCTTGGTGACGGCGCCGGGGAGGGCGTTAAAGGTGGTGCGTTCGATGAGATCAGCCACGTTGGCATCGCCGGTGGCCATGAAGAGGTAGCCAAGGCTCCAGGACCAGTCGGTGATGTCGCAGCTTTCGTGGACGGAATAGAACCCGGGCCGGTCGAGGTGTTCGGAGCTGACGATGCCGCCATCGGCCATGAGGTTGTTGTCCAAAACTTTCTGGTAGGCGCGGCGGGCGAACTGGAGCGCGGCGGGATCGCCGGTGTAGCTGTACATGAGGGGCAGGCATTTCAGCTCTTCGGCGGCGGTGACGCCGTGTTCGTGGAAGGGGCCATTGCCATGGATTTTTTCGGCCGTGAAGAAGGAATTGGTGTCGGTCAGGTAGCCCTGGTAAATCTTCTGCCCGAGATCGAGGAGGCGCTGGTCGCCGGTGAGGCCGTAGAGATAAAAGGCTTCCTCAAAATTGACGCCGTTGCGTCCACCTTTGGTGATTTCGCCGACGCTGGTGAGGAGCCAGTTTTGCAGGACGGCAGCGATGCGGGGATCGGCGGTGGCGGAAAATTCAGCCATGAGGGCGCGGCCGACGACGGCATTGGGCCAGCAGGCCGCCGAGCCGCCGAGGTTGGTGCCGGTGGAGTGCGTGAGGATGTAATCCATGGCGGCGTCGCGGCGGCGGTCGATGCCGGGGTCGTTGATAAGGCGGCTCAGGCGCGCGGTGGCGTCGGTGTAGTAGGCGGATTGCTCATAGGGCCACCAGGATTTCCAATATTTGTCCTTGATGGCCGGGGGCGGAATCTCGCCGGCGAACATGCAGGTGTCGTAGGGGTAATCGAGATTCTCCGGATGGCCGGTGAGACCCGAGGCCTGGCGCAGGAGCCATTGCTGGATCCAGCCGCGCGGCTGGACGGCGCCGACGGGGAGTTCGGAGAGCTTGCCGTAGTAGCGGGCCTTGAACTGGCCGGGCACCGGGGCGGCGGGTGCGGGTGATTGCGCTTGCGCCACGTCGGTGAACGTAATTCCGGCCAGCAAAACGCCGGCGAACAGACTGTAATCGAATCGCATTTTCATTTTTCTAATAATCAATTTGCCGGCAACCACCCGGCCAATCGCAGTGAATAATAGGGCAGCGAAGATAAAATGGAAGCCGCCGGGCAGGTTAACTGCCCGACGGCCGCATACCCCCCAACAAGGTCTATATATTCACAGCGGGTACAAACGTTCCAGCCGGATCAGGGCACCTTGAGCAGGTAGAACTGCTGGGTGTTGGTTCCCGTCGTGTTGGTGGACGAGAAGTTTCCGCTGGCGTCAAAGCTGCCGCTGGTGAGCACGACCCAGTTGGTCAGGGGCACCAGGAGGTTGGTGGAGGTCAGCACGGAGTAGGTGCCGCCGGCACCGGCGTTGTTGGTGCCGCCGATGATGACCTGGCCGCTGCCATTGATGGCGATGTTGCGGATGGTCGGGGGCTTGGACACGGCGACGTTCATGATCAGGTCGATGCTGGTGCCGCTGTCCGCGAGGCTGCCGGTGAAACCGGCCGGCAGGGGCGCCAGCGCGAGGCCGGCGAACGGCGTGGCGCCGGCGTAGTTGATCAGGTGAATGGTCTTGGCGCCGGTGACGTTGGCCACGGAGTCAACCGTGATGGTCGAGGTGCCGCTGACGCCGACGGCGGACGCATAGATGAGGGCCGTGGTGGCGTTGCCATCCGCCCGGAAGTGCAGCGAGGCGGTGGAGAGGTTCAAGGCCGAGAGCGGAACGGCGGCGGAGCCGACGTTGTTGGAGACGACCAGCGTGCCGGACTTGAGGTTGACGGTGCTGACGCCGCCGCCGGCATTGATGTTGCCGCGGACGGTGCCGTTGGTGACGTTGATCGTGCCCGAGACGAGCGAGACCGTGCCGCCGGCATTGGTCTGGGCCAGCGTGATGTTGGTGCTGGACAGGATGGCGGTGCCGGTCAGGTTGATGACGCCGCTTTCCGTGGCGGTATTGACGGCGCGCTGGACGCCCACCAGGACATTTATGGCATCAATCGTGCCAGCGGAATAATTGAGCGTGCCTTGGGCCGCCCCGGCATCGAGAGCGAACGCCTCACCCCGGCCCAAGGCCAGGGTGGTCAGCAAGGCATCCACTTTGCCGCCATTGAAGTCCACATTGGCCTGGACGTAGTTAAGGACGCGCGGTTCACTGTCAGCATCGCCGATGGTGAAATTGGAAACGCGGCTGTTCAAACCGTTCGTGCCGCGGATGAGCACCGCCGGGGTGGTGCTGTTGGTGAAGACGGGGTTGAAGCGCACGACGTTGTTCGTGGCGCTGTTCTTGCCGATGCGCACGGTATCCACGTACAAGGAGTTGGTGATGCCCAGATAAAGACCGCTGCCCATCAGCGTGTTGGTGCCGTTGCTGCTGTCGCCCACTTCAAACTGGCCGGCATTACCTGCGCGCAGGCAGGTGATGACATTCGTCCGTGCCAGGTACAATACACCACTGACATTGGTCAGCGAGCCGCTGCCGCCCTGGGCCACGAAGAATTTGCCCACGGTCGCGATCATGGTGCCGAGGCCGGACATGTCCAGGACCACGCCGTTGGACTGGTTCGGCACCATAATTTGGCGCACTTGGAAGTTCAATTGGTTCGCCTGGCCGCTGGCCTGGGAGTTGCCCGTAACATAGAGCGTGCCGTTGCCGCCGGTGATGGTATTGGTCACCGGCTTGCCGAAAATGTTATCACCGTTCGGTGAGGGGCCGCCCGCCTGGACGATCGGGCCGATGGAAGTCGATCCATTGGACACCGTGAGGGTCACGCCGTCGGCGATCAACGTGGTGTGATACCCGAACGAATTCGTGGTGTAATCCAATACTGCAATGGAGACATTGGCGGCCACGATGCTGTTCGTGGTGTAGTTGGTGCTGCCGCCGACGCTTGAAATCTGCGCCGTAAAACCGGGGCCGGGGACGCCGCCCGCCCAGTTGAGGGTCGTGGCCCAATTCAAATCAGGAGCGGCTCCGCCGGTCCACACGCCATTGCCCGCGACCCCCGCGGTGGCAAAGGTCCAGGTATTGGTCTGCAAGACCCCGGCACTGTCCGCGATGATGGCGGTGATCGTGTTGTTGGTGTTGGCCAGCAGGTTGGTGGGACTCACAAACACCGTGCTGCCGACGAGGTTGTTGGTGAGGAACACCGCGGAACTGTAGTTGGTGCCGTTGAGGTACAACTGGACGTTGGTGACCGTGGTCTGCCGGTTGGCGACGGTGAAGTTGATCTTGCTGGTGGTGGCCACGGCGGTGGCTCCGGGAGCGGGCGAGCCTGACGCGATATACGGGCGAAGCGTGCCGGTGGCGCTGGTGTTGGCCACCACGAGGAGATATTCAAGGTTGTAACCCTGGTTGGAGATGGCGGTGCAACGGAGCGTGTTGGTGCCTGATAACGGGACCAGCACGGTATTGCCGAACAGATCGGTAAGCGGCGTCAACTGGCCGGTGTGGATGCGGCTGCCGCCAGTGTTCGGAACGTTGACACGTCCGAGGGCGGCGAGCGGCTGGTTCGTGGTGGTGGCGATGGCGTTGGTCAGCCGTTCAATCTCGAATTGCCCGCCGGTGCCGCTCGCGGCGCGGGCGTAGATGTTGTAGTTCGTGACGGCCGGCGGGAGCACCCGGGTGTAATTCTCCCATTCGGTGGCGACAGTGAAGCCGAGGCTGTAGATGGTGAACGCGCCGCCGGCATGAGGCACCGGGTCGCCCGTGCTGTCCGTGGCGAGAAAGATGACCTGCGGCAGATCGCCCGGCCGGTAGAGGTTGTTGGTGCCCGTCAGGTCGGTTTCAAAGTAATCGATGTTGTTGCTGCCGATGAAGCCGGCATAAGCGTTGGCCGGCGTGGGACTGTTGACGAACAATCCGCTCGCGCCGCCGCTGCTGTAGTTATAGTCGCCGCAGTCGATGTAGAGGTCGGTCGCGAGAAAAGTGTTAAAGTTGGAGATGTTGGTCGTGGTGTCACCATTGGCATCCTGAGCGGTGATCACCAGGGTGTAGAAAGTGTCCGGGGCGAGCGGGGCACTGCTGCTGACGATCAGGTCGCTCGTGGGCGAAGCGGTGCTGAAGTTGATGGCCGACAGCGGAACGCCGTTGAGCGAAGCGGAGACGGTGGTGCTGACCACGGTGGATAACAGCGATTTCACTTCAAAAGAAATGCTGGCCGAGCTGGCGTCAACGTAGAGCGAGGTGTTCGTCGGCACGAGGTTCACAATGGCAGGCGGGACGTGGGGGACGGCGATCTGCATCCGGTTATAAATCTGATCCCCCGAGGTTTCCTTGCAAAACAGGGCGGCGCTGTCAATGGTTCCGGAACCCATCAGGGTGCTGTCGGTGGTGTAGATCGTCCGATTTTGGACGCAATCTTTCAAAAGCAGGTGATAGGAATTGCCGTCCGCGCCCACGGTGACCTCCGCTTCAATGGCGTTGGTGATGTTGCCGCGGCCCAAATCGCTGAAAGAAGTGCCCGGCACGGGATAGGGGAAGGGGCTGGAACCATCCCAAACGTAAATTGTGGCGGGGTTTTCTCCATCTTTGAAGTAGAGATAGAAGCGCGCGTTCGCATTGAAATCATCGGCCGAAGTGGTGGAATTTCCATTCCGCAAAGTGAACCCGCACCAGCCGTGTACCGTGCTGCTGTTCGTGGTTGCGGTGAAACCCGCACCACGCGAGCCCCATTGGAGCTTGAAGGTATTCGTGCCCAGCGAATTGGTGAACCCGCGAAAAGCGGTGGTTTCATTGATGTCGGTCAGGCCGTTTGCATAGAGGCCCCACACGTTGGTGTATCCGACGCCCAGCACGTTGGTGATGGAAGCGATGCTAAACACGGGATTGTTGACCGTGTTTAAATAAGTGCCGTGAGCGTCCGGCCCATTGGTGAGAATCGCCCACGGGGTGAAGCCGAAGCCCTGGTTGGCGCCGTTGGTCCAGTTGGCGGTGACGAGATAATTGCCTGCCTCGTCATAGGCGATTTGCTGGGCCGGGGCGGAACCTGCCAACAGCAGCAGGGAGATGGCTGCGATAAACAGGGATGACAGCAGGGTTTTGAGGGTTTTGATCATGGGTAGGGTTGGTTGGGGATTAAAATGTCTGGCACCGCGAAAAAAGCAGGCGTTCAATTGTGAAATGGTGGAATTGCGATGCTTTTGAATATAGACCGGGTTTCCGGGGTGACCAGCCCCCAAAAACTGGGGTATTTGATTTTTTCATGGCGATAAAACCGTTCCATGTTTCATACTCGCCGCCATGCAACCCACCGCGAAACGCTTTTTTGGCTGGTGGCTGCTGTGCCTTTGCCTGCTGCCGCCGCCGTTGGCGCTGGCCGATGAAAGCGACACCGCCGGGCAGGATTATGTCGTCAAGGTCTGGGGGGCGGATGACGGTTTGACAGAAGGCTCCGTCACGGACGTGGCCCAGACGCCGGAAGGTTATCTGTGGGTCGGCACCCTGTTTGGGAGCGTGTTGCGCTTCGATGGCACCCGCTTTGTCAGTTACAACTCCGCCAACACCCCGGAGTTTTCGTTGAAATGGGGCGTTCCCCGGCTCAGGGTGGCGGCGGATGGGATGCTCTGGATCACCATGTTTGACGGCGGCATGACCACGTGGGACAAACATGGGTTTCGTTCCGTGTTC
This sequence comes from Verrucomicrobiia bacterium, assembly GCA_031290985.1. Lineage (GTDB taxonomy): Bacteria > Verrucomicrobiota > Verrucomicrobiia > Limisphaerales > UBA11358 > UBA11358. Next base: position 57,792 of record JARLJW010000111.1, on the reverse strand, counting down.
ACCAGCGCCAGCCAGCCGGACCATATGTTATGGTCCGCACCGAGCCGGACGATTTTTGTCTATGGCGACGGCCGGTTGTTGTCCGGCCTGAAACAGGGTGAACAGTGGGACTGGCAAACCGTGGCGCTCCCCGAAAGCCTGCCCCAGGGCCAGCAATGTGCCGATGCCGCCGGCCGGGTCTGGTATCTGCGCGGCGATAATGAAATCGGCATCTGGGACGGCAAAGACACCCAAAAGATTACCCTGGCGGACGGCTGGGAAGGGCAGCGAATCAAGGTGATGACTTCCGATCTCCAGGGACGCATCTGGATCGGCACGGACAAGACGCTGGCCGTCTGGCAAACCAATCAGTTTGAAGTGATGACACCCACGAACGGCGAGCCCGACCTGAATGTGCGGAGAATCATTCCGTCCGGCGGCAGCAATATCTGGGTGGAAGCGAACGGGCGGATGCGGCGTTGCCTTGACCGGCAATGGGTGGCCGAGTCCGAAGGCTGGAGCCGGGAGCTGACGGCCAAAAAAGTTTCCGTCCGTTTCGTGCACGGCGACAAGGAGGGCGGTTTATGGTCGGGGGCCGGTGACCTGGGATTGATCCGCGTCGCGATGGACGGTGGTTTCAGCCGGTTGACCACGCGGGATGGTTTGCCGAGCAATGCCATCCATTTTGCCTACGAAGATCACGATGGCGACATTTGGACGGGCTACGAGCGGGGCGGTCTGGTGCAGGTGCGCCGCCGGTTGTTCCGCTCGATGAGCAAAGACCAGGGGTTGGGCGACACCCTTATCAATACCGTCAGCGAGGATGCGGGTGGCGCCATTTGGATTGGCACTCACAGCGGCGTGGTCGGACGTTATGAAAACGGCGTCTGCACCAACCTCCCGCTGCCGGGGCCGGCGCGCGTGGTGCAGGATAGCTGTGCCGCCGCGGATGCCAAGGGACGGGTTTGGATCGGCGCGCAGGGCGTCGGCCTGATGTTGTCTGAAGCCGGGCAGATCCGGCTGATCGCCACCCAGAACCAGTTTTCAAACTGGCCACCCCGGTTGTTGTTGCCGGCCAGAGATGGACGGCTCTGGGTCGGGACCCTTTACTCGATCGTCTGTGTGACGAACGGGGAGCTGTCATTTGTATACACCTCGAAAGCCGTGGGCGACCATCCCACGGCGCTGGCGGAAGCCGCGGACGGAACCATCTGGGCGGGCACATTGGATGGGGTCCTGCTGCGCTGGGATGGCAAACAATTTGTCCGGTTGGAGCCGCCCGATCGGAGTTCGCTGGGACGCATCTGGGCTTTGTGGCCGGCGGCCGACGGTGGACTGTGGGCGGGAACCGAGCAGGGCGGATTGCTGCATTGGAACACGAAGCAGTTTTTCCGGTATACGATGAAAAACGGGCTGCCTTCGGACAGCATTTCCCAGGTGATGTTTGATGCGCAGGGGAATCTCTGGCTCGGGTCGCGCGCGGGCATCGTCCGCATCCTGGGCGGCGCCCTCGACCAGTTTGAGCGGGGTGAGGCGGAGGAGCTGCCCGTGAGCGTTTATGGCCAGCCGGACGGACTGCTGACGATCGGCAGTGCGATCATCGACCAGCCGAACTGCTGGCGTGGCCGCAATGGCACGTTGTTCTTTGCCATGGCCAACGGCGTGGCGGCGGTGGATCCCACCGGCGTTCATATCAACCCCGTGCCGCCGGCGGTGGCCCTGGAGGAATTCCGGGCGGATGACCAGCGGGTCTGGCCGGATCGTGCGGGGGCCATCCTGACGGTTTCGGCAAAAGGCTGGAAAGAAACCCGGCCGGCGCCGGCCCCGGCGATGCAGGTCGGCCCTGGACGCGGGGATCTGGAATTTCATTATGCCGGCCTGAGCCTGGGTTCGCCCTTGCGGGTCCATTTCAAATACAAGCTCGAAGGCCTGGAAAACAATTGGAACGATGCGGGAGTGGAACGGAAGGCCATCTATCGCCATGTGCCGCCGGGGGAATACATTTTTCGCGTGATCGCCTGCAACAGCGACGGCGTCTTCAGCCGGGAAGGGGATTTGTTGACGGTGAAGGTGAATCCGCATCTCTACCAGACCGTGTGGTTTCAGGGAGGCCTGAGCTTGATTGCGGTGATGGCCTTGCTGCTGGCCGTGGTGATCGTCATGCGCCGGCGGATGCATCACCGGATGGAGCAACTGGAGCGACAGCATGAATTGGAGCGGGAGCGGTCGCGGATCGCGCAGGATTTGCACGATGACCTGGGCGCCGGCCTGACCGAGATCAGCCTGCTGGGCGGTTTGCTGCAAGATCCCTCACGGTTCTCCACCGGCAAACAGGAGGCGCTGCAGCGCATTGTCCAACGCTGCCATGACCTGGTGGTGGCGCTGGATGAAATCGTCTGGGCGGTCAATCCGCGCAACGACTCGGTCAATTCCCTGACCGGTTACCTCAGCCAGTATGCGCAGGGATTTCTGGAACCAACCGCCATCCGCTGCCGTCTGGAAGTGTCGGAAGCCGGGCGGGAACACCCGTTGAGTTCGGAGCAGCGGCACAACCTGTTCCTCGCCTTCAAAGAGGCGCTGACCAACGTGGTCCGGCACTCGGGCGCCACCGAGGTGCGCATCAGGATTTTGTTCGAGGGAACGGACCGGCTCTTGATCGTGATTGAAGACAACGGGCGCGGCCTGCCGGCGGCCGTGCCCGGGCAGACGGGCGATGGCCTGGATAATTTACGGCGACGCATGGCGCAAATTGGCGGACAATGTGACATCACCAGCCTGCCGGGCGGCGGCGTGGCGGTCACCATGAGCCTGCCCCTGGCCTGAGCCCAAACTCATTTTTAAGTTTTGAAAGAAAAAGTGATCACCGTAGGAATCGTCGAGGACGATGCCGGCATCCGGCAGAGCCTGGAATGGCTGCTGAAATCGTCGGCAAAATTTTCGTGCGTGGCCGCGTGCCCGAGCGCGGAGGAGGCGCTGCGCGTGCTGCCGAAGGCGATGCCCGAGGTCATCCTCATGGACATCAACCTGCCGGTGATGTCGGGCATCGAATGCACCGCGCGCATGAAGGAACTCCTGCCGGCGGTGCAGGTGGTGATGATCACCGTCTACGATGACGCCGACCGGGTGTTCAATGCATTGCGGGCGGGTGCCAGCGGCTACATCCTCAAGCGCGCCGCGCCGGAAAAGATTTTGCAGGCCATCCGCGAGGTTCACGCCGGGGGCGTGCCCATGTCCAGCGAGATCGCCCGCAAGGTGCTGGGCGCCTTCCGCGAGCCGGCCCCGGCCCCCGCCGCCGCCGAGGACAACCTTTCTCGCCGAGAACAGGAGGTTTTGGAGCTGCTGTCCCAGGGCTGCGCCAACAAGGAAATTGCGGACAAGCTTTCCATCAGCATTGAGACCGTCACCTGGCATCTCCGCCATATCTACACCAAGCTGCATGTGCGTTCCCGCACCCAGGCGGCCTTGAAGTACCTGAGTCAGCGCAAGAATCCGTGAGGGGCTGATGGCCCCCGGGAAACCGTGGGTGCATTACCACAGGTTTTGGGGGCTGGTTGGATTCAGGGGATGAAGCATAATTAACATTGATGAACCCAATGTTGAATTCCCCGCGGCCTGGCCGGCCGGCCGCCAAGTTGTCCGCCTCCGGTTTTACTTTGATTGAACTGCTGGTCGTCATAGCGATCATCGCCATCCTGGCGGCGATGCTCCTGCCGGCCTTGAGCCGGGCCAAGATGAAGGCGCAACAGATCGCCTGCGTCAGCAACCAGAAACAATTGTCGTATGCCTGGATACTTTACGCCGACGATTACAGCGACAAGCTGGTGGTGAATGCCAATAATGTTGCCATCGGCCAAGGCGTCGTCGGCTGGGTGGACAATGTCTTGATGTGGGACCAGGGTCCGCCGCCGGTAAACTATCCGCAGAATTATGACCTCAGCTATCTGGCCAACGCCCTCCTCGGTCCCTATTGTGGCAAGGCGGTGGCGATTTACAAATGTCCGGGCGACCTTTCCCAAGGCTTCCAAGGGCCGCGTAACCGCAGCATTTCAATGAACAGTCAAATGGGGGGCGGAGTTGTCGCCACCATCAGTGGTGGCGGTCAGGCCACGGTGGTGAATCAATATGGCGCGGGGCAGAATTGGAAAATTTACAACAAGCAATCGGACATCAATAATCCGTCCCCGGTCAACGCCTGGGTGTTCATTGACGAACATCCCGACTCGATCAACGACGGTTTATTCCGGGTGAACTTGCAGAGCGTGTCGGCTGACTACACCGGCGGCACCTATGTCTGGAATGATTATCCGGCCAACAACCACGGTGGTTCCGGTGTGCTGGCTTATGCGGATGGTCATGTGGCGCCGCATAAATGGGTGGATGCCGCGCTGGTTCCCAACCCGGTGAAATACTCCAAAATCAGCAACCTTACCGCTCAAAACAATGCGGATTTACTATGGCTCCGGCAAGCGACGAGCAGTTTGCAGTGATCCGGTTGGGAACGGGAAACCCGCTTTAAATCCATTTAACAATTCCGGAACGCACGCAGCACCGGCTGCAAAAATCCAGGGCCATTCAAATTCATGTTCAATTTTGCTGCATTTCGTAAATCAACTTTCCCCGCACTGGCCGGGCTGGTGCTGGCGTTTTCCGGTAACGTCAGCCCGGCGGCGAACCATGATGCCAGCCCGGCCGATGGCGGGCTGGACGTGAAAATGGACGCCAAGCAGGGCGGCTACCAGGTTGTTTCCCGCGATCCGGCGTGGACGTTTGGCGGCACGCTGGCCGCCCCGTTGCAGCATGTCAAAACCAGCCGTGGGCACGATGGACTGGGGGACTATCGGCAAACCGCTTTTGACTGGCAGAGCAGGCAGCGGCCGATGAGCGGCTGGATCCGGATTTACGATGGCAAACCGCTGGCGCTCTTTTCCCAGACCTGTGGCAAGGCTTCCGAACTGCCGCCCGCCGCTTTCCCGGACTTCACCACGCTGCCGGACAAGCTGCACGTCTTCAGTTACGGCCTCCACGAGTTTGCGCCGCCGCATTTTTCCGGCGTGGAGATCTCGACACCCTGGCTGTTGTTCGATGATGACGCGAATGCCTTCCTGATTTCGCCGGCCACCCATTTCATGGTTGCGAGCATGATCGGTGACGGCCACAAGCAGGTCGCCAGCGGTTTCAATCCGGATCTGCGCAACGTGCCCGCCGGTTTCACCCAGCAGACGCTCGTGGCTTTCGGCAAGGGCATCAATAAAACCTGGGACGCGTGGGGCAAGGCCCTGGTTGATCTGGGGGGCGCCAAACGGCCGGCGAATGACGCGGATGCCACGCTAAAATATCTGGGTTACTGGACCGACAATGGCGCGGCGTACTATTACAACTACGATTTTTCCAAGGGCTATGCCGGTACGCTGCAAGGTTTGGTGGAGACCTACCGGCAGGAGGAGATTCCCATCCGCTACCTGCAACTGGATTCCTGGTGGTATTACAAGACGATCACGAATTACGACGGCGTGGCGGGCAAGCCCAAGAAGGCCGGGAAACTGCCGGCGGGCGAGTGGAACCGTTACGGCGGGTTGTTGGAATACAAGGCCCACACCGATCTTTTCCCGGATGGACTGGCGGTTTTCCAAAAGGCGGTCGGACTGCCGCTGGTCACCCACAACCGCTGGATCGATCCGTCCAGCCCGTACCATGAGAAGTACAAGATTTCCGGCATCGCCGCCGTGGATCCGAAGTGGTGGGACAACATCGCCGGTTACTGCAAGGCTTCAGGCATCGTCACTTACGAACAGGACTGGCTGAATTACATCTACGCGTACTCGCCGGGCTTCAGTCATGAACTCGGCACGGCCGAGGCTTATCTGGACAACATGGCGCGGGCCTGCAAGGAGCAGGGGGTCACGGTGCAATATTGCATGCCGCTGCCGTGCAATTTTCTGCAAGGCAGCCGCTACGACAACCTGACCACCATCCGCACCAGCGGCGACCGCTTCAACACCAACAAGTGGAATGATTTTCTCTACACCTCGCGGCTGGCCTCCGCCCTGGGCATGTGGCCGTGGGCGGACGTGTACATGAGCGGTGAAACCAACAACGTCCTGTTGTCCACGCTTTCCGCCGGGCCGGTCGGCATCGGTGACGCGCTCGGCGCGGAGAACAAGGTGAATCTCATGCAGGCCGTGCGCGCGGACGGCATGATCGTCAAGCCGGACGCTCCCATCGTGCCGCTTGATTGCAGCTACATTGCGGATGCGCAAAAAGAAAAAGCGCCGCTGGTCGCCGGCACCTACACTGACCACAACGGCATCAAAACGGAATATGTCTTCGCCTTCCGGCGGCCCAAGACCGCCGGTGATGATGTCCAATTTACGCCGGCCATGCTGGGCCTGAGCAGCCCCGCGTATGTGTACGACTACTTTGCCGCCCACGGGCAACGGCTGGACGCCGCCGCCGGGTTTTCCGCGCCGCTGGGCACCAATGCCAACGCAAGTGCGTTTTACGTCGTCGCGCCGGTCGGCAAAAGCGGCATTGCCTTCCTCGGCGACAAGGATAAATTCGTTGGCACCGGCAAGCAGCGAATTTCCATGCTGCAAGATGAGCGCGGCAAGCTGACCGTGGGCGTGGTGTTCGCGGAAAACGAAAAGACCGTCACACTTCACGGTTATGCTGACAGCGAGCCGAAATTGACGATTCTTGCCGGCCTGGATGATCCGATGCAATACAACCCGGTGACACATTATTTCACCGTTGAGGTGAAGCCCGACGCGTCCACGCCGGTGGATAAATCAGCCGCTGATCCGGTCCGGCGGGTGACCGTGTTGCTGGAAACGCAGCCTAAATGATCCAAAGTTTTTTGCCAAAACGACCGGTGCGCGCGGTCGCCGGGGTTTTGGCCGCATTGGTCTTGTCCCCGTTCCTGGCCAACGCCCAGAACGCCACCAACAGTTTCTGGCAGACGCAAAGCATCTACCAAGTCATCACCGACCGTTTTTTTGACGGTGACGCTGCCAACAACAATGCGGACGGCAATTACAACGCCTCCGGCACCACGTCGGTCCACGGCGGCGATTTCAAGGGTCTCGAGCAAAAGCTGGACTACATCAAGGCGCTGGGGGCCACCGCCATCTGGATTTCGCCCGTGGTGGTGAATGCGAACGGGGAATTTCATGGCTATGCCGGCCGGGATTTTTACAACGTGGATCCGCATTGGGGCAGCTTGGCGGACTTGCAGCATCTGGTCGCGACCGCGCATGCCAAGGGCCTGCTGGTCATCGATGACATCATCTGCAACCACGGCGGCACCCTGCTTACCAGCGCGGATCCGGGCTATCCCGCCTTCAATACGACGACCGGTTACACGCTGAAATACAACAGTTCAAAACAATATGCCGCGCCCTTTAATACGAACGCGGCCAACCCCAACCTGACGAATATTTTTCACAACTACGGGGCCATCCCTGATTACAATACGCCGGAACATTACCAGCTTGGGGAACTTTCCGGCCTGAGTGATTTTCGCACCGAGTCGGATTACGTCCGGTCGAACATGGCGGCGGTCTATAACTACTGGATCCAACACGTTGGCTTTGACGGTTTCCGCATTGATACCACGAAGCACATTGAGTACGGCTTCTGGCAGAGCTGGTGCCCGGCTGTCCACACTTTCGCCGCGACGAACAGCGCGAAGCCGAATTTCTTCATGTTCGGCGAAGTCTATGACGGGAGTGAATCGCTTAACGGTTCCTACACCGGCACCATGGGCGGCGGCGCGTACAAGCAGGACTCCGTGCTGGATTACCCGCTCTATTTCACCGTCAACAGCGTTTTCGCCACCGCCACTGGCAACACGAAGCAGATTGAAGATCATTACAACGCCATCGCCGCCAACTACGACACCAATGCGCAGACGCGCCTCGTGACGTTTCTGGACAATCACGACCAGCCGCGTTTTCTCAGCGCCAGCGGCGCGACCACCAACCGGCTGCAGGTGGCGCTGACATTTCTGTACACTTCGCGCGGCATTCCCTGCCTGTATTACGGCACGGAGCAGGGTTTTAACGGCACGACCGATCCCAACGACCGCGAAGACATGTTCGCCGGGGCGTTTAAGGACGCTGGCCTCGCCGGCAAGGACAGCTTCAACATGACGCACCCGCTATTCCTGCTCACCGCGCAGTTGAATAATTTCCGCCGGCTTTATCCCGCGCTGTCACTCGGCAGCCATGTGAACAAATGGAGCGAGCCATCGAATCCGGGCCTGTTCGCCTATGCGCGCCGGCTGACAACCGATGTGGCGATGACGCAGGAAGTTTTTGTCGTGTTCAACACCGCCACCTCGGCCCAGACGCTGACCAACCGCACGACGACATTCGCCGCCGGGACGCAACTCGTGAACCTGTTCAACACGAATGAAGTCCTGACCGTGCAGCCGGGCCCGGTGACGCCGCAGATCACGGTGCCGGGAACGAGTGCGAAAATTTTTGTCGCGCAAGCGGACTGGAAACCGCTGGACCCGGTGGTGGCGGGCAATTCGCCCGGCCATGACGCCACCAATGTGCCGGTCAACCAGCCGGTCGTGTTGCAGTTCAGCAAGGCGATGGACACGAACAGCGTCCAGTCGGCGTTCAGCACGGCACCCGTCGTCAGCGGCACGTTTGGCTGGTCCGCAGCGCATGACACGATGACCTTCACGCCGGCGGGCTCCGGCTTTTCCGCGCTGACCACCGTCGTGGTGCGGCTGACCAACTCCGCCGTGGACGCCGTCTCGGGCAACGTCCTGTACGCGCCGTATCAATTGCAATATCACACGGGCTCGCTGGTGGCGGATTCATCGCCGCCGAACCTTACGCTGCTCACGCCGGGCAACAACGCCGTGGTTTCGGGGAATCTGGCCGTGACCGGAACCGCCAGCGACAATCTGGCGGTGCAGAAGGTTGAAGTCCGGCTGGATACTGGAGCCTGGCTGACTGCCGCCGGAACCACCTCGTGGAGTTTGAACCTGAACAGTTCCAATTTTCTGAACGGTCCGCACGTCATCAGCGCGCGCGCGTCGGACGCCGCGGGCAATATTTCCACCACGAACACCGCCAGCGTCCGGTTCGTGAATGTGCCGGGAAATTACGTGCAGCGTCTTAGCAGCGGCAATCCCGCCAGCGTCACGGATTGCAGCGCCAACACCTGGCTAAAGGATACGAGCTACACCTTTGGCGCGTTCGGCTTTACGGGCGGCACCAACGGCTATGTGGCCAACACCATCACCGGCATCTGTGCGCAGGCGCAGTCCCTTTACCAGCGTGAGCATTACAGCACCAACAGCGCCGGGGTGCTTTACCAGTTTGACTGCCCGGAGGGAATTTACGAAGTCACGATGCTGGAGGCCGAGACGTATTGGAGCGGGCCCGGCAAGCGGGTTTTCAATGCCTACCTTCAAGGCCGGCAGGTGCTGACGAATTTTGACATCTACGCGACGGCGGGAGGCATGAACCTGCCGGTCACGCTGGTCTTCACCAATGGCGTGACCAATTCGCAGTTGCAGGTTCTGTTCACCCCGGTGACGGACAACGCCCGCATCTCCGGATTGCAGGTGCGAAAGATCGCTGATGTGTTCAGCGACACGGACGGCATTCCCGACTGGTGGCGACTGGCCTATTTCGGCCATGCGCTGGGCTCCAGCAATGATCTGTCGCGCGCCGGGGACGATGCGGATGGCGACGGCGTCTCCAACCTGACGGAGTATTTTGCCGGCACGGATCCGGGCAACGCGGCCTCGGTGCCGGCACCGCCAGCCTTTAACATCACCCAAATACTGACGACGCCGACCAATGTGATGCTGAATACGTCAACCACCACCAACTGGAGTTATCAGCTCCAGTCCCGCACCAGCCTCGCCGCCGCTTCACCGTGGATCAACATCGGCCCGGCGGCGGTCGGCACGGGCGGAACGGTTTCCTTGAGCGACTCCGGCAGCGCGACCAATGCCACGCGGTTTTACCGCGTGCAGGCGCGTTGAAATCTGGTAAAACAATGGACAACCGGCCGGGATAAACTTGAAATTTGAAATGCATTCACGCTGTGGACATCTTCACCGGCTTTGCGCCGTCGTCGGGTTGCTGGCGGTTTGCCTGCTGGCGGCGCCGGGTGTGGACGCGCAACCCGGCGGCAACGAATTCTGGCAGCGCCAGAGCATCTACCAACTGCTCACCGACCGTTTTTTCAACGGCGACCCGTCCAATGACAAGGTCGATGGCAATTACGACCCCGCCGGCCACAGCGGCACTTCAGTGCACGGCGGCGACTTCAAGGGCGTCGAGCAGAAATTGGATTACATCAAGTCGCTCGGCGCCACGGCCATCTGGATTTCGCCCATCGTGCTGAATGTGCGCGGCGAGTTTCACGGCTATGCGGCGCGCGATTTTTACAAAGTGGATCCGCACTGGGGCACGCTGGCGGACCTGCAGCATCTTGTGTCGGCGGCCCATGCGCGGGGCATCCTGGTCATTGACGACATCGTGGTGAACCACGGTGGCAACCTCATCGACAGCGGCGACCCCGGTTATCCGGAATTCAAATATCCGCCCGACGGTTATCATCTGCGCTTTCACAACCCCGACATGCAATACCCGCCGCCATTCGACCTCAACGCCACCAACCCGGCGATCACGAATCTATTTCACAACAACGGCTTCATCAAAGATTACGAAGACACGACCCAGCTTGAACTGGGCGAGCTGAGCAGCCTGGATGATTTGCGGACGGAAAATCCGTACGTGCGGGAGCAGATGAAAAAGATTTACGAGTTTTGGATCGAGCAGGCCGGGTTTGACGGTTTTCGCATCGATACGGTGAAGCACGTCGAGATGGGATTCTGGGAGGAATGGTGCCCGGCGATCCGCGAGTTTGCGGCGGCGCATGGCAAAACAAACTTTTTTATGTTCGGCGAAGTGCCGCATCAATCGGATGTCAAGGTGGGCTCTTACACCGGCCGGATGGGCGCCCCGGATGGGCCGTTCAAGCTGGATTCGGTTTTGGATTACACGCTCTATTTCAAGATCGATTCCATTTTTGCCGCCGCCACCGGCAACACCCGGCAGATCGCGGACCATTACCGTGCGGTCGCGGCGAATTACGACCCGGCGACGCAGAATCAACTGGTGACGTTCCTCGACAACCACGACCAGCCGCGCTTCTTAAGCCTCAAGGGCGCCACCGTTGACCGGTTGAAGGTCGCGCTGGTCTTCCTCTACACCACGCGCGGGATTCCGTGTTTGTACGCCGGCACGGAGCAGGCTTTCGACGGGGCCAAGGATCCGTGGGACCGGGAGGACATGTTTGCCGGGCAATTCGAATGGGGGCCTTCCGTCGGTGACAACTTCAACATGACGCACCCGTTGTATCAGTTGACCGCGAAGCTGAATAATTTCCGCCGGCTGTATCCGGCGCTGTCGACCGGGGTGCAATCCAACCTGTGGAGCAACGCGCAGGGGCCGGGGATGTTCGCCTACACACGGCAGTTGGGCACGCAAGAGGTGTTGGTGGTTTTCAACACCGCGACCACGAACCGGTTGTTGCCCGCCTGCCCGGTGTCCGGTCCGGCAGGGACCCGGCTGGTGAACCTGCTCAATGAAAGTGAATCGATCATTCTGCGGGCCGGTGGCCGGACCCCGCCCATTGTCATGCCGGGAACCACGGCGAAGATTTTTGTCCCCGCCTCGCAGGTCCGGCCGCTCGATCCGGTGGTGTCGGGAATCACGCCGGCGCACGATGCGAAAAATGTTTCGCCCGCCGCCCCGGTGGTGATCCATTTCAGCAAGCCGATGGATGTCCCCAGCGTCGAACATGCGTTCTCGGTGACACCCACCGTAAACGGAAAATTGTCGTGGTCGCCGGCGCGCGATCAAATGACATTCACGCCGGCGGGCGTAGGTTTTCCGCCGCGTTCAACGGTCACGGTCCGCCTCGCCGACACGGCGCGGGACGCGGTTTCCGGCCGGACATTTTACGCGGGATTTGAGGCGCGCTACACCTGTGGCGGTGCCGGGCCGGTGCCCTGAGCAAACGCGCGGTTACCAAGTCTTGACGGGCAGGGGATACCCACAGGTTTTGGGGGCTGTGCAACTTGGGGGTCCAGGGCTACATTGTCGGCGATGATTCCCACTGTTGTCCCGCATTTTTCAAGCTCAACCGTGCCATTTTAATTCCCAGCCGATAATACCGCATGAAAATCCAGAGGTTTTTTGTTTTCATGCGGGAATAACCCACCAAAATTTACCTATCCATGAAAACGATTCTTGCGCTCATCTGTGTTCTAGCCGGTTTAAACGCGACGCCCGCCGCCGAAACCCCGACCAACCGGCCGCCGGTCCGCGTGGCCATGTATGGCCTGGTCCACGGCCATGCGCGCGGTTTTGTGCCGCGGATGGTGAACAACCCGGACGTGCAACTCGTCGGCATCATTGAGCCGGACCAGAAGGTCGCGGCGATCTACGCGAAGCAGTTCAAGCTGAGCACGAATCTTTTCTACCCGACCCTGGCGGCGTTGCTGGCCAAGACCAATGTGCAGGCGGTCGCCACGTTCACCTGCACCTATGATCATCAGCGCGTCGTGGAGGAATGCGCGCCGCATGGCATCCATGTGATGATGGAAAAGCCGCTCGCGGTGGACATGAAGCAGGCGCTGGCGATGGCCGCCGCCGCCAAAAAGGGCGGCATCGAGCTGCTGGTGAATTACGAGACGACCTGGTATTCCGCCAATCATGCGGCGTATGACGTGGTCTGCAAGGAAAAGAGCCTGGGCGACATCCGCAAAGTCGTGGTGCATGACGGACATCAGGGGCCGAAGGAGATCGGCTGTGCGCCGGAATTTTTGGCGTGGCTGACTGATCCGGTGCTCAATGGCGGTGGTGCCCTGCCGGATTTTGGCTGTTACGGTGCCGACCTGATGACGTGGCTGATGCAGGGTGAGCGCCCCACCTCGGTGTTTGCAGTGACGCAACACATCAAGCCGGACAAGTATCCCAAAGTGGAAGATGAGGCGACCATCGTGCTGACGTATCCCCAGGCGCAGGGGATCATCCAAGCTTCCTGGAACTGGCCCTATAACCGGAAAGACATGGAGATCTATTGCAAAAATGGTTATGTGCTGGTGCCGCACAACGACACCCTCCGCGTGCTCAAGGGTGCGCAGGTGGAGAACGAGACCACCACCACGACCCCGGCGTTGACGGGGCCGGAGGAAAATTCCGTTTCCTATCTTGCGGCGGTGGTGCGCGGGGACATCAAGCCCACGGGCCTTTCCTCCCTGGCCGTGAACATGATTGTGACCGAGATCCTGGCTGCCGCCCGTGAATCCGCCGCCACCGGCAGGCGGATCGAACTGCCGGCAAAGCCCGCGTGGCCGGAATGAGAGAATCCGCTTACCAATCCGCCGTGCATTCCTGGATAATTCTTCTGGTTGTCCTGGCTTGCGGCATGGTTGTGCCGGAGGCCGGGGCGCAATCCAGCCGCCCGGGGATGGGCTCTCTGCCGTACGCGGATGCCGGCGGCAAGGGCGTGACCTTTCGCGTCTGGGCACCGGACGCGACCACGGTGGCGGTCGCGGGGGATTTCAATGGCTGGAGCGCCACGGCCAATTATCTGGTCAAGGAGTCCGCCGCCACGGGGCTTTGGTCCGCGGACATTCCCAATGCGAAAGCCGGCGACCAGTATAAATACAAGCTCAGCGGCTCGCTCTTCAAGATGGATCCGCGTTCGCGCAAGGTGGTCAATTCGGCGGGCAATTCGATCGTCTATGATCCCAATGCCTTCAATTGGGCGGGGGACACGCGGCTGCCGGTGGCGCTAACCAACCTCGTGATTTACGAGCTGCATGTCGGGGCGTTTTATGATTCCACGCCGTCGTCCGGCGGGCCGGGAAAGTTTACGGATGCGATCACCAAGCTGGATTACCTGGTGAGCCTGGGTGTCGGCGCGGTGGAGTTGATGCCGATTGCGGAATTTGCGACGGACAACAGCTGGGGTTACAACGGCTCCGACATGTTCGCGGTGGAATCCGGTTATGGCGGCCCGGACGGGTTGAAAAGCTTCGTCAAGGCCGCGCATCAGCGGGGCCTCCGCGTGCTGTTGGATGTCGTGCATAATCACTACGGCTCGAGCGACCTGGACCTGTACACGTTCGACACCGGCACGGGGCCGGGCATCTATTTTTACACCGCGAGCGGCATCAAGGACACGCTCTGGGGGCCGCGGCCGAATTATTCCACGGATGGCGTGCGGACATTCATCAGCGACAACCTGCGCATGTGGATGGATGAATGCCATGTGGATGGTTTCCGTTGGGACGCCGTCGGGGCGATCCGGCAGTACGACAACGGGGGCGGGAATTACGTCGGCATCCCCGACGCAGACACCCTCCTCCAATACATCAACTCAACGGTGATCCACTCGGATCATCCCGGAGCGATCAGCATCGCCGAGGATGATTCGGGTGGCATGAATTTCGACAGCACCTGGGCGGTGGGCTATGGCGACGAGGTCATCAATGAGCTGACCCAGGGCTCGGACAGTTCGCGCAGCATGGTGAACCTGAAGAACAACCTGGACGGCTCGGGTTTTGGCCGCGTGCTCTATACGGAGACGCATGACCTGGTGGGCGCCCTCAACGGCACCGGCGCGCAACGGCTGCCGGTGCGCATCCAGTCCTCCGCCCCCACGGGCTATTACGCGCGCAAACGGTCCATGATGGGGGCGGCCATCGTGATGACCACGCCGGGCATTCCCCAGCTTTTCATGGGGCAGGAGCGGCTCGACATCACCCAATTTTCCGACAGCTCACCGCTGAATTGGACCCTGGTCACGGCCTACAGCAATGTGTGGAATTTCTACCATGACATGATCCGTTTGCGCCGGAACCTGGATGGCGTCAGCGCCGGGCTGACCGGCGGGAACATCTCGTGGCATGTGGTGGACGACACCGCCAAGGTGCTGGCCTATCACCGTTGGGGTGCCGCGCCCAATGACCAGGTGATGGTGGTGATCAATTGTTCCAACAAGCCGCTGACGAATTATGTGGTCAGCGGCTTTCCCGCCAGCGGCACCTGGTATGTGAATCTTAACACGGACTGGCCGGTCTATGGCAGCGACTTTGAGAACAAGGGGTCAAACATCGTGCAGGTGTCCAGCGGCAGTGCCGGCATCACCCTCGGTCGTTATAGCGTGCAAGTGCTCTCCCGTTTGTCCCTGATAAACACCAACCCGGTGGCGCAGTTCGCGGGCGCCCAGGTCAACGGCGCAAACTTCACCTTGAACTGGACGGGCGGACAAGCCTACCCGCAGGTCCTGTTGCAAAGCACCAATCCGGTCGGGCCATGGAAGGCCATCTACACGAATCAACCGCCCGCCGCCCTGACGAATACGTTCAATATTCCGATGAGCGGGACCGGTGCGAGCTTCTTCAGGATTCAGACCGGTCAATGAATCCGTTTCATTTGAGTTTTTTCCGGTCGGCCATCATGGCAGCCAAGATTTTTCCGGTTGCGGCAGTAAAGATAAAATGTTGGAAAATCCGTGGCGTCGTGGAGTGCGCCAGCAGAGCGGCAGCGGCGGCGGCGCTCAAGCGGCCGCAATCCAAACGCAGCGCGACATTGCCCACCCTGCAGGGGCGATGGGCGTCGCGGGCGGGCGGTGGGAAAAGCGGGGTCGCGCTGCGCTTGCCCCCGCAGTCCAAGATCTCGCAGGTTTTTGATGGCTTACAACCGCAGGCGCATATTCACTGTTGGCAGCGGGGAAAATGTTCGCCACGTTCTTCGAATTTCCAGCGACGGGATTGGTTGGACGACCTCAGTTCGCAAAACACAGAACATTGAATGAATGCAAAGGGTGGAGGCAAAGCGGACATGTCAATGATTGGAGTGACGCTGCTTTTCTCGAGCAAGATTCGGATTACGCTAAATGTCCAGGTTAGGTGCGCCACCGAAGCTGCCCGGCCGGCTCTTCAAGATCGCCACGACGGAACTCTTCGCCTACGACCCCGAGACGAAACAGTTTTCGCCGCTCGTGGCAAAAAAAGATGTCTGCTCGTCTAAAACTTTTCGTTCGGTTTGTCCGAATTGAATTCACGCTCGACGATTTCGCTGATGACGATTGAGGGTTGTTCCCGTTGGATGCTTGCAGGATCCAGTTCATGTTGTCCGAGGTAGATGACTTTGCCAAAAGCATAGCCCAGAAATGGTTTCATGGCGGTTCCAAACGAGTCGTGGAAAACGACCGCGATTCCCGCAGCTTTTGGATTTTTTGTGAGCGTTGCGCTCATTTCCAAAGCCGGGAGAATCGCTTTGGGCGTGAGCAAGATGTTGTTGTCCTCGGTTATTTCGTTGATATCCAAGCCGAGCAAATCCACCAAATCCCCGCCGCTGGCCGGCCGGTTCTCCTGCTCAAAGGAATCCAAGGACAACGGCTCAAGCGCCGGCTGTTGCTTGGAGAGGTTTTTAATAATCTCCTGACAGGCTATGAAGCCGCCGAATAGATTCCAATGCGTATCAGTCTTGTAATACGTTGGCGCGATCCGGCGTGCGTCCCGCAGGGCGGGGCGGAGATCGAGAACATCAACCGTGGAATGGGCGCGCATCCAGGCAAAAAACTGGTCGAGCTTCGTATTGGGTCGCACCTTGGTCATCCAAGCCGGCAACGTTTCGGAATAAATCGTCTGTTTATCGGGAGCGACAATAAAGATGTACTGGATCCCGCGCCGGGCGAGCCAATCACGGCGTTGTTCCAGCAACGTCTCCCAATCAAGCAAATCCTGCGTGGTGAATTGCCGCACGCCCCGATAGTGGTCAACCATCCCGTCAGCGGTATAGAACAGCCAATCATCCCGCCCGACAATGACATCAGATCCAATTTTGTCGCGAAAGAGCAGATACTTCCAATTATTGTGCCAGTGAATGAGGCGCGTGCGGTAGCCGAAGTGATCGTTGAAGTAGGATTCCAGTCCGGCAAAGTAATTCTTGAGGCCGGCAAGTCCGGGTTTACGTTGCGGAAATCTCGCCATTTGTCTCTTTTCATTGAAAGCCGGTGCAGCATCCAAATGAAAAAATGTGCCGAGCGTGGGCAGCCAAATGATCGCCATAAATATCGCGATTATGGCCACATTCGTCCAGTGCTTCAAAGTTAGGTTGGTGGGTGGACGTTTCATCAATCAAAATCGGAAATAGATGAAGGGATTGTAGGTGCCGCTGGCCAGCCACGCCGATGAAATCAGGAGCAGCGCAACAAGCAGGATAATTTCCAGCGCCGAACCAAGAACCTGGACAAATGGACGAGCTGCCGCCGGGACAGCCCGGCCTAAACTTGCAAAGGATGTTTGCAGCCAATTCCACAACGGGCCGATAAACAAGACGCCGAAGCCGATGGCCCAGATGACCTGGTTCGTTGTGTAGCAAGCCAACGATTGCGCATAGTGCGCGGGAGCCAACCCGAATAGCGCGTGGAAAAAATCTCCAGACGCCGTAAACGTATTGGTGCGGAAAATCACCCAGCCCATCATCACCACGAACATGGTGTAAACATGCCTGAGCGACCGGGGAAGTTTTGTCATCAAACCGCCAAAACGCGTGCGTTCGAGCACAAGGAAAAAACCGTGATAGAGGCCCCAGGCCACAAATGTCAAACTTGCGCCGTGCCACAGGCCACAAAGGAAGAAAACTATCATGAGGTTTAAACAAGTCCGCACTTCGGAGATGCGATTGCCGCCGAGAGGAATGTAAAGGTAGTCACGAAACCACGTCGCCAGCGAGATATGCCAGCGTCGCCAAAAATCCCGGATGGACTGGGCGGTGTAGGGAAATTGAAAGTTCTCGAGAAACTCAAAGCCGAACATTTTGCCCATCCCGACCGCCATGTCCGAGTAACCGGAGAAGTCGAAATAGATTTGCAACGTATAACAAACAATGCCAAACCATGCGACCGGCGCGGAAAGTTCGCCCGCCGGCAGCGAGAAAATCTGATCCGCCGGCAGGGCGACGGAATTTGCCAGGATCGTTTTTTTGGCCAAACCACCCACAAACCGCCGAACGCCATCGGCAAAAACGTCACGGCTGATCGTGCGCCGCAAAAGCTGCGGGCCAATCGCACTCCAGCGTAAAATCGGACCGGCGATCAGTTGCGGGAAAAAAAAGATATAAAGCGCCACATCCTTGGGATCGCTTGCGGCCTTCCATTTGCGGCGATACACGTCAAGCACATAGGACAAAGCATGGAAAGTGAAAAATGAAATGCCAATCGGCAATGGAATATGCGGCGTATGAACCATGCCGAGGCCCACAAGAATCAGCACTGAATTCAAGGTTTGGATGATAAAGTCGGCATATTTGAAAAATACGAGTACGCCGATGTTGACGAACACCGCAACCGCAATGACCAGCCTGCGTTGGAGAGTGCTGTCGCTGCGGTCCACCCACAAGCCGAGGCCGAAGTTCATCAGGGTTGAGGCCAGTAATAGAAGAATGAAATCAATCTGGCCCCAGGAATAAAATGCCAGGCTCATCAACAGCAGCCAGAGATTCTTGACTTTTGTGCCCGGCAACATCAAGTAAACCGTAAGCACAACCGGCAAAAACAAGAAAAGGAATATAGGCGAACTAAAAAGCATCTCCCCGAAGCCAGCCATTTGTGGACCAGCGAATTCCATTACAATCAATCCTGCAATTTTTTACAATCCTAAATGTCTTTCCGCGGCATGTATTTCAAAGCCAGCCGTGCGGGTTAGTTGCCGGGGGCATCGGTAATTTGGCGCAGCGCACAGATACAAGTCTCATGCTGCATTTTCAAAATGTCTTCAATCCTCCGCTCAATTGGACTCCTGGTATTACACGCCAGGAGGGATCATTGGCGGCAACTGTAGAAACAGGTCGTTCTTTTCTGGCTTTGAAAGGTTGAGGTGCGTGCGAAAGCGGCACTGAAGCGACCGCAATGCAGCCACTTCGCTACTGCCGGGCGGCGGACAGAGTGACTGAGTACGGGTGGTTGTCTGCTCCAGGTGCCCGCTGCGCAGGCAGACAAGGGCGTAGCGCACATTGTCCACCTTGCATGGGCATGTGTGCCTCGCGGACGGGCGGTGGGAAAAGCGGGGTCGCGCTGCGCTTGCCCGCCGCAGTCCATGACATCGCGGGTTTGTTACGACTTACAACCATAGCCGTGCATATTCACTGTTGGCAGCGGGGGGAAATATAACTAGCTTTCGCAGCACCCGTGAAACGCGCGTTCACCTTGATCGAGCTGCTGGTGGTCATTGCCATCATCGGGATTCTCGCGGCGTTGCTGCTGCCGGCGTTGAGCCGCGCGAAGGGGGCCGCCAAGAAGGGCGTGTGCACCAGCAATGAGCGGCAGATCAACCTGGCCGTCCGCCTGTATGCGGATGACCACGGCGACATCATCGGATTTTACACGAACACCATCTACTTTGATTACAAGGACAACGTGGTGTCGTATCTGAGACTGGGCGGGACACAGCCCGGTACCAACGCCTTGTTTGTCTGCGCTGCCGATGATTTTGACCTCTCCGGGCCCATCGGCACCTGGTTCGTGGAGACTTCGAGCGGGCACGGCTTTTGCAACCAAAGCTGGACGCATTTTTCCAGCTACTGGTTCAACGGCTTGAGCGGACGCGAAGCCAACACCAACGATCTCGGCATGGCCAGCAAACCGTTCGCGAACGTGCGCGAGCCGGTGCGAACCGAACTGGTTGGTGAAGATTCCGGCGGGCTGGGCCTGAGCAGTCATGACCGGCGGGCGCCGCTGCAATTTTTGGATGCCAGGAATGTGATGAGCTTTGTGGACGGGCACGTCGGCTACATCAAGATGTTTTGGAACGGCACGACGGGTCTGGATGGAGCGTCCGCGCTGTATGAGCCGCCGGAGGGGTATGAGTATAAGTGGACGGGGAATTAAGCCAGTGGCACTAGCAAGCCATAAGCGTCTGATTGCGGTTGCTTCAGAATCGTTTTTTGAGCGGGCGGAGAGCCTTCTGTATTCGGATGTTCAGCGTGCGCTCGAAAGCGCCGTCGCCGCTGCCGCTCTGCCGGCGCAGTCCATGATGCGGCTGGTGGGGCGGAAAGCTGTCAGGTTAGTTATCACGCCCGCCCTCACCTGTTTTCTTTCCGGGGGGGATAGTCGCCACGTCTTGAGAATGTGGCGCGATGGGACTGGTTGGATGACCGCCGCAAAACGGGAAGCTGGCTGCGGCCTAATCGTAATCGCCGCCCGATATGCGATAGGGTTTGTGGTGAACGTAAAGGTCGATACGATTGAGAACATTTGTCCGGTTGCCTTCAGGAATGCCGTCCATGCCGGCGGCTTGCTTTTGATATTTTACCGCCTGGTCAAAGTCGCCGGCCTCGGCGTACGCTGCCGCCAGCGTGTCCACGTAGGCGTAGTTTTGCCACTTGGACAGGCGGCAGGCTTTCGTTGCCAGTTCGACCGCTTTTTTGCCATCCCGAACTTCTGACTCCGGGGCTGTGGCCTTCAGCCAGGCGATTTGATTATATATGAGAACTGCCTTGGGTTTAAGCCGGATGACGGTTTCAAAATCGCGGATGGCTTCAGCGTATTGATGATTCTGGGAATAGATCATGCCGCGACCGCATAAACCGGTCGAGTCGTCCGGATCGATGAGGATGGCGCTGGTATAATCATTCGAAGCTTCGTTCAGTTTTTTTGACGCGAAATACGCCTCGCCCCGGTCATCAAAAAGTTCGGCGTCGTTCGTTGAAACCTTAAGGGCTTTGGTCAGGTCGGTGATGGCATTGGTATAGTCGTGCCGCCAATTGAACGATTTGCCGCGCATCCCGAGGGCACCGGTGTTTTCCGGCTCGGATTTAAGGACGGTGGTGTAGTCGCTGATGGCTTTTTCCAACTGGTCATTTCCAAAATAGGCATGTCCGCGAATTTCGTAGGCCGAGGTTTTATGCGGGTTCAGCCGGATGGCTTCGTTCAGGTCGGCGATGGCCTTCTCGAATTCGCCTCTGGTGGCGAGCAAGTTGCCACGCTGGAGATAGGCCTCGTCAGATTTCGGGTCCAGCTTGATGACTTCGGAATAATTCTGAATGGCCAGGTCGTAATCCTCGTCCGCAAAGGCATCGTTGCCGGCCTTGAGCAGCGCTTCAACTTTTTGACGGTGGCTGCAGCCGGTGAGCAATGCCATGGCCACGATGACCGCCAGAAAATTGAAAGGTTTGAATTTCATTTGTCCCGTTTCAAAAGGAATTCAGCAAGCGCCTCGAGGGCGACGGCTTTGCCTTTGAAGATGTCCAGGGCGGCGAAGGCTTTGTCGGTGAGTTGCGTGGCGATCTTGCGGGATTTTTCCAGGCCGACGATGGCGGGGTAGGTGGCTTTTTGCACGGCCACGTCTTTGCCCGCCGTTTTGCCGAGCTGTTCGCTGGTCTGGGTGACGTCGAGGATGTCGTCTATGACTTGGAAGGCGAGGCCGACGTGGTAGCCGAAGTCGGTGAGGGCGGCGAGCTGGGCGGGGGTGCAGTTGGCGCTCATGCCGCCGAGGCGCACGGAGCAGCAGAGCAGGGCGGAGGTCTTGCGTTCGTGGATGTAGCGGAGTTCGGCGACGGAGAGTTTTTTGCCTTCGCCTTCGAGGTCAGCCACCTGGCCGGCGACGAGTTGCAGGGAACCGGAGGCTTGGGCGATCTCCAGGATCAAATCTTTATGCGAGTAGCGCGGCCAACCTTTGGCCTGGGCGGCGATCTCGAACGCCTGCGTCAGCAGGGCGTCGCCGGCGAGCACGGCGATGCCGTCGCCGAAGACTTTGTGGTTGGTGGGTTTGCCGCGGCGGAAATCGTCGTTGTCCATGGCGGGAAGGTCGTCGTGGATGAGGGAGTAGGTGTGGATGCACTCGACGGCGCAGGCGAGGGGCATGGCGGCGGCTTCGGTGCCGCCACAGGCGGCGGCGGCGGCGAGGAGGACGGCGGGGCGCATCCGTTTGCCACCGGCGAAGAGCGAGTAGCGCATGGCCTTGTGGATGGTGGCGGGCTTGGTCTTTTCCGACGGCAGAAATTTATCGAGCGCGGCGTTGACGGCTTCGGTGCGGGTGGCGAGGAACTGGTCCAGGTCGAACGATGATTTTTTGGCGGCCATAAATGGTGGTTAAAAATGCCGGAAAGGAGGGCAAGTTTGAAGGTTTTATTTGCACGAGCCGGCCACCACGCAGCGTTGCCCCCATGCCGGTTTTCCGTCCCTGCGTTGGTTTATGTTGTTTGGGTGGTGCGGCGACGAAAGCAAGCAAACTTAAATTGGGTGCTTAAAACTGGGCTTCCCCCGATTTATTGGACAATGCGATGAGGCGGTCAGACACAAAACATCTATGAGCAAGAAACACGGCAACCGATTCCGTCGCGAGTCCAAGGTGAAGGCGGCGAGTGAATAAATCAGTGAAGTTGAATGCGGGGAGGAAAGCGGGGCGGCTGGCTGGTTGGATATCCGGGTGGGCGGGAGGACGGTGGCGTGTCGGGCGATGCCGTACATGACTTTTGCCTTGTCCCGCTTGACCGCCGCCCGCCACTGCCCCATGATTTTTCACATGTACCGTTATTCGTTTCAACGGCCGGGTTTGGGGTTGTGCCTGGTGGTGGCGGCGATGGTCGCCGTCGCCGGCAATGGCACTGGTTTCGCCCAGAACCTTGAGCCGGCGCCGGGCACGAAGGCGGTGGCCAAGCCGCTGGATCCATCGCTGGAGGAGATCATCGACAGTCCCCGTCTGCCGAACGTGCTGTTGATCGGCGATTCCATCTCGATGGGCTATACGCTGGATGTGCGCAAGAAGCTCTGGAAGCGGGCGAACGTGCATCATCCGGCGGAGAATTGCGGGCCGACCGAACGCGGGCTGGCGCGGCTGGATGTCTGGCTCGGCACGAATAATTGGGATGTGATCCATTTCAACTTCGGATTGCATGACTTGAAATATTTGGATGACCAAGGCAAGTACGTGGAGCCGGCGAAGGGCAAACAGGTGGCGCCGCCGGAGGTATACGGGAAGAATCTCCGGGAGCTGGCCGGGCGCCTGCAGAAGACGGGCGCGGCGCTGATCTTTGCGACGACGACGCCGGTGCCGCCGGGGACGCTGGGCCGGATTGCGGGCGATGAACGGCCTTACAACGAGGTGGCCTTGGCTGTGATGAAGGACTTGAACATCCCGGTGGATGACCTGGGCGGTTACGTGGCGGCGCAGCAGGCCAAGCTGCCGCCGCGGCCGGCGAGCGAGGCGCCGCCGGCCGGGAAGCGCGCGGTGAGCCGGCCGGGCGAGATTCAATTACCGTTCAACGTGCATTTCACGCCGGCGGGCTACGACCAGCTTTCCGACCTAGTGGTCTCGAATATCTTGAAGGTGTTGCCGCCGGCGAAGCCGCTGCCTCCCGCGTACGTGCCGCCCCCGCCCAAGGGAAAAGATAAAGACCAGGTAAAAGCCAAGGACAAGGACAATGACGCACCGCGTCCGCCGCCCGACGAACTGCACACGTGACAATCAATTGTGAATGAGCGCATGGGTGAGTTGAGAAGGGTGAACGGGGCGGTGGCTTCAAGCCGATTCAACGCTTGAATAACCGGGTATCAAGAAAGGGTCATGTGCGTTGGGCCGGCGTGAACTGAAGCGGTAAATGCCGCGCTCCGCAAGGTTAGGCCGCCACCGCCTTTAAGATTGTAACCTTCCCCCGCCATAAAACATCCTTCTTCCCATGAACGCCTGCAAGTTGTCCCTGGCGGCCTTGTGCCTTTCCTCCGTGTGGTTCCCCCTCCAAGCCGCTGACATGGCCACCGCCGTCAAACTCATCCCGCTCGCCGACCGTGTCCGCGTTGAAATCGGCGGCCAGCTTTTCACTGAATACATCTACGGCGACGGCGCCTCCCGGCCTTACTGCTATCCCATTCTCGCCACCGATGGCACGCCCATGACCCGGAACTTTCCCATGAAAAAGGTTGCCGGCGAAGACACCGACCACCCCTGGCACCGCTCGCTGTGGTTTGAACACAGCATGGTCAACGGCGTGGATTTCTGGAACGAAGGCAAAGGTGACGCCGGCAAATCGCCCTCCGACAAAGGCCGCACCGTTCAAGCCCAGTTTACCACGGACCCCGACGGCTCCATCCACACCCACGACAACTGGATCGCGCCCGGCGGCAAAATCATCTGCACCGACGAACGCACCCTCCGCTTCCGCGCCACCACCGATGCGCGGATGATTGATTACGAAGTCACCCTGCATGCCCCGGCCAATGAACCGCTGCTCCTGGGCGACAACAAGGATGGCACCATGGCCCTGCGCCTCGCCCAATGGATGACCATGCCGCACAAGCATCAGGGCGGCGGCGCCGGCATCACCGGCGAGGGCAGCAATGTTCTGAGCCGCGCGAGCAGTGCCGGCCACATCGTGAACGCCACCGGCCTGCGCGATGGCGAAACCTGGGGCAAACGCGCCGACTGGTGCGATTATTATTCCCAGCTCAACGGTAAAACCTACGGCGTCGCCATCTTCGACCATCCCGAAAATCTCCGCCACCCCACATACTGGATGGCCCGCGATTACGGCCTGTTTGGCGCCAATCCGTTCGGCAAGCACGATTACGAAAAACTCCCGGACCAGCCCCACGCTGGCGACTACACCATCCCCGCCGGCGGCACCCTGACCTTGCGCTACCGTTTCTATTTTCACAATGGCGATGAAAAAGCCGCCCGGATCGCCGAACAATACGCCGCCTACGCCGCCGGAAAATGAACTCCCACCAGTCCAAGCATATGCTGCGCCCCAACCGCTTTTTAGTCCCCTCTCCCCTCCGAGGGGAGAGGGTTAGGGTGAGGGGTGAAAGGCTCACAATTCTTAAAACGCGGCGCACGTCAACCGCTCCTGATAACCCTCCCTTTATGCCCTCACTCAACCGCCGCTCTTTCCTTAAAACCTCCGCCCTCGCCGCCGGCACCCTGGCCTTTTTCGCCCGCTCCTGGTCGCAAGTCCCCGGCGCGAACAGCGATGTCCGCGTCGCCGTCATCGGCCTCAACGGGCGCGGAAAAAATCACGTTGCCAGCCTAGCCGCCATCAAAGGCGTCCGCATCGTCGCGTTGTGCGACCCCGACACTGCCGTGTTGGAAAAAGCGAAAAAGCTTCAAGGCATTGATGCCGCTTCCATCAAAACCTACACCGACCTTCGCGAATTGTTCGCCGCGTCGGATGTCGATGCCGTCACCATCGCCACGCCCAACCACTGGCATTCGCTCGCCGGCATCTGGGCCTGCCAGGCCGGCAAGGACGTGTACGTCGAGAAACCCGTATCCCACAACGTCTGGGAAGGTCGCCAGCTTGCCGCCGCCGCCAAAAAATACAACCGCGTCGTCCAGGCCGGCACCCAGATCCGCTCCGGCGAAGGCATGCAGGAGGCCGTCGCCTGGGTGCGCTCCGGCCAGCTCGGCAAGATCATCGCCTCGCGCGGCCTGTGCTACAAACGCCGCGACAGCATCGGCAAAACCACCGGCCCCCAGCCCATCCCGGCCAGCATCAATTACGATATCTGGAGCGGCCCGGCCCCCATCCTGTCCTCGCGCCGCAATTCCAAAAAGAACGGCTCCGTGCATTACGAATGGCATTGGTTCTGGCCCTACGGCAACGGCGATGTCGGCAACCAAGGCATCCACCAGATGGATGTTGCCCGCTGGTTTCTCGGCGAGCCCGGCCTCCCGCGCCACACCTTCAGCATCGGCGGCCGCGTCGGCTATGTCGACGATGGCGAAACGCCCAACACCCAGGTCATCGTCCACGATTACAAAACTGCCCCGCTCATTTTCGAAGTCCGCGGCCTCCCCGCCAAACCGGGTAAAGGCAGTGACGTCGACACCTCGGCCATGAACAGCGCCGATGCCGCCGATGCCGCCGCCGCCACCATGGACAAATATCATGGCGTCTCCATCGGCATCGTCGTCGAATGCGAAGGCGGCCGCGTCATCGTACCGAATTATTTTACCGCCACCGCGCACGACCGCGACGGCAAGGTCATCAAGGAATTCAAGGGCCATGACCGGCACATGCAGAATTACATTGATGTCGTGCGCAGCCGCAAAACCGCCGACCAGTACGGGCCGGTGGATGAAGGCCACGTCTCCAGCGCCCTGTGCCATCTCGGCAACCTCTCCCATCAAGTCGGCCGCACTATGACTGCCGGCGAACTCGCCGAACGCACTGCGGGCAGCACCCTCACCGCCGAAGCCACCGGCCGCATGGTTGAACACCTGAAAACTCACGGCGTGGATTTCACCAAAACCCCGCTGACCCTTGGCGCCGCCTTGACGTTGACCCCGGGTCAGGAAAATTTCTCCGGGGAATTTTCAGAAGCCGCAAACGCCTTGCTCCGCCCCCAATACCGCGCGCCGTTTGTGGTGCCAGAGCTGGCGTGAGTTGCACGGAGCGCGGCTGTGTCCCGCGCCGCGCGGGATCAGCCGCAGCAACGTAACCAACCCATGGCTCACGCTTCCACCCGCACCCATATAACATCAATGGACCGCGGCATTTATGCCGCTTCACCATTCAAATCCACCGCGATGGAGCGCTTGAAGAAATACTGCAAAGCGGAACAAATGCCCCATCACCACTGTTTCACCCGGTAAAACCGTCCGGGGCCCGGCGCATTGGTATCCACGATGATCATGTCGCCACCCGTGCCGAGATTGGTCTGCGTCAAGGGTGCCCAATTGCCCGGCGGCAGGTTGGTCGCATATTCCACCACGTAATGCTGGCCGGCAAATGAATAGAACCGGATCGCCGGTTTTTGGTTGGTAACATTCATCGCCGAAATTTTCCAGTCCGCCACGATGGCCAGGTTGTAGTAATCACCCGCGGCGATCGCCACCACATTGCTTACGTTGCCGGGAATCGCCGTCTGCGCTTCTCCCCACGTTGAAACCGTCCCGTCACTCTTAAGTACAAGACTATGACTGCCCTTCACCCCGCCCGCCGCGACCGCCACCATGTTGCTCAAGCCGGCGGGCACAGTGGCCTGCCCGCTTCCGCTCCAACTGGCTCCCCACGCCGCCACGGTGCCGTTGGTGTTGAACCCGACGCCGTGAATATAGTCAACCGCCACCGCCGCAAAATTGGTCGTCCCTGCGGGCACATTGGTTTGCCCGAGATTGTTCAAACCCCAGGCCACCACCACGCCATTGCTCTTGAGCGCTGCGAAAAAAGCGGGCCCACCGGCGATTGCCTGCACATTGCTGTCCAAGCCGGACGGCAGGACATAATTTCCCGATCCATGAGTCCACGAAAGAACCCCGCCGGCCTTCGTGAGCGCCAGGCTGTACCCGCCCGGCCCGGCCGCGATGGCGGCCACATTGGTCACATAAGCCGGCACGGAAAGCAGTGCGGTGCTTTGCCAGGCATAAACGGTCCCGTCACCTTTGAGTGCCAGATAGTGATCACCGCCCGCCGCGATGCCGGCGACATTCTGCACCCCGGCCGGGACACTCGCCAGAGTCTGCCCGAGGGAATTCCTGCCCCACGCCACCACCGTTCCATTTTCCCGCAGGGCGAGATTTAGGCAGTAATAATTTCCGGCGGCACATGAAGAAATCGCCACGATGTTCGTCAGGTTCGCCGGCAGATCATTGGGAACCGATGCCGTATAATTCCAGCCCACGACATGACCCGCAACCGGTTTGGCCTCCAGCGGAAAAAACGCCCCCAACCCGGTCAGCAGGCAGAAGACAAGGCCCCGCCGCAAATGTTCTCGATTGGCGAATGCTGTTATGACCATGTTGCCCGGTTTCATATCTGATCGTTTTGCTAATTCGACCCTATCACAAGAATAAGCCGGGTCAATCCCTGTGCCACCAGACGCACAGAGGATTGAATTCTTGGGGATTCAGAGTGACGTCATGCCTGCCTCCGGCAAAATCTCCAGCGTCAGCGCATAATCCTGATACCCCATCGCCCGCCAGAACGCCACCGTCGGGGTGTTGTGAACCAGCACATCCACCGTCAGCCGCCTGCCCGGCGGCCAGATTTTCGAACGCAGCAGCTCCACCGCCTGCCGCCCGATGCCCTGCCGCCGCCGCTCCCGCACCACGAACAGATGCCGCAGATAAATCTTCTCCGGCTCCTCGCGATACACGGCATACGCGACGACCTCTTTGCCCTCCTGAAAAAGCACCGCCACATATCCATCCGCCAGCCAGACCGCCATGCGTTCCTCCAGTTCCGGCACCGTCATCGGGTTCCGATGCCCCTCATCGCGGATCAACTGATGGTTCAGCTCCGCCAGCAGGCCGCAATCCGCCTGGGTTGCACGACGAAAGTTCATTTCCGTTTCCTAAAATCCTCGGCCAAGATCGCCCAGCGTTCATGGTCCCGCCACCGCCCGCGGATCTTGGCGAACCGCCGGGAAAAACCCTCCTTCACAAACCCGCACTTCTTCGCCAGCGCCAGGGAAGCGCGGTTCTTCGGCTGGATGTCCGCCTCCACACGATGCAGCTTGTGCTTGGTGAAAGCCTGCCGCAACACCAGCTGCAACCCCTCGCCCATCAACCCCTGTCCCGCATACGGCGCAAAGGCGTAATACCCCACCGAAGCGCTGCAAAGCACCCCCAGCACCGGATTGTTCAAGTTAATCACGCCCACGAGACCGCCCGTTTCCCGGTGAAACACACAATAGAAATGGTTCGCTCCTTTCTCGCACTTCTCCAGATATTTTTGATATTCCGCCGGCGTTTTGGCCTTCCGGTTGATCCAGCTCCCATGCACCGCCCGGCTCCGCCGCACCGCCGTGAGAAAAGCCTCACAGTCACCGGCCTCCGACGGACGGATGATCACCCGACTATTGTTGATTTGGTTCATTTTTTCCCTTGTGAAAAGTTTGGCTGCGCCAAAACTTATCTCAATCGTCACCCGCTTGGCAATGCAGCATCGGTAGACGCGCCCCCCCGCAGCGCCGTAGGCGCGACATCTCTGTAGAAACCCATCGCCAAAAATCTCAAGCTCCGTCAGGAGCGACATCGCCTGATATACGGCCACAAACGGGAATTCTGACCGGACGACAACCGTCGCTTATCAAAACAAAAGCCCACGGCTCCCGCCGTGGGCTTTGAAACTATTGGCCCGTCGTCGCTGACGACTATTTCTTTTTATGCACCTTCGCCGCGACTTTCAGGCGCAACCCGTTCAACCGGATGAAGCCCGTCGCATCGTCTTGGTTGTACGCCTTGGTCGGATCGGCTTCCATGGTGGCGATGTGCGGATTGTACAGGCTCACCTTGGACTTGCGGCCGGTGACCATGATGTTGCCCTTGTACAGCTTCACGCGCACCGTGCCGCTGACATTCTTCTGTGATTCCTCGACATAGGCCTGGAGCGCGTAACGTTCCGGCGCATACCAGAAACCGTTGTACACCAGCTCGGCATATTTCGGAATGAGCGCATCGCGCTGGTGCATGACCTCGCGGTCCATCGTCAAACTTTCCATCTGGCGATGCGCAAAATGCAGGATCGCGCCGCCCGGCGTCTCATACACGCCGCGGCTCTTCATGCCCACGAACCGGTTCTCCACCATGTCCACGCGCCCGACGCCGTGCTTGCCGCCCAGCTTGTTCAACGCCTTCATCACGCCGAGCGGGTTCAGCTTCTTGCCGTTGACCGCCACGCAATCGCCCTTCACGAAATCGAGCTCCACAAATTCCGGCTTGTCCGGTGCGTCTTCTGGCAGCACCGAGAGCGTGCAGAAATAGCCGCGGTTCTTGAGGTCGTAGCTGTCATACCACGGATCTTCCAGGATGCCCGCCTCGTACGAGATGTGGAGGAGGTTGCGGTCCATGGAGTACGGTTTCTTGGCGCTCGCCTGCACGGGAATCTTGTGCTTCGCGCAATAATCGATCATCTCCTGCCGACCCGGGAATTCGCTGCGATACCGTTCATCCCGCCACGGCGCGATCACCTGCAGGTTCGGCGCGAGCGCGGCGGCGGTGAGTTCGAAACGCACCTGGTCGTTTCCCTTGCCTGTCGCACCGTGCGCGATGGCATCGGCCTTTTCCTTTTTGGCGATCTCCACCATGCGCTTGGCGATGAGCGGGCGCGCGATGCTGGTGCCGAGAAAATATTGTCCTTCATAGATCGCCCCCGCGCGGATCATCGGATAAATAAAATCCTTCGCAAATTCCTCCTGCAAATTATCAATGTAGATCTTGGAGGCGCCGGTTTTGATGGCCTTCTTTTCCAGGCCGTTCAATTCCTCTTCCTGCCCGATGTCGGCGCAGAAGCCGATCATTTCCGCGTTGTACTTTTCCTTGATCCAGGACATGAGGACCGAGGTGTCGAGACCGCCCGAGTATGCTAAAACAATTTTCATGTGACGGGTATTAAACCGCGAAGCGGCGACGAACGCAAAGTGGAAATTGCGGCATTGTCCTGGCCTGGACTTTTCCCGGAGCGCGGCTGTGTCCCGCTTGCGGGATCAGCCGCAGCGCGTCCGCTTTGCCAAGGGTCACCCTAGTACCCAGGCCCACCCTGTGCAATGCAGTGACACGGCGGTGGCGCGAGCGGGGCGCGGCGTTTACGCCGCTTCAATGTCCAAAGCGGCAGCACGCGTAAAACACCCAGCCTGCCGGCGTTTGAGACATTGAAGCGGGCTAAAGCCCGCGCGCCGTCACCATATTGCGCAAACCTCAATAAGACCTTCTCCAAATCAATTGGGCACGGTCGCGGCATTCTCCAGATTGAACAGGTCCTGGCCGTTGCCGAACAGCTTGAACAGCTCCGCGTGCCCGTCCGCGAACGTCAGCGGATAGCCCGTCTTGTGCCGGAGCGCCGGTTGATCCTGCAACCCCTGCGCCGGGTCCATATAAACCACGAACATCCCGTCATTGATCGTGCTCGCATCCTCGTCGATGAACACATACAACTGCGACGGGCTGGTGATGCTGGATTCGCTCTTGAACAGCCGGTGGGTCGTGTCCAGGGCATTGGCCACGTTGGCGAACGGTTCGCCGTTCATCCAGTTGTTCATCGAATAACTCCGCAGATACGGCACGCCGTCCACCTCCCGCTTGTCACCCGGGCACCGGTACACGTTGTAGGACGTGATATTGGGAAAAAGCGACCCCAGCGCCAGCGCGTGCTGGTTCGTGCAATCCAGCACGCCGGCATCCACCTGGCCGAAAGCGCCCGGCGGACTCAAGATCGCCGCCACGCCGCGCACCCACGCAGTCTGGTTGATGGCGAAGGTGGCCGGGTCAAACGGCTGGCACGTCGGTATGCGTCCGTTGCTCTCCCCCGTGTACATGATCCAGGCCGTGCCCAGTTGGCGGATGTTGTTCAGGCACGCGATCTTTTGCGCCTTCGTCTTGGCTGCGGTCAATGCCGGCAGCAACAGCGCCGCCAAGATGGCGATGATCGCAATCACCACCAGCAGTTCAATCAACGTAAATGCGCGCCGGGATTTCATAAAATGATTAAAACGTAAGACATCAGGAACGTAAAGCCGTTCACTCACGGCGTGTGGCCGTATTTTGGATCTCCGCCATCAACCGTATTGGGATAACACCACAACTGGTTTTTGTTTGGATCCGCCACGGCGGCATGCCAGTCCGCAAGCGTGACGTAATTTGCCGAACCGTCAAAGGTGGCTTGAACCGCCCCTTGGAAATGCCGCGCGCTGACACCCTCCGTGGGCCAGCTCGAGCCGTCGTTGAAATCGAAAGGCTCACGCTCATCCGTCTCCCAAAACGCGCAGTCAATCGGCCGCATCTGGGTAATTTTGACCGGCACCGCGTTCGAATGAAAGCCCGACCGGAAACCGACCACGGCCCCATTCATGATATAACTGGAAAGCTGCTGCGCGCGCTGCACCACCGCGCCGGCGTGCGCAGAGTAACGGGCTTCACCGGGATTATCCATCGGACAGACGTAAATTTTGGGGTTGTGCAAGGCCGGCCAGAGCAGGCCGGAATCAACCTTGAAAACATTCGTGCCCGTTGCGGCCAGATCCGGTTTGTACAGCCAGCCGGCACGGGCTGTTCCATCCGGCATCGCCCCACCGTAATCCCAGTTTGGCCACGTCACCGCGCCGTTGTTGTCATCGGTGTACAGGTGTAGCGCGGTCGTGATCTGGAGAAAATTATTAAGGTCGGTCGCCTTGGCCCCCTGGTTCTTCGCCTTGCTCAAGGCGGGCAGCAGCAGTGCCGCCAGGATCGCGATGATGGCAATCACCATCAGCAGTTCAATCAACGTGAACGCCGGCGCGCCGCTCTTTCTGTTGCAAAAACCATTCATTTAAAGATTCCGCTTTCAAGGTCCTTTCTTCACCGTCGTCCAGCTTTTCAACTTAACCCAGTCCGGATCCGGCCCGGCGGTGTAATCAATCCAGGCCGCCGCCGGCGCGAGCATCTTGATGTTGTCCAGGTGGCCGTCCGCGAAACCCAGTTCATAGGACCGGCCATGGCGGCTCGATGGCATGTCGATGATTCCGTTCTGGTCGCTCATGTCCACCAGGAACAATGAGTCGTTGATGCTGCTGGCATCCTCATCGATCAAGGTCCACGTCTCGGACGGCGACGCAATCTGGTTTTCCCGCCGGTAAAGCTTGTAGGTCAAGGCCCCGTCATCTTCCGGTGTGACAAATGTGGATGCGCCCGTCGGGTCGCCGTAACTTCTCCCGTTCATCCACGAGTTCATGGAATAGCTGCGCACCACCGGCACGCCATCCAGACTCCGGTCATCGGCCGGGCAGCGATAGACGCCCGCCGATTTCACATAGGACCAGATGGCTCCCTGCTCGAGCGCATAGACATTGGTGCAGTTGAACTGCGGGTCCGGGCCGTACTCAAAACCCGCCGGCTTGGTGTACGAAACCCACCCGGGACACCACGAATAGGGATTCACCGGATAGCTGTCAAAGCCGAGCGGCCAGCTTGAGACCAGCCGCCCATTGCCATCGTCCGCGTACATCTTACAGGCCAGGCTCAACTGCCGCAGGTTGTTCATGCAGCCGATGCGCCGGGCCTTGGCCTTCGCCGCGCTCAACGCCGGCAGCAACAGCGCCGCCAGGATCGCGATGATGGCGATCACCACCAGCAGTTCGATCAACGTAAATCCGCGTCGTGATTTCATAATGAGTTTAAACCGTCATGCCGGAGTGCGGCCCTTGACCCGCCATTCGCCGCCCGCATTAAAAATGCGGTACACAAAATGGTCCCAACCAGCCTTGGCGTTCGAGATGGCCACCTCCACCTCGTACTCGCCAACGACATACGGCTTTATCTTGATGATCTGCACGATCAAGCCAATGCGTCCGCTCGACGTGTCCATGATCATGCCGGTCGGCGGCATCACGGCCGCATCGAACCGTTCGACTCTCGGCTGCACATTTTGAAACCGGGCGATGAATGCACCGCTGGGCGGGGTGAGCCGTTCCCCAAAGGCGAGAAAAAAGGCGGACGGGCCGTTTTTCTGCAGCTCTTGAAAAATCTGCCGCGCCAGCGCCTCGGTCATGTCCGACTCGAATTCCGCAACGTTGGCCGGATGCGCAATTTTCAATTCGTTGAAAACGTGCCGCCGCCAGCCCGCCCAAGTTGCGACGACCAGCAGAAGCGACACGATGATGATGACCAGATGGCGCATGGTGTTCAATACGTCCGCCCGTCCGGGCTGTTGGGATAACACCACAGGCGATTGCGATTGGTTTCCGTGACCTCGGAATACCATTCCGTCAGCTTGATGTAATTCACCGAACCATCGAACACCGCCTGGATGCCGCCCTGCTGGTGCCGGGGGCTGACGCCTTCCGGCGGATAATTGGCGCCGTCGTTAAAATAATATGGCTCGGTCTCATCCGTCTCCCAGAACGCGCAATCATCCGGACGCATCACTGAGAGCTTGACCGGCCGGGGAAGCATCAGCATGTAGCCGGCCACGGCACCGTTCATGGCGTAGCTCGAGAGCTGCTGATTGCGTTGCTCGTTCACCTGGTCATGGTTTGACCAATGCCACATCTGGGTGTCGTCGCTCGGGCAGACATACACTTTGGCCTCGCGCAAAATTGGCCAGAGCAGCCCGCCTTTGGGGTTGAAGCGGGACGGTCCACTGCCATCATCCGGCGAGTAAAGCCAGCCGGTGCCATAACCATTATCCCAATTCGGCAGCGGGTTCACATCATTCTCATCCGAGGCATAAACATGCAGCGCCATCATGACCTGCTTGAGATTGTTGAGGTCCGTCGCCTTGCTCGCGGAAAGCTTCGCCTTGCTCAACGCCGGCATTAGTAGCGCCGCCAGAATCGCGATGATGGCGATCACCACCAACAGTTCGATCAACGTAAATGCTCTTTTGGTGTTCATGATGGAACCGGTGTGCCCACGCGATTACGCCCTACGCTCCGGCCCCGCAAGGACATTGCCAGCACCGTCAAACCCGCCACGCCCACCAGCGCCACTCCTCCGACGACCAGCTTCATCCACGTGAAGGGCCGGGCAATGGTGACGAAAATATTGTCAAACCGTCCGGTGCCGGAACTCCAGTTGTCGCCCTCATATAAGTTCGCGCTCAAGGTTATGTCCGCGTTTTGCGCGCCCGGCGGCGACAGGATGCCGCTGGTGGTGATGGTTTTATAGCCCGTCATGGCCGAGTCATGGCTTTGCGAACCAACCCAAAACTCCTTCTGGTCAAGAAAGTTGGTGGCTTTGTCGTAGAAACGAAATTGGACGCGCAGGTTGTCGTTGTCCTTCACCGGGTCCGGCAGCTTGTAGGCGAAGGAAAAGGTCATGGGCCGGCCGCCCTTCGCCGCCGGTCCGAGCGGGAAGGTTTCCGAGCGCCAGTCCGCATGATTTTCCCGGCCGGCGGCGGTATTTCCCACGGTGAAATCATTCACCCCGGCAGCCGGCTCGGTGCTTTCAATGGACAAGGAAGCCAGCCCGGTCGTGCCGTGGTACCAGCCCTCGGATCCGCGCTCGGCTCCCGGATTCAACGGTCCGAGCAGCGCCTGGGACCGGTCGGCCGGCGCGGCAACTGCCGGCGCACCGGTGCTTACCACCAGCATCTCAATCGCGGCCGTATCTGGTTCCAGCCCGAGCCCCCAGTCGTTGAGGATTTTTTCGCCGGTTTCCTGGTCCAGCTTCCCGCTCTGGATCTGCTGCTGGGTCTGTTTGTCCCAGGCGAGCGAAAAATCATAAAAATCGGTCAGCCCCGTCTTGTCCACCATCGGCGACTTCAGCATCGCCTGCATGCCTTCCGTCACCACGTCCAGGTGCATGTGGGTGAAATAAAGCCGCCCGTTTTTCGGGGCCACGTTTTCCTTGGTGGCCGTGCTCACCTTCAAGCCCGGCGGATTCGGGTTTTTGACCTTCAGCGCCAGCACGTCGGTTTCGCGGATTTCCCGGCGCACAAAATAACCAAGCTGGCGGCCGATGGCTGTTTGCAGATGCGCCTCCGGCTCCCTGGGCATCGTCACCAGAAAATCAAAGCCCCCGGCCGGCGCGGCCGCCGGCAGCTTGATGCGCCCCGGATTGTAACTGTAGGCCACGGCCAGCAGCATGGGGAATGACACGTTGCGGCCCACCAGCCAGCGCGCCCCGCGGACGGTGGCGTAGGTCACCTGGTTGTCCGGCGATGGTTTCTGGGCCGAATCTGGAAAATGCGTCGGGCGGACCATGGCCACGTTGGCGGGCGCCTGCCGCAACGTTGCCTGGTTCATTGCGAAAAATTTATCGCTGAGCGACGGGAAGAAAAAAATCTTCACCGCGACCGCCGCCGCGACCAAAACCAGGGCAATTATGCTGACCAGCACCATCTTCTTAGTCATAAGCTTTTCAAGGTCTCCACCCTTACTGGCCGGGCAGGCTGTGCGCGAGATCCCGGCCAAATTCCGGGGTGACCGCTTCCACGTGGCCGTCGTTGAACACCACATCCGCCTTGCCACCGTGGCGGAGGGTCAACGGATCCTGGTTCGGCATCCAGCGCCCATCCTGGATGAGGCTGCTCTGATCCGGGCTGTCCTTGCTCCCGAGCGTGGCGGGTTCCTCCGCCAGCATGATTTTCAATGACGGGTTCTTTACGCCGCCTTCCTTGAACCGGTAGATCACGGGGCTGCCGCTGGAACTGTCCACCACCGTGGTGAGGCCGACATTGTTGCCGCTGTCGTCCAAACCGTAACCCGTCAGGCTGTAACTGAACAAGTAAGGCCCGTAGCCGTCCCCGTAGGAATAATTATTGATCCGGTCGTTGTCATCGTTATCAAGGGGACAGCGCAACGAGGGCTTCTGCAGGCCGGGCACGGCAACGAGGATCGGGCTTTTCTCAAACGGCGGATACAGCGCGGTGTTCGTGCGCCAGTAAATCCAGTCTTCGGCATGATAGCCATACATCCGCGAGGCGATCCCCGGAAAGGTGGCCGTATTGTCATCCACATACATTTTCACGCCCAGGCCAAGCTGCTTTTCATTGTTGATGCACGCGGCCTGCGCCGCCTTGCGCTTGGCGCTGCCCAATACCGGCAGCAGCAGCGCCGCGAGAATCGCGATGATGGCGATCACCACCAGCAGTTCAATCAACGTGAACGCGCGACGAACGTCATCGCTTGGAAGCCTTCCGGCCGGATCGTTGGTCAAAGGGATGTTCATTTTTCGAGGAGGTCAAAAACATGGTCCAAATCCGCGGGTGTGCCAAAGATGGACCCGCCCGCCGCGTACGTCGAGTGAATTTGGCCCACGGCGTCGAACGCCTCCTGGCTCTTCTCAAATTTCGCCGCGCCATCCGTGAACAGCACGCTGTAGCCCGTGTCCTTCAAGTGCGCGGTGTTTTCAGGCCGGATGTTCGTGATGACATCGCACCCGAACAATTTATGGCCCTCAAACTGGCTGCTCTTCTGGTAGCGGCGGTGATCATTCCCGCCCGCCGCGTCCGTCACGCGCGGGTTGTAAAAATAGCTGGAGCGCACCACGCCCTTCACGCTGTCCGTGGTCAGCAGCGGCTCGTAATTCGCCTTGGAATAATCCCCCGTCGCCAGGCTGGGGCAAAAATAAATCGTGCCGTCACCAATGTATTTGGCGACGTACAGAAAACCCGCATTTTGAAAGTGGCAGTCCGTCGGCTGGGCGACGTTCCCGTCGATCTTCCATTTCGTGTGCGTATGCCCTTCGTCCAGCCAGACGTAGCGGCTGAAATGCGATTCTTTCAGGTTGTTCATCTGGCCATTGCCGCTGTAAGGGGCGTAGCCGCGCCACGGGGGCAAAATGTCCGTGGAATCCGCCGCGTACACCGCCGAACCCACGCCCATCTGGCGGAGATTGTTCACGCACCCGATCCGCCGGGCCTTCGCCTTGGCTGCGCTCAACGCCGGCAGCAGCAGCGCCGCCAGGATCGCGATGATCGCGATGACCACCAGCAACTCAATCAGCGTGAAACCCAGCCTGGTTCCCAGATTCATAAATCATTCAAGTCATTGCTTGCAACCTCATGAAATCAGTCTGGTCGCCGGCGGCCAGGCCGGGACTCAGGGAACAATCGGGCCGCTCCATGCGGTCCGGTCAATGGGCAGCGACCCGTGTTGCATCAGCCAGATGCCGTCCGGATCCATGTCCGTGACCGGTGCGGCATGCCAGCGCCGGGCCGCGGCATGGCCGTCCACAAAAGACGTGTTGCCCGACATTCCATGGTAGGCCGCCGGATTGTCCGCCACATTGACGGCGTCGTAATTCTGGTTGAAATCAATGAGAAAATGCGCGTTGTCAATCGTCGCGCTGGATTCATCAATGAACACAAAATACTGCGCCGCCGCCGGCACGGTCGTCGTCTTCTTAAAGAACATGAAACTGGCCATGAGATCGGCATCATCGCCGTTCATGGCGCAATTTTCGGAAAAGCTGCGCACATTATCCGTTGTGTCACCGGGGCATTTGTAAATGCCGGCGCTGCCGGCGTGCCGCCCCAGCAGGCTGTTTTTGATCAGGTCAAGGTTGGTCTTGTCCGCCGGGCTGGTCAGAAAATTGCCGGCGCACCACGACTGGTTCGTGGTCGGCGACCCGCCGGCGCTGGGCGGAATGACATCGCCGTTGTCGTCTGCATACAGCAGCCACCCGAGCTGCAGTTGCTTCACATTGTTCAGGCACCGGGTGCCCTGCGCCCGGGCCTTCGCCTTGCTCAACGCCGGCAACAGCATGGCCGCCAGGATCGCAATGATCGCGATGACCACCAGCAGTTCAATCAGTGTGAACGCCCGCCCTGCGGACGTCCGCCGGAATTTCATGTTTAATATGACACCGCCAGGACGGTTTCGTTTCAAAGTTTCTTATCCCTCACCACCATATAAGTGTCCGCCATTCCCAAAATCGGACAAACTATTTCACTTTTTCGACGACCAGCATCTCGATGGGTTCCCGGCCAGCCACCAGGTCGAGGCCCAGTTGGTCGTGTAACGCCTGTTTCAGGCCGGCGGGATTTGGCGTCTCGCTGTCTGGCTCATCCCAGGTGACGGCAAAGTCATAGGCTTCCAGCAAACCCGTCCGATCCACGATGGGAATTTGAAATTCATGCTCCAACACGCCGGTCAAGGTGTTGAGCGGCTGTTCAAAACACTGCATTTTTCCGGCGTTACTGGACAGCGCATGACCATGAGGCATGGTGTGACTGACTTTGAACCCTTTTATGCCGGCGGCAGCCGGCTGAAGCACCAACACATCCGCCGGCCGTTTTTCCACCCGGCCCGTCAGGCCAAACTTCCTGGCCACCTCCTTTTGCAAAGCCGCGGCCCAGCCCTCGTCTTGCTGGATTGATTTGCGCGGCTCCTGGGCGGGCACCAGCTTCGCAAAAAAATCATATTTCCCCCCGGGCAGCGTGGTTTCTATTACGGTGCGCAACTTGTCCTTCCGGTAGGCAAGTTGAATGATTTCCTGAACCGGCTGGGCTATCCCCATGGCTCCCCGGCTCCCGTCGCTGCACCAATGCCCGTCCGCGGCGAATTTTGAAGGCAAGATTTTCACCATCGGCGGCATTTTGTAGAAGACGCCAAAAGAAGCCTGTGGCACCTGCCACGGATAGGTTTTGTGCGCCTGGATTTCTTTGACCGTGATGGTGGTGGTGCCCGCGGCGAGCAACACGACCACGCCTGCCGCCACCGCCGTTTTCGCCTTGGTCCATGCCATAATTTTCAATGCTCCTTTGATGAGGGTTAAAGTTGAACCGCTGACCGCCGCACCTTTCGCTGCCGCCGCCGTGACCATCGCCGCCAGGCCCGCTGGCGCGGCCTGCACCGAATTCGCCGAAACTGCCCCCGCTATCACCACCGCCGACAGCGTCACGCCCTGTTTCGTGAAGATTTTCCGCAGCTTTTCCAGCGCCCGGTTCACGCGTTTGTGCGCCGCCGCCTCGGTCAGCTTCAGCGCCGCCCCGACTTCCTGCGCCGTCTTGTTCTCAAAATACCGCAGCACCACCGCCGTGCGGTCGGTTTCGCCCAGGTGCCCCATCGCCTCATCCAGCAACGGCGCAATCTGTTGCCACGCGGCGAAATCATGTTCATTCAAGGTGGATTGCATATAGGCCTCCTGTTCCCGCTGTTGCCGGTGGA
This sequence comes from Verrucomicrobiia bacterium, assembly GCA_031290985.1. Lineage (GTDB taxonomy): Bacteria > Verrucomicrobiota > Verrucomicrobiia > Limisphaerales > UBA11358 > UBA11358. The sequence continues at coordinate 18,237 of JARLJW010000111.1, read as the reverse complement.
CCTCACTCCGGGCCAAATTCGCCGCCGTGAGCCGCGCAGCCTGGTACAGCCAGCCGGACAAGACCACGCGCGTAGATAGTTTTCCCGCCTTGCGTGCCAGGATGATGAAGACCGCCTGCGTGATTTCCTCGGCGGCGTGGGCATTGCCGCTGAAGCGCAGCGCGGTGGAATAGACCAGGTTCACATGCCGCCCCACCAATTCGGCAAACGCCGCCTCGGAGGCGGTCCGGGCAAAGTCGGCCAGCAGGTCATGGTCGTTTCGTACGCTCATCTATCAAATGATGTGTGCGAACCGCCAAACTGGACAAACTATTTCACTTTTTCGACGATGAGCATTTCAAACTTCTCCCGGCTGAGGACAAGTTCCAAGCCGGCTTGATGCAGTTGATCCACGAGGTCGGTGACGCTCTTTGACTGGTCATGGTTGTCCCACTTCAAGTTGAGATCATAGCGTCCCGAAAGCCCGGTTCGATTCACCACCGGCGCCCGCAACAACCATCCTTCCAGCGCATCGGCCAGCGTGGCAACCGGTTCGTCTTCCAGCACGGCAATCGTTTTCCCGTCAACGTACTTGAGCTCTTGATGCGGGCTTTTTTTATTGCTTATGATGGTTCTCAGCTTTTCCGGGTCACCGGCTTTCAGCACCCACACGCCGGTTTCGACGACCTGTTTGTGCGCCGCCACGCCGAATTGTTCTTGGATTCTTTGCCGGAAAGCCGCCTCGGCACCCTGCGGCAGATTGGCGATGAAATCATATTTTCCACCCGCCATTGGCCCGGGGAAAATCATGTGCGTGGTGCGTACGCCATAGGCATCCATCAGCAGGTTGGTGACCGATGAATTTATTCCCAGCCTCCGGCCGGCTTTATCCGACCACCACATCGAACCCCAGTGTGGATGTATCGTGGGCAGGATCGTGACTTGTGGCGGGGTGTCTGCCAGGTCAGCCTCCATGGCCGGCCGGCTGTAGAAATGAATTATGCTTCTCCAGGAATCATCCGCACCGCTTTTGTCGGTTTGTGCGAACAGGACGGAAGCGGTTCCGGCCGCGAGCACGGCGCACCCGCCGACCGTCAACGCCATTTTGATCTTGGTCCAAGCCATGACTTTCAACGCGCCTTTCACCAAAGCCAGGGTTGAGCTGCCGGCCGTCGCGCCTTTGGTGATCGCCACGGTGGCAATGGCCGCCGCCAGGCCGGCCGGCGCCGCTTGAACTGAACTCGTCGAAACGGCTCCGGCGATGACCACTGCGGTCAGCGTCACGCCGCGCTTCGTGAAAATCTTCCGCAGCTTCTCCAGCGCCCGGTTCACGCGCATCTTCGCCGCGTCTTCGCTGGCACCCATGGCCGCGCCAACCTCGCGCAAACTTTTGTTCTCGAGAAACCGCAGCACGATGGCGTTGCGGTCGGCTGCGCCCAGCTTTTCCAGCGCGCCATCCAGCAACGGCGCGATCTGCGGCCAGGCATCCGCGCCCGGTTCATTCAAGGTGGATTGCATATACGCCTCCTGTTCGCGTTGTTGCCGGCGCATTTCGCCGCGCAGAAAATTCGCCGCCGTCAGCCGGGCGGTCTGATACAGCCAGCCGGACAGCATGATTTTGCGGGAAAAACCCTGCGCCTTGCGCGCCAGGATGATGAAGACGGCCTGGGTGATTTCCTCGGCGGCATGGGCATTGCCGATGCTCCGCAGCGCTGTGGAATAAACCAAGTTTACGTGCCGCTGCACGAGGGCGGCAAAGGCGGCCTCGGAATTGTCCCGCGCAAATTCCGCGAGCAGTTGGTGGTCATCCAGTTCGGACATTCACCAAGTAATGTCCGCCGGACGGAAAAGGGAACAGCCTTTTTTGAAGAATTATTACCAGCCGGACATCGAATTGTAACGGAAGGTCATGTCATTTGTCTCATAGCCCTTGTACCACTTCACATGGCCATCGGCGAAAAGGATGTTCTGACCCTTGCTATGTATCTGCCACTCTTCGAACGCGATTCCTTCACTATTAATGAAACCGCCGACGCAGTTTTGCGAGTAATCATCCTTATCGGCGTCAATCGCCTGCGACAGCGCACCCGCATCGGTCGTACTGTCCCAAACAGTGTCCCCGGACACCACATGCGCGCTCGGAAACAGAATTTTTTTGGTATCCAACGGCGCGTCGACGCCAAGCCCGTCGGGGACAAGGATGGTGCTCACATACGCCGCGCGGCAACCGTTGAAATAATTGAAGTCCGATTGCTGGTTCTGAGGAAACAGTCTGTTGGCGGGGCAGTGGTATATATTCGTGTTCCCGGTGTAGGAAACAATCTGCTCCATCCAACTGGCCGCATGTGTTTGCGGGTCTTTCTGCCCCCAGGCAATGGTTCCGCCGGATTCGGGATAGAGGCCGTGCGCCTCGTCCGCATACATCGTCATGCCCAGGTTGATCTGGCGCAAATTGGAGGTGCAGGCAATGGTATAAGCGCGTTCCTTGGCCTTGGCCAGTGCAGGTAAAAGCATGGCGGCCAGGATGGCGATAATGGCAATAACCACCAACAGTTCAATCAGCGTGAAACCGTCGGCGCATTCCTTGTTTTTTGAAACATTGCGCATACAAAATTTACAGACGTGGCTGGCAGGCAAAGGTTACTAATTTATTGGCCGGCCGGCCCTTTCACCGGCTCATTTCCCACCTGGGCGGCTGGATCATTCCCAGCCGGACATCGTATTGTAGCGGAAGGTCATGTCGTTCGTGCTATATCCCTTGTACCATTGCGCATGGCCGTCGGCGAAAAGAATGTTCTGACCCATTGAGTGCACTTGCCAGAGTTCGTAAGGCGTGCCGTTGGCCTCGCCGCCCACGCAGTTTTGCGTGTAATCATCCTTGTCCGCATCGAACGGATCAAAAGCCCCGCCGCCGGACACATTGGGAATGCCGCAGGTATCACCCGACAAAACAAAGGCCGCCGGCAGTTGGATCGAGGTGTCCTTGACCGGGGAATTTGTCTGGCTCACCACGTACGCCGCGCGATCCCCGTTAAAATAATTGAACGGCCCGCGCATGGCTTCCGGCAACTGCACATTGCCCGGACAGTTGTAAACATTGGTGGTGCCCGCATACGAAACGATTTGCTCCATCCAGCTCGGCTTTTGGGTCCCGCCGTCGATGGTTCCCCAGTGGATGTCGTTGCCGGATTCGGGATACTGTTCGCCATTGTCGCTTGCGAACATTTTCATCGCGAGGCCGATCTGGTGCAGGTTCGAGGTGCAACTGATCTTCCACGCCTTTTGCTTGGCCGCCGCCAGCGCCGGCAGCAGCATGGCGGCCAGAATCGCAATGATGGCAATGACCACCAGCAATTCAATCAATGTGAAAGCTTTTTTTCCGCTCATAATATTTCTCCTTCTCTTAACCCCACGGACGCGCGCGGGTGAATCCACGTTACGACCTTTTCTACGTTACAATCTTTTTTCTCACGGCGGGAAGCCGATGGCAAGCTTTACCGCCGAATATTCCGGATTTATTTTTCCCGCGCGCGTGCGGATGATCAGTTCCGGCTCCGTCCACGTCTGGCCGCGAAACCATTCGGGCAGGTCCCCGGCGCGCATCATCCCGAAGAGCGCCACCAGCGGCGGATCGCCCTCGCGAAACACCACCGGGCGTTGGCGGACGATCACCAGGCCCGCCGCGCGCGCGCCCGCCTCCACCCGCGCCCGTTGCGCCGGCTCCTGCGGAAACACGCACGCAAAAAATCCGCCGGGCGCGAGCTGTTTCGCGGCGGTGGAACAATAATCCGCGACGGTTCCCCGCAGTTCGAAACGGCATGCGAGCTTTTGCGGATGCTCGCTTTTCACCCCGGCCTCTGGGGGGAAATACGGCGGGCTGCCGGTGATCAAATCAAAGGTCTCCTCCGCCCGGATGTTTTTGGGGTCGCGAAAATCCCCTTCGCGGATCTCGTAACGATCCGCGACGCCATTGTAACGCGCGGATTTCCGGGCCAGCGCCACGCTTTCGGCTTGCGCCTCGACCGTCACCAGCCGCGCACCGGGCAGGCGCCACGCACAGATCATCCCCACCGTGCCGATGCCGCTGCCGAGGTCGAGGGCCGTGCGCGCCGTCGGGCACCACGTCGTGCCATACCAGGCGGTCAAAATGTCATCGGTGGAAAAACGGTGCCCATCGCGCAACTGAAACAAGCGGAAATGCCCGCTGATGGCATCGAGGGTCTCGTGCGGCTCGACGGCCACACCCGCCGCCAATCCCGGCGGCACGGGGCCGGGCTTGGCCCAGCCTTTGAAATGTGAATCAACATCGTTCATGGTGAAATCGGAATCTGGGGCGACAACGGAATTTCCCCGCGCAGCATCTTCCCCGCCTCGCCGGTCAGGCGCAAGTACCAGTCGGACGGCAAAGTCACGCCGTCCACATCCAGCGCCACGAAATTCCCGGCGGCGGGCAACTGTGCCGACGTCGGCGCGAGCTTGAACAGGGCGGTGCCCTCGTCCAGTTCGTCGAACATCGCGCCGTACAGCATCGGGCAGCCGGCTTTCACGGCGTTGTAAACTTGCTGCCAGTAAAACGCGCCGCCCCGGCGCGGAATCTGGTTCACCGGCCCGCCGTTCAGATTATGCCAGGAGAAACCGGGGAAAATCACGGGCATATATCCGCAGCCGGCGATCTTTGCGGCGGCGAGGTCAGGCACGATCACATTTTTAGCAAAGTTGTCGGCCCCCGCATCGTCGACGTAACGTCCGACCGACCACGGGCTGATGACATCGAACGCCCGGAACGCCTCCGCCCAGGCGGCGTTCGTCTGGGCATCGCGGTCCAGCGTGCGCCAGTGCGCGGGCACCCCGCCGACCACCGTGCAGCCGGCGGCCTGAAAAAAATGGATGGCCGCGAGCGCCTGCCCGGGCGTGTCGCCGCGCCTGGCAAAACCGAAGCCCCAAAGCGCGACCACCGGTTTGCCATGCTGCCGCAAGTAACTGCCGCTTGCGGTGAGGAGCAGCTTTTTCGTCAGGTAATTCCAATCGTTCGTCAGCGCGGGCTGCAACTGGTCCGCCCGTTGGCCGGAGACGTCATACATGATGGCGAACACGCGTCCGTATTTCTCCGCGCCCGCGCGCACGTTGACGGCCACGCCATTGCGCAGCGCAAAAAATGCCGGGTCGGAAAGCTCGCTGGTGAACCGCTGCAAAAAAACGCCGGCCACCCCGTAATCCCGCATCCATTGGAAATGCCGCGCAACCGTCTTGGGCGTGAATGCGGAATAGACCTTCGCCGGCGAGCCGTCCGGCAGTTGCAGGCCGGTGGGGAACAGTTCATCCGCGTCCAGTTCGGCGGTGTCCGGCCAGAAATCCACGGTGGCATTGGTCGCCACGGGATTGTTCCGGCGGAACCAGTGGACCCAACAGTCCGGCGGCGAACCGTCGCCGGGACACGCAAACCAGCCTTGATACCCCAGCAACAGCTTGTGCTCCATCGTCGAGGCGTCAACCACCGGGCGCGGGGCGGAAACCGTCTGCGCCCGGAGTTGGGAAACCGTTCCGAACCACACGGCCGCAATGACCGCCACGAGGCCAGCGATGCGGAGGGGCTTCACGGGGAAGTTGTTTTCGCCGGAATGTGCAGCGGCTCGATGTGGATCAGCACGTCGGACACGTTGGGCATGGTCGCCCGGATCTTGTCCTTCACCGCATGGGCGATTTCGTGGGAATGCAGCACGGTCATCTCCGGGTCCACCTCGATGTGCATGTCCGCGAACAATTGCCAGCCCATCTTGCGGACATGGCACTTTTCCACGTTCGCCACGCCGGGAACCGTTTCCGCCAGGGCCGCGATTTTTCTGACCAGTTCACGATCCGGCGCGCGGTCCATCAATTCATTGAAGGCCGGGCGCAACAGCCGCCAGCCGTTGAAGGCGATCACGAACGCCGCCGCCAGCGCCGCCCAGTTGTCCGCCGTTTCATATCCCTTTCCGCCGATGAGGGCGATGGCGATGCCGATGAACGCCGCCGTGGACGTGATGGCGTCCGCGCGATGATGCCAGGCGTCGGTCTCGACCGCGGAGCTTTCCACATGCGTCGATTCATGCAGCACAAAACGGAACAAAACCTCCTTCACCACGATGACCACGACCAAGATGATCAGCGTCCACGGCGACGGCGTGACGCGCGGCGAGACGATCCCCACCAACGAGTGATACGCGATCATCCCCGCCGCGAGCATGAGCATGACCGAGACGGCGGCGGCAGCGAGCGGTTCCGCCTTGCCGTGGCCGTAGGGATGATCTTCATCCGGCGGCGTCTCGGCGACGACCAGGCCGCGCCACACGATGATGGAGCTGAAGATGTCCGCCAGCGATTCCACCGCATCGGCGATGAGCGCCTGCGAATGGCCGAAGACGCCCGCCAGAAATTTCACGGCGCTCAACAACACGTTGACGGCAAGGCCGAGAAACGTGGCGCGGAGACTGCGTTGCAGGCGGTTGGCTGGCACGGGGAAATGGTAGCTGCGATTCACGCGAAAGAAATGCGGAAATGGGCGCGGGAAACCTGATTTTCCTTTGCGGTCAAAGACGGGTGATTTTCCAAAGTTGCATTATTCACCGATTGCGGCGAAAATGGGGCGTTGTTCAGCATCCCGAACGGCTAGTTTGAATATTAAGGAAAACAGTGTTCGCGAGCATGTCAGCACCCTGCTTATTTGTTTGGGCCTGCTGCTGGGGAATTCTGCCGCCCGGGCCGGAGACGCCGCCCAGTTTATTTCCGCCACCATCACCAACGGCACGCCCATGATGCCCCGGACGATCTTCACCCAGACGTGGACGATGAAGAACACCGGCACCACCACCTGGACTCCGGGCTACAACGGTTACACCATGAACATCGTCGGCGCGGACAGCTTGGGAGCGGTGCCGCCCACCGCCAAGACGTACGCCTCGCATACCCTGTCCACGACCATTGGTAGCGGCGCCTCAATCGCTCCCGGTGGGACGGCCACGTTTACCATGAATTTCATCGCGCCGGAAACGTCCGGTTCCGTCACGGACACCTTTCAATTGAACAGCGCGAGCAGTGTTTTCTTCGGCCCCACGAACCCCGTCCAAATCGTCGTCATCAAGGCCGGCTCGACCAATCAATATGACCGTGCCCGGGCGGTTTCATACGCCAACAACTATTGTGGTTATGTGAACAGCGACGGTTATTTTTGGACGAATAGCTGGCCCTATGGCGCATTTCCCCCGGGCTCGCCCGCCCCGAGCAGCGGGCTCGGCGATGATTGCGCGCATTTCGTTTCCTGTTGCATTGGCAGTGAGCCCAATGTGCGGGGTGGCGGCCTGACCATCCCCAGCCGGGTGCCGCCAACGTACGGCGAACCGGGTGCGGGACGGCTGGCCTATACCTGCCTGGTCGTTCCGGGCTATGCCACCGAGGTGTATTCCTTGACCAACCTGTCCCCGGGCGACCTCGTCGGCTGGAACTGGTCCGGCGACACCAACCTCGCCAACCTCAGTCACGTCACCCTCTATCTCGGCAACGGCCTGCTCGCGTCGCATTCCGCTTCCAGTTTGGATGTCTCCGCCGATACCTGGTATCAGGCATCGGAACCCAATTATGTGCGGCATCTCATCCACATCCTGGACGCTCCCGCCCTCAACTCGTTCACCGTCGGGAAAAATCTGGTCCTGGCCTGGGGCACCAACTGGGCCGGGTACGCCCTGTATTCCTCGACCAACCTCGCCGCCGGCGCGGGGTGGACCAAGGTGGCAAAATCTCCCGCCGTCGTTGGGCAGGCGAACCGGATGACCAACACCATGTCTTCCGGCGCGGTTTTCTATCGCCTCGTGCTGCCCTGATCCGCCGGCTTGACGGCGTCACCCCAGCCAGCAACCGCAGGCGGCCACCCGGCGCTCAGATCATGTGACAGAACATCGCGTCGCGCAGCTTCGGCTCGAACCACGTGCTCTTCGGCGGCATGATGCCCCCCGCGTCCGCGATCGTCATCAGGTCCTCGATGCTCGTGGGGAACAGGCTGAAGGCGCAGGCGTATTCGCCGCTGTTGACCAGCTTCTCCAGTTCCGCCGTGCCGCGGATGCCGCCCACGAAATTGATCTGCTTGCTGGTGCGCGGGTCGTCGATGCCAAAAATCGGCGCGAGGACGTTCTTTTGCAGCAGCGTCACGTCCAGCTTTTCGATCGGGTCGTCGATGCTTGTCAGCTTGGGCTTGAAGGTCAGCGTGTGCCAGCGCTTGTTCACGTAGAGACCCAGTTCGTGCTTGGCCGTGGGCTTCGGCACGCCCATGCGGACGATGTGGAACACCGGCTCAAGCTTCTTTAGCAGTTCCGGCGGCGTGAGGCCGTTCAAACTTTTCAGCACCCGGTTGTACGGCAGGATCTGCATCTGGTTGTGCGGAAAGATGACCGCCAGAAACTCACCGCTGTGGCCCGCGCCGTGGCGCGACTGGAACACCCGTGCCGCCGCCGCGCTGCGATGATGGCCGTCTGCGATGTACAGAAACGGAATCTGGGCGAATTGCGCCTCGACGAACGAAATCTCCTCCGCCGCGGAAATCGTCCACGCGGTGTGCCGTACGCCGTCCTTGCCCGTGAAATCCACGGCGGGCGTTTCGGCGGTTTTCTTCGCCACAAATTCATCGAACGCGGCCACCGCGCGGTACGTCAGGAACACGGGGCCGGTCTGCGAATTGAGGGCCTCGATATGGCGCACCCGGTCGTCCTCCTTGTCCGGGCGGGTGAACTCGTGCTTTTTGATGATGTTCGCGAGGTATTCCGCGCAGCTCGCCGCGGCCACCAGGCCGGTTTGCGCGTGCTGGCCCATCACCTGCCGGTACAGGTAAAAGTTCGGCTGGCCATCCTGCGTGAGCGCGCCTTGGGCGATCAGGTTCCCGAAATTCTCTTTACCCTTGGCATAAACCGCCGATGAATGAACATCGGTGTCCACCGGCAGATCGATTTCCGGTTTGCTGACGTGCAGGAAGCTGTACGGGTTCCCCGCCGCCATCGCGCGGGCTTCGTCCGACGACATGACGTCGTAGGGCAGCTCACAGATTTGGGCCGCCAGTTCAGGTTTGGGCCGCAGGGCGGCAAAAGGTTTTAGTGTAGCCATAAAAAGAACGCTGATTTTACGGCATGGCCCGCACAACGCACGAACATTTTACATGGACACGGCAGTTATTTTAACCGAGATTCGCCCCATGGAAAACATCCGGGCCATATTAGAGAGGGTCGAGGTGCTCCCCATGTCGCCCTCGCTGCTGCCCCGGCTGCTGCCCTACCTGAGCGACGTCAACGCCAACTTCGAAGAAGTGGTCGGGCTTATTTCCATCGAACAGACGCTCACCGCCAAGCTGCTCCAGATTTGCAACAGCGCATTTTTCGGCCAGGACGAACCCGTGTCCTCCGTGACCGAGGCCGTCAACCGCGTCGGCTACCAGTCCATTTATCTGCTCACGGCCATGATCAATGGCAGCAATTGTTTTCCGCAGCAGACCCTGGGCGGCATGAATTCCGGCAAGCTCTGGAAGCACAGCGTGGCCACCGCGTTCAACTCCAAATTCACCGCCGAATCCGCCGGGCAGGACACGAACCTGCTTTTCACCGCCGGCCTGATGCATGACATCGGCAAGATCGTCCTCGCCCAGGTTGCGCCGCAGAAGAACCTCAACTTTTTCCACCGGGCGACCACTGCGGAAACCCTGGAAGAAGAGCAGCTCCAGTTCGGCTGCAACCACGCGGTGGTCGGCGCCACCTTGGTGGAGAAATGGAACCTGCCGCCGGCCATCGTCGCGTGCATCCGCCATCACCACGATCCGCAGAACGCGGAAGCTTTCCAAAAGATCGCCGCCTGCGTCACCATCGGCAACAGCCTCACGCACAGCCTGGATCACCCGGAAATCACCCGGAGCCCCGACTTCCTGGCGGCCATGACCCTGCTCCGGCTGGATGCCGGCCATTTAAAGCGCCTGCACCGGCAGTTTACCGATTCCAGCGAACTCATCGACGCCATGAGCAAGCTTCCGCTCTAAGCGCGTGGAAACCGCGGTCGATTTTTTGATTTGATAAATCTTGCCATTTGCCGTTTGGCCGCTATTCTGACGCTCCCTTTTTTGGGCGCACCCATAGCTCAATTGGATAGAGCGGCTGACTACGGATCAGCAGGTTAGAGGTTCAACTCCTCTTGGGTGCACCACTTCAAAATCCCGGTGTTTACAACCGGTTCAAGCGGCCCCGGCTTTGTAGCGGCGCACACCCATCCCGGACAGGCCGGGCCGTGACGATGACGCCAGCTGCGTCACTGGCCGGCATTCGGTCGCAGGGTCAGGGAGATTTGCCGCCGGCAAAACCGCCAAAACTTTGACGCGAATTTCACGAAGTGCGAGCCGCACTGGCCAACGGGAATTAACCACGAATGGACACGAATGGGCACGGATGAAAAGCGGCAAACATTCAACATTTAACATTCAACGCCCAAAATCGAAGGCCCGAAATCCGAAGTGCGAAGGCGCTTAGGGAATATTCGCACGTCGCGGACCGGGCCACGGTTTTTCCGGGCGGCAGGATGCCGCCCTTTAGTGCGCCTGAGAAGGCAGGAAGATGGCGCGGTGGAAATCCGTTTCTGTGCGGTGAAGCATCGTGCGGTATCGAACCGTAACTGCGTCTCCGCAAGGCGACGTGGAGAGCAACGGGAAGAGTACGGCCAGTCCGTAACAAGGTCTCGACATACCGAGACATATGAACTCGATTCGGTCGGCGTGCGTGGGCGAGCCTGCTAGCGAAAGACGAAGCCTGTCGCGGCGGGTAAAACCCGCTGGCAGCCGGGCGACCCCCGGACCACACGCCGATGGTTGGAGACGGAATACCGGACAACAAACCGCTCTAACCAACGGTGGAACGCGTCGAGCGCAATTGACTTGGCGCGGACCGAAGGTCTGGCTGACATCCTTGGGGATGAGTGCGAAAAGCCGCTCCCGCTCGCCAGCGGACCCACTGACTGTAAAGCCGGATGCGGGAGATCCGCCCGCCCGGTTTGGAGGGAGGGGTGGCACCTTGCGCTATCCCTACCCCTATCCTATTTAGGCGGCGGCCAGTTGGGTTTGTTCGGACCAGACGATTTTGCCGGCGACGATCGTGGCGACGGCCTTGCCTTTGAACTTCCAGCCGAAGAAGGGGTTGTTCTTCGATTTGCTCGCGGACTCTTCGCGGTTATAGGTCCATTCGGCATCCGGATCGAACACGGTGACATCCGCATCCGCGCCGACGCCCAGCGTTCCTTTGTTCAAGTTGAGCAGGCGCGCGGGGTTCACGGTGAACTTGGCGATCATGTCCGCGAGCGAGAGCCGCTTGGTGTGAACCAACTGCATAAGCGAGAGGGCAAGCTCGGTTTCCAAGCCGGTGATTCCGAAGGGGGCGTTGCTGAACTCGACTTCCTTCTCGTAATCGCAGTGGGGGGCGTGGTCGCTGCACAGGATTTCGATGGTGCCGTCGGCGAGGCCGGCGATGATGGCTTCGCGGTCCTTGGCGGTGCGGAGCGGCGGGTTCATCTTGAAATTCGTGTCGTAGCTCGGCCAGGCGGGCAGGGGGGTGGCTTGCGTGGGCGCGAGCACCTTGCCGTCAGCAGCCCAAAATTTTTCGCTGCCGGCAATCGTGGCATCGGTGAGCGTGAAGTGGTGCGGGCAGGCTTCGCCGGAGATGGAGATGCCGCGCTTTTTGGCGTCGCGGAGGAGCGCCACGCTGCCGGCGGCGCTGAGATGCTGGCAATGGATTTTTGCGCCGGTGAGTTCCGCGAGCAGGATATTCCGGGCGACGATCATCTCCTCGCCGGCGGACGGCCAACTGCGCAGGCCGAGCGCGAGGCTCCAGTAGCCTTCATTCATGACGCCATCGGTCACGAGCGAGTAATCCTGGCAGTGATCGAAAATCGGGAGGCCGAACATCTTGGCATATTCGCACGCGCGGCGCATGAGGTCGTTGTTCTGGATGCAGTGCCCGTCGTCGGTGATGGCGATGACGCCCGCTTTTTTCAAGCCGCCGATGGGCGCGAGTTCCTCGCCCTCGATGCCCTTGCTGATGGCGCCGGTCACGAAGACATTGACGACGCCCTGTCCGCGGGCGCGGTCATGGATGAGGGCGACGGTGCCGGCGTTGTCGATGGCGGGCGAGGTGTTCGGCATGCAGACGACGGAGGTGAAGCCGCCGCGCGCGGCGGCGGCCGTGCCGGTGGCGATGGTTTCCTTGGCGGTCTGGCCGGGTTCGCGGAAGTGGACGTGCAGGTCGATCAAACCGGGGGAAACAATTTTCCCGGAGGCATCCAAGGTTTCCACGCCGGGGGGGGCGGAAAGATTTTTGCCGATGGCGGAAATCTTGCCGTCGAGGATCAGGACGTCGGCCAGAGCGTCAAATTTGTTGGCGGGATCAACCACGCGACCGCCGGTGAGGAGCAGCGAATTCATCGCGTCGAGTTTAGCCGCCGGGAGCCGGTGAGGCAAGCGCGTCAGCAGCTTGTGCCACAGACGCTCCCCGGGCCCGTCGTGGTGCGGTCAAGATCACGGTTTGACATCACCCGCACGATACTGCAACACCCTCACTTTTTCCAACGTCACGAGCCCGCCGCCCAGCATTTTGTCGAGCGTGGGCAGGAAAGCGTTGATCTTCTCCTCGCTGTCCACGATTTCAATGACCAGCGGCAGGTCCACGGAGAGCCGCAGAATTTTCGCCGTATGAAGGCGGCTGGCCTTGCCAAAGCCCATCGGCCCGCGCAGCACGGTCGCGCCGGCAAGATGCGCCTCGCGCGCGGCGAGCACGATGGCCTCGTAGAGCGGCTTGTGTTCCCAGCGGTCGCTTTCGCCGAGAAAAATGCGGAGGAGGACGGCGTCAGTTGGAATTTGCATATCAGTTTCCTTTCACGGAGCCAAACGTCGAGCCAAGCAGAAAGCCCAGCCACACGGCAATCATGCACAGTACGACGGATAACAGGATATTGCCACCGGCATAAAGCCATTCACGGTCACGCAGCAGGTTCAAGGTTTGCAGGCTGAATGACGAAAACGTGGTGTAGCCGCCGCACACGCCGATCATCAGGAATTGCGTGGTGAAGGCGCGCGATTGCGGGTCCAGCCGGCCTTCGGGAATCGCCAGCGTCGCAAAGATGCCGATGATGAAGGAGCCGGTGACGTTGATGGTGAGGGTGCCCCACGGAAAGGTTTCCCCGAAACGGGAGGCCACCAGGCCGGAGAGCCAGTAGCGGCTGACGCTGCCGAGCGCCCCGCCGAGTGCGACCCATAGATATGCGATGTTCATAATGATCCTGCGAACTTGTTGTTATTCGTAGGAGTCATCAGCGCTGAACATCAGGCGGTTTTCCCATGCGGGAAGGCAAACTCCATTGCCGCCCAGATTGTTTAGCTACTAAGCGCCGCAATGCAACCGAAAATATTCCAATCGGAGCCGCTTTGCATTGGCAGTGGAGCGCCGAGCACCGTCTCGGCAAATTGTCACCGGAGTACCTTCGAGCCGGGACGGTGCCCGGCGCTCCAAGTTCCAAATGGGCGGCGGCTGTGCCCGCAGGGCCAGCCGCAGCACTTCGGAACCTCCGGAAGCGCTCGCACCGGCCACGCGCTGCGGCTGGTCTACGACACCGCCGCGCTCCGTTGTCCAGTTCACCGCGCCAACCCGCCAACAATCTCCACCGGCTTTGACTCGACCTGCACCTTGCCCGGCTCCAAGCCATCGCGTGTGGCGGTCAATGTGATCGCCCCCGCCTTGAGCGTCGAGCGGATGGCCACGCGGTTGATGCCGCATTCAGTATCGAGCCAGGTGTTGTTCACTGAGTTGAGCTTGCCGCTGTTGTAGCCGCCGCGCCAGATGGCCGGGCCGTCGAGCTTGAAATCCACGCGCGCCTCATCCGTTGGACAACGCCGGCCCTGCGCATCCACCACTTCCACGTCGAACAGCGCCACATCCGAGCCATCGGCCTGCAAACCGGCCGGACCGACGTGCGGCGTCAGCTTGATCTTCTTCGCCTCACCCGCCGTCTCAATCTCATCCTTGGCCACGACCTTGTCGCCGGTCTTGGCAACCGCCGATATTTTTCCGGCCTCAAATTTCACCCCGAGAAATTCAAAAATATAACCGTTCGTCGGCGTCGTGCATCTGCCGAGCGATTTGCCATTCACGGACAATTCCACGCTGTCGCAATGGCTTGCGGCCACATACACCGGCTTCACCGTGTTGGTCGGATAATTCCAATGCCCGATGATGTGGAGATCCGGTGTCGCGCTCTGCATCACGCGATACGTGTAATAAGCCTGCTTCGGCAGCCGCATGGAGTCCACCTTGCCGCTCACGCGGCAGACCTCGCTGCTGTCCTGCCGGCCATCGGCGTTCGAGTCCGACCAGTAGATGGAGGCGTAGGCCGCCCATTTGGCATGCACCGGATCGCGGTTGGAAATCTCGTTGCTGGCATACGCGTAATAACGCTCGGCGGCGGCGAGGCAGAACGTTTCGGAATTCCAGTTGTACGTGTCATTCGGGCCTTTCTTGAACCCGAAATGCGGCGGCGAAAAATCATCCCAGAAGCGGCGCGCGGCCTCGTCGCGGAAATCTTCCGTCTCCACGAACGGCGCGCGGTCGCGGCGTTCGCCACTGTAGGCGCGGAACATCTCCGTGTTGTTCGTCAACTCATCCGTGCGCCGGTCCTGCCCGATCATCACCCCGAAATATTCCGCCACCGGCGTGGTCCCGGGAGCGGTCAAGGAGCGGCAGCCCATCGCGCGTCCGCCGCTGGGGTCCCACTGTTTTCGCAGGTCCACCATCTGCTGGAGGTGCTCCGCGGTGATGCCGTTGTTGCCCGCCTCCCAGAACAGGATGCTCGGGTGGTTGCGGAAATAAATGATCGAGTCGCGCATCACTTCGGTGCGCTGTTCCCATTGGCGTCCCTTGGCATCGAGTTCCTTGTCGCCCGCCGGACAGACTTCGACGATGCCGGCCTGGTCGCACGCCCGCACATCCACCGCCTGCGGCGAGATGTGCATCCAGCGGATGTAGTTCGCGTGCGTGCTGCGGACGAGCTGCGCGTTGTAATCATGCAGCCAATCGGGATACGCCTCACCCAGTCCCGCCCAATCGTCGGACGAACGCTGTGCGTAGCCCGTGAGCCAGACATATTTGTCGTTGATCCACACGCCGCCCGTGCCAACGCCACCTTTGAACTCCACCTTGCGGAAACCGGTCCGGATCTTCTGCACATCCACGACCTTGTCGTTTACCGTAAGCATCGTGTAGACGTCGTAAAGGTTCGGGGATTCATCGCTCCAGAATCTGGCGTCCGCCAGCTTGCCGTTCGCGGTGAACACCTCGGTCTGGCCGTTGACCAGGTCCAGCGCCTCGGTTGTAAATTTGGCGCAGACGTTGCCTTCCGCATCCACCACGACCGCCGAGAGGATGATGGACTGCTGGTCGCCGCTTTCGTTGCGCACCTGCGCCTCGAGGTTCACGTCGCAGGTTTTGTTTTTGATGTCAAAATTGGCGCCGTAGATGTAGGTGCCCGTGGTCTGGAGGTTTTCGTAGAGCGGCAACGTTTGATAGACCTTGCCGGCCAGGTGCAGCCGGATGTCGTGATTCAGTCCGCCATAATTGGGATTGAACGCGCGGCCCATCCATTCGTAGCCGGTGCCGGTGGCTTCTTCGACATAATCGTTGCTGTTATCCACCTTCACGGCGATGACGTTCTCCTCATCACCAAACTTCACGAAGCCGGTCAGGTCGAGGCCGCAAGCGGTGACACCGTTTTCGAACCGGCCGATCAATTTGCCATTCACCCAAAAGCGCCCGGCCTGCTTCAGGCCTTCAAATTCCAGAAACACTTTCCCATCCTTCGCGCTCGCGGGCAGCTTGAAATGTTTCCGATACCAGGTGATGCCCGCCCACGCATGACGGTCGCCGCCGCTGTGGCTGATGAGGGAGGTATAGGAATCGACGTCGTTATAAGTATGCGGCGCGCTGACATCCGCCCACTTCGAGTCATCAAAGGTGACCGTCTCGGCATTGGTGACATCTTCGCGGATGAACTTCCAGCCGGGATTAAAATTATAGCTCGTGCGCGGCGAGACGGGCGGGGTGAATTTGTCCGCGGCCAGCACCGGCAACGCCAGGCTGGCCACCATCAGGAGGGAAACGAATAGTTTCATCAGAATTTTAAATTTTTTGGCGCATCCGAACGGAACTGCGCCGCCGGCAATCCGGCCGCGTTATACAGATGCCCACCATCCGGAAAATTCACCCACGCATAGCGCACCGCGACCGGCGCGGCCACCTCCGGGCTGCTCACGATGACGGTTTTACCGTCAATCTTGGCTTCGGCCGGGACAAATTTGCCGTCCGGGCCCGCGAGGCTGAACCATTTGAGGGTTTCATCTTTTGTCATTAGACCGTCGGCGTGCGAAAAGGTGACACGGATTGTGCCGTCCTCGATTTTCATGGATTGATACATCGGACCGGAAAATTCGATTTTGTGACCGTAAACTTTCGCCAGTGCGATGCGCGCCAGCCGGTCGCCCACATCCTGTTTGTTTTTGGGATGCACATTTTTCCGCTCGCCGATGTCCGTGGCGACGGCCATGCCCGTGTTGGGCAGTTCCAAGATGGTCGCCTGCGCTTCGCGCACCAGCGGGTTGTTGCTGTCGGCTTCCTGGCCGGCGAGTTGCACGATGTAGAAGGGAAAATCGCCCTCGTGCCACAGCTTGCGCCAGTCGCGCACGAGCGTCGCCTGCACCTGCGGATACAACGCCCGGCCGGCGGCGCCGCCCGCAATGGATTCGCCCTGATACCAGATGGCCCCGCGGATGGCGTAGGGGATGACCGGCGCGATCATGCCGTTGAACAGCACCGTGGCATTGTGCTGGTCCTGCACCGGATCGCGCGGCCCGCTGCTGCCGCGACGGCGTCCGGCCGGGGCGGTGTTGGTGGCCGAAACATCTTCGGAACGTGGCGGCGCAACGACGGCCGGCGGGTTCGTGCGGAAGGCCGCCACGGCGGCGTCAAAACGGTCCACCATCGGCTTAAGCTGGGCGTCGTTGGTCAACGTTTCGCGCCGGATCCACGCCTCGGCCGTGCTCGCGCCGAACGCGAGCGTGAGGATGCCCACCGGCACCTTGATTTCACGTTGCAAATCGCGCGCGAAGAAATAACCCACGGCGGAAAAGGCGGGCGCAGTTTCCGGGGTGCACACCTGCCAGGAACCGCCGACGTTGTTTTGCGGTGCGTACGTTTTCGCCGCCGTGCCGGTGAACATGCGGAGGAGCGGGTAATTGGCGGCGGCGATCTCCGCATCTTCATTGGTGACGCCCGCAAAATGCTTCACCTTTTTCGACAGGGAAAAATCCATGTTGGATTGTCCGGACGCCAGCCACACTTCGCCGACAAGCACATCGTCAAGCTGGACCGGTTGCGCGGTTTGGGAGCCGGCGACCCGGAAGCTCCGGCTTTCCGCCGAGGGCTTCATCGGTTTGAGCACCACGCGCCAGTTGCCGGCGGCATCTGCCGTCACCGATTTTTTCTGTCCGGCGAATTCCACGGTCACGAGTTCGCCGCTGTCCGCCGTGCCCCAGACCGGCACTTTGGCATCACATTGCAACACCATGTGGCTGGTGAACGGGCTGGCGAGCTTCACTTCGGCGCGTAACGAAGCCGCGCAAAACATCACTGCCAAAATGACGGGGCTGATCCATGGGTTGTTCATGCGTGAGGGGAAAGAGTGCCCGAACCGCCCCGGCTTGAACATCGCCAGTTTTGGCAGGTTAACCGCTGGTGGATGATCAACAACAATGGACGCGGAGGAGATGAACAACCAAGGCGCAAAGACGCGAATTGGGAAAAGCGGGATTTTACAGAAGAGAACGGAGGGAACGAAGGGGAGGCAATTTAAAAACGAGGATGGAGGAAGAAGGCAAAGCTCCAAGCGTCCAACATCCAAGCACCAGAGAAATTCCAAGCTCCAAACTGCGAGATCGCATACTGGACGATAAACGCGGAGGCGCGGAGGGAGCGGAGGAGCGCGGAGACCAGTCAGAGTGTTTAGGAAACCGGGTTCAGCCCGGTCATGCAGTTTGTGTCAATAGTGAGGACTGACACGAATGGCCCTTAGTTAAGGCCATGATAATTGCGTGGTCTGCCTTTCCAATATCTGCTGCGATGCGAGATTTCCACGAATTGGCGGCGCGGTTTGTTCAGCAGCGGGTGAGGTTTG
>JARLJW010000110.1 GCA_031290985.1 Verrucomicrobiia bacterium | reverse complement strand
TCAACCTGCTTGATGCGCCACCTTTCACCCAGTGCCAAAATCGAATGAAACATTTTCTCTGGAATCATAAAGTCACCACTTTAACCGCCCCGCCTCAGCTTTTTCAAACATTTTTACCCATTACAAACGTCGAAGAAGCAGAAAAGGCCTTAATTGTCGAAGGTCGCGCGGTTAAATCCAACCATGCTCTGGGCAGAAGATCACAAGCGTCCCACTCATTGCAGGAAATTGAAAACCATGGTATGATTAATATGTTCCCTTCTTTACTTTTCAGCCGGAAACACGGCCTAACCAATTCAAAACAACATGATTTCAAATGAAACCACTCTAAAAATGCTCAAGTATTCCGACAAGATTTTGGCGGTTGTTGACCGTAAGGACGAATTCAGCAGAGGCGACTTGCAGGGAAGCATCGAGGCCATTGTGCTCTCGATTCTCAACGAGAAGCAGAAATAACGGAATATGATGAAAACCGGCGCGGACGACGTGCCGGTTTTTCATTTTCCCGGTTTGCTTTCTGCCTGCCGTTTAAGTTCCTTCTTAGAAAGGAGGAATACCGGCCCCTCGACGTTGAGGGACGAATACGCCTCGATCATCCGCATCCGCAATTTTTGCAGCCCTTGCTCCGGCTGTTCTTCCGCCTGGAAAATAGACGTTTGTGACACGTCCATTTCCCGCGCCGCTTGGGCGCGTGTTTTGCCCGCCTGCTTGCGGTACCGCTTGGCGAGCGCGGCCAAATCTTTTTCTAAAACAGATCGTTGCTTCGACATGCCGCCAGCATACGAAATAAAGGCGGATTGCCTACACTTTTTTCTTGAAATGTCATTGAGCTTTTGATATGAAATAGTGTTATGAAGGAAAATATTGCCTTGAACAAACCAGTAGGCATCTGGATTCGGGTTTCCACCGAAGATCAGGCCCAGGGCGACAGCCCTGCACACCATGAGGAACGCGCCCGCAGCTATGCCAAGAGCAAGGGCTGGCAGGTCAAAGAGGTGTATGACCTCGCCGGGCAGACCGGCAAGGCCGTCATGCAAAACTCAGAGGCCGAGCGTATGATGAAAGACATCGAGCGCGGCCATATCACCGGGCTTGTCTTTTCCAAGCTCGCCCGCCTGTCACGCAACCGCCGCGAATTGGAAGACTTTTCCGATTTTTTCCGGAAGCACGACGCCGACCTCATTTCGCTCTCGGAGGCGATTGACACGAGCACCGCCGGTGGCCGGATGTTCTTCCATCTGCTTGGCGTGTTCGCCCAGTGGGAACGGGAAGAAATCGCCGAGCGCGTCAATGCGTCGGTCTTGACCCGCGCCAAGCTCGGCAAATCCATCAACGGCCATGTCCCCTACGGATACCAGTGGCAAGACCGCAAGTTGGTGCCCCATCCAGTCGAAGCTCCCATCCGCCGTAAGGCATATGAATTGTTCCTCCAATGCCGCCGCAAGGGTCAGGTTGCCAAGGAACTCAATGCCAAAGGATACCGCACGAGCGACGGAAATATCTGGCGGGATACGTCGGTGCAGCGCATTTTGTCGGAATCGAGCGCCAAGGGCGTATATGTGTTCAACACCAAGCGCCAGACCGGAAACTGGCGGACGGAACCCAAGCCCGAGAGCGAATGGGGCAAGGTCGAGTGCCCGTCCATCGTCTCCATTGAGCTTTGGAATCAGGTGAACCAGATCATGGAGGAGCAGTTGAAGGCATGGAAGAAGCCCGGCAAGCCCCCGGTGCATCTGTTCAGCGGCTTGGCCTTCTGTTCGTGTGGCAGCAAGATGTACGTCGCGGCCAACAATCCCAAGTATTTCTGTCGCAAATGCCGGAACAAGATACCCATTGAAACTTTAGAGAAAATTGCCCGCCGTGAACTCAAAGCCTTCTTCGGACAACCCAAACGGATTGCAGAGCATTTGAAGGAAGCCAACCGGAACTTGACCGAGAAATCGGCCTTGCTCGACACCCACAAGCGCGAGATCGCCAAGGTGCGGGATGAAATGCAGCAGATCAAACAGTTGTACCTGAAACAGCAGATTTCCGGCGACGGCTTTCAGGAATTCTTCGGCCCCGCCGAGGAACGCATGAAGCAGTTGCAGGCCGAACTGCCTAGGCTCGAAGCCGAGGTGGACTTGCTCAACGTCAACAGGCTGTCGGCTGACGACGTGCTCCATGAGTCCACCACCCTCTACGACCGCTGGCCGAATTTGCCCACCGAAGACAAGCGGCGGGTGGTCGAAGCCATCATCGAAAAGCTCGTCATCGGCGACGGCGAAATCGACATAACCTTCTCGCACCTGCCATCTTCTGAAGAACTGTGCAAAAGCCAGTTGGGGTTAGGACACAGGTGAGGGCGAGCGACAAAACCAGCTTCGTTCCTTTGCCTTTCATTACTGGCATGGCGTCCATTGGTTGAACCTTCGCCCCCGGAGTGCGCCTGCCCGTGCGGCTCGCACTCCCCGGGCGCAGCAACCCTCGTCCACCCGGATGCGTGAAATATGCGAAAGCCTCTCCCACTTTGGAAATTGCTGCGGCTTGCGTTTCGCCACCGCCGCACTTCGGCAGGCGGGGTGTCACCCGGGCTGGCGGTGAAAATAATAAACTCTTATCAGTGGCCGCCCGGAAACCACCCCATACGCCCGTGCCGGCGAAATCTTTCAAACTATTTTCAGCAATTTTGCGCCGGCGCATAAGTAACTGGACGGTTACTTGCTATGGCTTTGACCGTGCAAACATTGCGCAGATCCGATTTATTCCGCGACGCTGTAACTTCCAAAAAACCCTTTCGTCTGACGGGATGGATGGCAATCACGCCACTCAACCAAAAATGAAAACTATGAAAACTAAACTGCTGCTCACGGCCGCCCTCGTTGGCGCGGCATCCCTGTCTGCCCAAGCCGGAGTTCACTTCGGCTTTTCGTTCGGTCTGCCGCTGCCCCCGCTGCCGGTCGTCTACGTGGCCCCCGCCGCGCCGGTCTATGTCGCGCCGCCGGCCTGCCCCGCGGTGGTGGTCGCCACCCCCGCCTGCCCGGGACCGGATTACGCCTGGGTGCCGGGTTACTGGTCGTTCAACGGTTACAACCGCGTATGGGTGGGCGGCTGCTGGCAACACCGCCCGGCGTATGTCGTCTATGGCCATGACTACGATCGCGGCCACGACCGTGACTATGGCCGCACCTATGACCGTGACGACCATCGTTTCAATGATCGTGACAATGGCCGTGGCCATGACCATGACGGGTATCGCCGGTAAAAATTCAGCGCAAACAAAGTTGTTTGCGCCCGCCTGAAAAATTGAATCGCACAAAAGGTTGCCGCAATCAGCGGCAACCTTTTTTTGATGTGAAGACCCGGCGTGCAGCATCTCTGCTGCGGCGGCCAAGGGAAATCACGCTGCCTTTGGCTAGAGCGGTTTAAGAAAAACTGTGGCCATTCGGAGCGAGGATTTTTGGATTTTGGCGAGCGGTGCCGATCATCGGCCTTTGGCGAAGGAGCGGGTTTAAATAACCCCGTGACTGAGCCGAAACGAAGCCAAAACCCAAAAAGACCGCCCTCACTATTTCTCAGCCGAAGGGCCACAGTTTTTCTTTAACCGCTCTAGACAAATGGTTCAGATGGGAGCAAATTTACGTGCGTGGAAAGCCATGGACAAGAAAATGAGGGTGCTCTGACTCCACCTGGAAAGAAAATTCAGCCGCATCAGATTGCGCTTTGGCTTGCCATCGGTTTTGTGGTGCTTTCGTTCTTGAGCCCCTATTTGTTGGGCGGGCAGTTCATGGCTTATGGCTCCTATCTCGCATGGCCTGGAATGTGGTGTGTCCGGCATTTTAGATTAACTGGGGGATCGGAAGTCGTGGTCATGATTCTTTGGGGCGTCCTGGCAGCGTATTTTATGTTTTATATTCCGGTGAAACTTTGGATGACCTCTACGCGATACATGCGCATCACCTTGACGGCCTATGTCGCCCTATGTTTTGGAACTTATGAATTCTACCAGTGGTATTCGACAAGAACGGATTGGGTTTCTCACGGGCTAAATCCTGACCGGGCTGGGTTTGAGCCTCAGGTGGTCGTTCTGTCTGGTGAATTTGATTACTGGTATAAGGAATTTGGCGTTAAATCCGGCCGGGCCTTTTTTGAAATCAGGATGCGCGGCCACGATTATTACTATTGTCGGAAATGGCATGGACATGATTGGCGCCCTGGCTCTTGGTTCCGGGTCGAAATCATCAACCACGGCGAAGGTTGGTCATGGGGGTTGGCAACTTTTACTGATGGAACAAAAGGCGGGGGCGGAAGCGGGGCCGGTGACAATGCTTGGGCGCAAAGTCTATGGGACGGGCCGGCTTTTATTGGGATTAATACAAACAGCTTGATTATGGAGCAACCCCAATGGCCTTACCGCAGGGAGGAGTTCAGCAAATTGATAAAAGTGGGCCGCTGGATGGTTCCAACCCGCTTCCAGTTGACAGATAAAGGGAACGAAGAGCGGGTGGAAAATTATTACATCAAGAAAATTGAATTTTTACCGACACCCGATACGAACTGGTTTGAACAAGTCCTGCAAAAATATTCTGATCAGAAATCTGATTTGCGTTCCAAAGATTTAGGCGAACCCGGGGTCGCCCCAGGAAAGCGTAAGTAGCCATGTCTCCACGCCAATCCCTCTTTCGCTGGAAATTACAACCAAGAGAAATCCGGTGGCTGATCTATCTGTCCGTCGTATTGGTGGTGGGGTTGTGGAAGTTCATGCCGCGTCCGTGGCATCCCACCGCAGTCGTTGAAACACCGCACCACAAGATTTATTCCACCGCCACATCGCAGCAGATTCAAGACACGGCGCACGCGCTGGAATTGCTCTACGCCGCCTATTCCAACCGTCTCGGCACCGTGAGCGGCTGGCAGGCCGATCATCCCAAACTCCAAATCAAACTTTACAAAGATCGCGATGAAATGCGCCGCATCAATCCCGGCCTGGGCTGGGCGGAGGCATTTTATCGCCCGCCCTGTTGCCGCGCCTATTTCGCCGCCGATGAGATCAATCCGTATCATTGGATGCTCCACGAATCCGTCCATCAACTGAACCACGAGGTGGCGCACCTGAAACTGGAGAAATGGCTGGATGAAGGACTCGCGGATTATTTTGCCACCAGCCGCATCACCAACGATAAACTCGACGTTGGAAACATAGACCTGAACACCTATCCGGTCTGGTGGATCGACAGCCTGGCGACGAGTTCCAACCTGACCGAGAACATCAAAAACGGCAGCGTCATCCCCTTGCGGGCGATCATCACCGACCATGGCGGCCCCAGCATCAATGACCAGTTCAACCTCTACTACCTGCATTGGTGGACGCTCACGCACTTTCTGTTTGAGAGCGAAAAATATCATGACCGCGCCGTGAAGCTGGCGCAAAAGGGCGGGGGACTGGCAGACTTTGAAACCATCATCGGCCCCGTGGACCAGGTGCAAACCGAATGGCACGATTATGTCCGGCGATTGAAGGCGGCGTTGGCCGGGAAGGACATCAAATTCTTCAAAAGCAAAAAAGTTCCGAAGCCGGTTAAATCCGCAGATCAGCCGGCGAACGCGAAATGATCCGGCGGGGAAAGCGCACCTTGACGCGGTCCTCGTTCGGAGTTCCGCCTTTAGGCGGTTCGGGTGAAATGACGCGCTTGGCCGCCTAAAGGCGGAACTCCAAACAGGCAGACGCCCCGCGTTTTAGGACAGTGTCAAGCTCTGGCCGCGAATAGGCCGCCTTTGGCTGGACAAGTGGTTGGTGGCCGGTGTTGCTCCGGAGTGCGCCCGTCCCCGGGCGCAGCAATGTTCAAGTGACAGTCGGTTTAATTTTTCTCCAGAAGCATCTCAGGCCACTGCAAGGCTGGTTCAAGGGCGTCTCTGCGATTTGCGAGAGTCATCGGTCGTAAGTCTGTTGCTGCGCCCGGGGACGGGCGCACTCCGTCACCATCCGGCCGGAGGAAATTTTCTCGCCTGTTCCGCCCGCTCGCGATTAAATCTGCGCCATGAAAAACCTGACCGCCGCCGTGTGTGTCTTTGCAATTTCCATCGCCAGCCTTTCCATTGGCAACATTCTGCTCAAGCTCGGCATGACCCGTTACGACACCCTGGCCGCCACCGGCATGCCCGTCGCGCGGGCGCTGTGGAACACGCCGCAAATCACCGCCGGCGTGCTCCTGATGTTCGTCCAATTTGGCTGCACGATGACGTTGTTCAAGTGGGGCTGGGATGTCAGCGTCGTCCTGCCGGTGATGGGCCTCTGTTACGCCGCCATGGCCATCATGGGCAAATGGATGTTGGATGAACCCGTCAATGCCACCCGCTGGTTTGGAATCATCCTGATCATGGCCGGTGTGTTTTTTGTGGCGCGTTCCGGCGTGGCCGGAAAGCCAAACTGACCTTGGCCGCCGGTCTAATTTCACCAATCCGTCTCGCGGTAATCCTTCAAAAACTTCCCCCAAAGGTGGTGGCCGGTATTGATGCCGGCGATGATCGGGTCCACGATGCGCGCCGCGCCGTCCACGATGTCCAAGGGTGGATGGAAGCGGTGCTCCTGCACCTTGCGCTCGGCGATGTGCGCCGGGTCTTCGTCCGTCACCCAGCCGGTGTCCACGGCGTTCATGTGGATGCCGTCGGCGTGGTAATCCGCCGCGGCCGTGCGCGTCATCATGTTGAGCGCGGCCTTGGCCATGTTCGTGTGCGGATGCCGCGTGGTCTTGAACTTGCGGTAAAACTGGCCTTCCACCGCCGAGACGTTGACGATGTGCTTGTCGCGTTCCGGCGTGCGGAGCATGAGCGGTTTGAGCCGGGCGTTGAGGATGAACGGCGCGATGGCGTTGACGAGCTGCACTTCGAGCAATTCCACCGTGGGCACCTCGGCCATGAGCAGCCGCCAGGAATTGCGCTCGCGCAAATCCACCTGTTGCAAATCTTGATCCAGCTTGCCCGAGGGAAACAAGGCGCTTTGGGCCGCCAGTTCCTCCGGCAACAGCGGAACCTGTGACAATGCCGCCGCGTGCGTGATGCCGGCCAGCGGAGCGCCGAGCACCGTCTCGGCAGGTTCCGAGGTTTTTTCCAGCGCGCCGGGGCGGTGCCCGGCGCTCCGGCTGGCATCAGCTTCCGGCAAGATGTGATAGCCGCGCAAGCCTTCATACGCTCCGAGCAATGGACGGACTTCCGCCGGCAAATCATGCAACGGCCCGTTTTCGCGCTCCATCATGTGCGCGTAAAAATCCGGCGGACGCCGCACGGTCTGACACGCGTTATTGACGATGAAATCCAGCCGCTGATATTTCGTCTGCACATGGCGGCAGAATGCCTCTACGCTCGGCGTGTGGCGCAGGTCGAGCCCGAAAATCTCCAGTCGATGCCCCCAGTCCTTGAAATCCGGCTCGGCGGCATAACGCATCGCGGAGTCGCGCGGAAACCGCGTCGTGACGATGAGCTGCGCCCCGGCGCGGAGCAGCTTGATGCCGGCCTGATAGCCGATCTTCACGCGGCCGCCGGTGAGGAGCGCCACGCGCCCGCGCAGGTCCGCCGTCTCGGTGCGCTTGAGCCAGTTCAACTCCGCGCACGCGGGACAAAGCTGGTCGTAGAAATGGTGGATCTGCGAGTAATCCTTTTTGCAGATGTAGCAGTTCTGCGGCTCCACGACCTCGCGAAACTCCGGCGCGTCCGTCACTTCCTGCTGGATGAAATGTTTGGGCGGAAAAACGTTGGGCGTGGTGAAAACTTTTTCGCGGCGCAGTTTGCGGATGCCGGTTTCGTGCAGCTTGGACTGGTCGCGCTGGATTTTTTCCGCCTTGCGCTGCTTCACCTTCGCCTTCACGAGGCGGCGGCGTTCGGCGACGTTGGGGCAATAGATGTCGCCGGCGGCCTTCAGCAACCGCGTGCGTTCCTCCTCCGTCAACGCGCCCAGCAAGGCGCGATTCGCCGAGGCCTTCTCCAAGATCTCGGCGGCAGCCTTGAGTTGCGCGAGGGCGTCGGCGGTATTGTGGTGGTGGTGCGGCACGGACATTTATTTGGCCGCGCAGAATAGCAGCCAAATGCAAGCTGGGCGAATGAAAACGAAACGCTACCGGTCTTGAACCAATTTTTGCAATTCAGCCGCCACCTGCGCCAAGACGGGCTGCCAGCCGCCCGAACGCGGCTGCCGAAACAGCCGCATGGTCGGATACCACGGGGAATCCGTCCGTTGCAGCAGCCAGCGCCAGTCCGGCGAGCGGTTGATGAGCGTCCAGACCGGTTTGCCCAGCGCCCCGGCCAGGTGCGCCACCGCCGTATCCACGCTGATCACCAGATCAAGCTGCTGGATGAGCTTGGCGGTGGCCTCAAAATTTTTGACCCCGGCCATGGCGTTGAGCAGGGATGACGATTGAAAAAACGCTTCATCCGGCGGCGGAACATTCAGTTGTAGGCTGAAAAAGCTGACCCCGGCCAGACCGAGAATGCCGGCAAATTGTTCCAAGGGCACGGACCGGATCGCATCGTCCAAAAACGCCGGGTTGCCGGCCCAGGTCAGGCCCACTTTCAAATGTCCGGCCGGCGCGGCCGGCAGGGGATGGGCACCTTCCGGCGCCAGATAGGGCACGGTCGCGGGAATGGATTCCAAAGTCGTGTTGAAAACCCCGGGCAGGTGGAGCAGCGGCACATACATATCGAACGGCGGCGGCGTTTCCTCCTGCCCGATGACGACATCGGCGCAATGCGAATGTTCCAGCAATGATTTCAACGGCGCATGACAGGCCAGGATTATCCGGCCCACGCCCGGCCGGGCCAGGGGGAGATAACGCACAAAATGGATCGTATCGCCCATGCCCTGCTCGGCAAAAACGAAAAGCGTTTTGCCGGGCAGCGGTTCCCCGCGCCACACCGGCTGCGGATAACGCCGCAGCCCCAGCGGTTCCCAGCGATATTCGTGATCTCGAAAACCCTCCGCCAACCGCCCCGCCGCCAGCAGTGTGCGGCCCCGGTTGGCCCGGATGACCGCATCAGTTGGCCGGTCGGCCAAGGCGCGATCATAGGCGGCGATCGCCTCCGGCATGGCTTCCAAATGCCGCAACGTGTTGGCGAGATTGTTCCAGATGGCAAAATTGTCCGGGCTGAGTTCCGTCGCCCGCCGATATGCCTGCGCCGCGAGTTCCATGTTGCGTTGCGCGTAACAGACGTTGCCGAGTTGATGCCACGCTTCGCCGCACCGGGGATCAAGCTGGAGGCAACGCGTGTAACATTCCGCGGCGCGCTGAAAATGACCGGCGGCATTGCAAGCCCCGCCGAGCGCGCTGAAGAGCCGGACCGACGGCGGCAATATTTTTCCGGCGCGCTCCAGCCATTGCACCGACTCCGCATGACGCCCGGCCTTGTTGGCGATCAGGCCAAGGAGGAAAAGCAATTCGCCCGAAGCTTCATTTCCTGCCAGAAGTTCACGCCCGGCCCGTTCCGCCTCCTCCAGGCGCCCCTGTTCAAAGGCGGCAAAAGCGTGCTGGAGCCGGTCCGGAAATGGCATCATCCGCGCCAGTGTATTTCGCGCGCCCGGCTTGAGGCAAGCCAGCGTTCGGTGTGGGCGGCCGCTTTTCAAGCTGTCAGGCGGCCTGCTTTCGGTCGGAAGTGTTCATCAACCATATGATCGTCGTCAGCAATTGCAATCTGGATTTCTTGACCTCGGATTTCAAAGGCGCGAGACTGGCGGGACTTATGGCAAACAAACAAATCATCAAGCCCAAGAATTCACCCGCCGCCCTCGGACCCTACAACCATGCCGTGCGCATCGGCGACCTGCTGTTCTGCGCCGGCCAGATCCCCATCAATCCCAAGGACGGCAACCTGGTCGCGGGCGACATCAAGGTCGCGACCGACCGCGTGCTGCAAAACATCAAGGCCATCCTCGACGATCAGGGGCTGACGTTTGCCAACGTCGTGAAGTCCACCGTTTTCATGGCGAACCTGGCGGACTTCGCCGGCATGAACGAAGTCTATGGCAAATATTTCACGGAGAATTTTCCCGCGCGTTCCACGGTGCAGGTCGCGGCGCTCCCCAAGGCCGCGACGGTGGAGATCGAGGTCATCGCGCACTTCTGACCGGTCATGACCAGGTGTGAATACCTGTGGCTGGATTAGCGCCGGCAGTGATCGGACCAAGACCAGCCGCCGCCGCGTTTCCCTCTCCCAGCGGGAGAGGGCAGGGTGAGGGAGAACGCGTAAAAAACATTAAAGCAACCGATGTTAAAGCAAGCTCCGAAAACCACCCGGCTTGCCCGCAACTTGCGCGACAAGGAAACTTGGGGCGAACGGCTGATGTGGTCGTGGCTGCGCGGCGGGCGTTTTTCTGGATACAAATTTCGCCGTCAGCACCCGGTCTTGCCCTACTATTTGGACTTCTTTTGCAATGAAGCCATGCTCAATGTCGAGGTAGATGGTTCACAGCACGGATTGCCGAAGAACCGGGTTGCGGATGCGGAACGGGATGCGTTTCTCGAAGCGCAAGGCATCAAGGTGTTGCGGTTCTGGAGTTCCCGATTGCGACGGGAGAAGGAGGTTGTCCGTGACGCCATCTGGCGGACGTTGCAGGAACGGGCATTGCATCCGTTGCCAGATTATTGCTCGCCAAAGGTGCCGGTTGCGGGTGAAAATCAGAGCCGTGACCTGGTCAAGCGCTCTCCCTCACCCTGACCCTCTCCCGCTGGGAGAGGGAACAGCCGTCGGCCCCGTTTATCAAATCATGTGCCATGGGACAGAAGACAGTCATGGATTCGTCAAGACGCGGGGAACAGTGTTCCCTCGCCCAGCGGGAGAGGGCAGGGTGAGGGAGAACACATCGAGTTAGTTTGAAAACCTATGTCCGCTGTCGCTTATCTTTTAACCGGCCTCGCCATCGGCGGGGCGGTGGGCGCGTTCATCGGCTGGCTGCTCGGTGCGCGCAAGCAAACCGTCGCGCCCGCAGACGCCCGGCTGGAAACGGAACTGCGCCAGCAGCTCGCGCAGCGTGAAACGGAGCTGACGCAGACGCGGGAGCAGCTTTCCCAGAGCAAAACCTCGCTCGCCACCGCGCAGGCGAACCAGGCGGCGGCGGAAAGAATGACCGCCGACCAGAAGCAGTTGCACGAACAAAACCTGCGCGATGCCAAGGTGGCCCAGGAAAAGGCCATCACCGATTTGCGCGAGGCATTCAAGGCGTTGAGCGCCGATGCGCTCAAGCAGTCCGCACCGGAGTTTTTGCGGCTGGCGGAACAATCATTCGGCAAATTTCAAGAGACGGCCAAGGGCGATCTGGCGCAACGGCAGGAGGCCATCAAAACCCTGGTGGAGCCGCTCAAGCAGCAGTTGGAGACCTACCAGAAAAACTTGCAGCAAAACAGCGCGGCGCAGTCGTCCACGCTGGGTGAAGTGAAGAAACAGCTCGAACTGCTGTCGCAGCAGAGCACGACGCTGGCGAACGAGACGCAGCAGTTCCGGCTGGTGCTGCACTCCAACCAGGCGCGCGGCAAGTGGGGCGAGGAAACGCTCCGGCGCGTGGTCGAGGCGGCGGGCATGAGCGCGCATTGCGATTTCACGGAGCAGACGGCGTCCGCCGAAAACCGCCCGGACCTCGTGGTGCGCCTGCCGGGCGAACGTTTCATCATCGTGGATGCGAAAGTTCCCGACTTCGATTTCCTCAACGCCCTGGAGTCCGCCGAGCCGGCGAAACGCGCGGAGGCATTTGTGGCCCACGCGAAAAAGTTGAAGGAGACCATCCGCCAACTGGCGGACCGGGACTATCCCAGCCAGTTTCCGAACTCGCTGGATTATGTCGTGCTGTTCGTCCCGGCGGAATCATTGTTTAGCGCGGCGTTGGAAGGCGATCATGATCTGATCGTGTGGGCGGCAGGCAAAAAGATCCTGCTGGCAACCCCCGCATCGCTCATCGCGCTGCTGCGTTCAGTGAGCGTGAGCTGGCAGCAACATGCCCAGACGGAGAACGCCCAGAAGATCGCCGAGGCGGCGCAGGAGCTTTTTGTGCGCGTGGTGAAGTTTGCCGAACACTTCGAAAAAATCCGCAGCGGATTGGAGCGGGCGAACGGCGCCTTCAACGATGCCGTGGGCAGCTACGAGCGCATGGTCGTGCCGAGCGGTGAACGCATCCAGAAATTAAGCGGCATCACGGCGGGCAAGGTGCTGCCGGACGTCCCGCCGCTGGATGCGACGCTGCGTTTGCCGCCGGGCTGAAATTCACTTCGCCGCAATCGTGGCCGGCTTGAGGGCGTTGCGGTCGTTTTCGGAAAGTCCGCCCAGATAGTTTGCCGCCGCGGTCGCATCCGCCATCTCCCAATACGAATACGCGCCGCGCAAGGCCTCGAGCCGCGCCGGGGTTTCCGCCGGCAGCTCCGCCGTCCACCGCACCGCCGCCGCCGGATCGCTGCGCGCCCAGCCGGAGGCAAGGCTGATGACGGCGGCATTTTGGGCCGGGCCGGTGGACAAACCGGCGGCCCAGGCGATGGCGGCGGCGGGATCTTTCTCCGCCCAGTTCTCCGTGAGATGGCTGATGGCGGCAGTCTGCGCGGAACCGGCGGACATTTCGGAAACGTATTTTCCAGCGGCACCGGCGTCCTGTTGCAACCATAGATCGAGCGCGTTGTTCAGGACGACCGGCTGGATGGCGGCCGGCAACGTTTGCACCCAGGCAACGGCCGCCGCCGTGTCTTGCGCGGCCAGGGCGCGGGCGACGGTCGTCGCGGAACTCATTTGCAAGCCGCCCTCCGGGAGGCCGGCAACCGCCTTGGCGGCCGCCTGCGGATTTGTGGCGGCAAGTTCCTGCAAACCTTTTTGCAGCACGCGGTCGAGGGCGTCGCCGGTGAGGCTTTGCGTGGCCAGGTCAACGGCCCGTTGCGGGTCGGTGGCCGCCAGCATGGTGAGGACGCTTTCGGTTGCGCTCGCACGTTCGCCGGCGTCCTCGATGTTCTTGGCCCAATCAAGCGCACCGGCCAGGTCGCTGCGGCTCCAGTTGTCCGCCACGGTGCGCAGCGCATTTTCCCGCGCTTCCCCGGTCGGAACAGACTGGAGCCAGCCGACGGCGGACGGCAGATCAGCTTTGGCCAGTTGATCAAACATCACACTATAGACGAATTTTTGCTCGCGGGTCGTGGCCATGTCGGCGGTGAGAGCGAGCGCGCGTTGCGGATCGGTTTTGCAGATGGCGGGGAGGGCGATGAAAAGCCCCTGCGTGTATTCATTGCCTGGCGGCATCTGGCGCAACCAGTCGAGCGCGGCCTCGGGGTCGCGCTGAAACCAGTCCGCAAAGGCCCGCCCAAAGGCGACGGCCCGCAGGCGGGGATCGGTCTCGCGGAACGACTCCAAAACCGCCGCGCGCTGACTATTGATGCCGCCAGGCGCGGGGGATTCGGCCACCGCCGCATTGGTCAGAATCATGCCGCCGGCCAGCGCGCCCGAGGTGGTTTCGTGATTGCGTGCGAGGTGATGCACACCGATGGCCAGCACCGCACCAAGGCAGGCGGTCAGCAAGATGGCCTTGAAATGATTGCGTTGTTTCATGGCGGAAATCAGGACTTGGCCATGGTGCGGCTAGTTGTTTCGGGGATTGACCGTGCCGGCGGTGAAGTCGGCGGAATTGTCATTGGTATCCGTGGCTCCGCCGCCGGCGCGCAGGTCGGAGGTCGTGTTCGATGGCGCGGGGGCGGAGCCGGAACCTTCGTACGCATCCGCCGAACCGTAGCCGATGAAGTCGACGACGTTCGCGCCACCCACCGGATTGTCAACGGCAAGCAACGTCGTAGTTTTGGTGAGCGCAACTTTCCCGGCGGTGGCCGCCATCGCAATGGTGCCGGTGGCCTCGGGCGTCGGCAAGCTGGTGGTGCCGCCGCTGCCGGCCGCCTCTTGGATGAGATAATGTGCGCCCGGGGCAATCGTGCCATTCAGGATCGTCTCCGACCAGGAACTGCCGCTGGAGCTGGTGTATTGCACGGCATACGTGCTTAGGTTCACCGTCGCCGTGCCGGCATTGTAGATTTCAATGAAATCATTTTTGTAGGTCGCGCCGCTGTTGCCGCCGCCGCCGTAGACCTGGCTGATGGTGAGGTTGGTGGTGCCGCCGCCGCCACCACCGCCGCCACCGCCGCCATTCGTCACCGTGAAGCTGCTGGCGCTGGTGGCGAGGCCGCCGGGCGCGATGACGGAAAGCGTGCCGCTGGTGGCGCCAGCCGGGACCGTCGCGGTGATCTGCGTGCCGGAGTTCACGGTGAACGCCGTCGCATACGTCGTATTGAATTTAACGATGGAGGCGGAGGTGAAATTGCTGCCGGTCAAGGTCACGCCGGCACCGGCCGCGGCGCTGGAGGGCGAGAAGCTGGTGATGCCGGGAGGCAAGGCACCATCCACCTTCGCGCGCAGCACTTCGGCGATGTTCGAGGCCACGGCGGTGAAGAACGTGAAGCCGGTGTTGGTTTGGATGACGCTGGCGGAGGTCACGAAATTGGACCAGGGCGTGGAGCGGATGCCGGCGATGTTCGGCACGTTGAGGGTGATGACGCGCGTGGTGCTGGTGACGCGGCTCAACGCGGTGCCGCTGCCGGTCGGGACGGCCAGCGCGATTTTCCAGGTGTAGCCGGGGATGTAAACCGGCCCGTTGGTGTTGATTTTGGAGGCGCCGAAGCCGCTCGGCCCGCACATGATGAGCATCTCATAGCCGGAGTTGGAAAGCGTCCGGCAGTAGTCTTCAAAGCTGGCCCAGATGCCTTCATTGTTGTCCGGTGTTTGGGGGATGATGTTGGACATGAAGAATACGAGCTTGTTGTCGTTGGTGGTGTCGGTGCGGTCGGCCGACGGGCACATGTGGCCGCGGTCATAACCGGAACCGGTGTAGTCGCCGGTGGTTACCCGGTAAAAATTCGGGGGCAGATTCGTGTCCGTGTAAAACGTGCTGTTCCGTCCGGAACTGCCCTGGTCGGCGGACGTCAAATCCCAGCTGGCCCAGACCGGTTCGCCGAGGCTGTCGCTGAAATCCAGCGATTGCACGGTGCGTTGCACGAGATAATGGCTGTGGTTGTTGGTGTCCACGATCGCGCCGCTGGGATTGCCGAGCTGCAGTTGGAGGTTCGTGGCGATGGTGGCGCGGGCCGGGGACGTAAAACAAAAAATCGCCGTCAAGGCGGCGATCAGGAGGGGCGGGGTTTTGGTTGCGGACGCGGAGGGTGTCAGTTTCATGGCTGGGTGTGGGTGCTATGCGGTTGGGGATGGTTTTTTTGCATGGCGGTTTTTGACTCCTTAAACGAACTGGTGCGTTTGTAGAACTGTCGGCGCAACCTTGCAAGACAATTTGTTAAAAACTATTTTTTGGCGACGGCGCGCAACGCGAATCATCCCGGGTGGGCAAGCACATGGGAATGGTGCCTGGACGCAGGATTGTTCCAAAAAAGGATGGCAGTTGGCCAAAAAAACACCGGTGTAACCGTGCTTTTTATGAAACATTTCCCCCGGCCAAACATCTTGTTTTAAGCGGGATACAGCCGGAAACACAAAATCATGTCAAATCAAGTCGCACCCAGGCGCAAGCGCAGCCTGTCCGCCCACCAAAAGCAAATGCGGTTTTTCACCGGCCTGGCCCTGACGGGCTGCGCCGTGCTGGCCGCCGCTTTATTCTGGTATTTGAACCGGCCGGGGTTTGTGGCGCGCTGACCGGGGTGGCGCTTAAATTCGCGGGGATGGTTTTTCCGTGTCGGTGCCGGTGGCCGGCCGGCCGTTGACCCGGCCGCGGCCGGCGAAGATCACGGTGTCCAGCGAGAACAGGCCGCCCCCGGCGATCAGCAGGATGACATAGCCAGCGAGGTAAAGGAACGCGAGTTCGCCGTTGTTTTGTCCGGTCAATTCAGTTTTATGGACCATGAGGAAGGCGACAAACATGTCAATGACGAGGACGACCGCCGCCAGGCGCGTAAATAAGCCGACGGTGAGCAGCAGCGCCCCGAGCACCTCGGCAAAAATCACCAGCCCCAGGGTCAATTCGTGACCCATCCCGAGCGGGTCGGGAAAAGTGCCGGCGAGGTCGCTGAAATTGGCGAGCTTGGTGAAACCGTGGTTGAAGAGCATCGCGAGGCCGAACCAGAGCCGCGCCACGAAAATGGCCATGCTCGTCAAATCAGAGTCGTCCGAGGGGAGAAAAATCTTTTTTAGCATAAGTTCACTTTACCAAGGGTTCCGGGAACCAGCCACCGGAGAAGCATGACATTTTTTGCCCTTAAAAGGCAAAAAAAGATGACCGTCAACAGCGCGGCTGGAGGGTTAAGGCGGGTGTTTAAATGCCCGCGGCATCTTTTCGTCAGGCCACGATTTTCAGATGCGTGATGCGGAAGACCGCGCCGCGCGGTTCGTTGGCGAGGCAGACAATGTCCCAGCCGTGCGCGTGGACGATCTGCTGCACGACCGCCAGGCCCAGGCCGGTGCCTTTTTGGTGCGTGGTAAAATACGGCTTGAAGATCGCCTGCCGGTTTTCCGGCGGCACCCCGGGGCCGTCATCGCGGATCTCAAACACGGCCGACTGGTTGGGGGCGCGCTGGACGAGCAGTTGGATGCGGCCGCCTTCGTTGGCGGCCTGGACGGCATTGAGCAGCAGGTTGAACAGCACCTGCCGCAGCAGTTGTTCGTCCGCCTCCACCGCCAGGGCTTCCCCGGTGACTTCAACCTGCAATTTTTTCTCCTCGATGTCGAAGCCGAGCGTGCGCACCACTTCATTGCCGACGGCGGCGAGCGTCACTTTCGCCCGGTGCACCTCGCGCGGACGCGAGTAATTGATGAACTCCGTGAGCTGTGCCGTGACCCGGTCCGTCTGGTCCACGATGGTTTTGGCCTGCGCGCGGATCTCCGCCGTGGTGTCCGGCAGCCGCGCCAGCAACTGCGCCTGGCCGCGGATGATGTTCAGCGGATTGCGCGTCTCGTGCGCCAGCCCGGCGGCGGCCAGGTTCAATTCCTTGAGATGGGAATTCTGTTCGCTCGCCCGCACGAGCCGGATCTGCAGTTCCGCCGTGCGCGCCGTGTTGCGCCACGACAGGCCCGCCCCGAGCGCCGCGATGCCCGCGAAAAATCCGATCATATAACGCAGCCACAGGTCATGAAGGCACAAGGCGCGGTAATTCTCCGTGGACATCACCAGCACCAGCCCGTGCAGCTCGCGTTTGGCAATGAGCGCCTTGAAATCCGCGTCGCTCATCCCGCGCATCCACGGCGGCCGGCGATTGCCGCCGCGCTGGCGGTCGCCGCCGGGCGGGTGGCCGTTGTCGTCGGGCGGCGGCGGGGGCGATTCCATTTCGCCGACGGCATTGGTGGGCGGAGGCGGCGAACTGGCCGGGGAAAGCCCGGCGTTGTTGGTGCCGTCATCCGGGGGCGGTTCGCGACGTGGCCCGTCCCGGCCATTGCGCGGGAGGCCGTTGGTGAAATTGCGCGGGGACGAGGGCAGCACCACGGTGGGATTGTTGGTGACCCCCTCCGGATTCACGGACGCGCCCTCGACGGGTAGGACGAAGACGACATTCTCATCCGACCAGCGTTCGCTCTCGCCGACGGACTCGCGGGAAATCAGGTTGGTCTCGCCGGCCGCCGCCACGGTGTCGCCGTCATTGTTCACCAGGCCGATGGCGAGCAACTGGGTGGTGCGCACGAGCGCGTTGGGGTGCGCGCCGGCCAGCTCGTTCAGCACCGGGTCCAGCCGTTCCTGAAACACCGCGCCGCGAAAGCGCAGCGCCCGCGTCACCGCGCTCAAGGTGCGGGCGATCTCCCGCGAACGGTTGCGCAGATCGGACCTGCCGGCCTCCACCACGCGCCGGTGTTCCGTCACCTGCCAGGCCACGACGAGCAGCCACGCGCCGAGCAAAAGCCCGGCCACCCAACGGCCTCTTTGTTCGCGGTTCATGTGTTCGGTTTCAGCCGGGTGCGGCCGGTTTATTTGGTCTTCTTCGCCGGGACGCGTTCCAGGAAACGGTCCAGTTCCTTTTCCGAAACGGAGTCGTTGATGATGGGCGTTTGGCGTTGTTCGCCGGCGGCCATGCCCGGCAGTTGGCGGGGCGACTCGACGATGTGCGGGGTGAGGAACATGATCAGCTCGGTCTTGGAATCGTTCTTGGTGCTCTGTTTGAAGAGGGCGCCGATCAACGGGATGTCGCCGAGGAAGGGAACCTTGCTTTCGCTGGAATTTTTCCCGCTGGAAATGAGGCCGCCGATGACGACCGGTTCGCCATCGGGCGTGACCACGACGGTGTCGGCGGAACGGATGTCGAGATAGGGGGCGGAAACGCCCTGCGAGATGGTCTGGGACTGCGTGGCGCTGACCGCCGAGATCTGCGGCTGGACGATCATTTCCACCAGGCGGTTGGCCCCGATGAACGGGGTGACATTCAGGATGATGCCCACATCGGTGTAGGTGATGTTGATGATAGGGAAGGTGCTGTTACCGGAGGTTGGATAGGAAACGCTGGTCGGCAAGGGCACGGACTGGCCAATGACGATCTTGGCGAGCTGGCCGTCGCGCGCCAGGATGGACGGCCGCGAAAGCACCTGCGAGCGGCCCGCCGAGGCGATCGCCCGGAGGGTCGCCTGGAAGTCGCTGCCGGCCAACTGGTAGATGCCCTGCGAACCCGCCGCGCCCGGGGTCAGCACGGTGGAGGCATTGGCAAAAGTTCCGCCGAGGGCGGTGAAATTGGTGATGACCGAATTATTGCCGGCCAGGCCAAAAACGTTCGCCGCGCTGGACTGGAGGTTGTTGCCGACGCCCTTGGTGAAGCCGCCCTCGACGCCGATGTCCGAGCCGTCGTTGCGCTGCACTTCAAGGAAAACGACCTTGATGAGCACCTGCGGTTTGGGCGCGTCAAGATTGGCGAGGACGTTGCTGATCTGCATGCTCGTCTCCTCGTCGGCGATGACCACGAGATTGTGGGTCTGGGGATCCACGGTGATGGTGGCGCTGCCCACGGAGCCGTTGTTGTTGTAGGCCGTGGTGCTGCCGCTGCGGTTGGCGCCGGCGTTGCCGCCAAAACCGCCGAAGCCGCCGAAGCCGCCAAAGCCGCCGCCGCCGAAGCGTTGCTGCGCGTGCGCCGTCAACACCGCGCAGAGCAGCAGCGCGAGCGCGCCGCCGGAAAGCCTGCTGAAATGATTGGTCTTCATAAATATTTCAAGTTGATCGTTAGTCTGGAATCAAAAACTTCCCCCGGTGCCACCGCGGCCGCCGCTGCTGTTGCCAAACCCGGAGCTGCTCGAACTGGACGAACTGGTGGTCGTGGCGTTGTTGACCGCGCGCTGCTGGAGCGCGCTGTTTTGTGAGGAACTGCTGCTGCCGCTGCGGGAGGCGGTGGTGGATTGGAACATGCCCTGCAGGACCTGCGCCGCCTGCTGCGGATCCGCGTTGTCCATGTGGAACACGTAAACCTTCTGGTCGCGTTGCGAGGGCACGTCGAGATCCCGCATCATGCCGGCGATCTCCTCCATCATGTCCTTGGGCGCGGTCACGATGACCGCCTGGATGCGGGAATCGGCCACCGCGGTCACCTGGGTCGCCTTTTTGATGCGGTCGTTGGAACTGCTGCCCGCAGCGGCTTGTCCACCGCCGCCGCCCATCATGCGCGCAAAGAAGCCGCCGCCGCCCCCCCCGCCGCCGGCAAAGCGGGTCGGGGCCTGGGTGTTGTTGCCGGAGGTGCTGCTCGGAAACACCGTCGAAAGCTCCGTCGCCACATCCGTCGGGTTGGCATATTTCAAGGGGAACACGCGGATCTCCGTCTCGGCTTCCGCGCTGTTATCGATCGCCTTGATGATCTCGGCCAGGTGCCGGATGTTCTGCTGGGTGTCGGTGATGACGATGGAGTTGCCCGCCTCATTGGCCACCACCGTGGCCTGCGGCGACACAAAGGAGGACAAATCCGAGACGAGCTGCCGCGCCTCGACGAACCGGATGGGGATGATCTGCGTGACGATCTCCGCGTTTTTGGGGATCTTGGTCGGGTCGCTCTCCACCTTCACCGGGATGTCCCGGGTCTTCGCATCGTTCTTGTCCACGATGGTGAGCGTGCGCCCGTCGCGGATGGCGGCGTAGCCGTTTTTGTTCAGCACCGAGTTCAGCAGGTCCACGGCCTCGTCCTTCGACACGGGCTGGCTGCTGATGACGCTCACCGTGCCGCGCACCGGGGTGTCCAGCACGATGATGAAGCCGGCGGCGTCGCTCAGGTAATTGAGCACCATCTCCAGCGGGGCGTTCTTAAAATTCAGGCGCAGCTCGTTGGCGTTGGTGCCGGCCTGTTCCGGCGGCATGAAGTTCGACCGGACCTTCGCCTTTTCCGAGCCCAGCGGTTCCGACGGCAGGATCACCGCCGAAGTGCGCGCCGAGTTGTCGGCATTGTCGCCCGGCTGCGCCTCTGGCACCGGTGGCATTGGCGGCATCTGGTCGGTCGGCGCGGCGGCCGTGTCCGGGGGCGGGGCCGCGGCGTTGCCGGCTTCAGCCGGCGGCGGCGCGGTTTGATCCGGGGCCGGGGTGGCATTGTCCTGCGCGGCCGCGGCCTGGAGCAGGCCGGCGGCGCACAGTGCGGTGAGGGTCAAGAGGGTTGTTTTCATTGGTTTTCCTTTTCCCGTAATTGCATAAGTCGTTTCAAAACATCATTGGCTTGGAGGTTGGACGACGGCGTCGCCGCCTCGGCCGGCTGCGCGTCAGTGGCGCCGGTTGAATTGTCGCCTTCGGCTGCGGTCGTTTCCGCCGGGGCCGGGCTGGGGCCGGAGTCCACGGCCTCGGTCACCTGCCAGACGCCGTTTTCCTGCCGCATCTGCTCGCCGACCTTCATCACGAATTCCTTTTTGTCCTTGCCGGCCAGCGTGACCGTGCTGGCGGAGATCTCCTTCACCGTGTAGATGCCGATCGCGTCACCGGCGCCCAGGATTTTTTTCATGTCCTCATTGTTCGAGTCAAAGAAGGCGAACAGGCCCTTCTCATAGCTCATCGTGCCGACAAGCGTGACGTAGGGGGCGCCGGCGGTGTGCACCCGCTTGGTGGTGCGGACGATCCGGGTGCCGCCGCTGCGCGGAACCCGGTTCGGATCGAAGATGTTCCGGTCCGTGATGAACCGGCTGAACTGGGTGTAATCCGCGGCGCCCGGCACGCCGGGACGGTTCGTTTGCGCTTCCGCGGCGAATGCGCCGGCCAGCGCCAGCAGGGCGGCCAAAATCAATCTGTGTCGCGTCATGTTCATTTTTTCTCCGGTTGCGTCAGGGCCAGCCCGTTGACCTCCAGGCCGAGCGTGAGCTGCTGGCCGGTGTTGTCATGCGAGCTGAGTTCCACCGTGTCGACCCGCAGCGCGAGCGGGCTCTGCTCGAGTTCGTA
The DNA here is from genome assembly GCA_031290985.1 of Verrucomicrobiia bacterium. Classification (GTDB taxonomy): domain Bacteria; phylum Verrucomicrobiota; class Verrucomicrobiia; order Limisphaerales; family UBA11358; genus UBA11358. Next base: position 39,861 of record JARLJW010000110.1, on the reverse strand, counting down.
CAGGTAACGGCTCAGCGTGCCCAGGCTGCCGGCCAGCTCCACGCGGCACGAGATGGTCATGTAGTTCGTGGACTCGTTTTTCCATTGCGGCATGATGCTGGCGAGCTCCGCGCCGGTGTCATTGCGCCAGGTGTCGAAGGCCTTCATCAACTGCTGCTCGGCAAGCGAGCTGTTCGCCGGCAGCGCCCCCGCCTGCATCTCAGCCCATTTGCTGCGGAGGGCCGTCTCGCGCTTAAGCAGCTTCTGGCCGTCATCCACCTTCGTGTGCAGGTCCGTGATCTGCTTCGAACGCACCGACCACCAGTCCGCGAGCGGCGAGAGGATGAAATTCACCGCGATGAACAGCCCCGCCGCCGCGAGCGTCAGCACCACCAAAAAATCCTGCCGGTTCTTGATCTTCATTGGGCGACTCCGTTTCCGTATTTGAAATCAAAGCTGAACTGCATCGGCGCCTTGCCGCGCAACTGGCCGGTGTGCAAATCGGTGACCCCGTCGGCCGCCGACAGCCGGCCCAGGACCGCGCCCAGCGAAGCGCTGTCCAGCGTGTTGCCCGAGCAGCTCACCGTGGTGCCGCTGTCGCGAATCTCGATCGTCTTGGCGGTCACCGCGCCGTTCTCGGGGAACGCCAGCGTGACCTGCCGCAGGATCGAGAGCGTGCGGTACGAGTCGTCATACCACGGCCGGTAGAACCGGATCTGGCCCGAGATCTTCTCCAGCTCCGCCACTTTCACCGACATGTGCGACCACTGTGACCGCAGCCGCCAGAGCTGGATCTGCTGGAATAAAAACAGGCCGAGCAAGATCAACGCCACGCCGGCCGCGATGGCCCCGGTGGTCCGCAAAGGCCCCGAGGAATATCTGGCGATGAACTGTTCGAGGAGCGTCGGCTTGGGCGGCAGGAATTCAAAGGCGGGTCTTGCCCCCGTCAAAAACCGCGCCGCCAGGCTGAAGGCCGGCGACAACGCGGCGTCGGCCGGCAACGTCACGCCAAACTCGTTGGGCGCGTAAGCGGAAACCACCTCGACCTTCAGGCCCATGGGTTCAAATTTCAAGGCCAGCTCGTTGGCGAGCTGTTGGGCGAGGTCGCGCGGGCCGAAGATCCGGATGCGGGTCACCGCCTGGCGCATTTCGGCCGGCAGTTGGCCGAGGGTCACCCGGGCTTCGCGGGCGACGACTCCGGCGAGCAGCGAACGCCGGCCGCCTTCGGTTTCGATCGCGCCTTCCAGCGCCCGCAACGCCGCCACGCCGCCCGCGGTGATCTGGAGGCCGACGGTGCCTTCGCCAATCGCCAGCGCGAGCACGCCGTCGGTTTTTGCCCCGCCCGCCGGCTGCAGCGCCGCCAATCCCAGGCCAAAGCTGGCGGGCCGCAATTTCGCCGCGCCCAGCACCTGCTCCAGCGAGCCGAGGTGCGGGTTCGGGACCGCGCCCAGCAGGACAAATTTTTTGCCGCCGTCCAGCGGACAGCGCGAATCGGCGATCTGCAACTGCGCCGCGTCCGTGTGAAAGCTGCGTTCGGCCTCCAACTGCAACAGGCTGGCCGCATCCGCGTCCGGCAGCGGCGGCAGCTCCGTCTGCGCCGTCAGCACCCAGCGCAACGGCAGGCCCACGATGCAGTCGCGCTCCCGCACGCCGGCGGCATCGAGGTGGTTGCGAATCTCGCGGCCGACCAGTTCGGGCGCGGCGGTCAGGGGATCGAGCGTGAGCTGGGCGGAAAAACTTTGCAGCACCGCCAGCGAGCCGTTGGTGCGCTTGAGCACCACGCCGTCGAGCCGGCTGCCGTCCAGCGTGAGGCCGAGCAGCGAGGTCAGCTTTTTGGGCTTCCGCGCTTTTGATTTTGAGTCAGGTTTCATTGCGTGTCCTTCGCGAGCAGATTTTGCCGGGCTTTTTCGCCGAGCGCCCAGCCGAGCCGGCTCAGGTCCTGCCGGTAAAGGATCTTGGGCGAACCGTCGCTAACGTCGAAGATGAACCGCACCCGCCGGTAACCGCGGCCGAAGGCGCCCACGCCCGCGATGTCGGCGGTGAACTGGAAGCTGTGCGTGGTGATGTAATCTCCGCGCTGCAAGGTCTGCACCACCGTGCTGCTGCCCAGCGCGTCGTAAACCCAGGCCACGGAGGCGAGGTTGTCAGGATTCTGCTGGCGATAGGTGACCAGCGTCTGGGCCGCGCCTTCCGCCGTCTGTTGATCCACATTCAGGCCCATGAACACCGCGGTCAGCACGTCCGCGCTGGCCGTATTCACATTGATGCGTCCGCGGAGGTAGGTGTTGGTGCTTGTCGTCACATCGCTGACGATCCGGCCGAAATCATCCGCGCTCATCCCGTTCTGGCGGCAAAGCACCGCGAAATCGAACAGGCCATTCACTTTGCGCGTCGTCGTGCTGCCGCTCCCAGTACTCCCAGTACTCGCAGTACCACCAGTGCCACCGGTGCTGCCGGTGCCACCAGTGCCACCGGTACTGCCAGTACGACCAGTGCTGCCAGCACCTCCGGTGCGACCTGTATTGCCAGTACCGCTAGTGCCACCGGTGGTGGGACGCAGGTAAGTGGCGAGCCGGCTCGCCAGCGGGCCAGGGCTGCTTACGCCATCGTTGCGAAACAGCGCCGTCAATTCAGTGGTCAGAGCGCTTTGACCAAGGTTGGAGTCATTTACGTTCGTCAGGGTGGTGCCGTCGGAATGAAAATTGGGTTCGCGCGTGTAGACCGTGGTGTATTCGAACAATCCGGGATCCAGTTCGCCGTTGCCGTTCAGGTCCTTCTCGTTCTTGTCCAGGACGCCGTTGCGGTTGAGGTCCTCGCCCGCCAGGAGGCTGATGTCCGCGCCGTAAACGAGGCGGAGTTCGTCCACGCTTTCGAACGGCGCATTTTTGGGCAGGTAGCCCAGCGAGGCGTAGTTCAATGAGACGATGCCGTTGGTGCCGCGCCAGTCCTGGATGGCGTCGGAAAAATCCATGGTCATGTTCGGCAGGTACGCCAGCGTGTTGGTGTTGGCGTTGTTCAAGTTGATCTTGCCGCCCTCGTCAATGAGGCCGAAATACGGTTCGGTGTTGTTGCCGCCGGCGGGGTCGCGGCCGATCATCCAGAACCGGGCGTCGCCAATCGTGACGGACGCGCATTTGAACTGCGAGTTGTCCGGCACCGCGCCGTTCGTGGCGTAATTTTGGAGCGCGACGGCGAAGTAGCGCGCCGCGCCCTCGATGGCCTGGTCGGCGACGAGGCCGTTCACGCGGTTGTCCGCCGCGCGCAATTCGTAGGTCATCGAGTTGGCAAAATAAAGCACGATGCTCACCAGCCCGATGCAGATCCACAGCACGATGACGAGGACGGACGCCTGTTCGCGCCGGTCACCGGTTCTCGTTGGTGGTTGCAGTTGCATGTTTAATTAATTGCCGGTCGTGGTGGCGAAAACCATGTTGGTCCGCGCCACACAATCCAGCGGCACGACGATCTCCACCGGGGCCAGGGCCGGGTTGCCGGCCAGTTGGATGTCCACCTTCACCGCCAGCGGCAGGTTGGTGTTCACCGAGGATGAACTGGTCGTGTCCCAGACGGGCTGCCAGAGCGCGCCGTCATAGCAGGAAAATTTCAAGGTCTCGACGCCGCTCAACATGAGCTGGTCCGTGACCTCCGGCGTGCCGGCCGGCAGCAGGTTGCGCGTCACGCTGCGGTACAGGTCCTTGCCCGCCGCCGCGCCGAGGGTGGGCGTCTTCAGCTCATACGTCACCCGCTGGATTTCGCCCCACGGAACGCTTTCACTCAAGGCGCCGGTCGTGGTGTACATCTCGACGACCACCGGCTCGTTGTTGTTGCCGCTTACGAGGCCGTCGCCGGCACGGAAGCCGCCGGACAAAATCTTGCTCGTGCCGTTTGTCGGCACCACGCAGCATTGCAGGTCGCGGCGCAGGAAGGTCACCGTCGAGTCCACCGGCGCGGCCGCATCCACCGCGTCCGCGGTGCTGTCGCGCAGGTGCAGCGCGGTGTACAGCACGGCGTTGGCCGTGATCAACACGATGGCCGCCACGCCGACCGCGAGAATCATCTCGATCAGCGTGAACGCCCGCGTTCTGTTCGTCCCAATTTTCACTTGGTCAGGTTCAAATTAATGGTCTGGCCGGGCTGGGTGGCGAGCGTGCTCAGCTTCACCGCGTAATCTTTGCCCTGCGCCGAAAAGGTCACTTCCGCGGTCACCAACTGCATCGCCTGGTCTTCGGGCCAGCTCTGGCAGGTCAGCGTCCAGCGGAAATCGATCGCGCCCTCGCTGGTCGTCCCGCTCTGCAGGCCGTTGTTCCAGTTGGTCGTCACGAGGCTCTCGTTCAAGATGCGGTCCGCGACGCGCGCCGCCGCCGTCTTGCGCACCGCCACCTCGCCGCCGAGGCTGGCCACGTGCAGCGCCTCGACCGCCGTCGGGATGACGATGGCCAGGAACAGCAGCGCCGCCAGCACTTCCGCCAGCGTGAACGCCCGGCAACCGCGCCGCCCGGCGCGCGTCCGGTTACTGGCCGCTGGGGTCGGTAACTTCATAACCTGTGCGCAGCTTGTTCAGCACCAGCATCCGGCCGAACCCGTCGATGTCCTGCAACGCCACCGTCGGCGGGCTGGTTTCATCCACCGTGCCGTCCGGCAAAAATTTTATCGCGGGCAGGCTGTTGAACGTCGCCTGGCCGCCGGTGCCGGGGCTGCCCACGGCGATCTTCAGCACCGCGTCCACCGTCAATTCCTCCGCCTTGGCATCGCCGTTCTGGCCGCTGGTCTCGGCCGCCATGCCATAGGCGCCGGCTTTTTCATCGATCCACAGCATCATCGGCATGCCTTCGGAGACGGCGCGGCTCTGCGTGACGTGCATGAGCGACAGCAACCGCCGCGACTCGGCATCAAGCGCGCGGCCGCGCATGAACTTCGACATGGTCGGCAGGGCGATGGAGGTGATGATCACCAGCAGCGCCATGATCAGGATCAATTCGATCAACGTGAAGGCGCGGCGGAGCGGTGCGTCGGAAAACGCGCCGGGCCGTTGCGACAATGTGACGGGTTGATGCATTTTGAGCCGCCGGCTTCATTCACTTGCTCCAGTTGCCGAGGTCGTCATCCGTGCCTTCCTTGCCATCGGGCCCGGCCGACAGCAGGTCATAGCCGCCCGGGTTGTGTTTGCCGGGGAAATAATAAATATAGGGATTTCCCCACTGGTCGATCGGGAGCTTGTCCAGATACGGCCCGTGCCAGTTCTTGGCATTGCCCGGCTGCTGGAGCAGGTCCTGCAGGGTCTTCGGATAAAAGCCGTTGTCCACCTCGTAATTGCCGATGGCGGATTTGATGCCGCCGTTGATGTCGGTGTAAGTGGCGGTGACGCGGGCGCGTTCGCTGGAACCGGCGATGCGCGGGATGACCAGCGCCGCGAGGATGCCGATGATGACAACGACCAGCATGATTTCCGTCAGCGTGAAGCCGTGGCGAGACCGGTTTAGGCCGAGGCGCGATTTGTTTTTATGAACGGCGGATGATTTGATTTGGATTTTCATAAATTTGATTTTATTTGATGTTCTGGCTCATCGTCAGCACCGGGAGCAACATGCCGATGAAAATGGTGCCGATGAAGCCCGCGATCAAAAATAGCAGGAGCGGCTCGGCGAACGCCACCGCGGTCTTGAGGTTGCGGTCGAGGTCGTTCTCGGTGCCGGCGGCGAGGCGGACGAGTTCGCCGTCCAGCCGGCCGCTTTCTTCGGCCACGGAGATCATCTCCAGCACCGAGCCGGCAAACAGGATGCGGCAGTCCGAAAGGCTCTGCCCGAGGCGTCCGCCCTGCTGCACGCGTTCGATGGACTGCTCCACGGCATCCACCAGGATCTGGTTGCCGATGGAGCGGCGGGCGACGTTCAACCCCTGCACCAGCGGCACGCCCGCGCCGAGCAACGTGCCGAGCATCCGGCAGAAGCGCGCCATGGCGAATTGGGCGATCAGCGGGCCGACCAGCGGAGTCTTCAAGATGAGGCCTTCCCAGATGCGCTTGCCCTTTTCGGAAACGAACCACGCGCGCACGAGAAAAAAGATGCCGACCAAGCCCAGGGCCACCAGCAAACCATAGGAACGCACCAGGTTGCTCGCCGCGATGATCATCTGGGTGATCAGCGGCAGCGCCGCGTGCATGTTGCTGAAAATGCCCTGAAATTTGGGGATGAAAAACGTGAGCAGCAGCACGAGGATGGCCAGCGCCAGCACGAGCAGGATGCACGGGTACAGCATCGCCGTCAGCACCTTTGATTTCAGGTCTTTTTCCCGCGCCTGAAACTCGGCGATCTGCGCGAGGACGACGTCGAGAAAGCCGCCGGTCTCGCCGGCCTCGACCATCGCGACATACACGCGCGGAAAGGTCTCCGGCGACTTGGACATGGCCTCGGCCAGGGACAAGCCGTCCACAACCTGGTCGTTGACTTTTTTCCAGGTGGCCTTCGCCGCGGGGCTGGAGGCTTCGCGTTGGAGGATGATGAGCGCACGGCTCAACGGCACGCCCGCCGCGAGGAGGCTGGACAGCAGGCGCGTGAAATTTTCCAGTTCCTTCGCGGAAACTTTCTTGGACTCAAACTTGAAGGAGAAGCTGCCGGCGGCCGCCGTTGTAGAAGAAGCGGCGGAACCGTTTTTGGCCGCGGCCTTTTCCGTGACGTTCACCGCGCGCAGACCGAGCGTCTCGATCTGCCGCAGCGCGTCCGGGCGGCCGGCGGCATCCAGCACGCCCTCGGCAAATTTGCCGTCGGCCTGCAATGCGCGGTAGGAAAAGGTGGGCATGGTCAAAAAGCTCCAAATTCCAAGATCCAAGCACCAGAGAAATTCCAATCACCAAGCTCCAAGACGGGAGCGGGCGCTTTGGAGTTTGAAGCTTGGTGCTTCTCTGGTGCTTGGAGGTTGGTGCTTGGATGTTTCATTTTATCTCAACCGGCGACGGCGATGCTCGCTACTGACGGGCCGGAACTGTTCTTTTCCGAACGTTCGACTTCCTTCGCGGTGGTGACGCTCAAGACTTCCTCGACCGTGGTGATGCCGGCGGCGACCAGCCGCCAGCCGTCATCGGCCAGCGAGGTCATGCCGTCGCGGCGGGCGGCCGCGCGGATCTGGTCGGTGGAGGCGGATTTCAGGATCAACTGGCGGATTTCCTCGCTGGAGTCCATCCATTCGAAGATGGCGTGGCGGCCGAAGAACCCGGTGTTGCGGCATTCGCGGCAGCCGACGGATTTGTAAATCACCTTGTCCGCCGCGATGCCGAGGCGGGCCTTGAAGTGCTGGGCATTCGTGGAAGCATCGGGCTGCTTGCAATGCGGGCACAGCACGCGGACGAGGCGCTGGGCGAGCACGGCCTCGAGCGACGAGGCGACGAGGTAGGGCTCGACGCCCATGTCCACGAGGCGGGTCAGCGCGCCGGGCGCGTCGTTGGTGTGCAGCGTGGAGAAAACCAGGTGGCCGGTGAGCGAGGCCTGCACCGCGATTTGCGCGGTTTCGGCATCGCGGATTTCGCCGATGAGAATGACGTCCGGGTCGTGGCGCAGGATGGAGCGGAGCCCGCGCGCGAAGGTCAGGCCGGACTTTTCATTGACCTGGATCTGGTTGACGCCCTTGAGCTGGTATTCCACGGGGTCCTCCACCGTGATGATCTTGCGGACGGCGTCGTTGATCTCGTTCAGCGCGGTGTACAGCGTGGAGGTTTTACCGGAACCGGTGGGGCCGGTGACCAGGATGATGCCGTGAGGCAGGCCGAGCACGTGCTTGAAATGCTCAAACTCGCGCGTGTTCATGCCGATCTGGCCGAGGCCGCGCAACGTGGAGTTCTGGCGCAACAGGCGCATGACCACGGCCTCGCCGTGCAACATGGGGATGACGGACACGCGGATGTCCACCTCGGCATCCTCGATCCGCACCTTGATGCGGCCGTCCTGGGGCAGGCGTTTTTCGGCGATGTTGAGATGGCTCAAAATTTTGACGCGCGAAACGATCGCGGGCTGGAAGCGCTTGAGCTGCGGGGGGACGGGAACTTCCTGCAATTCGCCGTCGATGCGGTAACGGATGCGAAATTCATCCTCGAAGGGTTCGAGGTGGACGTCCGAGGCGCGCAGTTCGATGGCGTCCTTCAGGACCTGGTTGACGAAGCGGATGATGGAGGCCTCGTCCTCGGCGCCTTCATCAAGATTGTTGCCCTCGGCATTTTCATCGAGGACCTGGATGCCTTTTTCCTCGTCGAGGGTGCCGATGGTGTCCGCGCCGACGCCGAGGCGTTTTTTGATCTCGCGCTGGATGGCCTCGGTGGAGGCGAGGATGGGCTTGAGGTTGAGGCCGGTGAGGGTCTTCAGCGCATCCAGGCCCTGCGTGGCGAAGAGGCGGCTGGTGGCGACTTCCACGTGGCCGTTGACGCGCTGCAGCGGGAGGAGCTCCTCCTTCAGCAAAATGCGCGCGGGGAAAAGGGAAAGGAGCTGACGATCCGGCTCCACGTCCTCGAGGGTCGTGTAGCCGAGGCCATATTCGGCGGCGAGCCAGCGGAGGATCTCCTCCTCGCTCTGCGCGAGCGGATTCACCCGCGCGAGCAGCTCGGCATCCGCCGAAGACAGTTGCCGGGACGCAATCATGCGTCCCAGCAACCCCTTTGAATCTTGAACCGTGGTTTCGGCCATGGATCGTCAGCTTTCTATTTTGCGGTCGTTAGTTCACCAAGCCGAGCAGGTAGGCTTCAGCCTCCTGTTTTCCGGGGGCGAGCACGGCTTTGAGATCGGCTTGCGCGGCTTCGAGCTTGGCCTGCTTGGCTTTCTGCGCGGCCTTGTATTTGGTGAGGAGATCCTTGATCTGGGCCTTGGGGGCGTCATCATCGATGGCCTTCTGCAGGGCTTCTTGTTCCGGGCTGGATTGGCCCATCATGCCACCAGGTCCGCCGGGTCCGCCAGGTCCACCCTGGCCGCCGCGGTTGCGGCCGCCGAATATGGCGCGCATTTGCGCCGCAAACACGTCGCGCTGGGCGTCCTGGACTTTTTGCACGAGGGGTTTCACGGCCTCCCAATCGGTGTCATTGGTGAAGCCAAGCTGGTCCTTTACGCGATCCAGGCGCTGTTGCTGGCGCTGGGCCGGGTCACCGCCGCCGAAGCCGCCGCCCTGGCGATTGCGCCGCTGGCCGGCTTGGCCGCCGTTGTCTTGCGCACCATTATTATTAGCGCCGTTGTCCTGCGCGAAAAGGCTGCTGACGCTCAGGGAAAGAGCGGCGGCCATGGCGCACAGAGTGATGATACGATTCAATTTCATCGGATGGTCTCCTGTTGGTTGGTTGTTGTTTAATTTTCCGCGGCCGCACCCGAGTGCAGTTGCTGGATTCGACCTGCCTACGCAAGGAGTGTGCCATGGCGAAACTTGCTGATTTCCAACGAAATCGGCAGATTCGTGCGTGCAAAGATTGCGCGCATCTTGCTCCCTGTGCAAAAATTGCGCAACTCGGGTCCTTGCGGAATAGAACATTTTCCGGGTTGACCTGCACCGCCGCCGCGACAAACTGAATCGTCCCTCAGAAACGCCCTTGTCCGGACAACCCCACGTCATGAGACGAATAAAACATTTCATCCACAAGCTGCGGGTGATCCAATATTTTCTCCTGCCACTGCTCGGGCTGGCGTTTGAGATATACCGTTGGGGGCGGCAGGACATCACGCACCGGGCCCTGTTCTGCTCCGTGATCGGCATGTTGTTTGCGCTCTCGCTCATCTGGTGGGAAACCGGCCGCACCAAGGGCCACCGGCACCATCACCGGCATCACCACCGGCATTGAGGGCAATGACCGGCTTCATACCTTCACCCGTTTGCCGGTGCGCGCCGCCTCATAGATGGCGGTGATGATCTTCAGGTCGCGTCTGCCCATTTCACCGCTCACCTCGGATTCACGGCCGGTGCGGATGCAATCCACGAAATCATCCATATGCAGCGCCTGTTGGGAGGCGGGGGCGGTGAATTTCACCGGGCCCTGGCTGGAATTGACGGTGCCGACCCGGTAGCTGAAGGCGTGCGCGGAAAATTCGTACCAGCCCCGGGCGCCCTCGGCGCGGAACGTGTCGTTGTTGTGGTTGTAGCTGGTCACGGCATCGCAGACGGCGCCGTTGGCGTATTCCAGCTTGAAGCGGATGGTCTCCTCGACCTCGTTGAAAAAATCCGGACGTTGCTTTGGTTCTTCGTGCGCGGTGACGGCCACGGGTGTGGCCCCCGTGGCCATGCAGGCAGCCTGGATAATGTAGATGCCGAGGTCCATCAACGGCCCGCCGCCGGCGAGTTTTTTCTCGACGCGCCAGGCGTGGTTGCCGAAGACAAAACCGCGGTCGCCGGTCAGGGTCATGAAATCGCCGTAATCTTGCTCGCGCTGGTGCCGCATCAGTTCCTTGAGGTAGGGATCGAAATGCAGGCGGTAGCCGATGGAGAGCTTCACCTTGGCGGCCTGGCAGGCGGCGATCATGGCGTCGCAATCGGCCACGCTGGTGGCCATGGGTTTCTCCGAGATGACGTGTTTGCCGGCCTTGGCGGCGCGGATGACGAACTCCGGGTGCAACGCGGGCGGGGTGACGACGTATACGATGTCGATGTCCGGGTTGTCCGCGATGCGGTCGAAGTTCCCGTAGTTGTAGAGGTTTTTTTCGGGCAGGGAATAATCCCTGGCCCAGCGCGCGGCTTTTTCGGGATGACCGGTGACCACGCCGGCCAGCTTACAATCTTTAGTCACTTGCAGGGCGGGGGCGAGCTGGCCGGTGGCGTAGCGGCCCAGGCCGAGCAGGGCGACGCCGAGTTTTTTGCCCGGCTGGGCGGGGGCGGGGGCCGGCTGGGCGAGCAGGCGGCTGGAAAAACCGAGGCCGGCGGCGACGGCGGTGCCGCCTACGGCAAGCTGGCGCAAAAATTCACGGCGCGACGGATGGGTTCGGGAGAATTTCATTTTCCGGTTCAAGAGGATTTCTTCAATACGCTCCAACGGGAGACGCCACCGGGTCAAGCGCGGATACATGAACATTTGTTCGACAACTTCTCCCGGTCGCCGGTGTTTTTATCCTGACGCCGTTAACCATCCAACACACCATGAAAACACTTCATCTGCTCATCGTCAGCTTGTTTGCCGCCATCGTTTGCCAGGCCCAGCTCATGCCGCCGCGTCCGCCCATGCCGCCAAATTCGCCGGCGGAAGCGGTCAAAGACCCGGTCAATTACGTCATCCGGGTTGAGTGGAACGAGCCGAAGGCCGAGTCCAAGTTTCTGGAGATTTTGACCGCCGAAGGCCAGTTCGACTTGAACACCATCCAGAAGAATTCCGTGAAGATCAACAACAGCGAGGTGCCGGTGACGCTGAAATTCAGCGGCAGCCTCACCGCGTTGGACGGGGAGAAAGGCCGGCTGCAATTGTTTCTGGGCCGCACGGTGCCGTATGTGACGGGATCGACGGGCATGTCGCAGTCCTACAGCCAGATGAGCGTGGGGCTGAATTCAACGTTCATCGTCAAGTTCGGCAAAGCCCAGGTCATCCAGTCGGATGAAAACGGGGAGATCTCCGTGCTGGTGAAGCGGGTGGAGAAATAATCCGGCGGATAAAAAAGGGCGGGCCGGTGATGGCCCGCCCCTGTCGGCCTGGATGGTTTAGAATCCGTTTACGGTATAGACCGCATAACCGCGCGGGGCGGCCCAGACCTGCACGTTGCCGCTGCCGTCGCAGGCCTGGTTGTTGGGAGCGGTGTTTTGTCCACTGATCGTGGAGGACCAGGCATAGGCCTTCAGGGTTTTATTTTTCAGGTAGCCGTTGGACGTGGTGATGGTGGTGCCCTTCCATTGCGAGGCGTCATCGTTGATGATGACGATGTAGCCGGGCTGCGAGGCGGAAGTGCCATACGCTTCGTAGATGATGTACTGGCTGTCATCGCTTTTAAGGATGTGGATGTTGGGGCCGCCATTGGCGAATTTCTCGCGCATCCAGATGAGCTTGTTGATGCCGTTGCCCCAGCCGCTGCCATTGCCGCCACCGGTGGCGAGGTTGTTGTCGAAATAATCCTTCCAAAAAACGCACGGATAACCCTGGTAGGTGAGGATGAAGGCATAGGCCATCATCTTGTCCGTGATGATCGCGTCAGTGTCATGGTTGGCCACAAAGGTGACGGCGTGGGCGGCGTCCTTGGCGGCATAACACTTGGTCACATCGAACACATCCGGCATGTAGCCGCTGCCATCGGTGGCGTTGCAGATGTTGCCGAGGGTGTAGTACAGGGCGAAATCAAAGGCGCCGGCGCTGGACGCGCTGGTCCAGGTATCCAGCGTCGTGGTGTTGGCATCCCAATATTCACCGACGGAGTAACTGGGCGAGGAGGCGGCGATCATGTCGTGGACGACCCAGGAATGGTAGCCTTTCACGTAATCGAAGCGCCAGCTATCGAAGCCGGCGTTGTTGGTGTTCTTCAGCCAGTTCAGCCAGGCTTTCATGTCATTGTAGGCGTCACCGGAATTGTACGTGATGTCCGGGTAGCCGCCGAAAGTGCCTTCATCGCTGGTCTCGTACTGGTTCGGGTGAAAATCATACCAGTGCCATTTGCACATGCCGCTCTGCACGCCGCTGAAATCCGTGTAGGTGGAACCGCCGGTGTAGGTGTTCGCCTCGCTGGCGCCGCCGGTGCGGTGATTCAGGACGATGTCCGCCATGCACGAGATGCCCAGTTTTTTATAGGTGGCGATGCAGCTTTTCAACTGCGCCTGCGTGCCGAAATGGGTTCCCGGCCCGCCGTTCTGGCTGTAGGCGCCGAGATCGTAATAATCGTAAGGATCGTAGCCCATGGAATAACCGCCGCTGGCGGATTTTTGCGGGACGGGGAACCAGATGCGGTTGATGCCGTAACCGCCCACGATATTTGACAGGTTGGTGGCCTGGTTTTGCATGGTGGGATACCATGGGCCGGGAACATTCCAGTAAAAGCCCTGCATCATCACGCCGGCGAACAGCGTGGAGGCGGAGCAAAGCAACAGCACCAGCAGACCGGCGGCGCGTCTGACCCGGCCGGTGTGGACGGGAGTTTTTGAGGTCGAGGGGAACATTTCCATTGGTATCCTTTTTTGTTCTTGGTTTCGGTTGGTGTCTCGGGTCCCCGGTCGTTTTCAGGCAGCAGCGAGCCATAAATAAAGATGATCCGCTGGATCAAAAACTTTTGGGGACGGTCACACTCTAGCTGAACCGCAAGTCTTGCCTAGCCACATGTTCATGTAGCCACAGATTCATGGGGGCGCGGATCAAAACCATTTTGTTCTGCGGCATTACCCCGCGTGTTTCCATTGAAATCTTTTCCCGTTTGCCGCATCTTCACTGCCGCACAAATTTCTATGGCTGAAAAACCGAAGCAAGTTTACGACGAAAGCAAGATCAAGACGCTGTCATCGCTGGAGCACATCCGGCTGCGCACGGGCATGTACATCGGGCGCATCGGCACGGGCGCGCATCCGGACGACGGCTGCTACGTGCTGCTGAAGGAGGTCGTGGACAACGCGATCGACGAGTTCATCATGGGCAACGGCAAGGAGGTGCACATCGGCATCGATGGCAACCATGTGACGGTGCGCGATTTCGGGCGCGGCATCCCGCTGGGCAAGGTGGTGGACTGCGTTTCCAAGATCAACACGGGCGCGAAATACAACGATGACGTGTTCCAGTTCAGCGTGGGCCTCAACGGCGTGGGTACGAAGGCGGTCAATGCGTTGTCGAAGAATTTTTACGTGCGGAGCCATCGCGATGGCGAATTTGCGGAGGCGAGCTTCAAGATTGGCAAGCTGAAGAAGGAGGACACGGGCAAGACGAAGGAGCCGAATGGCACGCTGATCGAGTTCGAGCCGGACGAGGAGATTTTCAAGAACAGCGAGTTCAAGCTGGAACACATCGAGCGCCGGCTGCGGCATTACAGCTATCTCAACACGGGGCTGAAACTGGTGCTGAACCTCAAGGGGACGGAACCGAAGACGTTCCAGTCGCGCCACGGCCTGATGGACCTGGTGATGGAAGATCTGGCGAGCGACGGGAGCGAGCCGATCTATTCGCCGCTGCATTATTCCGGCAAGACGCTGGAATTCTGCTTCACGCACAGCAATTCGCGCTATGGCGAGACGTTTTATTCGTTCGTGAACGGCCAGTATACGAGCGATGGCGGCACGCATCTGAGCGCGTTCCGCGAGGGTTTGCTCAAGGCGGTGAACGAATATTGCGGCGGCAAATACGAGGGCGATGACGTGCGCGAATGCATGGTGGGCGCGGTGTCCATCCGGTTGAAGGACCCGGTGTTTGAATCGCAGACGAAGAACAAGCTGGGCAACACAGAAATCCGCACGGAGCTGGTGAACAGCGTGCGCGAGGAACTGCTGCATTTCTTCCAGCGCAACAAGCAGATTGCGGAGACGATCATCGCGAAGGTGAAGGACACGGAGGAACTGCGCAAGGAGCTGCAGAACGTGAAGAAGCTGGCGCGCGACCGCGCGAAGGCGATCACGTTCCGCATCCCGCAGTTGAAGGACTGCAAGAATCATTTCGACCAGAAGAAGGAAAAGGGCCGGGGCACGATGCTGTTCATCTGCGAAGGGCAGTCGGCCGCCGGCTCGATCACGAGCTGCCGCGACGTGAACAACCAGGCGGTGTTCGTGCTGAAGGGCAAGCCGCTGAACGTGTGGGACCTCAAGCGCGATGTGATGTACAAGAACGACGAGATGTACAACCTCATGCAGGCGCTCAACGTGGAGGACAACACGGAAAGCCTGCGTTACGACAAAGTGATCCTGGCGACCGATGCGGACGTGGATGGCATGCACATCCGCAACCTGCTGATCACGTATTTCTTCAAGTTCTTCGAGCAACTGGTCCACGACGGCCACGTACATGTGCTGGAGACGCCGTTGTTCCGCGTGCGCAACAAGGCGGAGACGATCTATTGCTACAGTGAAGCCGAGCGCGATGCGGCGTCCGCGAAGCTGGGGGGCAAGCCGGAGATCACGCGGTTCAAGGGCCTCGGGGAGATCAGCCCGAAGGAATTTCAGCAGTTCATCGGCAAGGGGATGCGCCTGAGCCGGGTGGAGTTTGCGTCGCGCGCGGAGTCCGGGCCGATCTTTGATTTCTACATGGGCAAGAACACGCCGGAGCGGAAGGATTACATCATGGACAGTTTGGTGGTGCCGGTGGAGGATTGAAATGGCGTTTGCCAAATTTTTCGCTGCGGGTTAGTTTTGAGTTGCCATGAATACTCTGGCTGAAATTCAAGATGCGGTTGCCCATCTGCCGGGCAACGAGCGGAAGGCATTGCAACTCTGGCTCAATTCCCAGAGCGCGCCCGAATTGACGGCGCAGGAAGAACAGCGGCTATTGCGTTCGCTGGACGAGGCCGCCCGCGATATCGATGCCGGCAAAGGTGTTTCAGTGGATGACGTCCGCAAAAGGGTGGGCTCATGGGCTGCAAGATAATCTTTTCGCCACAGGCCATCGCAGATCTGGAGAGGGTTGTTCGTTTCATCGCTCAAGAAAATCCAGAGGCAGCCGTGCGTTTTGGCAACGAACTGATTGATCGCGTGGCCATGCTTGAAAATTTTCCGTTGCTCGGCCCGCCCTATCCAAAGCGTCCGGGTGTGCGCAAGCTGGTCTCACCTCCTTATCTCATTTTCTACCGTGTGCGCGAGGCGGACAATGCCGTGGACATATTGCGTTACTGGCACGGTGCCCGCACCGAGCCGGATTTGAGTTCGCAGGATTAACCTGACGGTGACGGTGGCGAATTGAGAGGGTTTTTAACCGCCAAGAACGCAGAGACGCAAAGCTACGCCGCCGTTGGCGGATGGACGGAGCCTATTTCCACGGATCAACCACCTTGCAGCCCATGCGTTCGAAGGGCATGGTGTCCCGCGTGACGATGCGATGGCCGCGCGAACGCACGATGGCGGCGATGAAGGAATCGCGCAGCGGCAGCGGGCCGTTTGCAAGGGCGGTCAATTCTCCCCAAATCGCCGCCGCGCGGGCGTCGAAATTCAGAATGCGATATTTCCGGGGCAGGTCGGTGGCGAATCGTTTGATGCTTTCATAGTCCGGGTGGCTGGGGGCCAAACCGTGGAAGCCGTGCCATACTTCGGCGAGCGTGATGGTGGTGATGAAAAGTTGGGCCGGGTCTTGGGCGTATAACCAGTCGAGCAATCCAGGATGAGGACGAGGTTTCCTCGTTTCACTGACTGCGTTTGTGTCCAGCACGAAGTTCAAAACCGGAACGGCTTGACCAAGTCATCCGGCATCCGTGGCGGCTGCCAGTCGGTTGTTCCGCGAACGGAGTCCTGCCAGGCCTTGAGCTTTTGCATGGCACGGCGGGCCGTGGTTTTGCGTCGCGCGGGCCGGCCCGACGGTTTCAAAGCAGCTCCTTTGGGCTGCCGGGCGTCCAGCCAGCCCAATAATTCCTTGGCCTGCCGCGCCGACAGCTTTTTAACCTTTTTAACTGCCAGTTCCACCGCACTCATGAAAGTCACAGTAGCCCGGAAATTATTTAGGGGCAAGCCGGTTTCGTTGGCGTGCGGCAGCGGGGTCCGGGGCTGATCTTTGATTTTTACATGGGCAAGAACACGCCGGAGCGGAAGGATTACATCATGGACAGTTTGGTGGTGCCGGTGGAGGATTAAAGTAAATTAAATTTGGACCGCTAATTTCTCCGGTATATCATTTGCCCGACTGGCGGACGAAGGGTTTTCCGCCGCCAAATGACACAAAAAGGCCGGCAGCGCGATGGCGAATCCGGCCAAAATGATTATTGACTGCTTATGTCTGACTCCGAAGCTGCCGTCCCAAACTCTGATGATGCGTCGGCCGTAAACCAACTGCTCCGGCTCGGAGGACCGCCCGAGGAGGGTCTCGATTACGCCGGGCTGGGGATTTCGCTGGAGGCGGTGCCGGAGTTGATCCGCATGGCGACCGATCCGGCGTTAAACGATGGTCCGGCCGACAGCCCGCTGGTCTGGGCACCGGTCCATGCGTGGCGCGCGCTGGGACAACTGCGCGCGGCCGGGGCCGTTGAGCCGTTGCTGACACTGCTTCGCCGCACGGACGCGGAACAGGATGACTGGGTGGCGACGGATTTGCCCGTGGCGCTGGGGCAAATCGGCGGCGCGGCGGTGGGGCCGGTGGCGAATTATCTGGCGGACACGGCGCAGGGTGAATGGGCGCGAACGGTCGCCGCCGAGACGCTGGGCAAGATCGGCGAGGCGCATCCCGAATGGCGCGCCGAGTGTGTGGCGCGGCTGCAGGCCCAGTTGGAGAAATTCGGGGAGCAGTCGGAAGCGTTGAACGCGTTTTTGATTTTGCCGCTTTACGATTTGCTGGCCGTCGAGGCGATGCCGCTCATCGAGCGCGCGTTCGCGTCCGGACGCGTGGATGAATCGGTGGTGGGCGATGTGGAGGATGTGCAAATTCATTTCGGGCTGAAGGCGGAGCGCGAGCATCCGCTCAAACCGAATTCGCTCACGGACCTAAGCCGGCGAATTGCCGCGATGGAGGAAGAAATCGAGGCTTTGAAACAGGAAAACGCCGAATTGCAATTTCTGCAGGACGAACTGAGGTCGGAACTGCCGCCCCAGCCGTATCTGGCTCCGCCGAAAACCGGACGCAATGAGCCATGCCCCTGCGGCAGCGGGAAAAAGTATAAGAAGTGTTGCGGGGCCTGAAACGGCGGGGCATCAGCCCGAAGAAAGATGCGTGATTCAGGGGCGGACGCGGACGCGCCTTGCGCCGGTGGATGGAGCCTCACAAAAGGCTGAGCGCTTTGGAGTGTTCGTGAGTCGTGGGCTGGGTCACGGTTTTTCCGGGCGGCAGGGATGCCGCCCTCTACGTCAGGCCAGGAGGCCTGACTCTACAGCAACTGCATCGGTCACTTGTTCACCAAAAGTTCTTTCTTCAACTTCACGCTGGTTTTATGCAAACGGTCGCGCAATTCGACTTCGACGGTGTAGGTGCCGACGGGGTCCGGCGGGTCGAGCTGGAAGACGACGAATTTGGGGCTGAGCCGAAGGGTGGGTTTGGCGTCCGCCAGATGTTTGACCGGAGGGAGCGGCTGTTTGACGGCGGGCAGGTTGGTGAAGCTGATGCAGACGGAGCCATCGGGCTTCTTGATGGCGAGGTCGTAGACGCAATCCTGCGCCTCGCTATCATATTTGGTGGCGACGAAGAGGACGATGTACGCGCCTTGAGGGTGCTTGATGGTGGAGATGGAATTCCAGTGCTGCCGCCAGCCGTTGAGGAAATCAGGGTCAGCGGTAAAATCCAGCCGGCCGCCGAAGTCATTGGTCATCCGCTGGCTGTCGGATTCCGCCAGAAACTTGCCGCCGGCGAACCAGGCGGAGGTGATGTCTTGGGCGGGGAGGGAAAGGCAGCAGGCGAAGGCGGCGAAAGTGATGAAAAGCCCTAAAATAGATAATCGAAGGCGCATGACAAAATCATTGTGGTAGCAGCCTATAAAATCGGGAAGGACTGTTGGCGTTCACGTTGCGATAGTAGAAAACACTGCCGTTGTTGGTTATCGCAAACAACGTGCCCCAAGTTGACAGATTAGTGGATGTTTGGAGGGCATAGACAGTTCCAGCCTGGCTTGTCGGTGACCATTCAAAACCATAAAAATTCTCTCCATAGTTGGAATGGCTCAAAGACATGCGAAGAGCCATGGAAACCTCACCGCTTTGCAAAACAGGATAAACAATGGGGGGATTAGTGGAGTTGTCAAATGAGCCGTATATGTGGGCTATAGATGTTTGATCTTGAACCGAATCTTCGGACCATACGTAGTTTGGAGGTGAAATCGAACTATAAAAGTCCCCTCCCATTTTTTGAAATGCCACGACGACCGGAGGCCGGATGGTTCCGGGACCCGCTCCAGCAAGGTTGCCATTTTTTGCGGCGTTGTTGATCCAGTTGGTGGTTCCGGTGCGAAAAGAATCTGGTCTGGCGCTGAAAAGAAAATCTGGCTGGAACGTCACACGCTGTAACTGCTGCTGAACCAGATTGCCATTGGTGAAGTAGGTGTCGGCGTATTGATGCGTCATGGGCATAAAAACGCCCGGTTGCACTCCGGTCGACTGGGGCAAAAAGGTGATTTTGTCCACACCTGGGCGCCAGGCGCCATTTACGAACGAATTTGAATTTATTCCGATGCCAGTGATGTCTGGCAGCAATGTTTCATAATTGATGTTGTTCGTGGAAAGCAAATAAACCAGCCCACCGACGTCGTCGTAAGTCAGTCCGGTATAAACCTTTCCCCCGCCCGTGTACATGTCATATTGGGCAATAGGAAATTCAGCCACCGACGTAAAGCGGCTTGAGGCCCATTGGTCAACTGTAAATGGAACCATTGAATTCTGATTGTTATCGATGGCAATATAAGCCGAATACAATGTTTCATTTATGTATACGCTGGCCTCCAAAGTTTGAGGGTCGAAATTGCGCATGAGGATGAATTGGGGGATGGTTCCATCTGGCCACGGCGGAGAACTAAACGCGTTAGGTGGCACCTGCAAGGATATGTCCCACTGTTTTAAAACGTAAATGTATCGACTCGGTTGGGCCAATCCCATTTGTTCCAAGAGCAGAGAAAGTGTTTGAGATTTTAAATCAACAAGCCCCAACGGTTCAGCTTGCGAATTGAAATATTGCGCGCTGAACGGATAATTAGTCAGAACAATGGTTGAAGCGGGCGGTAAATCGTTCAGAATTTTAATCGCGCTTTCCACTGCCGCCACGCCGTTTGTGCCAAAATAATCTAGAAACGATTTATCAAAACCATAGGTCACGACCGGCACATTCCAGCGGTACTCGCTATCGATATCCATTGGTCCCCCGATATCAAAAACCGGATCGAAAACGCCGTTGGTCGCCTGCATCCACGGCTCATAGGGACCAAGCAGGGCGAAGGCGAAGGTTTTAAACGGCGCAGCGAGCAGACAAGTCATGCCCAGGCCGACCGCAATTTTTTTGAAACTGATCTTCATGTACCCATTCCGTCTGAAACAAAAACAATGATTTTTAATCCAATCACAGTCAAGTCATTAGCAATTTTTTATAGGTGGCTTTGGTTATAAGAACGCGAACAAATATTTTAACACCAACTTATTTTCGCAGGTTGAAGCGGCGTAAACGCCGCGCCCCGGCAGACCCGGTGGATTGAGCCAGACAATAGGCGGGATGTTTTGGAATGTTCGGAAACCGTTGACTTGGCCACGGTTTTTTCCGGGCGGCAGGATGCCGCCCGCTACGTCAGGCCGGGAGGCCTGACGCTACAGCAAAGGCGCATTTGGCTGTTAACTTCCCTTCGAGTGTTTGGTGACAACTTCCACCTCCGCCTTGTTCTTGGCGATGCTGTTGGCGGGGAGGACGCCGCGCCAGTTGACGCCGGGGTAGATGATCGCGCCGCGGCCGATGATGCTGCCGGGGTTGAGTACGCTGTTGCAGCCGACTTCCGCGCCGTCGCCGATGAGGGCGCCGAATTTTCTTAACCCGGTGTCCAGAAGGGTTGATGGTTGATGGCTGATGGTTGATGGTTGAGCAATCGTCACGTTGCCGGGCAGGGATTTGAGGTTGGAGCAGATGACGCCCGCGCCGGTGTGGGCTTTGTAGCCGAGGATGGAGTCGCCGATGTAATTGTAATGCGGCACCTGCGCGCCGTTGAAGAGGAGGGCGTTTTTGAGTTCGCTGGCGTTGCCGACGACGCAGTTGTCGCCGATGATGACGTTTTCGCGGATGTAGGCGTTGTGGCGGATCTGGCAGTTCTGGCCGATGATGGCGGGGCCTTTGATCATCGCGCCGGGTTCCACAACGGTGCCGGCGCCGATGATGACGCGGTCGCCGATGGTGGCGCCGGGGAAGCGCGGCGGCGGATTCCGGGGCTTGAGTTTGGCGAGGTGGGGCGCGATCTGCTTCAGGGCTTCCCAAGCGTAGGTGCAGCCGTCGAAGAGGGTGGCGTGTTCCGTTTGCGTGAGGTCAAACAAATCAGCGGCTTTGAACATGCAGGCAGGCTAGGGGAAAGCGGGAAAAGCTCCAAGCACCAACATCCAAGCACCAGTGAAACTCCAAATTCCAATGCGCAGAACGGAAACCAAAATAACAGAAGCTAACGGAGGGAACGAAGGCGAAGGACTTCATGGACTCCGGATGAGCCATCTGCCTGCTTCGTTTCCTTGGTTTCCTTCTGTTCACTTTTTTGGCCCGGGGTACTGGCGTACGGGCACAGGGGAACGGGGGGGCAAAGCTCCAACATTCAACATTCAAGCTCCAGGAAAGTTCCAAACATCAAGCCTTCCGTTTGGTGGCGATGCAAAGGCTCGGCGTGCCTACGCGCTTAGACAACCGTTAACGTTGTAGTGTTCATGACTATTTTTGCGTTCAATCGGGGCCGATTGAACGTAAACTTAAATCTGGTTTTTAAATCAGAGAAGGGTTAAATGGGCAGCGGTAGAAAGGGGTCCGTGCCGGACGGGGGCATTCTTTGACACTGCTGGCGCAGGGCCAATATAATAGTTCTTGGCACTTTGGCACAGTTTGGGTTGGTCATGTCTGCGGGCTGGTCGCGGTGAACCAGAGCGCGTTGGTTAGCAATAGCGGCGGGCAGAGGACTGCCCGCCCTACCCGGGTATTATGCCAATATTGAGTTTAACTGCCATATGTGGGGTCGGATCGCGGACGCGGCGGATCAAGCCGAGATTCAAGCCGATTTAAGGTAGATCAAGGTAGATCAAGGTGAAAATGGGGTCGCGGGTTGGTGGTGGGAAAGCGGCGCTGAAGCGACAGCAATCCAAACGCTCCGCGACTGTCGGAGCGACGGGTGATGTGATTGGGGGCGGGTGGTTGTTTGCCACAAGTGCCTCCGGCACAGTCAGAAATGGTTGCAGCGCGGCCATTTCCACCGGCCACAGGTCAAACCGGATCAAGGCGCATCAAGGTAGATCAAGGTAGCAGGGTGAAGAATCGGACGAATGGGACGAATGTTTCGCGAGAAGACTGGTGTTGCTTGGAGCCGGGCTGAAATTGAGCGCTGGGCGCCAGGATGCCGCACGAACCCGCAGGCAGGATGCCGGCGGTACGGCGGCGGGTTGAATAAGTTTCATTTGCGCAGGCGGATACATTTGTTAAGTTAGTCTCAGGTTGGGAATTTTATGCGGCACTGGCGTTTCATCGCGGTGGTCGGATTGCTTCTCGGCGTGACGGTTCACGCCGCACAGGTGGGGCTTATCAAGATCGACGGCGCCATCGGGCCGGCCACCGCCAGCTACATCGCGCGCGCCTTGGACACCGCCGCCGAACAGCACGACGAATGCCTCGTGATCCAGCTCGACACGCCGGGCGGTCTCCTCGAATCCACCAAACAGATCGTCCAAAGTTTTTACGCGTCAAAAGTTCCCGTGGTCGTCTATGTCACGCCGTCCGGCGCGAGCGCGGGCAGCGCGGGGGTGTTCATCACGATGGCGGCGGATGTCGCGGTGATGGCCCCGCACACGAGCATCGGCGCAGCGCACCCGGTGGAGATCGGCTCCGGCGGCAACGTGGAGAAGACGGATGATGTCATGAAGCAAAAACTGGAGAACTACACCTCCAGCTTCGTGGAATCCATCGCCGACAAGCGCCATCGCAACGTGGAATGGGCGAAGTCCGCCGTCATCAAAAGCGAGGCCACGACCGCCGAGAAGGCGCTCGATCTCGGGGTCATCGACCTTATCGCGGAGAACCTGCCGGATTTGCTGAAGCAGCTCGACGGCCGCGAAGCGGGGGATAAAACCCTGCACACGGCCAACGCCAGCGTCGTGGAGATTCCCATGCGCGCGTGGGAACATTTCTCGCAGATATTTTTTAGCCCGGAAGTGATGTTCATCCTCATGTTGATGGTCATCTACGGATTCATCGGCGAACTCAGCAGCCCGGGCGCGATCCTGCCGGGCGTGGTCGGGGCGGTGGCGTTGATCCTGGTGCTGTACATGTCCGCGACGTTGCCGGTGAGTGTCGCCGGCCTGGCGCTGATCGGCTTGGCGGTGGCGATGTTTGTGATTGATATATTTGCGTCCACGCACGGCGTGTTGACAGCGGGCGGCATCGTGTCGTTCTTCATCGGGGCGCTGATGCTGTTCAGCCAGGCGGGGCCGGGCTTCGGTTTGTCGCTCAACTGGATTATCCCGGGGACGCTGGTGACGGCGGCGTTTTTCGTCTTCGTGGCCGGCGCGGGCGTGCGGGCGCAGTTCAAGCCGGCGAGCACCGGGCGCGAGGCGATGATCGGGAAAATTGTAAACGCGCTGGCGCCGATTGATGCCGCGGCGGGCAAGGTATTTATCGAGGGCGAGACGTGGAACGCCGTCAGCGAAACGCCCGTGGCCGCCGGGCAGGCCGTGGAGATCACGGGCATCAGCGGACTGACTTTGCAGGTAAAACCAAAACAACAATAACGGAGAAAACTTATGGAAACACTCTTCAACCTGGCCCTCCGGGGCGGACCGGTCACCGTGACGCTCGTCATCATTGCCTTTTTGGCGATCTTCATCCTGCCCCAGGCCATCCGCATCTTGCGCGAATACGAGCGCGGCGTGATTTTCCGGCTCGGCAAACTGCAGGGCGCGAAAGGGCCGGGATTGATCATCCTGATCCCCGTGATCGACAAGATGGTGAAGATGGACCTGCGCGTGGTGACCATCGACGTGCCGAAGCAGGAGATCATGACCAAGGACAACGTGCCGGCGACGGTGGACGCGGTGGTGTATTTCCGGGTCGTGGACCCGAACGCCGCCGTGGTGAAGGTGGAGAATTTCTGGAAGGCCACGTCGCTCATCGCGCAGACGACGCTGCGGAGCGTGCTCGGCCAGTCCGCGCTGGATGAACTGCTCTCGCAGCGCGACGTCATCAACCAGAAATTGCAGGAGATCATCGACAAGCAGACCGAGCCGTGGGGCATCAAGGTGACGAGCGTGGAGATCAAGGAAGTGTCGCTGCCGGACAGCATGAAGCGCGCGATGGCGAAGCAGGCCGAGGCCGAACGCGAACGCCGCGCGAAGGTGGTGAACGCCGAGGGCGAATTCCAATCCGCGGAAAAGATGGTGCAGGCCGCCGCGCTGATCGCCAAGGAACCCATCGCGCTGCAACTGCGCTATCTTCAGACCATGCGCGAGATGGCGAGCGAACATAACACGACGACTTTCCTGCCGTTGCCGATTGATTTGTTCAGCGCGTTTTTGAAGAAGTAAGAACACACACTGAGCATATCCAATGAAACGGACGCTTTCGTTGTTCGCATTATCCATGTTGACGGCCGGGCAGGGCTTTTGCGGCTATTTGGAGGATGGAAATGCGCAACTGGCAAAAGGCGATTTTGATGAAGCGGTCGTGAATTTCAACAAGGCGATCGCACAGGATCAGAATGATTGTCGCGCTTATGTTTTTCGCGGGTATATCCGGCAAACCAAGGGAAATCTCGATGATGCATTGGCGGACTACAACAAGGCCATTGAAATCAATCCGCGATATCAACTCGCTTATAATAATCGCGGCAATGTGAAATCTTCCAAACATGATCCAGCCGGGGCGCTGGCCGATTTCACAATGGCCATCCAGTTAAAACCAGATTATGCGGAGGCCTACTTCAACCGCGGCCTCACAAAAGCAAACACCGGAGACACTGATGGCGCAATTATTGATTACAGCAAGGCCATTGAGTTGAATCCTGGTTTTGCCGGCGCTTATTACAGCCGTGCGATCATGAAGAAAAAAAAGGGTGGTCTGGATGGCGCAATTTTAGATCTGAACCGGAGCATTGCAATAAAGGGCAATGATGCCTTTGTTTATAACAGCCGCGCGCGGATCAAACTGGCTAAAGGTGATTTTGCGGGTTCACTGGAAGATTTTAGCGAGGCCATAAAACTCAATCCGAATTTTGCGCCATTATACAATGACCGCGCATGGTGTGAGTTTTTGACAAAGGATTTTGACAATGCCATCAAGGATGGCACTCATGGAATCCAATTGGATCCCAAGGATGGCTATGGATACAGCACTCGGGGCTGGGCGCGCCAGGAGAAAGGGGACATGGCTGGGGCACTCACTGACTGTAAAATGGCGGTTGAACTTATCGGCACGAATTCTCCCGCCAGTTTGGGCGATCAAGGAATGGTGGATTTTATCAACGGTGATTTTAAGGGGGCAATTACTTTATGGGAAAAGACCGTTCAGCATGATGCTTCTGAAAAGGAAGTGATTGCAACATGGATTGAAAAGGCAAAGGCACGACAAAACATTTCAAAATGATGTCCTAGCAATCGTTTCACGATGCTCCTCCTAATAAACATCGCCATCCTGGCCGGGCTGGGCTGGTTTGTCTGGTGGCTCACCGGCAAGGACAAGAACGTCAGCGGCGAGAGCAAGCGCGATCGGCATCTGACCCGCGCCCTCCGTTGCGTGATCGTTTTGTTCCTCGCGGCGTTGCTGCTCGGGGTGGCCGAACAGCCCGCTTCACTGGCCAGTTTTGTGCTGCTGATCATCGCCCCGGTCGGCATCGCGCTGGTTCTGCGCAGCAGCGTTTCCGAGCTGTTCACCCACGGCTTCATCGGGTTTCTTGACCCTGCGCTGCATGACAGCGAGGAGCTGGACCTGAAAAAAGCGCAGCGCTATCAGGACACCATCGCGCACATGATCCAGCACGGCCACCGGGACGCGGCCATCCAGCTCTGCGAGGATCTGAAGAAATCCGGCGAGGTAAACCACGCCACCCTTGAGGCGGCGCTCGAATTTCTCGGGGTGAAACAGGACAACGGCCGCGTGATCAAGCCGTTGAATGAAGCGGCCCGGCTGCGCGCGGCCGGCCAGTTCGCCGAGGCGGAAAAACGGCTCAAGGCCCTGCTTGTAATCAATCCGGCGGATGCCGACGCGGCGATGCTCCTGATGCGGCTCTACGCGCAGGATTTTCGCGACCCCGGCAAGGCGTCGGATGTGCTGCGTGCCCTGGAGAAACAGCCGCACGTTGCCGCTGCGCACCTGGATTACGCGCGCCGGTCCATCTGCGAGTGGAGCCGGCCGGCACCACTGCCGTCCGCGCCCGCTGAACCGGTGCCGCCGCAATCGCTGGACGAATTGCTGGCGCACGGATTTTTTGGTTCCGCCATCGAGCTGCTGGAGGAGAAGATCCGTGAACAGCCGCGGGATTTTGACCTGCGCCTGCGGCTGGCGGCGGTCCAGGCCGTGAACTGCGCCAATCTGCCGCGCGCGGAGAAGCTGGTCCGGCAGATCGAGACCGATAAAAATTTCACCCCGGCGCAGGCCGCCGCCGCCCGGGCCAAATTAAAAGAGTGGCACGAAGCCTGTTTGCAGCGTACATAACGGGCAGCGATTGATTATGCCTCTTTACGAATATGAAGTGTGTGAGGGTGGATGCAAGATTTGCGGCGGCACATTCACCTTGAACCGGCCGCTCTCCGCCGCGCCGTTGGAAAAGTGCCCGGCCTGCAAAAAGCCCGTGCGCAAGATCATCTCGAGCTTCAGCACCCCCCACAAGCTCAAGCCGTTATCGGTCACGGACGCCAAAAAAGCGGGCTTTCAGGTCTATAAGAAGCTCGGCAAGGGCGAATACGAGCGTCAGTGAACGGCGGCGTGCCGGTGCCTGCCCCCGCCAACTAATTTTGAATTGAATTTTGACGGGGGTGGTCAAATGGTCTAGCGTGATACCCTGAAATGGATTATAGCCGCTCTCATCTGAAACTCTGGTTGTGCGCCCTGCTGTTGGCGGTGGCGTGGCCGGTGGTGGCGCAGGAATCCATCGTTTTTACCAAGCCGGCCGATCTGCCCACCGACAAGGCGAACGACTTCATGGGCGGCGGCGACCACAAGGCCCCGGGCGGATATAATGCCCCCAGCCTGTTCTTAAACAGCAAACCCCGGGCGGACTTCGACATCCTGCCAGGCGCTCCCAAACCCCGCACGCCTTCGCCGGAGGAAATCAAGCTATGGCAAAAATTTACCGACGAGAAGAAGAACTGGACGCTGATGACGCCGGAGCAAATCCTCGGCATCCCCACGGCGGAACAGATCATGGGGCTGCCCGACCCGAACCATGAGGAGAATCTCACCGTCGAGGAGAAATACCTCCGACGGCAGGAACGCGAACGAAATTTTTCCGCCACCAACGCCATGCACCGGCCGGACGATTTTCTGAAACCGGATAACAACCCTTTTCTGTCTAAAAATGACGCTAAAAACGCGGACCAGTTCCAGCAGTTCCAGCAGGACCAACGTAACGGCGGCGGGATGCTGTCCGCCAGCCGGCTGGGCGCAGGCGGCTCGTCCATGCTGCCTGCGACAGACTCCGGCCGGAATCCTGATTCGATCTGGCATAGCGCCTTCACGGTCGTGCCCGAAATCCCGAAACCCGATCCGCAGCAGGTCGCGGCCATGGAACGTTTCAAGGCGATGATGGAACCGCCGGTCATGGAAAAACCGGTGGCGGCCTCCGGCTTTGCCACCCCCGCGCCGGTGATCGACCATAACATGCAGGCAATGCCGGCTTACAACCCCGCTGGCCGGACATTTACGCCATTGGAAAACAACATCGGCCGGCCCACGGGCCTCAATCCTTTGCCCACGGTCACAGGCCAAAGGCCGCTCGACACCCTGCCCAAGCCGAAGCCGCTCGTGAAACCGCCCCCGTGGCTGTCCGACGATCCGCAAACGGGCAAGCCGCTGCAACGGAAATTCTGACCAGTACTGCAAAGGTCAGTACTGGGAGGTGGTGACCAGCACCTGTTCGAGCGTGGAGATGCCCTCCTTGGCCCGGTCCAAGGCCACCATGCGCAGCGTGCGCATGCCCTGATTCACGGCCAGCTTGGCCATCTCCCGCGTGCTCGCGCGCGCGATCACCAGCTTGCGGATCTGGTCGCTCACGGTCATCGCCTCGATGATGGCCATACGACCGACGTAGCCGGACATCTTGCAACGGTCACAGCCGCGGCCGCGGAAAAGCTGCACTCCTTCGAACACCACGGGGTCGATCCCGAGATCCTCGAACATCTTCGCCGGATAGGTCACCGGCTCCTTGCAGTGCGAACAGATGCGCCGCATCAGGCGTTGCGCGCAGGACAGGATGACCGAGGAGGAAATGAGGAAGGGCGCGATGCCCATGTCATCCAGGCGCGCGATGGCGCCCGGCGCGTCATTGCAGTGCATCGTGGACAGCACCTGGTGGCCCGTGAGCGCCGCTTCGATGGCGATTTCCGCGGTCTCCGTGTCGCGGATTTCCCCGATCATGATGATGTCCGGGTCCTGGCGGAGGATGGAGCGCAGCGCGTTGGCGAACGACAATCCGATGTCCTTCTTCGTCGGCACCTGGTTGATGCCGGGGATCTGGAACTCCACCGGGTCTTCCACCGTGACAATGTTCCACTGCGGGCTGTTCAGCTCGTTCAGCGCCGAGTAAAGCGTGGTCGTCTTGCCGGAACCCGTCGGGCCGGTGACCAGGATCAAGCCGTGCGGCGCGTCAATCGCCATCTTGAACTGCTTGAACGTGCCGTCGTCCAGGCCCAGCTTGTCGAGGCTCGCGGACAGGTTGGATTTGTCCAGCACGCGCAGCACCACCTTTTCGCCGTGGACCGTTGGCAGGATGGAGACGCGCAAATCGAAATCCTTGCCGCTGACCTTCACCCGCATGCGCCCGTCCTGCGGCAGGCGGCGCTCGGCGATGTCCAGGTTCGACATGATCTTGAAACGCGAGATCAGCGCCAACTGCATCTGCTTCGGCGGCGGCGTCGCGTCGATCAGCACGCCGTCAATGCGGTAGCGCAGGCGCATCTGCTTCTCAAACGCCTCCAGATGGATGTCGCTCGCCCGGTCCTTGATCGCCTGCAACACGATGAGGTTCGCCAGCTTGATGACCGGGGCCTCTTCGCTCGAGGCCGCGAGCTGGTCGAGGTTCACCTCCTCCATCGATTCCTTGACCGACTCGATGTTTTCGCCGCCCTCGGCATCGCTCCGCTTCTGGGCATCCTGGATGATGTCCTCCATCGAGCCGCCCTTCGCGGCGTCGAGGGCGTTGAGCTTTTCCATGATCGCCTTTTCCGAGGCGATCATCGGGGAGATGTCCAGCTTGGTCGTGCGCTTGACGTCGTCCAGGGCGAGGACGTTCAACGGATCCGCCATCGCGAGGAACAGCTTGTTTTCCAGCCGCGACACCGGCACCACCTTGTGGTTGTGCGCCATGTCGCGGGGAACGAGTTCCACCACGTCGGGCATGATGTTGACGCGCGTAAGATTGATCGGCGGGACGTTCAGCACCCGGCCCATGCACACGGCCAGGTCCACGTCGCTGACATACTGCTTGTCCTTGTCGACCAGCAATTTCACCAGCCGCGCGCCCTCCTTCTTCTGCCGTTCCAGCAACTCCTCGATCTGGCCCGCGCTCAACAGCCCGTCCTCGACGAGGGCGTCGGCGATGCGTTCGGCGAATGACTTTACTTTGGCCATGGTCAGCGGAATGCCTTGCGGAGGTTGGACACCAGGTCGGTGGGCGAGGCGATGTACCACAGCAACCGGTGCGTGGTCGCCTCGGAAAGCTCCTTCGCCGCCTGCTGGTTGAACGGGTTCGCCGTCGCCACCAGGATGGCCTTGCTCATGCGGTCGAACGGCAGCACGCACCAGCGCCGGCACACCTCCGCCGGAAAGCCGCGCGCCAGATCCATGTCGATGTCATACCGCTCCAGCGGCAGATAGGCCGTGCGCGCCTTGTCCGACAACAACCGCAGCGATTTTTCGAGGAGGAAAACCCCCTTCTCATGCAGCGTCTGGACGAACGGCTCGATCACATCCGTCGGCGGCATGCTCAAATCCACGTTCCGCCAGCACAGGTCAAAATCGCCCGCCGTGATCAGCTTTGTATCGACGTAAATCTTGTACAGCATCTTCCGCCCGTCATCCACCACCAGCGGGATGTCGGCGCGCGCCTTGCGGCGCATGATGAGCGTGTCGGATCCCGGCATCAAGGCCTGCTGGTCCGGCGTCGGCGGCGCGGCGGCGCTGCTGGCCTTCGCCTCGATCTGGTTCAGCGCCAAACGCACGTCCTTGTCATCCGGACGACGTTGCAGGACCGTTTCGTATTCGAGGATCGCGGAGGAAAGCTGGCCCTGTTGCAGGTAGGCCTGCGCGATGCGTTTCGACGTGCTGATCAGGTCATCTTCGCGCCCCAGCTTCGAATACGCCTCCTTCAGGATTTCCAGCGACTGTGTATCCGTCGGCTGCGACTGGACAATGACCTCGAACATCTCAATTGTCTGCTGCAATTGAGCTTCTTCGCCGGGATTTAATGTCGTTACGGCCATCGCTTGGTAAAAAGTCAGCTAATCCGGTGCCAAATTAAGGCGCTGCCGCCGCCAAAGCAACCTAAAGTGAATCTGGACATTACCGAAATTCGCCTCCGGCACCGCCCTACAACCAAGGCGAGCCGCGCTCACCACCGCCCGGCCCCGGCCTCGAGGACTTTGCGCTTGGCGGCCGTACACCAGCATCCCGGAGCGCCGAACTCTGATCCGGCAATTGGATGTTTTCCCCGCCTGCTGGCCTCTGAATTCCGGCGCCTGACTCCTGTTTTCATATTTTTAAATTTTTCAGGTCGGATTAACCCGGATCAACCCGGATAAACCTCTTATTCACGTCGTCGACGCCCGCCACCCACCCTTCGCCTCCAAGGGAGAGCAGGTGCCCGCCGGGCGGATGAGGGGGAGCCTCATCTACCCGGTCGCGTCGTGATGGCCGGCCGCAAGAATGCCCCAATTCCCAGACTCACGGATTCACCAGCTCTCAACCTGCCCTGATGATGCGCTTCTTTCCACAAAAGCGCCATGTAGCCGCTACACCTATTTTTTGGTTTCATCCGCCGGGGTGCGTGCCTACGGCCGCCAAGCGCCGGCTCTACGGCACGATGGCTGCCGGCTCCTCCATTGCCGGACTGGCGGCCGATCAAAATTTAGGGGCGAGCGGCGGCGCGGCGAAGATTTTGCGCAAGGCCAGGTGGGTGGGCAGAAAAGCGACCAGCCAGAGCAAGCCCACCAGCAGGATGAGGTAAAGATTCTGGTTGATCCAGTGCTGTGGCTGCTGGTCGTTAAAACCGTAAACATAATTGAGATTAACCGGTTGGTTGGGGCTGGCCAACTGCGCCCCGGCGGGCGGGGTAAAAAAATAACAGACCAGCACCAGGCCGATGGTCAGGGACGTCCACGCCGGCAAAGCCCGTTTGTCATAGCCGACGCGCCCCAGCAGCCAGACCAGCAGGAAAGGCAGCCAGCCGTGAAAGGACGAAAGGCCGCGGGTGAAAAGCGACAGGTTCGGATCGAACATATAGCCCGTGAGCCCTGACAGGTGAAACCCAAAAATGGCGCAGCCGAAATCCGCCAGCCAGAGACATTGCGGCACCAAAATGCCCACGGCGCACATGCTGATGAGCAGCGGGCTTTCCCACCACATCCCCGCCACCGTGAGCAGCAGCGCGACATCGCAGAACCATAAAAAATTGGTCGGCCCGTAAGCGTGCCAATAAACCGGAATGAGCACGGCGAGAAAGAGGGTCAGGGCAACTTTGGCCGCCCGGGGAATATTTTGTCGCGGCACCAAGGGGGGATCTCGGTCAAGGATCAAGGTCACCTGGTTTGGGTTCGCAGACACTTCGAGTTTCATGGCGGAGCCTCCGGCTCATTTGGATTTGATGGCCGGCGGCAGCATCGGGGTGAGCGCGGCCAAAATGGATTTTTGCACGGTCAGATTGGAAAGGTTTCCCAGATGACCGCCCTTGTTGAACACCGTCAATTGCTCCGGGGTAAAGGTCGCGTGCAGCCAGGCCAGATCCTCGTCCTCCAACAGAAAATCGTTTTGATTTACGATGACGCGGATGTCGGCGTTCGCGCGCAAGGCGGCGTCATAAGTCCGCAAATCACCGGCCTGGCCGATCGTTTCCGCCGGCGCGGCGATGCCCCGGGCCTGATAATACGGCACGGCAAACTTGTCGAAATAATCCTGGAAGGAATATTGCAGGATTTCCTGGTACGCCGGGTCGCGCCGGAAATTGTGGAGCGAATGATGCAGGACCCCCTGGTTGTTCCGCTGCTGGCTACTGTAAATCATATCGCGCAGCTCCAGCCGGAAGGTCAGGCCGATCAGAAACTTGGATTCAATGGCATCGAAGGGCAGGGTCGTTTGCGGGACGAGCGTGCTGCGGCTCAAGGCGGCCACCTTGAGAAACGTATTTTTCAAGTTGGCGGTGCGTTCGGTGGCCGGCCAGTCCAACGGTGCCTGATAAAATTCGTCCAGCTTGGCAATGCCATGCGTCAGGCGCACGGGCGTGTTGATGGCGACGTAGCGGTCGAACTGGATCAGCGGCAGCCGGCTGGCCGCACCCCGTCCGGCCGGAGGCGCATTGGTCGCCCCGTTGGCCGCGATGAACAGGGTTTCGAGCGCGCCCATGGAATACCCCATCAGCGCCTTGTTGCCCAACCGGTTGGGATACAGCCCATGCAGGCGATGATCAATCTCGGTCAGCGCCACCTGCATGTCGTGGCCATCCACCGGCAAATACGCCGGCAGCGCCGCCGTCGAGGCATGTTCCATGAACTCGGGGTTGAACGGGCTGCTTACGAGCACGGCGGAAAAGCCGTTTTTGTAAACCAGCTCCGCCAGCGCCAGGGAAGGCTGGGACAACCGGTGACCGCCGAGGCCGGGGATGATATAAACGACGTTCGCCTGTCCCGGTTGCAGCCAGAAGGTGAATTTCAAATCCCGGCCCGTCGCCGGAATCCGCACCGACTTTGTTGTGGCATGGCTGGGAAATTCCGGATCCTTGTATGTGAAGAAAACGGATTCAAGGGTTTCCAGCGAGGATTCATCCTGCTTTCCCTTCACTTGAAAATTCGCCACCTGGTTCGCGCGCGCAAACGTCCAGGCATATTGGATCTCGGAATAGGGATCGGTCTCGGCCTGACTGAAGCGCACATACTCGTTCACGCTGTCCGCGAGGTCATTGTACATCACCGCATAGCTGAAATAGCTGTAGGGGCCGAGATAAGTCAGCGGATTGGCCAGCACCAATTGATACGGCGAGATGTACAGCAGCGGATTCGCCGCCGTGTCCGCCACCAGGCCCAGAGTATCGCGCTCGTTGCTCGGGCCAAAAATTGGCAGCATGATGAAACATTGGGGCCGCCAGCCCCACTGGCCAAACGTCTGGCCAAAGTCAGCATCCGACTTCGGGATTTTCCACTTGGTGGCCACGTCCCAGAAACCGGCCACGCCCACGGTGGTGTTGCAAAGAAACCGGTAAGATTCATCCCGGGCGCCGACCCACTTTTGCTGGAGCAGGTTGTTGATCGCCCGTCCCGGGTAAGTGAGGTTCCGGCCAAAATTGCCGATGCCCGTCCGCACGGGTTTCACCACGACAAAACGATAAACCCGGCTCGTCGGCTTGATGACATCCGTCATCAGCCCCTTATTGAACGCCCACATTGCCCGGTTGAAAGGCTCGATGGGGTCGGGGACGGACGGCGGGAGGACCACGGTGGTCTCCTGTCCATGGGCCAACAGCGAAAAGCACAGCGACAACGCCACCAGATGGGTTGCCGGGCCTGACTTGATTTTTAACACGTGATTTTTTTGATGATGCCCAAATCAGCCTGCGTCTTTCACGGCGAAACCGACTTTGATGGTCACCTGCCAGTGGTGCACCCTGCCTTTGGCGATGTTGCCGCGGGTCTCCAAAACTTGGAACCAGCACAGGTCCTTGATGGTTTTATGCGCGCGTTTGATGGCCTTGTCCACGGCATCCTCGATGGAAGTGGTGGAGGTGCCGGTGAGTTCGATGAGTTTGTAAACGGGGTCTTTCATATCGTTCCTGAGTGTGTTTTCCGGTCTGCTTTATTTCTTCGCCTGCGAATGGGCTTCGACAAACCACAGCCATTTGTCGATGCCGCGGGAAACTTCGGTGAACAGGTCCGCGGTGCCGGCGTCGTCGAGGGCGTTCGCCTCGTCGATCGTGTTGCGGGCGGCCTGGCCAAAGGTCGAGAGCGCCCGCGCCACGGCTTCCACATGTGCCATGCCATCGGCGATCTCCGGTGAATATTCGGTGAGCCGCGTGCGCGCCGCCGCCATGCGGATCGTCCCTTCGGCGACGCCGCCGAGCTGCACAATGCGTTCGGCGATCAGGTCCACATGGTCCTCCACGGCCTCGCTCACCTTGTCGAACAGCTCGTGCAGGGCGATGAAGCTCGGGCCTTTCACGTTCCAATGCGCCTGCTTCATCTGCAGTTGCAGGTCCACGGCATCCGCCAGGCGCTGGTTCATCAGCGTAATCAGTTCGGTCCGGTGATCTTTCGGGAGGTCGTTCTCGGTTTCATACATGACGGGCGCTTCGGCAAGGTTGGTGTTGGGGGTGTTCATAAATTATTGTTTGCGAGGTCGATTGGAGCTGTTGATTTCAGGTCCGGTTGTGAAATTGATGGGTGCGGGTGAGCTGGTGTTCGGCGATCAACTCCGCTTCCGCCTTCAGCCAGTGCTGTACGTGCTGCCCTTCCAAGGAGCCCTGGTTTTCATAGGCAAAGTAAGCCCTCCGGGCAATCTCATCCGGTGACGGTATGAAATCAATCTCAGCCTGGCTCATCGCTGCCGCTGTTGGCCGTGCCGCACCGGGTGTTTTCGGGTTTTGATTCTGGGGAACATATTTTTGGTTCATAAAATGGGATCGCTCCGTCAGGGTGCCTATTCGTTCACAATGATGACTTTCAAGGCGTGTTTCCGGCTGGCGTTGCCGAAGGTGTCATAGGCGTTCAGGATGTCGGCAAGCGTGAAGTGATGCGTGATGAGCTGCTTCGGCTTGAGCACCCCCGCCATGACGGTCTTCAAGAGCATTGGCGTGGTAACGGCGTCCACCAGCCGCGAATATTTTGCGACCACAGCTTTTCGAGGTGCAGGGTCACGCTGGCGCCATGCACGCCGATGTTGGCGAGGTGGCCGCCCGGGCCGATGATTGCCTGGCAGAGTTCAAACGTCGCCGCCACGCCGACCGCTTCAATGGCCACCTCCACGCCCTTGCCGCCGGTCAGGGCCATGATCCGCTCCGCCGCCCGGCCGTCGCTGCTGTTAACCAGCCTGGTCGCCCCAAATTGTTTGGCGACTTCCAGCCGGTTGTCATCCAGATCAATGGCGATGAGATTCGCGGGCGCGAAAAATTGCGCCGTCAGCAACGCCGCCAGGCCGACCGGGCCGGCGCCGACGATGGCGACCGTGTCCCCCGGTTTGACCGCGCCGTTGAGCACGCCGCATTCATAGCCGGTCGGCAGGATGTCGCTCAACATCACCATTGCGTCCGCGTCCGCATTTTCGGGTATGAGATACAAGCTGGTGTCGGCAAATGGAATCCGCACAAACTCCGCCTGCGTGCCATCAATCGTGTTGCCAAGAATCCAGCCGCCCGACTCGCAGTGCGAAGGCATGCCGCGCCGGCAATATCCGCATTTTCCGCAGGCGGTAATGCACGAGATCAATACGTGGTCGCCTTTGTGAAAGCGGCTCACGCCGGCCCCGATTTCTTCGATGACACCAGTGCCTTCATGGCCCAGCACGCGGCCTGCAGCGACCGTGGCCACATCGCCCTTGAGAATGTGCAGATCGGTTCCGCAGATGGTGGTGCGGGTCATCCGCACGATCGCATCGGTGGCATCGCGCAACAGGGGTTTCCGCATTTCTTCCAGCTTCTTGTTCCCTGGGCCCTGATAAACGAGCGCTTTCACGGAGTTTGATTGATTGTGACCGTCGGATTGCGGGGGGCCTGGCCTGGCGGTGCGATTGGCACCACCGGCACCGGCACCGGATCATACGCGGGGCTTTTCTCGACGGCTTCCCGGGTAAGTTTTACGAACACGGTGGATTCCTTGTAGCTGATCCGCTCCACCTGGCCCATCGGTAGCTGCACTTCTTTGCCGGTGAACCGGTGGCCGATCTTGATGACCAGTTGAGTGATGGCCCAGCTCTTGGGGTCCATGAGAAAGTCACAGACGTGGCCGGTGATGCCGTCAGTGGCCTGAAGATGATAGCCGGTCACGGCCTGGGCGCTGTGCAGGTGGGCATCGGGACGTTCAGCTTTTGGGCCGAACGCCGCCGGCGGTCCGGCGGGTGAAAAATTGGGAGGCGTTTCCAAGATGGGAAAACCGCGCATGCCGCCCCATAACCCGTCGCCCTCCCAATAATAGGGCCAGCCGTAATGGCGGTGATACTCCTCTTCATATTGCCGTGATACGGGTTTGTGCCATTCGATCGGCGGGCAGTCCTCGATTTGTTTGCGGGTCAGCTTCACGGACAGGACTTTCTCGTCCGGACGGAGGTCGCCGAGGGCGCGGGGCGAGAGCAGGACCTGGCGGCTGGTCAGCCAGGTGCCGGTATCGGCGATGACGTAGCGCACCGCGCGGCTGTGATCGTCAAAATAGACATCCTTCACCTGGCCGATTTCGCCATCCAGGGCCGCGAGCTTTTGGCCGTATAATTTTTTGATGCTTTGTAACATAGATTTGCATTTGTCCGGGTTGCGGGAGGTGTTCAAATTCTGCCCAGCAACAGCAGGATGAGCAGGATGGCCACCACGAGCCCCAGGCCGCCGCTCGGGTAGTAGCCCCAGTTCTTGCTGTGCGGCCAGGTCGGCAGCGCGCCGAGCAGCATCAGGACGAGCAGCACCAATAAAATAGTTCCGAGTGACATGATGTTCCTTTCAGTGAATGGTTGCGGGTGTTTATCGGCCGTGATTGTCTCCGTGCTGGTCATGCTGGTCGTCCTTGCGATCTTCTTTCCGCTCCGTTTGTTTTTGGGCGGGCGGCGACCAGTTTTTGGGATACTGCTTGGCCACGGCCGCATGATGCTGCGCCGGTGAATCATGAAAATTCATCCGCACGGAGGGCGAAGCAAATAGCACATCCACGGAGACGCCGCGCGGGGCCGGACGCGAAACCCAGTTGCGGCCATCCCGGTAGGCGTATTGATGCCGGCTGCTGCTGTAATAAATCTCGTAGTTGGGGTAATAAACGTAGTCGTCCTCGACCACGACCTGCACCGGGGGGGCCACGTACACCTCGCCGGGCTGCGCCCGGTCCACATAGGTGACACATCCCGTCAGAGTTGCCACAAGCATGGCGCCGAGCACCAAACCGAGCTTGCCGGGGTGGAGGCAAGGTTGTTTGCTTTTCATGGAACGAGCATAGTCCCCTCCGGCCGCCCGCCACCATGGGGTGTAACCCTACCGGCGAAAATCACTTCATCGCGGCCGGCAGCTCATCCAGCGGGACGCTGGCGAAGCTGGTGGCGGAGGCGCTCAGGGCATAAGGCAGGATGACCTGGCGCCCGTGCAGCATGCTGCCGCAGGAATAAACCACGTTCGGCACATGGCCTTCGCGCCAGGTTTCATCAGGGTACAGCAACGGTTCGCGCCGCCGGCCGATGACCCGCGTCGGCTTCCAGCGGGGAACCGCAGTTGCCCAGCTTGAAAAATTCCCAGGGACGCGCGGGCGAGAGCAGGATTTTTGGATCGGCCCCAAAATGCAATTGATTGGAGGCCATGATTAAAATGTTTTCATCATCCTGCCGCGAGAGCATGAAATAACGCCCGTTGATTTTGCGCGGGAACAAGGCCATGCCCTTGTTCTGTATGGCGGGGCCGTTGAGCGTGCTGAACTCGAAAGGCAGGAAGTCCGGGGTCTCCAGCAATTGCGGACGGTCAATTTTTCGGCGTGCGAAATTCCGACCAGAGCGAGCCGGCCAGTTGCGCGCCTTTAAGAATGGTTTGCAGCCAGGAAGTCTTTTCCGCCGCGGGTGCGGCGCTTTTTTGCCGGAGCGACACGAGGCTGGCGGCCAGCGTCAGCGCCATCGTGGCGAGGGAGCGGAGGGTTCCCGCCCGGTAGGCCAGCGCGTGGGCATCAGCCGACATCGCCTGCCATTCCTGCGCCAGTTGGGCGCGGTTCAGGTCGCTTTCGGCGATCAGAAGTTTTTTCCGGGAGGCGAGCGGGTTCATGTGAGAATTTTTTCCAGGCATTCGCGGTCCTTGCGCAGTTGATCCAGCGAGCCGGCCAGCGTCTGCCAGTCGCGCAGCAGCCCGGTGAGCCGGCGATACAAATAAATCCCGGCGGCGGCATAGATGGCCGTCAGGAGCAGCAGCACCGCGACCGGTGACCAGGTCCACAGCAAATAAGCGATGCCGGCGGTGAGCGTGACGCCGGCCAGCAGGCCGAACGCCGCCACGCCGAGCGCCAGCAGAAAGGCGTGCAGGATTCGCTCGCGCTCCTCCTGCATCTCCACCGCCAGCAGTTCCAACCGGTTTTCCCCGATGGTCGCCAGCCGCCGCACGAACTGTTTGGAGGTCGTGGCGAGCTGGTTAAGGCTGACGGTGGAGGGTTCCATGATGGCCTCAGTCGCGGCGGGAGGAGCAGCGGCGCGCAATGAGATAACCGATGACCGCCCCCACGCCGACGCCAATGGCGATGGCCTGGTACGGATTTTCGCGGACGGTCTGGTCGGCGACCTTGGCGCCGGCGACCGCCTTGTCGCGGACACAGCCCGCCATGTGCTTGGCGCTGTCGAGCGCGGCGGCGAGGCGCTTGCGGGCTTCGCCGACTTTTTCCCCGGCCACATCCGCGGTGGCGGACATCAGGGCGCGGGCGTCTTCCGCCAGGGTTCCGAGATCATTGTGGGTGGCTTCAGTTGGTTGGTTCATAGTTTTGATTTTTTTTGTTTGTTGGTGTTCTTCAACGGTAAATTTTCCGCATCCGCGAGATGCGCGCGCGCCGGAGACTCGGCGACTTTCAAGATGGAATTTCTGCCGCCGAAAGGGTTGGGCACGCTCTCGCGCGCATTGGGGTCGGGCATCCATTTGCCGTCCACCACGAGGCAGTATTCGTAGGTGCCGGGCGCGAGCGAGGTTTCCTTCCACCAGTTGCCGACGCCGGAGGAATGGAGGGTCTTGGCTTCGGGCAGCCAGTGATTGAACGTGCCCGCGAGGCAGACGGTTTTGGCCGTCGGATGCGTGAATTCAAACCGCACCGGCATCAGTTGCAACCCGGGAGCGGGGGTGTTGTCGTGGTTGTGATTGTGTTTCATGGACGTAAAATTTGGAACGGTTAACCTCGGGCTGGTCAAATGTTCCAACCCGCAACCGTAGGATGGGCTTTAAAAATCCGGGCCGCTATGGGGTGTAACCCTACCGGCATGCCGCCGCCGTTTTCGCCGGGGACGTTTCACGGGTGTCGCCTTCCGGAATTTTTTTAAAATTTCAGGTTTGACCGGGTTTGACTGGGTTTGACTTCCCCCTCGTCCTCGTCCTCGTCCTCGTCCTCGGATGCTTGGTTGCCTTCGGGGCGGCCCGTCCCCTCCGAGTGGACGGGTTAACGAATGTTAAAGTCATGCACCATGGCAGTTAAACTTGATATTGGCACAGCGGCAGGTAGGGCGGGCCAGTCCGCTGCCCGCCGCGATTGCCAACCAGCGCACGCTGATTCACCACGACGCCGTGCCGAAGTGACGCGCCCTGCCTGTGCCATAACTGCCAGATGACTCTGGCGCGAAGTTCCCGGGATTACAAACTTGGGGTTTGGGGAAAATCTATCCCGCCTTTTCCCTAACTAATTTTGTAACCGGTCGTCGTTTATTGGCGCCGATCATCGTCCACAGGGCTGCGAGGATGTGTTGTAAGCGTCCGCTGTAGCACCTCTTGAAAGGGCTCTGATAGATGTCATAACTATGAGAGTTATGACATCTACGAACCGGTCCGATGCAGTTCCCGCCGTTGCTTCTTCAATGATACCCAAAGTGCCCGTCACCCTGGACAC
>JARLJW010000109.1 GCA_031290985.1 Verrucomicrobiia bacterium | reverse complement strand
TTGATACTTCTTGCTCGCGGCTTGCTCCGCGCGAACTTCGGAGTTATTTGTCTTACGTTGGTTCATACATTGGCGGGTGTAGCACTTCGGTGCTCGCCCGCCAACAACTACATGCCATCTCCACGACGCTGGCGCGTTCGCGGGGGTCGTTGGCGTTTGGATGTCGTTCTGACGGGGTAAAACGGCCATGGTATTTGGCCAAGGCCTGTCAGCCCTAACTGAGCCGCACGACGGGGGTGCCATCCAGGCGCTTGGATAAATCGATCGGATCGCCCACCGAGACTTGATTGGGATTCACCTGGTAGGCCCACACTTGAAAATTAGTGAGGCTGGCTTCGCCGTAGATCGTCGCAAACGCCCCGTCCACCGCGTCGGCACCGTGCGCCACCTTGACGCGGCCGATGCGCGGGACGTTAAAACGGGCATCGAAGGTCAGCCAGTCGTTGCCCAGATACACCTCGAAGTAAGCGTGGAAATCCATGGGGGTGCCGGGATCGGTGAAGCCGATGTCCGGCAGATGGCCGGTGACGTAGCGGGCGGGCAGGTTGAAGGAGCGGCAGAGGGCGATGGCCGCATGCGCGAAATCGCGGCAGACGCCGTAACGGCGTTCGATGACCTCGGAGGCGGAGAGGTCGGGGCGGCCGGACATATAGCGGTACTCGATGTTGTTGTGCACCCAGTCGCAGATGGCCTGGACGCGCGGCAGGCCGTGGGGCACCTGACCGAACTGGTTCCAGGCAAAATTCATGAGCTTGTCGGAATCGCAATAGCGGCTGGGCAACGTGTAGCGCAGAAGTTCATGGGGCAGTTGTCCCACCGGCAGGAGATTGCCAAAAATTTCCCGGCTGTCCGGCAGCGAAGAGACGGCCACGAGGGCATCGTGGCGGACTTCATTGCGCCCCGGCATAAAGGTGGAGCGATAGGTGATGTTGCCGTGGCTGTCCTGAAATTCGTAGGACGGCAGGCCGATGCCGAAGGACAGCCGCTCTTGCATGACGAGCACCTTGCCTTCGAGCCGCGGTTTGAGCACAAACAGCACGGGCGTCTGCACGGTGGTTTGGTAGGCGAGATTGCAGCCGACAC
This sequence comes from Verrucomicrobiia bacterium, assembly GCA_031290985.1. Classification (GTDB taxonomy): domain Bacteria; phylum Verrucomicrobiota; class Verrucomicrobiia; order Limisphaerales; family UBA11358; genus UBA11358. The sequence goes on along the minus strand of JARLJW010000109.1, from coordinate 6,787 downwards.
GGACGGTGATGTTCAACGGGTTCCAATTCATAATTTAAAGTGGTTGGGGTTGTATGCCGGGCGCCGCGCCCGGCTGACCGGCGGTGGATTCATCGCGCGCCTTGCGGGCGAGCCTTTCAAAGCGGGCCTTGATGCGATCAAGGTCGGCCTCGGACAATTCTTCGATGTCCAAAAGCGAGTTTTGCGCCTCCTTGGTGGCGCGGATGAGTTCATCGAGCTTCAACTGCACGGCTTCGCTCTCGCGGTTCTGGGCGTTGCGGATGAGGAAAATCATCAGGAAGGTGAGGAGGTTGCCGACCGTGTCGATGACCAGCAGCCAGGAGTTGCTAAAATGAAAGAACGGCCCGGTCAGCAGCCAGATCAAAATAACTCCGAGCGCCAGGCCGAAAGCCATGGGATGACCGCTCGTGCGCACCACCATGCGGGCGAATTTCTGAAAGCCGCCGAACAGCCGCGCGGCCACGCGGCTGGGTGGCATTGATGTGTCACCGGTTTTCATCCAGTCGGGGGTCAGGCCACCGCCGGCAGTTCATCGCGATAATGCGACGGCGACTGCCCGGCGATTTTTTTGAACATCCGGTTGAAATGATTCAACGACTGGAACCCGACCGTATAGCCGATCTCGCTGACGCGCAAGTTGGGGTTGAGCAGGAGGCTTTTTGCCTGCTCAATCCGCGTGCGGGAGACGAACCCGGTATAGCTCATCCCCGTGGCTTTGCGGAACTGTTTGCAGAAGTAATGGCTGCTCATGTGCACGACGCCTGCGACCTGCGACAGCGACAGTTCCTCGGCATAGTGCTCGCGGATGAACTGTTTCGCCTGGGCGATGACCGGCGGCTCGGCGTTCGCCGCCTGCACCGCGAGCTGGTTGCTGATGATCGCCAGATGGTCGGCGAAAATGCTCAGCAGGTTGGCCACGGCGGCCAGTTTTTTCCGGGAGACCACCGGGGTTTCAAAATAAGCCTGCCGCGTCCGCTTGTCGCCGATGTCCACGCCCAGTTTTTCCGCCTGCTGCACCAGCCGCCGGAAGGCGGCCGCCGTGGGCGTCTCAAACCGCACCCGGCCGGTCTGGAGAAAGCCGATGATCTGCGCGCCGAGCTTCACCGGCACCGCCGTTTCGTACAGGCCAAAGACGCAGGACTTGGCGGCGGCTTTGTGCCGGGTCGCCCGGTCCGATTTCGCCTGTAATTTGCGGCACGCGGCGCAGGTGCAGTTTTCCCCGGATGCCGGGGTGCAGAAGTCATTATCCTTATTCCGGCTGTGGTCCGGCATTTGCCAGGGCTCGACCGCGCGCAGCGCCAGGGGCATGCCCACGGCTTCCGTGTAGGCGCGTTCGTAATCCTGGAAGGTTTCCGAACGCGCGAGCGTCTCGATCAGTTTTTGGTTGGTGCTCATGGATTGGACGAGTTGCGGGCGGCGCATTCCAACAGCCGCTGCTGGGTGGCGCCCAGGCATTGGGCCGCGACTTCGGCGATGCGCTTCATCAATTCATAGCCAAATTCATGGTTTTGCTCGCACTGTGCCCGCAGGCGCGTGCCGTAGAAAAATATCACCCGGGTCGGCTCCACCGCATGCGCGCCCAGGTGGATGAGGTAGGGCGGGAAAAGCCACGACCAGCCCAGGTTATCGCCCGGCCCCAGCGTCTGGATGGTGAGCATCGTTCCCGGCTCTGCCAACTCGGATTCGAGCACGACCTTGCCTTCGAGGATGAGATAAAACCGGTTGGCCGGACTGCCGGACTCAAAAATTTTCTGGCCGGCGGCAAATGTCATCTCCAGCGCGGAACCGGCCAGCATCTGCAGTTGCTGCCGGTTTAAGCCCTTGAAAAACGGCTGGGCGGCAATGAGCGTAAACAGCGCCTGGGTGAGATCATCGACCAGCGGCGGTGCGTGCGGCTCGTTCATAGGTCCTTTTTTTCCGCGTCTTTGGCGGCCTGCCGCGCCTGATCGGAGTCCGCCTCGCCGACACCTTCATCGACCAGTTTTTCATTGTCGCTCCGGCCTTCCTCATCCTCATCTTCGCCGGGCGCGACGGGGACTTTGCCGCCGGTTGAGCCGGGGACGGGATCCCAGCGTTCGGATTCCGGGGCCTCATCGATGGCCTCCTCCTGCGGGGTGACTTCTGACCGGCCCGTCAACTCGCGTTTGGCCTCCACATAATCGGAGGGCTTCAATTCGTGCGCCGGCCGGCCGCTCATCCAGGCGATTTCGATGGCGCGGTCCTTGATCATTTTCAAGGTCACGGTGCCCAGGCCGTTGGAGTTTTCGGTCAAGGCGCCGTCTTTCAGGGGATTGGTTTCCATAGGTTTAATATCAGCGGCTGCGGGAAAGGGTTTGGGTGTTGTTTGAAGTTTTAATCTGGCGCTCGCCGCGATCTTCGCGGGTGTCGCGGGATTTGGAAAAGGTGTTGGCGCGCTTTTCCGCTTTTGCCTTGGGCGGAACGGCCTTGACACCGCGCTGACGGATGACGACCGGGAAAACCGGGTTGGCGGGTGCGGCGGAGCCGGCGGCGGGCGGGGTGGTTTTGGTTTTAGATTTCATGGCCAGTGGGATTTTGACTGAAAAACCGGCAGGTGCCATGGGGTGAAACCCTACCGGCAGCCAGCAGGTGTCCGACGAGCCGTGGCAAAACCAAAGGCCGATGATCGGCACCGCTCGCCAAAACCCAAAAATCCTCGCTCCGAACGGCCACAGTTTTTCTTAAACCGCTCTAAATCCACGCATGTCCCGCCGGTGAGATATGTCGCCCCGTACGGGGATCGAGATTTGTTTGGGGCGGGTTCTACAAAGATGTCGCGCCGACGGCGCTGGGGGCGGACGCGGGGGGTGACACCACATCACCCCGGCGGGCGGACGTAGACGGCGGCGCCGGGGACGTCGGCAATCTTGGTCCACAGGCCTTTCAGATTTTTCCCGTTAATGAACACCAGAAACTGGCCGGGCAACTGGAGCTGCTTCAGGACGCGGTTCAAGACCTTCGCATTGGCGGTGGAACCGCGCGGTTTCCAGGCCGGCACCTTGAGGGTGAGGCCGATGACGAAGCAGGGGTTGCTCTTGAAATGTTGCACCTGCTTGCGGGCGATGACCACGGAGCCGATCTCCGGTTCAGCAGCGACGACCTGGCGCAGCGAATCGACCTGCTCGCGGGTGAGCTCGTGCGGGGTGAAGGTGTTGGCGGCGTTGACCTGGTTGCGTTCCTGCCGGGCGAGGGCGGTGATCTCCGAAAATTTATCCACGCGCTGTTCGAGGGGCTTGAGCTGGTCGCTCTGGCCGTTGCGCCGGTAATAGCCGTAGAGGAGGTTGCAGCCTTGCTGGGTCAATTCATAATCGGCGGCCATGGCGGCCTCGATGAGCGCCACGCCGCTGGCGTCATCGGCCTCGAGGCGGTGGCGGCCGAGGACGAAGTTCGCGGCGGCATGCCCGGGTTCGAGCGCCAGGATGTGTTCGATGACAGGCATGGCCTCCTTGTCGCTGTGAAGCTGGATGAGCTTGAGGGCTTTTTGCCAGAGCTGGCCGGGCGTGAGCGGGACGTCGGCGGCGGGGGCTTCGAGGCTGGCGAGTTCACCGGCGAGCTTCTGCGCCTGTTCGTGGCGCTTGGCCCAGTTGGCGGCGATGGCTTTGCGCCAGACATCGCTCAACTGGCGCGCGACGACCTCGGCGTGGGTGCCGAGAAAAATTTCCGCGGCGCTCTCGTGCGGCAGCGGCGGCGGGGTGACGGTGAAGTCCTTGGCGTCAACGCCCTCCGGGAGCCGGTTCATCGCGCGCAGCCGGTCCTTGAGGCAGGGATGCGTGTCCGCATTGTTGGTTTCCAGGAGGAAACTCTGGCGCAGCCGCTTTTGGGCCTCGGTGGTTTCGAGCCCGTTTTTCAGGACGCGATTGAGGGAGAGCATGACGTCCGCGGGCGGTTCCTTGTCCTGGTTGGCGCGGCTGAGGATGTCCGGCCAGAATTTTTCGCCGAGCAACGTGCCGGTGATGGGCAGGCGCATGAGGGCGTTGGCGGCGACGTCGGCGCCGGCGAGGCGGACGGAGCAGGCATCGGCCTCATATTCGTTGGCGCGGGCGAGGACGAAGGCGTGGCCGTTGAAGACGGGCCAGAACCAGTTGATGAATTTGAAGAGGACGCCGCCGAAGCGGGTGCGCTGGCGGATCATCTGCTCGAAGACCTGCTGCCAGGTGCGGCGCACGCGGTAGAGCCAGTTGCCAAAGCTGCCGTGGCCGCCGGAGGAATGGGCGAATTCATGGGCGAGCACCGCCTTGAATTCCTCGGGCGCGAGGCTTTGCATCAGGGGCAGGCCGATCAGCAGATAATTGGTGTGCCAGCCGAACACGCCGAGGCGGGGGATCTGGACGACGGCGGCGTTCATCTCGCCGATGAGCAGGACCTTGTGGAACGGGCGGCATTGCAGGGCGGCGCGGAGTTCATCGAGGAGGGCAAAGAGCTTGGGTGCCTGCGCGCGGGTGATCTCGGGGCCGGTGGGCGGTTCGAGCCGGACCCAGAGGCCGCGGGCCACGGCCCAGAAGATGCCGCCGAAGGCGATGAGGCCGATGAGCGCCAGTTTGATGGTCGCCGGCACATAGATGACCATGACGATCATGGCGACGGCCAAGGCCAGGGAGCCGACCAGGATCAGCAGCAGATAGCCGTAGGCGAGGGCGACGAGGCCGATGATGCGCGCGAGGTAAAGCCGGGGGTGCCGCCGGGAAACCGCCTCCAGTTTCCGGATCAAGGAATCGAATTCTTCCCGTGTCACAGGAGGATATTTGTCGGGCGGCGGCAGGGAAGCAAAACAAATTTGTCCTTGCGGACGGCCACCCGATGCCGCACCGGCCAGCGGGTTGAACAACCAAGGCGCAAAGGTGCAAAGCTGGGAACCTGATTTTAACCACGGATGGGCACGGATAAACACGGATAAAAGCCGAAGGCCGAAATCCGAAATCCGAACTAAATCCGAAGGCCGAAGCCCGAATGCGCCAACCTCGATCACCTTATGGCGCTTAGGTAAATCACACGGATAATCACGGATGTGGGAAAAGTGGGGTTTTACAGAAGGGAACGGAGGGAATGGAGTTGCGGACAGCCGGCGCGGAAAATTAGAAGGTCAGTTTTCCGGGGCAAACCGTTTTAGACTTGGCCGGGATTAATGGCTGCCAGGCTCCTGATACGCTGCCGAAGTGACGGCGCAGCAAACTTTTTTCGAAATCGCCTGGCGGCATAAGTCAGCGGCGATGAAGAAACCGCGCCGTCCGCCGTCGGCCCGCAGCCGTTCGCAAAGGTAGGGGACTTCTTCCGCGACGATCTCCGCGTCCGGCCGCATGAGCCAGAAGCAACGGGTGTGGAACTCCCGGAAGGCGGCTAGCGCCAAGGCGAGCTTTTCCGCCGACAGCCGCGGCAAAGGTGATGTTTCCACCGGATTCACACTGATTCAATAGGCCAAACCGGCCGGTCCGACAACTGTGGAAAGGCGAACGGCTGAAGGGTGAAATCCAAGTTCAGGGTCAAACAACCAAGGCGCAAAGACTCAAAGTTAACCACGAATAAACACGGAGTGCGAGCCGCACTGGCCAACACGAATTGGGGCGGAACGCTTTTACAGAAGGGAACGGAGGAAACGAAGAGATTAACAACCATGGCTAAAGGCTAAAGGTTGAAGAGTTAAATTGTTAAATCGTTGAAAAGTTGAAACGGGAGGGGTGGGCGCAAATTAAAAAGCCGGCGAGCCGGCGCACGTCACACCGCTGGTGGTTTTACCCGGTTGGTTTGTGACTTTGTCCGGAAAAAGGTGATTTTCCAGTTTGGGTGATGAATGCGCTATTTCTGCCGGGACATTTGCAGCGACAGAATGAAAAAATTGAGGCCGCGCAAGCCCGGCGAATCATTGGCGCAATTGATGACAAATGCCGGGACGTGGAATTTTAAATGGGCACCTGGAACTATAAAGAGGTCGCACCTACGGTGCTGGGCGGCGCCGACTGGACAATCAGTGAGGTGAAAATCAATGAATTGAGCAGGACGGTTTTTTAAAAAATAGATGTAGCGGCGACATGGCGGGATGTTGGCAATTGTGAGGTAATGAATTAGTGAGTCAGTGAATTGGGGGCGGGGCGGCGGGCTTTGATTCCCGGGAATTAGCGGGTAAAACGGGCTTCAGGCGGGTCGGAATGAAGTCGGAATGAATCGGAATCTATTCGGAATGAAGGTTTTTTTGGAAGGTGGTAAAATGGGGGCGTGAAAGACGAATGAAGGAAGCCGGGCTGAAATTGATGATCTGGCGGCAGGATGCCGCCCGAACCCGCAGGCAAGATGCCTGCGCTACGGGGTTCTGGTGTACGGCCACCAAATGGAAGATGGAAGATGGAAGATGGAGGATGGAAGATGGCCGGGGAGGGCGAATGCGTGGAAGACGAAGCGGATGAGGAAGATTGAGGGCGAAAGGCAAAGCCTTGGGTATCAAGGGCCGTTAGCCTTGATTAGCCTTTATTAGCCCCGATAAATTTTGCGCGAGCCGCACGCGGTACTGGCGTACGGCCACCGGGGGAAGGCAAAACAAAATGACGAATGACGAACGCCGAACGCCGAATGACGAATGACGAATGACGAATTCGTTGGCGCAGTCAGAACATAGGTAACGGAGATGGTTCAATACATAGGTAACACTAGGTTGGTTACAGGTTACACATTTGATTCAAGGGTGACCAGCTTCCAGCGGGCGGATATCCGCCCGCTGGAAGCTGGCGGTTGCCACTTCGATCCAGCCCAGCAACAAGCGGCCAAACCAGACTTCCAGCCG
>JARLJW010000003.1 GCA_031290985.1 Verrucomicrobiia bacterium | reverse complement strand
GGCGTCTTGGTTCATGGGTTCAATGAGCGAAATCTTTTGGGGGAAATCTCACCCTAACCCTCTCCCCTCCGAGGGGCGAGGGGACCGCGTTGAGTAGATGGGAACGCACGACCATGAGTTGCGCAGCGATTTTTGATCTTTTTTACAGAGCAACCGGAAGCATGCGCGTATCTCCGGCTGTCACCGGAGTCCACAAGACCTTTCGGGTTTTTGGGAATAAAAAATTTCTGTGCGTTGACAGCAGTGTCACTTTTCCAGGACTTTCACAGGCCACTACTGTCCAATTTAGCCAGAATCAGCGGAGGAGCTTTTGGGCTTAATGGGGGTTTATGTCGAGTCCTTGGGCTGGGATTGGTGCGGAAATTCCAATGGCATAAGCCGCATTTTTCCGTCTGCGAAGTCAATGAATGTAGAGTGTGCCCTCATGGCTGATGGGAAGGAACAAGCCATTGCCGAGGTATTGCAGTTCAACGGCACTATAAGGACCGCCATTGAGATAGCCTGCCACGCCGGCGGTGGTGCAAATTTTAGAACCAAAGATTCCAAAAAGGATGTCGGCAACGACCAGGTTGCCCGTCGCTGAAGAAGCCGCGGCCCGCCAGGCAGCCGGCGGTAATCCGGCGGCGTTTGTCCAATTCACCCCCCCCATCTGCGGACGTAAAAACCATTTGGGCACCGCAGGCTGCCAAACGCAAGCCATCGGCCGAGCACGCGATGGAGAGCAGAGCCTGCGTTCCGGAAAACTCACTGGGCACCCATGATTGGCCGCCGTCGGCTGAGGTGTAAATGTTTGTGGTGAGTCCCACCGCCCCCAATCGGAACCCATCGAATGAAGAACATACCGAACGCCAGGCCACATTGGTGGGGGCCGCCGTGAGATTCCAGCCAACCCCAAAATCAGTGGAAATATAAATGCCGGCGTTGGTGGTCGCCGCCACCAGGCGCGAGCCATCCGCGGAGGACGCGAGGGCGCACCATTGATTGCTGGGTGCGCTGGTGGCTGCCCAGTTAGTTCCAAAGTCGCTGGAGGAATAGATGCCTCCGGATCTTGCCGCCGCCACCAACCGATCCCCGGCGGCCGAGGAGGCAATGGCCGTATAACTTGTCGTTGGCGCGTTGGGAGAGACGGTAAAGTTTGTGCCGTAGTCGGTTGACAGCCAAATATGCCCGGCCGCAGCGCCGTCGGCGACCGCGACCCGTTTTCCGTCAGCAGACATGGCTATTCCGCCCGGCAGGGCATTGGGCTGGTTTGCGCCTGTCCGATAGGACCAAGAAGCACCCGAGTCGCTTGAGGTCACGAGGATACTTGAGCCTGCGCCGATCAAGTGACCCCCGTCGGCCGAACTGGCAAGGGCGAAATAATTAACACCAGCAGATTCCAGGCGCGTCCAAGGTGTGGCTGGTCCGAGATTGTGGCCTGAAATTGACTGTCCCGCGTTTTGCCCCAGATTCCAGCCCCCGTAACCCGCCCCCGCGACGCGAACAATATCGCCGATATTCGGCGAGCCAGGCAACGTCAGCGTCACGAGTTGGCTGTTCGTGACAACATACGACCGATTGGGGAGCGCCTGCACGTTTGTGCCCGGGATCGTTTGTGCAGGAATCGTCCCGGCGAGGTTGACCAAACCGGCCCCGTTCCCGACAAAATTTCCGTTAAACGTGTTGGCGCTGTTGGTAAACAACACCGGGCTGCCGTAAGCGCCGCTCAATCCCCCCGGCGGCAATGTGCCGGTGAAAATCGAAGCACTTCCCGCCGTGGCGGCGAAGATGGCGGTCGGCGCCGGAGCCAGAAATTGCCGGGGACCAAGGGTCGTGAAGCCAGGCCCACTGTTGGTGCGAGCCGCAATTTCAAGCCAGCGTGAGCTGGCGTTAAACATCCCCGAGCCGAAATCCAGTGTGGTGGTGAACAAACCGTTGCTGACGGCGACGGCGCTATTGGTAAGAGCCACCCCGAGTTGGCTGCCGCCAGCGGCACCGTCATAGACGGCGAAGCGCAGATCATAGCTTCCATCAGCCGCACTGCCGCCGACATTAAGGCGCCCTTGGTAGGTAAACGCCGTGCCTTGGGCGAAGGCATTCCCGCCATGGATCAGCAGTCCAGCGAACAGAATAAAGCTTAATCTCATATATATCGGAGCACCTGAATCAATCTTTGACATAAATGTGAAATGAAGCGTAACGCTGATTCTCCACGTTTACCCCGACAGGGCAACGCCGCAGACCGGGCAAGGGCAAGTGTCCCATCATTATTGACACAAAATGGCATTTAGGATTTTCACGCAACAGGTTTGACACATACGTCCAACTGCCCAGCGACAACCGCTGGGCGACCCAACCCGGGGTCGTGGTCGTTTCCGCCCGCAACGGCCAGGCCAAGTTCACCTTCCCTTTATCGCCTTTGGGACGTTGAGGCAATTCCTTTTCCGTCCAGCGCAGTGCTTGCAACCCCGCCCACACCAGCCGTTCCGCCCGGGCAATTGTCACTGGATACTTGCCTCATTCCGCCAACGACGGCAATTTCATCAACGCCAGTTTGGCATATGCACGGTAAATCAGCTTGGCTGTGGTGCTGATCCCAAGGCCAGGACTTCGCGCGCTGGTTCTGGCTGAAGTTAGGGTGGAAGGGCACTTCCGCCCCACCAAAATTGCCGGGGCAGAGCTGCCGCTCTGCATATTTTTCCCGTCAGTGAGCCGCACTAAAAAGGATGCCAAAGCACGTTTGAAGGATAGCCAAAGGCTGTTACTGGCGATTTGAGGGGGTTGGCCTGGGCATTTGTTTTCCCTCCTTTCCGCCGGACAAGTTTGAGACAGTTTTTTTGGGAAAACGTTCAATAAAATACCTGGATTTATTTGCGGTGCGGGGGTTGCCGGTGTCGTGGGGGGGGATACTATCGAAGAGTTTTTTATGGTTCAGGTGTTCTTTGACATGGCAACCAATCAGTGAATGTCGAATGTCGAATGTCGAATGTCGAATGTGCCGGGCGGGCGTCTAACAGGCGGTGAATGACCACTGGTTCTAACACGGTCCGGATGCCCGGCTACGCGCCTTTGCCCACCTTTTCGACGGCTTAAAAATGTTTATCCGGGTGAATCCGACCTAATCCGACCATAGAATTTTTAAAAGTACTGGCGTACGGCCACCGGGGGACGGGAAGTTCGGTGCCGGACGGGCAGATACGAATTTTTACGAAGGGGGACGAAGTTAGAGTCTCCTGACGTCGTCTCCTACAAATCAGGGGCGGGCGACCGTGTGCGAGCCGCAGTCCGGGGGAAATGACATTTGAGAAAAGGCCAATGAAAACGCAAAAATTAAACCAAATTAAACCATGAATGTGACGGGGGGCGAGTGGCGGGTGACGAGGAATGAGCGATAAGCATGCACCCCGTCCAAGTGTTGGCAGCATCGTTTTTTGGCTAAGGATGCCTTGGTTGCAAGCGAAAGCGGTGTCGCCGCTGCGCTCTGCCACCGCAGTCCAAAACACGCTGGCGCGGCGGCGGGGGCGATGGGTGACAAAGGTGTCCGTTTTGCACAATTGAAAATTTGTTAAAAGGCCAATGAAAATGCAAAAATTAAACCAAATTAAACCAAATTAAACCTGGTTGGACCGCGAATTTTCAGCCTCGGGACGAGGATCGATCCGGGTTGATCCGACCTAATCCGACCAGAAAATTTTTAAAAAGTACTGGCGTGCGGCCACAGGGGGACAGGGGGCAGGGGAAAACATCCAACATCCAACATCCAACATCCAACATCCAACATCCAACATCCAACATTCAACATCCAACATCCAACATTCAACATCCAACATTCAACATTCAACATTCAACGCTCAACTTCCAAAACATCCAACATCCTTAGGGTGAATGAAACCATGAAGCGATTGACGAGCGCCCGGTGCGACCGAGGATGGCGGATTGTCCGGTCAATCTCGTGCGGACAACATTCCTGCAGGGTACTTGCGTACGGTCACCAGACCTGCGCTCCGGGGAAGGGCGGGACCAGTTTATCCGGCGAAATCCGCCGAAATCCGACCATAGAATTTTTAAACTACTTGCGTAGGGTCACCAGCCGCCCGGGCCATCGGAGGGCGGTTGTTGGATTAGAGTGTTGCGGGGACGAGCCGGTGCGAGCCGCACTTGCCACCCGCCCCGTGCGGCAGCGGAATTAAGGTAAATTAAAGCAAATTAAGCCAAATTAAAGTACTGGCGTACGGCCATCGGGGGGCGGGGCGAGAATCGAGAATCGAGGATCGAGGATGGCGGGGGCGGCGGCGGGCGGCGGGCGGCTGAATCAAGGTAAATTAAAGTACTGGCGTACGGCCAATATGAAACACGAATTTTCACGAATGGGGTGGATGTTAAAGTCTCCTTACGTCGTCTCCTACAAATCAGGGGGCGGGCAGCCGGCCACCACGGCGCGGTCGGCACAAATTTTGTTTCTTCATTGGCGGTTCATCCTTCATAATTTCCGGATGACATCGGCCAATCCTCAGCTCCTCCGCTCGCTCGGCCGGCTCGCGCGCGGTTTGTCGGCCTTGTTCTGGGGTTTGCCGGCGTGGCTGATCGTGAGCGTGGAGACGGCGAAGGTGGAATTGCTCCGGCCGCTGGGCCTGGCGCCGGCGCTGGCGCTGAATCTCCTGCTGATCTTCGGCCTCTGGCGGATGGGCAGTTTTCAAAAGCAGGAGCGGCCCTGGCGCCAGGCGCTGGACCGCGCCAGATTGCTGGGGCTGGTCAATCTGGGCCTCTGCCCGTTCCTGTTCTGGTTCAGCCGCATGCCGGAGCAGAGCTATTTTCAAGCGGCCATTGGTGTCCTGGTGCTGTCGGCGCTGGTTTTTTTGTTCAATCTCAATGTGGTGTTGAAACAGCTCGGGGCGATGCTGCCGGATGAAACGTTGCGGCAGGAGACGCGGCAGTTCACGGAGATCAACCGGTGGTTGATCGTGGCGTGGCTCCTGGTCGTCGCTTTCGCCTTCGCCGCGCAGCATGTGAATTCGCCGCTGTACGTGGGGGCGAAGGTCCTGTTCTGGCTGCAGCACATGGAGACGGCGATCCTGTTGTTCCTCGGGCTGGCGCCGCTGGCCATCACGATGGCGCTGATCTGGAAGGCCAAGGAGGTCATTCTCGACAGCGTGTTCGGCGAGAGGAATTGACAAATTTTTTGCCGGCGGCAAAATCGCCGTGGTCGCGGGAGATTCACGGGCTTTTCCAGAAGCCGGGCCAGAACCAATCATTCCATCATCATGAAAATCAAAGCCACCGGCCTGCTGCTGGCCGCATTATTTGCCCTGACGGGCCTCGTCCGCGCGCAGGAGGACACGAACGGCCTGCCGCCGAAGGCGATCGCCCTGCTCAAAAGCCTCAAGTATCAGTCCGGGGAAATCGACCTGCGCGGGGGGCTCGCCAAATTGTCGGTGCCGAAGGAGTTTAACTTTCTCGGACCCGAGGACGCGAACACGGTGCTGGTGAAGCTGTGGGGCAATCCGCCTTCCGCGGACAAGCCGCTCGGCCTGCTGATCCCCGCCGGCATGACGCCGTTGAGCACCAACTGCTGGATCGTCACGATCGATTACAGCGAGGACGGTTATGTGAAGGATGATGACGCCAGCAAGATCAACTACGACGACCTGCTGAAGAAGATGCAGAAGGGCATCACGGAAAACAACGCGGAGCGCACCAAGGCCGGCTATCCCGCCATCACGCTGGTCGGGTGGGCGGCGCCGCCGCATTATGATTCCGCCACGCACAAGCTGTATTGGGCCAAGCAGCTCAAGTTCGAGGGCGAAACGCACGACACGCTGAACTACAGCATCCGCATGCTGGGCCGCAAAGGCGTGCTGGAGTTGAACGCGGTGGCGGGCATTGAACAGTTTGCGGAGATCGACCAGCAGACGCCGCAAATCCTCGGCATGGTGGATTTCAAGGAAGGCAGCCGGTATGCGGACTTTGATCCGAAGGTGGACAAGGTGGCGACGTATGGGATCGCCGCGCTGGTGGCGGGCGGCGCGCTGGCGGCGGCGGCGAAATTCGGCCTGCTGAAGGGGTTGTGGATCGCCCTGCTGGCGGCGAAAAAGTTCATCATCATCGGGGTGGTCGCCATGGTGGCCTTTTTCAAGAGGATGTTCAACCGGAGCAGCAAAACCTGAGGCGACCTGATCCCATGACCCTGTTGCGCAAATGAAATCATTGACCGAACAATTGTGGTTTGAAGTGCCGGGCCGGCGCGGGTTCGTGAACATCACCGGCACGGTGGAGTCGCTGGTCCAGCAAAGCGGCGTGGAGGAAGGGCTTTGCCTGGTCAACGCCATGCATATCACCGCCTCGGTCTTCATCAATGATGCCGAAGATGGCCTGTTGCACGACTACGAGGTGTGGCTGGAAAAACTTGCGCCCCATGCGCCCACGAAAAATTACCGCCACAACCTGACCGGCGAGGACAATGCCGACGCGCACATGAAACGCCAAATCATGGGCCGCGAAGTCGTGGTCGCCATCACGAAGGGGAGGCTGGACTTCGGGCCGTGGGAACAGATTTTTTACGGCGAGTTTGACGGCAACCGCCGGAAGCGGGTGCTGGTGAAAATTATTGGTGAATAAATCATTCCCATTCAATCGTCCCGGGCGGCTTGCTGGTGATGTCGAAGACGCAGCGGTTGACGCCCTTCACCTCGTTGATGATGCGGCTGGCGAGTTTTTCCAGCAGGTCGTAGGGCAGCTTCACCCAGTCGGCGGTCATGCCGTCCTGCGATTCGACGGCGCGGATGGCGATGGTGTAATCGTAGGTGCGTTCGTCGCCCATCACGCCCACGCTGCGCACGGGCAGCAGGACGGCGAAGCTTTGCCAGATCTTGTAGTACAGTCCGCTGGCCTTCATTTCCTCGACCACGATGGCATCGGCATTGCGCAGGATTTCGCAGCGCGACGGCGTGACTTCGCCCAGCACGCGCACGGCGAGGCCGGGGCCGGGGAACGGCTGGCGCCAGACGATTTCCTTGGGCAGGCCCAGTTCCAGGCCGAGCTGGCGGACTTCGTCCTTGAACAAGTTCTTCAAGGGTTCGACGAGCGCGAACTTCATGTTCTTGGGCAGGCCACCGACGTTGTGATGGCTCTTGATGAGCGCGGCGGGGTTGCCGGCGATGGGCACGGATTCGATGACGTCGGGATACAGGGTGCCTTGCGCGAGGAACTTCGCCTTGCCCGCGCGCTGGGTGGCGGCCTGGAACACGTCGATGAACGTCCGGCCGATGATTTTGCGCTTTTTTTCCGGGTCGGTGACGCCTTTAAGCTTCTTCAGGAAGAGGGCGGCGGAGTTTTCATACTGCAGCTTGAGTTTGAAATTGCGGCCGAAAACCTCCTGGACCACTTCCGCCTCGCGCGCGCGCAACAGGCCGTTGTTGACGAAAATGCAGGTGAGCTGGTCGCCGATGGCCTTGTGCAGGAGCGCCGCCGCCACGCTGGAGTCCACGCCGCCGCTCAAGCCGAGGATGACTTTTTCCTTCCCGACCTGCGCGCGGATTTCCTCGACCGCCTGGTCGAGATAGTTGCGCATGGTCCAGCTTTTGCCGCAGCCGCAGACGCCGTGGACGAAGTTGGCGAGGATCTCCTTGCCGCGCGGCGTGTGGACGACCTCGGGATGGAATTGGAGGCCGAAGAATTTCCGGGCGCGGTTCTCGATCGCCGCATACTCGGAGTTTTCCGTGATGGCGACGGGCTTGAAATCGCGCGGCAGCTTGGTGAGCTTGTCGCCGTGGGAATTCCAAACCTGCAGCGACTTCGGCAGTTTGGCGAACAGCGCGCAGGAGGAATCCTTCACGGTCAAGGTGCCCTTGCCGTATTCCCGCTTCAGGCCCTTCTCGACCTTGCCGCCGAGGAATTGCGCGAGCAACTGGACGCCGAAGCAGATGCCCAGCACCGGCACGCCCAGCTCGAAGAGGTTCTTGTCCGGCAGCGGGGCGTCGGCCGCATACACGCTGGACGGCCCGCCGGACAGGATGATGCCGCTCGGCTTGAGCTTGGCGATCGCGGTGGCCGGGGTGTTGAAATGGAGGATGGTCGAATACACGTTGCACTCGCGCACGCGCCGCGCGATGACCTGTGTGTACTGCGAGCCGAAATCAAGAATGACAATCTGTTCGTTCATGAATAAAATGAGGCTGGATTCTCTTCTGCCCGCGGGTTTTTTGCGAGAGAAAAAATGTTTGTCTTGATTTGCATGGGCTGAATAATATCCCGCGTGTCTGGAATAATTCGCCGCTGGGTTGATGGCCATCCGTATGGGGCGCTGGTTTTCCTCACCTTGGCGGTGCTGTGCCCGTTGCTGGCCAAACCGTTCAACGTTGATGATCCTTTATTCATCTGGGCGGCGCAACAGATTGAGGCGCATCCGGGCAATCCCTACGGCTTTGAGGTGAACTGGTACGGCACCCCGCAGCCGATGTGGACGATCACTCAAAATCCGCCGGGAGCCTGTTACTTTCTCGCCCTGGCGGGCGCGCTTGTGGGCTGGGGCGAAATCGGGCAGCACGGCGCGTTGTTATTGCCGGCGATTGCGGCCATTTTGGGAACTTGGCGATTGGCCCGGCATCTTTGCGGTCAACCGCTGTTGGCCGCCACCATCACGCTTTGCACCCCGGTATTTCTGGTCTCCGCCAATACGGTGATGTGCGATGTGATGATGCTGGCCTGCTGGGTTTGGGCCGCGGTGTTTTGGGTCGAAGGGTTCCAAACTGGTTCGGCCCGAAAGCTGCCGGTGGCCGGCTGCCTGATCGCGCTGGCGGCATTGACAAAATATTATGGCATCTGCCTGGTGCCACTGCTCGCGGCCTATGCTGTAATATCGCATAAGCCCGTCAAGCGCTGGCTGCCATTCCTGCTCCTGCCGCTGGCCATCCTGGGTGCCTATGAATACGCCATGGTGGCCGGATACGGGTCTGGCTTGCAAGGCGCCGTGCAATATGTGCGGCATCACAGCACCTTTGATGGCTCATCCAAAATCGATGGGACCATTTGCGGGCTCGCTTTCGCCGGCGGCGGTTTGGCGGCGGTGACTTTTTTTGCCTCTTTGCTCTGGCACCGGCGAAGTCTGTTCGCCCTCACGGCGGTGATGGGATTAATCTTCCTGCTGCTGTGGTTTTACACCGGGTTCTGGGGTAAATATGACATCGCCGCCGGCCCGGTGTTGATCCGGGCAAAAATGCAGATGGCCTTTTGGATGACCGCCGGCCTGGGCATCCTGGCTTTGGCCGCCGCAGACACCTGGCAACGACGCGACGCGAATTCCACATTGTTGTTGTTATGGGTGCTGGGAACTTTCAGTTTTGCCTCTTTTTGCAACTGGACGGTAAACGGGCGGTCCATTCTGCCCATGGTTCCCGCCGTGGCCATTTTGATCGTCCGCCGGCTGGAGCTGAAGTCAAAGCGCCGCCCAAAAGCAATCTGGCTGGCAACCGCCTTGTGCCTGATGTTTGCCTTTCTGGTGGCGTGTGCGGATTTTTCCGGGGCCGCCGCCGTGCGTCGCAGCACCGAGGACGTGCTGGAAAAATACGCCCAATCATCCCGTGGCGTGTGGTTTCAAGGGCACTGGGGATTTCAATATTATATGAATGCGGCCGGGGCCGCCGCCGTGGATTTCAATGAAGCGAAAAGATCAGGCATCCCGGGGGAAGTCATTGTGATCCCTGAACAAAACACCAATATCCGCCTGCCATCTGCCACCAATGCCGTATTGCTGGATGTTTTTAAAGTCGCGGTCCCTGCCCGTGTGGCCGTCTGGAGTCGTACATTGGGTGCCGGTTTCTACGATGCTGGCTATGGTCCGCTGCCGTTTGCCTTCGGCACCTTGCCGCCCGAGACCGTGTTTGTATATTCGCCGGTGCCAGCCCTGATCAAATGATTTGAAAAACCAGCCCGCGTCGTCAGCCCTGCTTTTTCGGCGGATAATAATCGCCGTAATGTTTTTTGGCGCAAACGGGGCAAAGCCCGTGCGAAAACACCGCCCCGGAGTGCCGCGCCATGAAATCCTCCAGTTGCACCCATTCCTCCCGCTCATTGCGGATGCTTTTGCAAAAGGAGCAGATGGGCAGCAGGCCCTCCAGCGCATGGACGCGCTGGCGCAGCCGGCGCGACTGCCGCCCCAGCAGCAAGGTGAGCAGCGCCAGGAGTTCCAGGACAAAGAAGCAGATGAACGTGTCCGCCAGTTCGTTGAAGGGCACCGGGCCGTGGCTGAAGACCATTTGATGCAGGATGCGGGTCAGGGACAGCATCCCGGCACAGAGTGCCACGAGCCCCACGCCGCGGTTCCAGGCGACCAGCATCACCGGAAAAATGAAAACGAAGGGGAAGATATGCAGCGGCACCAGATTCCAGTCCAGCACCACGAAGACCAGGCACAACAGAACCATGAACCAGGTGCGGCTCCAGAGGCCGCGCTCAAACACGGGCGCGTCCGGCGGCGGCGGAATTTTGGGGATGGTGTCAGTGACGTTCATTCAGATGAAAATAATAGTCAGCTTGCCAGCCGACGCTTGGCGAGAAAAAAATTTTGCCTTGGCGTGCGGATTGCATTACAAGACGCTCATGCAACCATCGCGCCGCCAGCCCGCGCCGGGGTTCACCCTGATCGAGCTGCTCATCGTGTTGGCGATCATGGTGATCCTGATCTCCATGCTGGAGGGCTTCGCCTCAGGCCGGCACCAGCGCACCCAAAAGCAGCTCTGCGCGGACAATCTCCAGAAAATCTATCTCGCGCTGCAGATCTATGCGAATGATTACCGGGGCGTCCTGCCCGCGAAAACCAATGCCGCGACTTCCGAGGAGGTCCTCGATGAGCTGGTTCCAAAGTATTCGGCGGACACGACCATCTTCATCTGTCCCGGCGGGCGCGATTCGCAGATTCCCTCCGGCGAGCCCTTGAGCCGGCACAAGATCAGTTACGCCTATTACATGGGGGTCCGGCTGGGTGACACGCCAAACGTGCTGCTGTCCGACCGCCAGGTGAACGCCGAGCCCAAGCGCGCGGGCGAAATGGTCTTTTCCGCGAACGGCAAACCGCCCGGCAACAACCACCACAAATACGGCGGCAACTTCCTGATGACGGATGGCAGCGTGCAGGCCAGTGACGCCCAACTGACGTTTTCGCTCGCCGGCCGGCCGGGGGTCGTGTTATTGAATCCCAAGCCCTGACATATGAAACTGCAATGTCCCTGCGGCGCGAAATACGCGTTCGACCTTTTGCCGGAGATGGTGCAAAACCCGGTGAAGTTCGTCTGCCCGACGTGCGGCCTGGACTCGTCCGAGTTTGTGAATGAGATGGTCCGCCGGGAATTTGGGGTTCCGGCCGCCGCCGCCGCGCCGCCCGACCCGATCGTTCCTTTGCCCCCGCCACCGACCCCGGCGGCGCCCGGCTCGCGCCTGAGAATTTCTCGCGAAGAAAAGCCGCCGGAAGCGGCCCCGGCGGAACCGGCCTCCAAGTACTGCCAGCGGCACCGCGGCGTGCTGGCGACGGAAGCGTGTACGGTCTGCCACAAGCCGATCTGTCCAAAATGCATGGAATTGTTTGGTTACTTTTGCTCCCCCTTTTGCAAAAACAAGGCCGACCTGCAGGGCCTGGATGCGCCCGTCTACGCCGGGCAGAAATTTGAGGTGGAACGCCAGTTCTGGCGCAAGGCCGGGATGATTTTCGGCGCGGCGCTCCTGCTCGTTGCCCTCTTGCTCGGGATCTGGATCTGGTATGCCTGGTTCGGTTCCGTGCCGCACCCCTATTATGCCGTGCGTTTTGAGGACGATGATCGCGCCTATTCCGGCAAGACCCAGATCGTCGGGAAGGATCAACTGGTTTTCCTGCATGGCGGCACACTCGCGCGTTACGATCTGAAAAGCAAAAAACCGGTCTGGTCGCAGGAACTCATTTCGAAGGAGGAGATCGCCGCCGCCGTGAAGGCGGAGAATGACGCCGCCGCCAGGGCGTCGGAAGGCGGCGGCTACAGCCACCGCCAATTGCCGGAAGAAATCGAGCGCGAAACCAAGATCGGGCTGCAGCGAGAGCTGCATCTGCGCGTCGCCGGCCAGAACATCTGGGTGGGCCGGGGTGAAAAACTGACGCATTACGACTGGGACACCGGCAAGGTCGTGAAGGAAATCACCCTGCCGGAATTTGGCGACGCCCTCATCGAGACCGGGGATGAACTCCAGATGCTGGGGGCGCAATCGGTCACGCACGTGAGCCTGGCCACCGGCGAATCACACGTTCAAGAATTTCATGAGCCGGGCGCGACGCCCGTGGCCACGGCGGGCGGCGCCGGCAAAGCCGCCACCGGCGGGTTGTTTTCCACGGACGGCAAACCGCTCGACCCCAACACCGTTGCCGCGCAGGCGCAGAACCTGAAGCTGCCCGCCCGCACCGCCCTGCCCGCGCTGCTCGCCAACGCCCAGCACGAACAGCAGCTCGAAGCCGCGCTGCGCGACGACCCGCAGCATCCGCGCTCAAAGAACTCCACCGCGAACCAGGTCGGGCGCGAAAGCTTTCAACTCGTCTCCGGCAAGACCGGCTTTGTCCAGTTTTCCCAGACGCTGCTCGAGGAAAAATTCGTCGAACGCTCGGCCATGAAGGCGGCGCCAAAAAAATCCGCACTCGACGGCGATGTCAATGCCGCCCACACCGGCGAGATCGCCAACGAAATGCTGAACGAAATGCAGCGCAACAACGGCGGCGACACCGTCACGGAAGACGAAAGCCGCTATCAGGTCATCGTGCATCTGCCGGATGCGCCGGACGCGCCCGACTGGACCGGCGAGGTCACCGGCCAGCCACAGTTGTTTGTCTTGAAGACCGTCAACGTCATCGCCGCCGGCAAGACGGTCATTGTCCTCGACAAGGCGAACAAAAAACTCTGGCAAACCTCGCTCACTTACACCGTGTCCGCCGGCGGGGAAATTTTTGGCGAAGAATCGCAGTTCGGCGAAGGCCCGTGCGTGGAGCACGGCGACACGCTCTATGTTATTGACCAGGCCGTGTTGAGCGCCTTTGAGCTGGGCAGCGGCAATGCGCGGTGGCGCATCCCTTCCGTCGGCGTCGTCGGGCTGTTTTTTGATCCGCAAGGTTTCATCTACGTCAACACCACCAGCGGTAATCCCGATGACATCAAGTATTCCCGCCAGATTGACATCACCAAGACCACCGATGACATCCTGATGAAACTGGACCCAAAGAGCGGCAAGACCTTGTGGAGCATCAAGCCCGGCGGCTTCATTTCCTACCTGTCCGGCAAGTACATCTACACCATCCAGTCCTACGACCCGAATCCTGACGACGCCGAACAGATGACCGACATGGGCCCGCAAAAGCCGGCCTATCTGCGCATCGCCCGCATCAATCCGGCGAACGGCCGCCTCATGTGGGAACATTACCAGGACCGCTGTCCCATCGATGTGCGGTTCAACGAGAACTCCATTGAAATGGTCTTCAAGCGCGAAGTGCAGGTGCTGCGGTACCTGAGCTTTTAGGGCGTCGCCAAACAAGGTGGCTTTTGTCGCGCTGCGACATGATGGCCCGTCCGGCTTCGGACTGGCCCGTCCGGCACGGACTATTCCCGCACCACGCTCGCCTCACCCTTCTTGGCGTCGTAGGCAATCTTATAACCCAGCGGCGCATCGGGAATTTTTGCAACGTACTTCGGCACCAGCTCCTCCAGCGTCTTGGGCAGCCGCCCCTCTTGCACATTGTACAATTGGATCGCCTGGTTGATGAACGACACGTCGATCGTCTTGTCCGCCGTGCGCTTGGCATTCACCAGCGTGCTGTTGGTCACGTCGGCCGGGTTGACGGGCGCCGATGACGAAGAAGAACCGCCATCACAACCCGTCAGCAAGATGAAGGCGGGCACAACCGGGAGCAGGACTTTGAGCATCTTCATGCCCGCACACTACCCCGCACGACCAGAAACCTCAACCCCATTTGCCCCCCCGTCCGCGCGCGACCTTTCCCCGCGCTTTCATATTGTAGATTGGTGCCCAATCGTCAAAGTGATGTCAAAAGGCATTATTGACATCATTTACGGGCTGGTATACTGTTTTAATGTGAGCAGAAAACCCTTCACACTAAGAATTGAATCTGCGGAACGGTCTGCGCTCCAAAATCTGAGCGTCCTCGAAGGCCGCCCCATCAATCAACTGCTGAACGAGGCGATCAAAAGCTACCTCAGCCAGCGCGGTCAAAAAGAACGTGACTTGGAAGCGACGTTGGCTGGCCTGCGAAAATATCGCGAGCAGAAAGACACCATCAAACGCGCCATCGTCGCCGTGGTGGAGGCTGAAATGACGCAGGCAGACCCGCTCGAAGGCGAACTGATGGAAGGACAAATCAGCGGAGGCCGGTTCGAACCGGCCGGCCCGGTGCAAAACAAGATTCGAAGGCTTTTAGGTGCCTGACTGGGATCAAAGCAGCCCGCGGCTGGCGGCAAATCTCACGCGCCTGCTGGAGGAAATCCACCAGCGCGCAGAACGGCGCGAACCGCCCGCCGTGGCCATGGCCAAAGCATGGCAAATCCGGTTCTTGGACGGCTTGGATGTGCCTGATCCGCGATTTGTCGGCGCGTTTCGCGGCGAATCTGGATTGGAGAATCTGCAGGTGAGGATCGGTCCGCATTTTGGTGTGGCGGCGGCGAAGGTGGCGGAGGAACTGGCTCGTTTTGAAAAAACTCTGCGCGCGCTGGTTGCCGAACTGGACGCGGAATTGCCAGCCGGTCAAAGCCCGGATGCCGACCAACTGGCAGCCATCCTCGATTTATGCGCCTGGGTTCATGCTGAGTGGGTAAGAATCCATCCCTTGCCGAACGGGAATGGCTGGATCGCCCGCCTTTGGGCCAATAGTCTCGCCATGCGGTATGGTCTGCCCCCTTTTATCGGTTTGCGTCCGCGTCCCGGAAGTGGTTACGAAGAGGCCAGCGCCCGGGCGATGCAGGGTGACTGGGAGCCGACCGCCGTCGTTTTTCGCCGGTTCCTCGACGAGCTTCTCAGAAATTTGTAGTCCGCCCAAAATCCGGCCGGCCGGCCGGCCGGACATTTGGTTGCAGAACACCGCGTTTCCCCACGCTTTCCAATTCGCCTCGCCACCCCTAAACTCCACCTGATGACCGCCAGCCCGACCCGCAGTGACCACCGGATTTCGCTCCGGCTGGAATCCGCGTGTGAATTCACCGCCGTCCGCGCCGCCGTGGCGCAGGCGGGTGCCTGGCTGGCGGAGAAAAATCTTTCCGAGGCGGAACTCGGCGCCTGGGAGCTCGCGCTCGTCGAGGCGACCAACAACGCCGTGAAATATGCGGACGCCGCCGCGCGCGGGCAGTCCGTCGTCATCGAGATTTCCGCCGGGGAGCGCGACATCGAGGCGCGCGTGACGGATCACACCGCGGGGTTTGACTGGCCGAAGGAAATCAAGCTGCCCGAAGATGATGCGGAGGGCGGCCGCGGCCTTTACCTGATGAAGTCGCTCACGGAGGAGGTTTTTTACCTGCGGCATCCCGGGCAAAATGTGCTGGTGCTCCGCCGCGCCCGGCCGGCGGCCGGCGGCAGCATCTTCCCCGACACCGCGCAATTGCAGCAGCGGCTGGCCGACGCGGAAACCGCGTTGACCGACATGACTTCCGAGCTGTCCACGAGCTACGAAAGCCTCGTGGCGTTGTTTCGTTACAGTTCCATGCTCGGCACGCAGACGGACTTGGGCGAGTTTTCCCGGCGCCTCATGCATGACCTCATGAAGCTGGCCGAGGCCGACGGCGCGGTGCTGCGGCTGGTCTCGGTCGATGGAAAAAAACTGGAGACGAAGATCCAGCTTCCGGAAAAGTCCGCCGCCCTGCCGCCGGTGGTGCTGGGGGATGAGATCTTGCGCTCGGTCGAGACCGCCGCGGCGCGCACGCGGCAGGACATCTGGTTCAGCCCCGAGGAGCCGCTGGACAAAAGCGATCCGCTGCGCGCGGCCATGCCCGTGGGCACGGGCATCTGCCATGCGTTCCACATCGCGGACCAGCTCGTGGGCACGGTGGCGCTGGGCCGGCTCGCGGCCCACAAGCCGTTCACCGCCGCGCAGGTGAACCTGCTGCATACGTTTGTGGATTTTCTCGCCATCCAGCTCATCAACGCCCGCCTGCTGGAGGAGCGCACGGCCACGCGCGTGACGCGGCGCGAACTGGAGATCGCGGCGGACATCCAGCGCTCGCTGCTGCCGGCGCAACTGCCCGCGTGCGCGCCGTTCACGCTGGCGGCCTCCTGCCGGAGCGCGCTGCAGGTCGGCGGCGATTTTTTTGACGCCATCGCGGCCCCGGACGGTGCGGCCCTGCTGGTGATCGCGGACGTGATGGGCAAGGGCGTGCCGGCGGCGCTGTTCGCGGCGGTGCTGCGGACGACCATCCGCTCGATGCCGCAATTGTTTGCGCAGCCGGGCGAACTGCTCGGCGCGGCGAACCAGATTCTGTTCACCGACCTTTCGCGCGTGGACATGTTCATCACGGCGGCGGTGGCGTATGTGAACCCGCGCCGGGGTGAAATCGTCGCCGCGAGCGCCGGCCATTGCCCGTTGCTGCTCGCCGGCGGCGGCGCGGCGCGGGCCGGCGATCCGAAAAATTCCGGCCTGCCGCTGGGCATCGATGGGAAGGTGTTTTATCCGCAGATCACCCACGCGCTGCCGCCGGGCGGCGCGGCCCTGCTGTACACCGATGGCTTGACGGAGACGCGCAACCCCGCCGGGGAAATGCTCGGCGACCAGCAACTGCTGGCCCTGCTCGCGGAGGCCCTGCACCAGTCCGCCGATGCGGAGCGCGCGAAAATGCTTCTGCTGGAACGGCTGGCGGCGTATCGCGGCGGTGCGGCGCTGGCCGATGATGAGACTTTCATGTTAATCAGAAACCAAAAATGAACGCCCAAAAAATACTCGTGGCGGACGATGAAGTTTTCATGCTCCGCCTGCTGGAGATGACCTTTAAAAAAGGCGGCTTTGCCGTCGTCAGCTGCCGCGATGGCAAGGAGGCGCTGGCGAAGGCCGCGACCGAGCTGCCGCAGCTCATCGTGCTGGATGTGATGATGCCCGGCCTGGACGGCCTGGGCGCGCTCCGGCAGCTCAAGGAAAACCCGGCTACGCGGGATATTCCCGTGGTGGTGCTGTCCGCCAAGGGCCACGCCTTGACGAAGGTGGAGGCCGAGGCCTCGGGCGCGGCCCTGTTCCTGGCGAAGCCTTTCAGCCCGAATGAACTGTTGGAAGCGGTGCAGAAGTTCCTCACCCCCTAAAATCCGTTGTTGGACTTTTGCGGGTTCGGTGTTAACAATCTGATGCAAATGCAGGCCAAATCGCCCATCGCCATCCTCGGAGTGCCGTTCGACAACATCACCCTGGCGGAGACGTGCTCGCTGGCGGCGACGATGATCGAGTCGCGCTATCCGCATTACGCCACGACGGTGGGCGTGGATTTTCTGATCGCCGCGCAGGTGGACGTGGAGCTGCGGCGCATCCTGTTCGACGCGCATCTGATCGTGGCGGAGGAAAACCTCGTGGTCTGGGCGTCCAAGGTGCTCGGCAATCCCCTGCCCGGCTGCGTGACGGTGCCGAACCTCATTCCGCAACTGCTCGTGCTCGCGGAACAGAAGGGCTGGCGCGTCTTCCTGCTGGGTGGCGACGACGTGGCGGCGCAAAAGATCCGCGCCCGGCAGCCGAAGCTGCAGCTCGTCGGCACGTTTCAGCCGGAGATCAAGCCGCTGCTGGAGATGGACCACGCGGACATCCTGCGCCGGTTGCGCGAGGCCAAACCGGACATCCTGCTGGTGGCGTTCGGCTGCCCGATGCAGGAGAAGTGGATCAACATGAACTACCGCGAGGCCGGCGTGCCGTTCGTGCTGGGCGCGGGGTTGAACTTCGATTTTCTGACCGGGGAAGGCCGCTCGCCGGCCAAGGGCAGCATCAAGACCTGGAAGTTCATCGGGGCGGTGCTGCGGCAATGGTGGCGGCTGCGGTCCCGGAAAAAAACCCCGCCGCCGACGCAGGCGGACGTCATGCCCGACCCGCATGGAAACCTGGTCATCCGCGCGCCCGTGCGCCTGGACGCCGCCGCCGTGCAGGTGACGCAGTCGGAATGGCAGCGCGCCGTGGAAAGCGGCCATGTCATGTTCGACCTGTCCGAGACCAATTTCACAGACAGCACGGGCATGGGCATGTTGATCCGGTTGCGCAAGCGCGCGCGGGAGCTGGACCGGCAGTTCATCCTCATCGCGCCCCGTGCGCCGGTCCAGAACGCGTTAAAGCTGATGAAGCTGGATGAATTTTTCACCGTGCAGGCGAGCCTGGCCGGCGCGCGCATCCTGATGGAAAGCTCGGCCGGGGCCGCGCCCGTCACGAGCGGCGTGTCTGAAAAGGAATTGCAGATCCGCTGGGCGGGCGAGATCACCACGCTCAACGCGGTGGAGCTCGGCGCCTACACCGAATCCGAACTGTCGCAGATCACCCCGGACATGAACGTGGTCATCGACCTGTCGCGCGTGACGTTTGTGGACAGCACGGGCATCGGCCTGATGGTGCGGTTCAAGAAAAACCTGAAGCGGCGCAACCTCAGCCTGACGTTCTCCAACGTGTCCCCTTCCGTGCGCAACGTCATCCGCGCCACGCAGCTCGAGGCGTTTCTGCTGGAGTAAAACGCGGCGGTCAGGCGCCGGCCCCGCTGGCCTGCTTCGCCGCGGCGATGAACGCCCGCACCTTGGCGGCGTCCTTTTTCCCCGGCGCGGATTCCACCCCGCTCGAAACATCCACGGCGAACGGCCGGACGCGTTGCACCGCGTCCGCGACATTTTCCGGCGTCAATCCGCCCGCGAGAAAAATCGGCTTGTTGAACTTCTGCGCCGCGATGGCGAGGTCCCAGTTGAATTGCTCGCCGGTGCCGCCGAGGCCGCTCTTGGAATGGGCGTCCAGCAGGAAGGCGTCGGTCGCATAATTTTCGAGCGCCGACAGCGACGCCGCATCGCGCACGCGCAGGGCCTTCAGGCTGAACACGCCGAACTGGGTGCAGAAATCGGAGGGTTCATCGCCGTGAAATTGCAGCAGGTTCAGGCCACATTCGCTGATGGCGCGGAGGACGAAATCCTCGTCCGGGTTGACAAACACCCCCACGCGCAGAACGTAGGGCGAGAGCGCACGGGAAATCTCGACCGCCTGCGGCAAGGTGATGTGCCGCGGGCTCTGGTCGTAAAACATCAGGCCGATCATGTCCGCGCCGGCCGCGGCGGCCATCTGGCCGTCGGCCACACTGGTGATGCCGCAGATCTTTACTTTGACGCTCATGAACGAACAGCATCGCACCCGGAGGGGGATTTCTCAACCGCGATTCCGGGGAGTGTCGGAACTTAATGAGAATGTCCCCATTGGGCGGGGCTTTGGTTTCAGCAGGTTTCCCGGCCTGCAGCCGCTTCAAAAGCGCCGTGGCAATCAAAAGGCGCAGGTGTGATGCCTGCGCCTTGTTTTATTTTCAGTTCAACACCCGGGCACCGCCTCTGCGGTTGCCGGTGATGTCTGCCCGCCGGTTCTCCGCATCAGTCTACGTCAGGGACGCCTCATAAATGCCTTGGATGACCGCATCGAGCTTGGCGTCGAACTCCGCCTCAGACTGCTGGGCCGACAAGCCCTCCACCAGCGCCCGCGAAAAGCTCGCGATGACCCCGTGGTTTTTGGCGAGGCGCGCATTGGCTTCGCTCAAGTGATAACCGCCCGACAGCGCGACCACTTTCAGCACTTTCGGATGTTTGACGAATTCCAAATAAAAGTCCGGCTGTTCCGGCAGCGTGAGCTTGAGCATGACCTGCTGACCTGCGGGCAGTGCATCGAGCTTTTCCTTGAGCGCCGCCTTGAGCAACGCTTCGGCCTTCGCCTTGTCCGGGCAATGGATGTCCACTTCCGGCTCGACGATGGGCATGAGCCCGGCGGCGATTATTTGTGCCGCCACCTCGAACTGCTGGCGGACGACCGCTTTGACGCCGGCGTCGTTGGCCTGTTTGATGACCGAGCGCATCTTCGTTCCAAAGATGCCTTTCGCAACGGACTTCTGGAGCAGCGCCGGCAGGCCCGGCATGGGTTTCATCAACTGGGCGCCGTCCGCCTCGGCGGCCAGGCCGTTGTCCACCTTCACGAACGGCACCACGCGCTTCTGGTTCCACAGATAGTCCGCCGTGGGCTGGCTCTCGATGTCCCGGTCCATGGTGCCCTCGAACAAAATCGCGGCCAGAATCCGGTCGCCGCTGAAACTGGGGGTGGTGATGAGGCGGGCGCGCATCTGATGGACCAGCGCGAACATCTGTTCGTCGTTGGCCCAGGCGCCTTCCTTGATGCCATAGGCGGCCAGCGCCTTGGGCGTGCTGCCGCCGCTTTGATCCAGCGCGGCCAGAAAGCCGGACTGCGTCTTGATTTTCCGTTGCTGTTGTTCCTTGCGGGTGGTTGCGTTCATAGATTTCCTTTCAGGTTGCGGTAGTGGTGGATCAGGTGGTTGGTTGAACTGTCATGTTTGAGCGGCGGGCAGGCCGGGCTTTCGAGCTCCGGCACGATGCGTTGGGCGAGCACCTTGCCCAGTTCCACGCCCCATTGATCAAAGGAATCAATGTTCCAGATGATGCCCTGGGTGAACACGCTGTGTTCGTACAACGCCACAAGCTTGCCCAGCACCTCCGGCGTGAGCTTGCGGGCGAGAATCGTGTTGGACGGACGGTTGCCCTCGAACACCCGGTGCGGCACCAGCGCGGCGGCCGTGCCTTCGGCCTTCACTTCTTGGGCGGTCTTGCCGAACGCCAGCGCTTCCGCCTGCGCAAACACATTGGCCATGAGGATGTCGTGATGCCGGCCCAGCGGCGTGAGAGCCTGGCCGAAGGCGATGAAATCGCACGGAATCAGCCGCGTGCCCTGATGAATGAGCTGGTAGAACGAATGCTGGCCGTTCGTGCCGGGCTCGCCCCAGTACACCGGGCCGGTCTGGTAATTCACCTTTTTGCCATCCAGCGTAACGTGTTTGCCGTTGCTTTCCATCGTCAACTGCTGGAGGTAGGCCGGGAACCGTTTCAGATATTGTTCGTACGGCAGCACCGCCACGGTTTCCGCGCCTAAAAAGTCCGTGTTCCAGATCGTCAGCAGGCCGAGCAGCACCGGCAGGTTCTTTTCAAAGGGCGTGGTGCGAAAATGTTCATCCATCTCATGGAACCCGGCGAGCAGCGCGTGGAAATTGTCCGGGCCGATCGCCAGCATCGTGGACAGGCCGATGGCCGAGTCCATCGAGTAACGGCCGCCGACCCAGTCCCAGAAGCCGAACATGTTTGCCGTGTCGATGCCGAACGCGGAGACCTTTTCAGCGTTGGTGGAGACGGCCACGAAATGTTTCGCCACGGCCTTCACATCGCCGCCGAGGCCCTTGAGGAGCCAGGCGCGCGCGCTGTCGGCGTTGGTCATGGTTTCCAGCGTGGTGAAGGTCTTGGACGAAATGATGAACAGCGTTTCCGCCGGGTCGAGATCCTGGGTGGCCTCCACGAAATCGATGCCGTCCACGTTGGAGACGAAGCGGAAGGTCAGGCTGCGGTCGCTGTAATGCCGGAGCGCCTCGTACGCCATGACAGGGCCAAGGTCGGAACCGCCGATGCCCACGTTGACGATGTTCTTGATGCGCTTGCCGGTGAAGCCCTTCCATTCGCCGCTGCGGACACGTTGGGCGAACCCGCTCAGCTTGGTGAGCACGGCGTGGACGTCCGGCACGACGTTTTTGCCGTCCACGATGATGGGGGCGTTCTTGGGCGCGCGCAGCGCGACGTGCAGCACGGCGCGGTTCTCGGTGATATTGATCTTCTCGCCGCTGAACATCGCATCGATCCGGGCGCGCAGGCCGGATTCATTGGCCAGCTTCACCAGCAGTTGCAGGGTTTTGTCCGTGATCCGGTTCTTGGAATAATCGAGAAACAGGCCGGAGGTGGAGGCGGTCAGCCGTTCGCCACGCTTCGGGTCATCGGCAAAAAGTTTGCGCAGATGCAGTTTCTTGATGGACTGATAATGGGCGGCCAGCGCCTTCCAGGCCGGTCGTTGGGTAAGCGGTTTGAGCTTTTTTTTCATGGTGCTGATGCGGTCGCTTTCAGGCCGGCCATGGGTCGTCCCCGGCCGGGTTTTCATTTTAGATTGCTTGGTTCAAGCGCCGGCTGTCCGGGCGCGTGGCCCATGAATACTAGCACCGCCGGCAAAGGATTCCACGATTTTAGCAAATGAGGTGAAATTCTGGTGGAACCCGGAGGGAAATGGCCGGTCGGCCCGGGGCGCTCCGCAATCCGTTTCGTTTGGAAATGGTGCCAGCGAGTGGAATCGAACCTCCTGCTGCGGAGGTTCCGTTGTGAACCTCGATCTTTCATCTTGTGGTACCCATCATCGTTTTTAAAAAAAATTCTAAGGGCTAACAAAGGCTAACAAGGGCTAACGAACCTTGATTCCCAACGTCTTGCACAGTGGCCGTGCGCCAGCACCTTAATTTACCTTAATTTGGTTTAATTTTTGCGTTTTCATTGGCTTTTCCTTAAATTTTCCATCACCCAAAACGGCCTCATTTCCACCGTTCGCACTGCGAACGCGCCAGCGTGTTTTGGACTGCGGTGGCAGAGCGGCAGCGGCGACACCG
>JARLJW010000108.1 GCA_031290985.1 Verrucomicrobiia bacterium | reverse complement strand
CGCAGCCTCTCGGACGCCACTTGGGCCGTGTGGTGTAGTGGCAGGCATCCTACCTGCCGTAGAGCCGTGGCTTCCAGCCCGGCGGATAAAACCGCTCGCACCTTTAAGACGATTGAAAAGTCGTGAGACACCGGCGATGCCACCGTTCTTTTCCGGGCGGCAGGGATGCCACCCTCTACGTCAGGCAGGATGCCTGACGCTACGGTACGACGTCTTCGCCAAGCTCCACATTCCAGTAGGCGAGATCAATAAAATGCTTCCAGCTATCATGCCGGTGCAGGGTGAAATTGATTTGCACGAACGGACGCCACTTGGGCCGTTTGGGCTTGCGCACCAGGTTCATGCCCGCCTCGTTCGGCGTGCGGTTGGATTTGTGCGTGTTGCAGGCGATGCACGAGCAGACGATGTTCTCCCACGTCGTCGGGCCGCCGCGGTCGCGCGGGATGACGTGGTCCAGGTTCAGGTCTTTCCGGTCAAAAATTTCACCGCAATATTGGCAGGTGTTTTTATCGCGCTCAAAAATGTTGTGCCGGGTGAACTTCACTTCCTTCTTGGGCATCCGGTCGTACATGAAGAGCAGGATGATGCGCGGCAGGCGGATGCGGAACGAGATGGCGTTGATGGTGTCATCTGGCGGCGCGCTGGAGGAGACGTCGCGCCATTCCTCAAAACTGAAGGTGCGGAAAGAGCCGTCGGGATTTTCGGTCACCACCTGCGCGTGACCTTGAAAGAGAAGCGTGAGCGCGCGGCGGGCGGTGCAGACGTTGACCGCCTGCCAGAGCCGGTTCAGAACCAAAACGTGTTGGTTAAGCGCGGATTTCATGACGCAACTGGCGGCAAGCTAGCAAGTTTCGCCGCGCAGGTCAATCGCTCTGCGTTACGTTTTGGCTTCATTTCTCCGCACTGCCGGCACCGGTTCCGGAGCGCGGCTGTGTCGGAGACCAGCCGCAGCACGGTGTTGGCAGAGCGCCGGCAGCGGATGTGGATGCGGTTTGGATATTGCAAGTGGCTGCGACTGATCCCGCTGCGCGGGACACAGTCGCGCTCCGCTGGGGAGCGCGAATTGGGAGACAGTGTTGGGATACGTTCAGGCTGCATTTTCCCTGCGGGCCGACGTTGGGGCCGGGCGGAGTTGAAAATTTTCGCCGCGCATTGCCAAAATCATTTCCTCTGGCATTCTGTCCGCATGAAACCGTTTTTGGGGCTCGTACTGCTTTTGACTGTCCTGCTCGGCGTCGCACACGCCCAACAGGATGCGGATGCCCGTTACGTTTCCATCTACACCATCATCCAGCAGGCGGACAACCTGGCGGAAGGCGGCCAGTCGGGCGATGCGCTGGTGGCGTACACCGAGGCGGAGGCGCGGCTCGAAAAATTCCAGAAGCTCTTTCCCACCTGGGACCCGGGCATCGTGTCTTACCGCCTGGACGACCTGAACAAGAAGATCGCCACCCTGAAGACGCAGGTGGCGCCCAAGAAGGTTGAAACGAGCGCGGCGACGCCGGCCACCGGGGCGCCGACGGAACAGCAGACCGAGCAGGCGGCGGAAGCGGCCAAATTGAGCCAACTGGAGGCGCAGTTGCAGTCCGCGCAGAATGAGAACCGCACGCTGCAGGCCAAGCTCAAGGAGGCGCTGGCCACCCAGCCGGCCGCCGTGGATGCCAGCGAACTCGCCGCCGCGCAGCAGCAGTTGCGCGAACTGACCAAGCAAAATGACCTGCTCAAGGCCGCGCAGGCGGGCCGGACGGAGACGAAGGTGGAAACCGTCGTCGTGGAGGACACCAACAAGATTTCCCAACTGCAATTGCAACTGGTCGATGGCATGAAGAAATTGACCGAGGAACAGAAGCGCGCCGAGGCGCTCATCGCGGAAAATCTGGCGCTGCAAAAGAACCTGACGCACGGCAGTTCGCCCTCCGCCGCGACCGAGGTGTTGCAGAGCGAGAACGAACGCTTGCGGTCCCAGCTCGCGGCCTTGCAGGCGGCGAACAACAATGCCGCGGCGGCGGATGAGCTGGCCACGCGGTTGAAGGACGCCCGCACGCAGATCACGACCTTGCAGTCCGCCGCCACTTTGGCGTCGCTGGAAAAAGCGGCCCTGGAGAACAAGGTGCGCAAGCTTTCGACGCAACTGGCCGAGTCGGCGGCCAATTTCGAAGGGAAGATCAACGACCTGACGGAACAGCGCGCCGACCTGCTCAAGAAGCTGGACCAGGTGAACACCAAGAATTCCCGCACCAAGCTGGCCGACACGTCGGCGCAGATGGCGGCGCTCAACCAGGAGGTGGAGACGCTCCGCGCGCGCATCGCCGTGGACGAGTCGAAGCCCGTGCCGTACTCGGCGGATGAGCTCGCGCTCTTCAAGCAGTCCACGCCGGGCATTGAGCCGATCAAGCGTTCCATCACGGAACTGCCCGCCGGCACCGCGCAGCTCGTGGCCTCGGCCGCGCAGCATTTTTCCAAGCATGAATTTACCGACGCGGAAGCGGATTACCACAAGATCCTGGAGCGCGACCAGAACAACGGTCTGGCGCTGGCGAACCTGGCGACGATCGAGTTGCAGGAAGGCAAGCTGGCCGAGGCGGAAAAGCACATTTTGGCGGCCGTCGCCCAGAGCCCGGATGACGCCTACAACCTGTCGACGCTCGGCTACTTGAAGTTCCGCGAGGAGAAATTTGACGACGCGCTGGATGCGTTGAGCAAGGCGTCGAAAATTGATCCCAACAACCCGGAAATTGAAAACTACCTGGGCGTGACCTTGAGCCACAAGGGCCTGCGCATGCAGGCGGAGACCGCCTTGCGCAAGGCCATCTCCTTGGACGCCAATTACGCCCCGGCGCACAACAACATCGCCGTCATCTATCTGAGCCAGACCCCGCCGTTGCCGCAGCTCGCGCGCTGGCATTATCAAAAGGCGCTCGATGCCGGCCAGCCCCGCAATCCGGAGCTGGAAAAGATGCTCGCGGAAAAGGGCGCGCCGGTCGCCTCGGACGCCCCGGCACCGCAGTAACCCCGCCGATGCGCCAGCAGTTTCACGAACTGGTGATTCCGACCCGCGGGCGCGGCTTGATCGAATTTACCGCCGCCGTGGAACAGTGGGTGGCGGCGAACCAATTGCGGGACGGCCTGCTCACGCTGCATCTGCGGCATACATCCGCCTCGCTGCTCATCCAGGAAAATGCCGACCCCGATGTGCGCCGCGATCTCGACGCCTTTTTTGCGCGGCTGGTGCGGGATGGCGACCCGTTGTTCGTCCACACCGCCGAGGGTGCCGACGACATGTCCGCGCACATCCGCACCGCGCTCACGGCGGTGAATCTGTCGTTGCCGGTTCACGGCGGTCAGCTCGCGCTCGGAACGTGGCAGGGGATCTATCTCTGGGAACACCGGACGCATCCGCATTCCCGCCATGTCGCGCTGCATTTCATCGGCGAGTGATCCGGAGAAATCGAAGCGGTTTGGCGGAAACCAATTTTTGTTTGGCGTTTTTCCTATTTGCATTAGCGATGATTTGAAGAATCATTCCGGCACCACATGAACCTGTTTTTCCAACGCGCCCGCCTGGTCATGCTGGTGTTGCTGCTGGGCCAGCTTTCTGGCCGCGCGGAAACGGTGTCCGTCATAATTGGCACCAACGCCTCCCCACGCATTCGGTTTGGCGCGGAGAAGGTGATGGAGGCGCTCAAAACCGTAAATATCGACCCACAGTTAAATGGCTTGGCCCTCCCGCAAATAGTCATCAGCATCCAACATAAATGGAGCATCGGTCGGGAAGGCTTTTTGCTGGAAACAAATCCAGCCGGATATATATGGGTATACTCAAAAGATGACTCCGGCGCGCTCTACGGCTGTCTGGAACTGGCGAAGCGGATTCGCGAAACCGGCAAGCTGCCAACCAACCTGAGCTTTTCCGACAAACCGGCAATGACCCTGCGCGGCACGTGCATCGGGATGCAAAAAACCTATATCCTGCCCGGGAGAAAAGTTTACGAATATCCGTACACACCGGAGTTGTTCCCGTGGTTTTACGACAAGAAACTGTGGACGGAATATCTTGATTTTTTGGCCGCGAACCGGATGAACACCCTTTACCTCTGGAGCGGTCATCCCTTCGCTTCGCTCGTGCGGCTGAAGGATTATCCCTACGCCGTCGAGGTGCCGGACGATGTCTTTCAGAAAAACCAGGAACAGTTCCGCTGGCTGGCGCAGGAGTGCGACAAGCGCGGCATCTGGCTGGTGCAGATGTTTTACAACATCATCGTCTCCAAACCTTTTGCGGAGACGAACGGCATCGCCACGCAACTCGCCGCCCCCACGCCGCTGGTGGCGGATTACACGCGTAAATCCATCGCGGAGTTCGTGAAGGAATATCCCAACGTCGGCCTCATGCTTTGCCTGGGCGAAGCGTTGCGCGGCACGAGCAATCAAGTGGAGTGGGCGACCCGGACGATTTTGCCCGGCGTGCTGGACGGCATGAAGGCCGCCGGCCTGAAGGAACAGCCGCCCGTGGTCATTCGCACGCACGCGATGGATGCCGAGGTCGTCATGCCGGCGTGTTTCCAGATTTATTCCAACCTGTTTACGGAAACGAAATACAACGGCGAATCGCTCACCACCTGGGAACCGCGCGGCAAAGATCAGGCGACGCATCTCGCGATGAGCAAGCTCGGCCCGCACCTCGTGAACATCCACATCCTTTCGAACCTCGAACCGTTCCGTTATGGCGACACGGAGTTCATCCGCAAATCCGTGCTCGCCTCGCGCGACCGGCTGGGCGCGAGCGGGATTCACCTGTATCCACTCTCCTATTGGAACTGGCCGTATGCGCCGGACATCGCCGATCCGCCGCTGTTGCAATGGGATCGCGACTGGATCTGGTTTGAGGCCTGGGCGCGGTATGCATGGAATCCCGACCTGCCGGAGAAGGGGGAACGCGCCTACTGGGTCTCGCGGCTCGCGGATTTTTATGGCAACACCAATGCGGCGGAGAAAATTCTGGATGCCTACAACGCCGCCGGCGAAATCGCCCCGCGCCTCATCCGGCGCTTTGGCATCACGGAAGGCAACCGTCAGACCTTGTCGCTCGGCATGACGCTGGATCAATTGGTGAATCCGGACAAATACGGCGCCATCGAAGACTTGTGGCTCTCGCAGGCGCCGCTGGGCGAACGGTTGGATGAATACGTGAAGCGGGAATGGAATAAGGAGCCCCATGCTGGTGAGACGCCGGAGTCGATTACTCATGAGGTGCGTGAAGAATCAACCGCCGCCGTCAACGCCGTCGAGGCCGCCGCCGGATTGGTCACCAAAAATCGCGCTGAATTTGAACGGTTCAGAAACGACGTTCATTGCCTCCAAATGCTTGATGCGAATTATGAGCGAAAGGTCGCTGCCGCATTTTATGTTTTGCGTTATGGCTACAGCCAGGACCTCGGAGACATGCGCACGGCGGAAACACATTTGGCTTCCAGTTTTGACGCCTATCAAAAACTGGTGGCCTTGACCGGCCCGGCGTATCACTTCGCCAATTCCATGCAGACTTCGCAGCGGAAAATTCCGGTCAATGGTGGCGTCGGTGGTAAGGGCACAAATTATCTCTGGTCGCAACTGGTGCCGCTTTACCAGAAGGAACTGGTGAATTTTCAAGCGCGGGTGGCGGACTTGCAGCAAAATACCAATCCCGTCATCAAGGTGGATGCTGCCAGCATCCAACCGTGGCCGGCGGCGGCGTTTCGGCTGCTCTCCACCAATGCCGAAACCTACCCCGTGGCCGCCGGTGCAAAAGTCTTCACCGACCGGAAATATGTGATTCGCGACCTCGCTCCGGAATTGAAAAACCTGACCGGCATCCGTTTCTCCCACGAGTCGGCGAAAAAGGGCCTTGCGCCCATCGAATTTGAAACCGCGGAACCCGTGCAGGTGCTGGTCGGTTATTTTAACAGCAACCAGAAGGCCTGGCTGCAGGTGCCCAAGCTGGAATTCGCCGCGCAGGCGGATGAGCGGGGGGGTGTGGATACGGTGATCGAAAACGCCGCTGCGATCCCCGGCTGTCCCGGCGTGAATCTCCACGCCTTTCGTTTCGAGGCCGGCCGGCAAAAGCTGGAACTGATCGGCACGGGCAGCTTTGTGATTCTGGGTGTCGTGCCCGCGTCGATCCCGCTCCAAAATCGCGACGCCCAACTTGGCGGGACACCACCATGAAAACTCTGGCATCCATCGCCTTGGCCTTCGTCGTCATGGCTTCATCGCTCGCAGCCGCCGAACGGGGAATCGTTGATACCACCGCGAGTCCCCATGCCGTTGTCCACCCGGTCGGTCTGGGGGAGGTAAGGTGGACGGACGGCTTCTGGGCAGATCGGTTCGAATTGTGCCGCGCGCAGATGGTGCCCGGCATGGCGCGGCTGATGCAGGGCACGAATTACAGCCAGTTTTATTACAACTTTGAAATTTTGGCCGGGCTCGTGGAGGGCAAACCACACGGCGCATCGTTTAATGATGGCGATTTTTACAAGTTTCTCGAGGGGGCCAGCGCGACGCTCGCGGTGACCAATGATGCCGCGCTGCAAAAAAAGCTGGATGAGATCATCGCTGTCATCGCCCGGGCGCAGGCGACCAATGGTTATATCGACACCTGGGTGCAGTTGCATCAGCGCGAGACGAATTCCACCGCCGCCCCGCTGCGCGACCGCAATAATTGGGAGGTGTATAACATGGGCCAGTTGCTGACCGCCGCGAGCATCCATTATCGCGTCACGGGCAAGACCAATTTCCTGACGATTGCGCGCAGGGCGGCGGATTATTTGGACGGAGTTTTCCAGCAGCCCACGCCGGAACTGGCCCTGCAAAATATTTGTCCATCGCATTACATGGGCATCGTGGAGTTGTACCGCGTCACGGGCGAGCCGCGCTATCTGGCGCTGGCGAAACGCTGGCTCGCGATGCGCGACTTGGTCAAGGACGGCAGCAGTGACAACCAGGACCGCATCCCATTCGCCGGTCAGGCCGAGGCGGAAGGCCACGCCGTCCGGGCCAATTATCTTTATGCGGGCGCGGCGGATTTGTTTTTGGAGACGGGCGACACGAACCTGTGGCGGCCGTTGGGGAAAATTTGGACGAACGTGGTCACGGAAAAAATGTACATCACCGGCGGCTGCGGGGCTCTTTACGATGGCGCGTCGCCGGACGGTTCAAAGGATCAAAAAAGCATCACGCGCGTGCACCAGTCTTATGGCCGGGATTTCCAGCTCCCCAACACCACGGCGCACAACGAGACCTGCGCGAACATCGGCAATGCGCTGTGGAACTGGCGCATGTTTCTCGCGACGGGCGAGGGCCGGTACATGGATGTCGTCGAGCTGGAGCTTTATAACAGCGTGCTTTCAGGGGTGGCGCTTGACGGGACAAATTTCTTTTACGCCAACCCGTTGCGGGTGACGGAGCCCATGCCGATGGCGTTGCGCTGGTCGCGGCAACGCGTGCCCTTTGTCAGTTCGTTCTGCTGTCCGCCAAATCTGGTGCGCACGATTGCCGAATCGGCTGATTATGCCTACGTGAAGTCGGCGGACGCGATCTGGGTCAATCTTTACGGCGGCAGCGCGCTGGCAACGGAATTATCCGGCGAAAAAATCAAGCTGTCGCAGGCGACGGACTATCCGTGGAGCGGGCACGTACGGATCAAGGTGGAAGCGTGCGGCTCAAAAGTTTTTGGCCTCAAGCTGCGGATTCCCGGTTGGGCGAACGGTGCGGGCGTGCGCTTGAACAATCAGCCTGACTCCGCCGGGGCGGCGGACGGGGTGCAAGGCTACGTTGAAATTCGCCGCGCGTGGCGGCCGGGTGATTTTGTCGATGTTGATTTGCCGATGCCTGTGCGCTTGATGGAGGCAAACCCGCTGGTGGAGGAGGATTTGAACCAGGTCGCCATCCAGCGCGGACCGGTGGTCTATTGCCTGGAGTCGCCGGACTTGCCGCCCGGCGTGAAAATTTCTGACGTGCGAATTCCCACTGACGTCAATCTGCTGGCGCGCTTCGATGGCCGGCTGCTGGGCGGGGTGGTGGTTTTGGACGGCAAGGTTTTGGCGCGGGCTGGGGAGGATTGGAGCGGAAAGCTGTATCGTGCGGTGCAGCCGGAACAGTTCAAGACCGTCGCGGTGAAGTTCATACCGTATTCGGTCTGGCAGAACCGGGGAGCATCGGAGATGTCCGTCTGGCTGCCGCGTGCTGGCTGGTAGTTTTCAGCGCAGTTTTCTCAAGCAAGTTTGCAGAAATTACAAGGTTCACGCTCACAATGCTGTGTTAATTTCTTGCCGCCCATGAAATCGAAGTTTTTTCGGTTGTGCCTGCTCGTCTTCATCGCCGGCGATGGAATGGCAGGTGAACTGAAGGTGGACATCAATCGTGACGGCAAAAACAGCCTGAGCACGACGGCGACCGGCTACACGCAATGGACCACTGCGGGCAGCGGCGGCACCTCGAGCACCGGGACGTCGCCGATCACCCAAAGCTTCAATTTCACCAACAACGACTCCACCGTCTCCATCGTCACCGTGTCCCTGGCCATGACGGCGGCGGCGCAGGGCGCGGGCGGCACTGGTCTCACCTACACCTACTACGCCCTCGGCACCACCACCGCCGGATGGCAACTGGTAAGCGACGGCGTCACCGTGAACCCGGCGGTGGCCAATGCCGGCGGGCAGATTCAAATGACCATCACCGGCCTCGGCGCGGGAGCGCATTCGCTGCTCACGTTCCACAACGCCGGCGACTCGCCCCTCGCCCTGGGCACCATGGCTCCGATCAAGGTCTACCTCAACGGTACCTATGTCACCGCCATTACTCCTTCGATCCGCACGAACGACCTCGCCGCGCCGACCGTGTACCTTAATTTTACCACCGCCTCGACCAGCGACGTGACCACCGTGCTCTTTGCGGCCGACACCACGTCGGCCGCGACCACCAAGAACGTCGTCCTGGACGGCTTCGAGATCGACACCCCCAACTCGCTGCACATCGCCAACTCACCGGTGCCGGCAAACGGTGATGAGCATGTGGATGCGGACACCGGCAACCTTGTCCTGGTCTGGAGCCCCGCGATTGCCAGCAATGCGGTTGCCCACGACGTTTATTTCGGGACCAACCAAACGGCGGTCAAGAATGCCACGCATGCCTCCCCGGAATTCCAAGGCAACCAGGTTGCCGCCAACTACCCGGTGGCCGGCCTCAACAGCCTGCTGACTTATTACTGGCGCGTTGATGAAATTGATTTTTTAGGCAACGCCACCCCCGGCGCGGTCTGGATGTTCCGCACGCGCCACCTGGCCTTCCCGGGTGCGGAAGGCTACGGACGTTTTGCCCGCGGCGGGCGCGGCGGCGTGGTGCTGGAAGTCACCAACTTGAATGACAGCGGGCCGGGCAGCTACCGGGCGGCGATCGAAGCCAGCGGGCCGCGCACCGTTGTCTTCCGCGTGTCGGGGCTCATCCGCTTGCAATCACCCTGCATCATCAACAATGGCTATGTTACCATTGCCGGCCAGACCGCGCCCGGCGACGGCATCTGCTTCGCCAACTGGCGCGCGGGCATGAGCGGACCGAACGATGTCATCATGCGGTTCATGCGCTTTCGCATCGGCGATGCGGCGCAGCAGTCCATGGATGCCATGAGCCCGGGCAGCGCCACGCACACGATCATTGATCATTGTTCGTCGAGTTGGTCGCTGGATGTGGCGTGCAATTCCCTGCAATCCGGAAGTGTGGGGAGCCAGTCGGCGATGACCACGTATCAGAAAAACATCATTTCCGAACCGTTGCGCTATTCTTACCACTACAATGACACGCTGCGGGCCCAGGGCTCCAATAATGTCTATCAACCGCACGCGTTTGCCGCCTCCATCAGCGGGGAAATCGGCAGCTACCACCATAACTTGATCGCGCACTCGACAGATCGCAA
This sequence comes from Verrucomicrobiia bacterium, assembly GCA_031290985.1. Classification (GTDB taxonomy): domain Bacteria; phylum Verrucomicrobiota; class Verrucomicrobiia; order Limisphaerales; family UBA11358; genus UBA11358. The sequence goes on along the minus strand of JARLJW010000108.1, from coordinate 23,746 downwards.
CTGGTCGCTGGCGGGCGGTTATGACAAGAGCGTGAGCTACGCCGGTTCGCTCGATATCCGCAATAATGTCGTTTACAACTGGCTCGCCCGCACGACGGACGGCGGCGTGGCGCGCTGCAACTACGAGAGCAATTATTACAAGCCGTATCCGGCGAACAATCCGGTGACCTTCTTGCTGCGGCTGGATCCGATCAACACGAACAATCCGACCAAGCCCTTTTATTACATGGTTGGCAACGTGATGGAGGGGAAAAATTATTTCAACAACAACTGGCAGATCGGCACCGCCGTGCCCACCGGCAACGGCTCCAACAATTATGCCGACGCGAACCAGGTCGCGCTGGCGATCACCAACGCCGAAATTTTTCCGTCCTACGTCACGACCCAGACGGCCAGCAATGCCTACAAGGTGGTGTTGTCGGATGTGGGGTGCAGTTTGCCCGCGCAAGACCTGATCGACCGCCGGGTCGTCGGCGAGGTGCTGGATGGCACGACGCATTACATCGGCACCAACGGCCCGCATTATACCATCAACGGCTATTACCAGGCGAACAGCGTCGGCCCGGACAATCCCGGGCTGATTGATTCGCAAACGGACGTGCATGATTATACCAACGATGCCACCCGGGCGAATTATTCGGCAAATTATCCGTGGGCGCCTTACGCCACCTACAATGTGCCCGAAGACACTGACCATGACGGGATGCCGGACTGGTGGGAATTGCTGAAAGGTTTGAACCCCGATTCCGCGCCCGGAGATTTTTCCGACAGCAATGGCGATCCCGACGGCGACGGCTACTCGAACCTCGAAGATTATTTGAACTGGCTGGCGGCGGTTCATGTTGATTGTGTGCGCAACACGAATGTGGATGTGGACCTGACCCAGTTCACCCGCGGTTTCACGAACAACTCGCCGGCTTATGTCGTCTCCAATCCAACCAACGGGACCATCAGCCTGCTGGCCGGCGGAAAGGTCGCGCGCTTCACGCCCACGGCGAATTTCCACGGTCTCGGCAGTTTTCAGTTCAAGGTCACGGATGCTTCATCGTTTTCCTACACCAATACCATCGGCGTCCACGTCCGCGCGCTGCCCGCCTCGCAACTCACCATCGCGAACAGCAGCCCGGTGCCGCAACTGCGTTTCACCGGCGAGTTGGGCATGTACTATCTCATCCAATACTCAGATGATCTACGGAACTGGGTCACCTGGACCAACACCACCGCCACCGCGTCGCCCGCGCTGTTCAGTGTGCCCGGGTTTCCCGGTCCAATGGCGCGCTTTTACCGGACGGTTTCCGTGCAATAAATGAGCAGGCTGCATTCTGGCACTATTTAAAGTTTATACGGCACTTTTTTGATTATCCTTCATTCATAAAGCATTTAGACTGGGTAATACCAATGTCACCCCGGCCGCAGAAACTTTTTTTGTCCGCGCTATTGGCGGTGCTGTGGCTTTGCGTCTCCTGCACGGCCATGCATTCGCAGGCAGGGCATCGGGATAAGGCCTGTCTGTTCACCTCCTTCCATGATGCCGATCAGAAATACCTGCGCTTTCTTTACAGCTTCGACGGTTATCATTGGACCAACGTGCCGGGGACTTTTCTGGAGGCGAAGGTCGGGACGAATAAACAGTTTCGCGACCCCAGCATTGTGCGCGGACCGGATGGAACCTTTCATCTGGTCTGGACGGCAGGCTGGCATGGCGACCAGGGTTTTGGTTATGCCAGCTCGAAAGATTTGATACACTGGTCAGAACAGAAGTTTGTACCGGTGATGACCAACGAACCAACCACGGTGAACGTCTGGGCGCCGGAACTTTTTTATGACCAGCAGGGGAAACAATTCATCATCCTCTGGGCTTCAACGATTCCGGGGCGTTTTTCCGACAATCTGGAGAAGCATGATAACAACCACCGGCTGTATTTCACGGCCACGCGCGATTTTGAGACCTTTGCACCGGCAAAACTGTTTTTTGAACCGGGCTACAGCGTCATCGACGGTTTTGTTTTACGCGATGGAAAAAAGTTTGTGCTGCTGAACAAGGATAATTCGCGTCCGAACTTGAACCTGCGGGTGGCCTTTGCCAAGTCGCCGATGGGGCCGTGGGAAGATGTGTCGGAACCGTTCACGCAGAAATTTACTGAAGGACCGTGCGCCTTAAAAGTCGGGGATGACTGGCTGGTTTATTTTGATGCCTACCGTGAAAAAATATACGGGGCCGTGAAGACCAAGGATTTTAAGGCGTTTACGGACGTGACGAAGGAAGTCTCCTTTCCGCCGGAACATAAGCACGGCACGGCCATCGCGGTGCCGCGTGAAATCTTGGACCACCTTTTGACCGCGAATCTGCGCTGATTTATCGAAACCCCATGAAATCTATCCGTCTTCTCCTGGCTGTCATATTGCTGGCCGCTGTTCTGGTGGCCGCCGGAGGCAATGTCGGCGCACAGACGAACCAAACGCCGGAGGAGGTAGAGGCGAATTACACCAAAGCCATCGAGGGCCGCACGGCGGACATCTTGAAAGTTCTTGCGCTGGCCGACACGAACCGGGCCAGCCATGTTCACGCTGCCGTGATGGCCCAATATCGTTTGTTGCGCGCCTGGCATGATGAGAATGACGGGAAGCTGAAGGCGGCCAAGGCGGACACCAATGCCCTGGCGCAAATTCGTGTCTCGCTCAAGGCGATCCATGAGGCTTTTCTTGCCAAACTTTCAGAAGATCTTTCGCCGGACCAGGTGGAGCAGGTCAAGGACAAGATGACCTACGGCAAGGTGCAATTTACCTTTGCCGGTTATCTCGCCGCGTATCCCAACTTGGAGGAGAATCACCAGCAAAAGATTTTGGACATCCTAAAGCAGGCGCGCGAAGAGGCAATGGACGGCGGCAGCGCGGCGGAGAAGACGGCCGTTTTCCAAAAGGCCAAGGGCAAAATTAACAACTATCTCTCCAAGCAGGGCATTCATCCGGAAAAAGCAAAGACTGGAACGGCCCCGACCAATTCCGCGCCCGTGCCATGACCGTAGCGCGGACAACTACGATCGGAAAATGGCGCTGGAAGATTTGTGCGCTGCTCTTCTTTGCGACCACCATTAATTACATGGACCGGCAGGTTCTCGGCCTGCTGGCGCCGACGTTGCAGCATGACCTCGGCTGGAGCGAAACCGGATACGCCCATATCATTGTTGCGTTTCAAGCGGCTTACGCCATCGGTTTGGTCGTATTCGGCCGGGGGGTGGATTTGATTGGCACGCGGAATGGCTATTCGCTCGCGGTTCTATTTTGGAGCGTGGCGGCGGCAGGGCACGCGCTGGTGCGGTCGGCTTTTGGTTTCGGGGTTGCGCGCTTTGCCCTGGGACTGGGCGAGGCGGGAAATTTCCCCGCGGCCGTCAAGGCGGTGGCTGAATGGTTTCCGCAACGGGAGCGCGCGCTGGCGAACGGCATTTTTAATTCCGGCTGCAACATTGGCGCGGTGCTCGCACCGTTGCTGGTGCCGTGGCTGGCGGTTCGCTGGGGCTGGCAGGCGCCCTTCGTGGTGCTGGGCGCGCTGGGCTTTGTGTGGCTGGTTTTCTGGCGGACCTTTTATGAATCGCCGGAAAAATCCCGGCGCGTTTCGTCGGCGGAGCTGGCTGATATTCGTGGTGATGCTCCGGAAACGGCTGCGCCAAAAATTTCCTGGGGCAAACTCTTAACCTTCCGCCAAACGTGGGCGTTCATTGTCGGCTACGCGTTTTCCGCGCCGATCTGGTGGTTCTATCTTTACTGGCTGACAAAATTTTTGAACCAGCAATATGGCCTCGACCTGTCCAATCTCGGCCCGCCGCTGGTCGTGATTTATTCAATGACCTGTTTTGGCAGCATTGGCGGCGGGTGGCTGTCATCCGCGCTGATGCGGCGCGGCTGGTCGCTGAATGCGGGCCGGAAAACCGCGATGCTGGTTTGCGCCCTGTGCGTGGGGCCCGTCGTCTTCGCGGCGCACGCCTCAAATTTGTGGGTGGCGACGCTGTTGATCGGCCTGGCGGCCAGCGCGCATCAGGGTTGGGCGGCGAATCTTTTCGCGCTGGCCTCGGATCTTTTTCCGAAAAATTCCGTGGCCTCCGTCGTGGGTTTGGGCGGCATGGCTGGCGCGCTGACGGCGATGGCGTTTACCGAATCGACCGGGTTCATTTTGGAGACGACCGGCAGTTACTGGAGCTTGTTCGCGATCGCCTCGTCGGCCTATTTGATCGCGTTGGCGGTCATTCATTGGCTGTCGCCCCGGTTGGAACCCGTGAATCCATCGTACTGAATTGCGAATTGTTTAACTGAATTCAACATTTATAATTTGACCTATGCCCGAATGGAAATCTGATTCTGAACTGTTCGCGCTCGCCTGCCGCGACCTTTATACGCCGGTGGTGGGCGACATCCTCGACGATCTCGGCTTCACCCGTCAATTTTTGCCGCAACCGGTCCAGCCGTTGCGCGAAGAAATGAAGCTCGCCGGCCGTGCCATGCCGGTGGTGATGATCGATGTGTTCGGCAAACAGAAACAACCGTTCGGCCGGCTCACCGAGGCGCTCGACCAGTTGCAGCCCGGCGAAATTTATCTCGCCAGCGGCGGCGACATGCGGTGCGCGTACTGGGGCGAAATCCTCACCGCCACGGCGAAAACGCGGGGCGCGGTCGGCGCGGTCATCAATGGTTTTCACCGGGACACGCCGAAAGTGCTGGAGCAAAACTGGCCCGTCTTTTCGCGCGGCCGTTTTGCGCAGGATTCCGGCGTCCGCACACAGGTGGTTGACTACCGCTGCCCGATTGAAATCGGCCAGGTTTCCGTGCAGCCGGGCGACCTGATTTTTGGCGATCTTGACGGCGTGGTCATCGTGCCCCAAAAAGTGGAGGCCGAAGTCATTGAAAAAGCGCTGGGCAAGGCGCGTGGGGAAAAGCTCGTCCGCAAGGAAATCGAAGCCGGCCTGAGCAGCACGGCGGCCTTCAAGAAATACGGAATTCTCTGATTCCCATGCCAAAGATTAAAAACATCTCTTTTTTCAAGGCGGTCTCATCGCTGTCCCAACCCATTGCCGACAGCACGCACCAAATTCCGGAGATCGCCTTCATCGTCACGCGCATCGGGCTCGATAATGGCATCACCGGTGACGGGCATCTCCTCGCCTTCCACTACTCGCCCCAGGCCATTATTGGGGCGTTGCGTGACATCGTGCCGCTGGTCATCGGCCGTGAGGTCAGCCACACCGGTGAATTTCTGGCGCACCATGAGAAGGAGAGCGAATATTTTGGCAACGTCGGTTTGCATCGCTGGGCCGTGGGTTCGGTGAACATCGCCATGTGGGACGCGTGGGCGAAGACGCTCGGTGTGCCCGTCTGGAAAATGTTCGGGGTCTGTCACCAGCGCGTGCCGCTCTACGGCAGCGGCGGCTGGCTTTCCTATACGAACGGGCAGTTGATCGATGAAGTAACGCGCTATGTTAAACGCGGCTTTCACTCAGTGAAGGTGAAAGTCGGCTCCCCGGAAATCCAGCGCGATATCGAGCGGCTTACCAAGGTTCGTGAAGCCGTGGGCCCGCATATCAACATCATGATGGATGCCAATCAGGGCATGATTCTGCCCGCCGCGCTTGAACTGGCCCGCGCCGCGCGACCGCTTCGGATCACCTGGTTCGAGGAACCGTTGAGTCGGACCGATTACGAAGGCTACGCGCAACTGCGCCGCCAGGCTGGCATGTCCATCGCCACCGGCGAGCGCGAGTTCGACACCGTGACGCTGCGGGAATTGATCCGGCGCGAGGCGATTGATCTCTGGCAACCGGACTTGCTGCGGTTGGGTAGTGTTGAGGCGTGGCGGGCTTCGGCGGCGCTCGCCCAAGCCCATCACATTCCCGTTTTGCCCCACTATTACAAGGAATACGACGTGCCGTTGCTGATGACCGTTCCGAACGCCTACGGCGCGGAGTCGTTCGACTGGGTGGACGACCTGATCACACATCCCATCCGGATGCAGGACGGTTTCGCGTATCCGAACGAGGGCAACGGCTGGGGGTTCAGTTTCAAGGACAACCGGCTCACTGAGTTCGTGAAATAATTTTCCCATGAAAATCACCAAACTTGAAACCTGGCGTTGTCAGCGCAAGGAATCCTTGTTCGATTCCTCCCGCACCGGACGCAGCCCGATGAATTGGGATGTCGTAGTGCTCCGCCTGCACACCGATGCCGGCATCAGCGGGCACGCCACCGCGCTCGCCGCGCGTTCGAGCGTCGTCACGCAGGCGTATTTGCACGAGACCATCGCCCCGGTGGTGCTGGGTCGCCGGGTCACGGAACGCGAAGCCATCTGGCATGAGCTGTGGACGATTGACCGGCATCTGACTTTCTTTCCCGTGTATCTGCCCGGTCCGGTGGACGTCGCGCTCTGGGACATCGCCGCGCAAGCCGCCGGCTTGCCGTTGTATCAATTCATCGGCGAATATCGCACGAGCCTGCCCGTTTACGCGAGCAGCCTGTTCCTGCCGAAGACCGAGGACTATGTGAAGCAATTGCGCGCCTACAAAAAGCGCGGTTTCACAGCCTACAAGGCGCATCCGCCCGGCCCGTGGCGTAAGGACATGGAAATCCATCGCGCCCTCCGCCGGGCCGCCGGACCTGATTATGTGCTGATGACCGATCCGGTGGCGGACTATTCGCTGGAGGAAGCCATCCGGGTCGGGCGCGACCTCGAAAAATTGAATTACCATTGGTTTGAAGAACCGTTCCGCGACTTCGAACTCGCGAAATACGCCAAGCTTTGTGCTGCGCTGGACATCCCCATCGCCGGCACGGAGACAACGCGCGGCGGCCCGTGGGGCGTGGCCCAGGCCATCGCCTTCAATGCCGTGGACATCGTACGCGCCGACGTTTCGTGGAAGGCGGGTGTCACCGGTACGCTCAAAATCGCGCACCTCGCCGAGGCGCACGGCCTGCGTTGCGAAGTCCATTGCACGACGATGGGTTTCATGGACATCGCGAACCTGCACGTCAGTTGCGCGATCAAAAATTGTGAATATTTCGAACTGCTGGTTCCGGAGGAACCGTTCCGCTTCCCGATGAAAGACAAATATCCGATCGACAAGCATGGCGTCGCGCACGTCCCACAAAAGCCCGGCATCGGCGTGGAACTGGATTGGGACGCGATTGACAATACGTGCGTCGAACACAAGATTACCAAGACGAAATGACCCCGCGCTGCTTCCAGATCCAGCCTTCTGACAACGTCGCCACGCTGATTGACGATGCGGCTCCGGGTTTGGTTCAAGTTCTTGGCGCGACCCGCGGCGAAGTCGCCGCGCTGGATAAGATCGACCGTGGCCACAAGATCGCCCTGCGCGACATTGCGCCGGGTGAGGCCATCGTGAAATTCGGCGTGCGCATTGGCCGCGCCACGAAACCCATTGCGCGCGGCACGTGGGTTCACCTGCACAATCTCGCGAGCGATCTCGATGACCGATCCGGCACGCTGGATCTCCACTCCGGCGCCCCGACCGACACCGCTTCGGCTTATGTCTGACGCATTGCTTTCCAAATCCTGGCCGGGCTTTTTGCGTCCCGATGGTCGCAAGGGCATCCGCAATCTTGTGCTCATCATCTACACGGTCGAATGCGCACAGCATGTTTCCTACGCCATCGGCCATGGTGAGGAAGACACGCATGTCATTGGCTTTCCCGGTTGCTACGACAATGCCTACGCCATCCGCCTGATGCTGGCGCTCGCCCGGCATCCAAATGTCGGCGCGGTTCTCTCCGTCGGGCTCGGCTGCGAATATACGCAGCCGGAAAAGATCGCGGACACCGTCCGCGCCTCGGGTCGTCCTGCCGAATGGTTTTTCATCCAGCAAGCCGGCGGCACACGCACATCCGTTGCGAAGGGGAAGGAAATTGTCGCCCGCCTTCGCGCCCAAATCCGCCGGGAAACTCCGCGCGTGCCGATGACGCTGGCCGATCTGACCGTTGGCTGCGAGTGCGGCGGTTCGGATGGCACCTCTGGTCTGGCCGGCAATCCCGCCGTGGGCGCTTTCTTTGATCTGCTGGTGGATGCGGGCGGCCGCGCGATTTTTGAAGAAACGGTGGAGATGATCGGCCTGCGCGAACATATGCTGGCCCGCGCGGCCAACGCGGAGGCGAAGGAACAACTCGCCCAAGCCTACGACAAGGCGGAGCGGTATTGCCGCGCCGTCCGGCAATGGTCGGTGTCGCCGGGAAATTTCGCGGGCGGACTTACCACCATTGAGGAAAAAAGCCTGGGAGCGTTCGCCAAGGGCGGTACGCGTCCGATTCAAGGCGTCATCCGGGTGGCCGAGCAGCCGCGCGAGCCGGGCTTGTGGATTCTTGACAGCGTGCCGGACGAGCATTTCATGCAGTTCGGTTACACGAATCCCAACGACACGGAAGGTTTGATGGATCTGATCAGCGCCGGCTCGCAGATAGTATTGTTCGTGACGGGCCGCGGCAGCGTCATCGGGAGCCCCGTTGCGCCGCTCATCAAAATCACCGGCAACAGCGCGACGTTTCGCGCCATGGAGGAGGACATGGATTTCGACGCTGGCCGGGCGCTGGCCGGCGAAATCACCATCCCGCAAGCCGGTGCCGAACTGGCCGCCTTGGTCACGCGGATTGCCGCGGGTGAACCGAGCAAGCCGGAACAGCTTGGCCATCGGGAATATTTTATCATGTATAAACATCAAGAAACGCCGTCGCTTGCCGCCGGCTGCCGCGCATGAACAAATCAAAAAACAATTCCGCCTTCGACCTCACCGGGCAAGTCGCCCTTATTACCGGCGGTGGCACCGGCCTCGGCCTCGGCATGGCGCGCTGCCTCGTCGCCTCGGGGGCGAAAGTCGTGCTTGTCGGCCGCCGCAAGGAAGAACTGGAAAAAGCCTGCGCGTCGCTGGGCAAGAATGCGTTCATTGTCGTCGGTGATGTGACCAAGCTGGATACCGCGCCCGCCCTGGTGGACAAGGCCGAAAAGCTTGCCGGACCGGTTTCGATCCTCATCAACAACGCCGGTGTGCATCTCAAAAAGCCGTCGGTCGAAACCAGCGATGCGGAATTCGCCGCCGTGATCCAGACGCACCTCTTCGGCGCGTTCGCGCTCACGCGGGAGGCGGGCCGCCGCATGATCGAGCGCAAATCCGGCAGCGTGCTGTTCACTGCGTCAATGGCGTCACTCTTTGGCATCCCTCTCGTGGTGGCGTATTCGGCGGCGAAGTCCGCCTATGTGGGCGTGGTGCGTTCATTGGCAACGGAATGGGGACCGCACGGCGTGCGCGTCAATGCCATCGCCCCCGGCTGGATCGCGTCGGCGATGCTGGACAAGGCGTTGAGCGGCGATCCCGCGCGCAAGGCGAAGATTATTGGTCGCACGCCCATGAACAAGTTTGGCGAGCCGGATGACATCGGCTGGGCGGCAGTTTACTTGTGCAGCCCGGCGGCAAAATTTGTGACCGGTGTCGTGCTGCCCGTGGATGGTGGTGCGGCCATCGGCTTTTGATGATGAAAAATCCCGGGGACAAACCCGTTCTTCGCCACATCGCCAATCTGTGGACGTTCATGGGGCATCCGACCAAGGCCGCCGAATGGACCTTGGATCAAAAGCTGGCCGCGATCAGGGCCGCCGGCTTTGACGGCGTCTGCTGGGGCGGCAGCCCGGAACTGGGCGAGGGATGCCAACGGCACGGCTTGATTTTTGTCGGCGGCATGGCGTCTGGCAATGCGGCGGATTTTCCCCGCTTGCTTCAGGAACAAAAGGACTGCGGTGCCGTTCATGTCAATGTGCAGCTCGCTGCCCACGATACGCCGCCGGCCGAGGCGCTTGAACTCGCACTGCTGCTCAACCGTGAAGGCAAGCGCATCGGCGTCGTTCCGGGCATAGAGACGCATCGCGGTACGTGCACGGAAACGCCCGAAAAGCACTACGCCCTCTGCGACGCCTACCAGCGGGCGACCGGTGAGCTGCTGCCGCTCGCGGTGGACTTCTCACATTTTGCCGTCGTGAAACATCTTGTGCCGGAGAATTTTGCGCAACGTCTGCTCGTGCGCCCAGACCTGATCCAGCACGCCCAGCAGTTTCACTTTCGTCCGTTCAACGGCCATCATGCGCAGGTGCCCATCACGGATGGCCGGGGCAATCTGACGCAAGAAGTCAAAGACTGGCTGCCCTTCGCCGAGGCGCTGCTCAAATGCTGGCTCGATGGCAACAAGGATTCGGGACGCGAAATCTTCATCTGCCCGGAACTTGGTCCCGTGGAAGGCGGCTACGCGCTCTCGACGTTTCCGAACAGTTGGGAGGAGGCCAAAGTTTTGCGCGGCGAAATCGACAAGTTGTGGCGGAAGCTGGCCGCATAGGTCGCTGCCATTTACCGCCGCCGGTGGCTTTTGGGGGGCGTGCCGGTGACGTGCTTGAAGACACGGTAAAACTGCGCGTAACTTCCGAAGCCTGCTTCCAATGCGGCATCCAACATGGTCCGGCGCTGCCCGGTGCCGTAGAGTTCCATGAATTTCTCCACCCGCTGCCGGTTGCGAAAATCCACGAGAGCCACGCCCGTTTGTTGTTTGAACAGCCGGCTCAACCGGTGCGCGCTCAAGCCGGCGCGGCGCGCGATTTCATCCAGCCCCAGCAGGTTGCTCTCATGTCGGATGATGCGCGCGGCCTTCTCCACGGCGGGATGCACATCGCGCACCGGCACATCGGCCGCATGCTCGAAATATTCCCACGCGTTCAACAGGGCGTAAGCCAGACCGGCATTAAACAGTCCCGGCTGCGTTTGCGTGGCGACAATGTCGGGGAACAACTGTTCCAGCCTGGCCAAGGCGGGCTGGGGGAGCCGGCGGCAAAATTCTCCGGCGGGATCTCTTTGGCGCAGGATTTTCGCGTCCGCATCCGTGGCGATGCGCGCCACCGCCTTGGGCTTGAAGACCCCAATCCACATTCCGAAGTCCGCGGATTGCTCCACCAGGACGTGTTCCTGCGCCGGGAAGAGCCAGAGCAGGTCGCCGCGCCGGATCTCGTACTTGCGGTTTTCAAGCAGGTAAAGCCCGGTGCCGGCGGTGACCAGGTTCAATTCCAGTTCGGCGTGCCGGTGCATGGCGTTGCGGCCCTGGTGGCGGTAGTGCCACAGGTTGCCGTCCAGGCCGGCGGGCAGGTTGAGGTTTTGGCGCATCGCGACAAAAAATGATAACAAGTCATCGCTAAAATGAGAAGATGGTTCCACCCTTTTTTGCCAGACTCTCACCATGATCACTGTCTCCCAGGCCCAACGCGACCTGTATCAAACCGAGGGCTACATGATTCTGCCCGCCGTCATCCCGCCCGCGATGCTGGAGATGCTGCGCGAGGAATGTTCCTATTACATCGGCTACATGGATGCGCTGATGGATTCCAAGAACGTCCAGTCTGTTGGCATCACGCACCGCGGAAAGCGCTATTTCATCAACAACCGCTACCGGTTGAGCAACCGGCTTTACCAGTTCATTTTCAGTGATCTGATGGCGAAGGTGGCAGAGGCGACGGTCGGGCCGGACGCCCAGTTGTTTCATGAACAATGGGTGGTGAAAGGCGCGGAGCAGGGGATGAAGTTTTCCTGGCACCAGGACAGCGGCTATGTGAAATGGTATGACCCGACGACCCAGCACAAACCTTACGTCACCTGCTGGTGCACGCTGGATGCGGTGAACGAGGAGAACGGCACGGTGTATATCCTGCCGCATTCCCGTGCCGGCACGCGTGGCAAAATCATTGATCACCAGAAGGAAGAGGGCTCAAACGATCTCATCGGCTACACCGGATCTGATCCCGGAGATCCATTGATCGTTCCGGCTGGCAGCATCGTGGCGTTTGACAGCTTCGTCTTTCATCGCAGTGGTCCGAATAAAACCAACCGGATGCGTCGCATCTATCTGCCACAGTACAGCGGCGCGCCGATCAACCGCCCCGATGGCAAGCCGTGGGCGATGGCCACGCCATTCTTGAAGGCCGGCAGGAACATTTACGATCACGCCGGGGACACGGAGGCGAACTGGGGCCCGTTCCCGGACAAGAAGAAAGAATCGATCTGATCCGGCTGGCCGCCTACCGGGTGCCGCAACAGTGCAAGATTTAGGCGGCTTTCTTCGGAAAGCCGCCATTGAGGATCTGCTGTCAGAACTGTTTTAATCCGGCGGATTCCGCTCAGATTGCGAAGTCCGTATACTCCGGCTTCACCGGTTCGATGGGGGCGGACAACATCCCGGCCGCCACCGTCGCATTGGTGCCTTGCTCGATCAGGATGAACGAACCGGTCAGCCGGTTGGTGCTGTAACCGTCGAACACGATCGGCTTCGCGGTCTTGAGCTTGATGACGCCGATGTCGTTCATCGCCAGCGCGAAAGCGGGTGTTTGGGGATCGGCTTTGACCGGCGCCGGTTCCAATTCCAGCGTGTCAAAGTTGATTTTGCTTTCGATCTGTGTCACGACCGCCTGCACCGTCTGGGTCGTGTGTTTGAGGAGATATTTTTTGCCGGCCAGCAACGGACGCAGGTGCATCCAGCAAACCCGGGCGGTTAATTCCGCGCCCTGGCCCGGCAGATTTTCCAGGCCGACGATCATGTCGCCGCGGCTCACGTCGATGTCGTGTTCGAGGCAAAGCGTCACCGATTGCGGGCAGAACGCCTCGGCCATGGAGCCGTCATAGGTCCAGATGTCCTTGATCGTCGTCTTGATGCCGATGGGCAGGATCACGACCGGCTGGCCCTTGCGTACGATGCCGCTGGCGATCTGGCCGCTGAGGCCGCGAAAATCATGCAGCGAAGGGTTGGTGGGATCGTTGGGGCGGTTCACCCATTGCACGGGGAAGCGGAAGGTGTTCAGGTTCCAGTCGCTCGCGATATGGACGGTCTCCAGATGCGCCAGCAGATTGGGACCTTCATACCAGGGCGTGTGTTTCGAGGTGTCCACCACGTTGTCGCCGTTCAAGGCGCTGATGGGGATGAATTTCACATCGCGGAACACGTCAAGCTTGGGCAGAAAATCCTCGATTTCATCCCGGATCTCCTGGAAGCGTTCCTGCTTCCAATCCACGAGGTCCATCTTGTTGATGGCGATGACGAGGTGGGGGATGCCGAGCAACGCGGCGATGTATGTGTGCCGGCGGGTCTGCTCGATGACTCCCTGGCGCGCATCCACCAGCACGATGGAAAGGTTCGCGTTGGAAGCGCCGGTGACCATGTTGCGCGTGTATTGCACATGCCCCGGCGTGTCGGCGACGATGAACTTGCGTTTGGGCGTGGCGAAATAGCGGTAGGCGACGTCGATCGTGATGCCTTGCTCGCGTTCGGCGCGGAGGCCGTCCGTGAGGTTGGCGAGATTGATCATGCCGCCGCCGGTGATGGCGGCGGATTTTTCCAGCGCCTCGACCTGGTCTTCCATCAACGACTTGGAATCGTACAGCAAGCGGCCGATGAGCGTGGACTTGCCGTCATCAACACTGCCGCAGGTGTTGAAGCGCAAAAGTTCGATGGGGTGCTGCGTATTGGGCATAGCAATCAGAAATATCCGGCTTTTTTGCGGTCTTCCATCGCGGCCTCGCTGGCCTTGTCATCGGCGCGGGTGCCGCGCTCGGTCACGCGCGCGGCGGCGACTTCGGCGATGATGTCGTCGATCGTATCCGTCTGGGATTCGATCATGCCCGTGCTGATCATGTCGGCGATGGTGCGGACGCGGACGATCATTTTCTTGACCGGCTCGTTCGGTTTGGGCCGCGCCCCCGCAAACGGATCGGGCCTGGCCGAGTCGCTGTGCGCGGGCGGCACCGGCAGCCATTGGCCGCCGCGCCAGAAGCAGTCGCGCTCGTGGCTGAAATAAAGGTTCGGCACGGCGAGCTTTTCGCGTTTGATATATTCCCAGACGTCCATCTCCGTCCAGTTGGAGAGCGGAAACACGCGCATGTTTTCACCGGGATTCACGCGGGCGTTGTAAACGTTCCAGATTTCCGGGCGCTGGTTTTTCGGGTCCCAGTGGCCGAACGAATCACGGAAGCTGAAGAAGCGTTCTTTGGCCCGGGCCTTTTCCTCATCCCGCCGCGCGCCGCCGATGGCGCAGTCGAATTGAAATTCTTCAATCGCGCCGAGCAGAACCGGGGTTTGCAACTGGTTGCGGCTGACCTGGCCGGGCGTCGGCTGCGCGATGCCCTTGGCAAACGCCTCATCCACCGTGCGGACGATGAGCTTCGCGCCGAGTTCCTTCGCGCGCCGGTCGCGGAACTCGATGAGTTCGGGAAATTCGTGGCCGGTCTCGACGTTCAGGAACGGCATGGGGATGTCGGAGGGGCGGAACGCCTTTTCGGCGAGGCGCAGCAGGCAGATGGAGTCCTTGCCGCCGGAAAAGAGCAGGGCGGGGCGCTCGAATTCGGCCGCGACTTCACGCATCACGTGAATCGCTTCCGTCTCCAAAAACTGCAAATGGTCAAGATGGTATGAACTCATCGGAAAAAGATTTTAACCACAGATGGACATGGATGGACACAGATAAATTTTGGATCCGGGGCGGTGCATGGCGTTCGTTCCAAGCTGCCGGAGCCTAGATCCCAGCCCCGCCTTCAACCGCTTTGCCACCCCAACTGGCATGCAGACCGCATTCGCGTTTGTCATCCGCCTTGGCGGGGTCAAAATAATCCCATTCGTTGGGCAGATGGTGCTGTGTCAGATAATCTTCCATCTCGGCATCGCTCCAGTTGAACACCGGGCTGACTTTCAGTGAATGAAAATTTGCATCCTCCACCACGATATCCAGCCCGGCGCGGTTGGGATTCTGCACCTTGCGCAGTGCGGTGATCCAGACGACCGGGGCGAGTTCCTTCATGCCACGCTGGAAGGGCTCCAGTTTCATCGTGGTGCTGAAGGCCTTGATGCGGTCCTCGTTTTCCGGCGTCGGCTCGGGCATTCCGCCAAACGCGGCGTCATAATGCGCGGCGGTCAGCTTGGGGATGAAGGCCTTAATGTTCAGCTTGAGCAATTTTTTCAGTTCTTCGGCATGCCGGTACGTCGCGGGGCGGTTGTAGCCGTGGTCCACCCACAGCACCGGGATGTCCGGCTGCACCTGTGTGGCGAGATGCAGGATCACCGCCTCGTACGGGCGGAAATTCGTGGACACAATCGCCCGGCCCTTGGCCTGCGCGATGGCCCAGCGGATGATTTCCAGCGGCGGCTGGGAACGCAGTTCGGCGTTCGCATTTTTGATTTGTTCGGCGGTCATCAGTTTTCAGCTTTAAGTTGTTCCACGTCGGCGAGGTCTTTTAACCGTGCGCTCGCCTGCTTGTTTGCGATCAAATCGTCCAAGCAAATTAAATTTACCTGCTGGCCATCAACTTCTGTGGTGACCCTGCGGGCAAAGGCCCCGGCGAATTCACCGCCCGATATTTTTGGGAGGATTTCTATCAGGTTCGGCACCGCACCGAAACGCGTGACATTTTCCGCATCCAAAAACCATGCTGGCGACAGTCCCGGCAGTTCCGCACCTGCAAAAAATGATTTTACCGCCTGTACCAACCGCGCCGCGTTATGCTCGGAGACCGCCACCCAGACATCAAGGTCGCGGGTGGGGCGGACGTAACCGTAGTACGCCACGGCATGACCATCCACCACAAGATACTCAACCCCAGCTTCGTTTAGACAGGTTAGGAACTCGCGGAAGTCGTTGCTTAAATGACTCGGATCCATAAGCGTACTGACGGGCCAACTCAAGTTGCCCCAGCCGTTCCAGCGGTGACAACGAACGCCACCATGCGCGGTCGGCGGCTTCCGCTTCGGCGTGCGAAGCAAAACGCGTGACAACTGGCGTGATATATCGCGTCCGGCTTTCGTTCATGGCAAATCATGGTGACAGCATCAATCCCGTTGCAAGTTTCAATTCGTTGCCGGCGGTTCCTGCAAAAACACCCGCTGGGCCCAGTCGCCAAAGCGTTCGCCCGCGTTGCGTTCCTTGGCAAAGCGCTGGAACACCGGACGGAATTCCGTTTCCAGGTCAGGTTCCTTGAGGCCGTCTTTCCACAGCTTGTTGAGCCGCGTGCCGGAGACGTCGCCGCCCAGCCAGACCTGATAGCGGCCCGGCGCCTTGCCCACGAAGGCGATCTCCGCCATGTACGGACGCGCGCAGCCGTTCGGGCAGCCGGTCGAGCGGATGATGATCTCCTCATCCGGCAGGCCGGCTTCGGCCAGCAATTTCTCCAGCCGCTCCACCATGCCCGGCAGGGCGCGTTCGGATTCCGCGAGACCCAGGCCGCAGGTGGGCAGGGAAGGGCAGGCCATCGAGGCCGCGTGCAACACCGTCGCCTGGTTTTCCGTCTTCACGCCATACGCGGCCAGCAGCATGTTGATGGGATGCTTGTCTTCTGCGCTGACGTTCGCCAGGAGGATGTTTTGATTCGCGGTGAGGCGGAATTCAATTTTGCCAAAAGCATCGGCCACATGGCGCAGGGCGGTCTTGAGCTTGTAACCGCCCAGATCCTTCACGCGGCCCATGCTCACGAACAGGCCGAGGAACCAGCTCCCGTCCACCGCCTGGTGCCAGCCCAGCAAATCGGAGGTCGTGGTGAATTCATACGGCTTGCTCGGTTCGAGGGTGATGCCCGCGCGCTGGTTCACCTGATCCTGCATGAACTTTACGCCGCGCTCGGCCACGACGTATTTCAGGCGCGCGTGTTTGCGGTCCGTGCGGTCGCTGAAATCGCGATGGATCGTCAGCACCGCCTTCGCGACCTCCACGATCTTGTCCGGCGTGAAAAAGCCGATGACATCCGCCATCCGCGGATAGGTTTGCGCGTTGCCATGGCTGCGGCCCATGCCGCCGCCCACGCACAGGTTGTAACCGATCACCTGGTCGTCCTCCACGACGGCGATGAGGCCGAGGCAGTTGGTGAAGATGTCGACGTCGTTCACCGGCGGAATGGCGAAGGCGATCTTGAATTTGCGCGGCAGATAGGTCTGGCCGTACAGCGGATCGACAAAGTTTTTGTTCTCGGCGGCGCTGTTGTCGATCTGCACGCCGTCGATCCAGATGGAATGGTACGCCTTCGTCTGCGGCGCGAGCGCCATGGCGACCATGTGGGCATCTGCCAAAACCTGTGCGCGCGCCCTGGTATAGGCCGGCGTCGGCGCGGCCATCACATTGCGGTTCACGTCGCCGCAGGCCGCGAGCGTGGAGAGCAGGCACTCGTTGATTTTTTTGACGAGCGGCTGCAGGCCCGCCAGCACCACCCCGTGGAACTGGATGCTCTGGCGCGTCGTGATGCGCAGCGTGTTGTTGCCGTATTGCGTCGCGAGGGAATCAAAGACCCCGTACTGCTTCGCGGTCATGATGCCGCCGGGAATCCGGCCGCGGATCATCATGATGTATTTCTTGCCGGTCTTGCGCAGGTCGCGGTCGTCCTGCTGGTAGCTGCCGTGAAATTTCAGGAACTGGTTGTCGTCATCGGAGAAATGGTCATTGGCCGGATCATTGAACGTCGCGGCGATGGTGCCGGCCAGCGTCGGGAAGGCGGCTTTGATTTCTTCGTTGTGCGTTAATTTGACGGGTGCTTCGGCGCTCATAGCGAACTTCCAGTATAACCTGCCTGGAGAGGCTGTTCAAGCGCGGGTTATGGTTTCCAATCCTTGGGTTTATGGCAAGGGGATGAGGTTTTCGGTCCGCCGGGGCCGCGCGTGGAAGGGCGACCCGCTGGTTCCGGGCAGCACTTGTGTTATTGCGGACCAGCGACAGCGGGCGCAAAATGAAGGCAATGAAAACAAATTCAAATCCGGCCGCCAAGTTGATCTGCCTGGCTTTGATGGCGGGGATGGCCATGACGACGGGTGTTCCCAGAGTTCTGGCCGATCCACCGGTCAAGCCTGCCTCGGGCCTGACCGGCCAAGGCGAACTGACTTGGGGCACGGACCTGCCAAAAGCGCTGGTCCAGGCAAAAGCCGAGGGAAAATCCGTCCTGCTCTTTTTTCACGGGTCGGACTGGTGCCCGCCTTGCGTGGAGATGCAGCGCCAGGTTTTCGCCTCGCCGGAATTCATCAAATATGCCCGGCGCATGCTGGTGCTGGTGGAGGTGGATTTTCCGCAGAAGTCCAGGCAAAGCGACGAGCTGAAACAGGCAAATCTGGCGCTGAAGGCCAGGTTCAATTTGAGCCCGGAAGCGGAGGAAGGTTTTCCCACGCTGGTTTTATTGAATGGCGCGGGGGAAACGGTTTATCAAGAAACCGGCTATGCCGGCGGCGGCGCGGCGGAAGTGCTGCCAAAACTGGAACGTCATACGGGCACGGGCGAACCCACCGCGGCTTTCAAGGATTTGACGGTTGATGAATTTGCGCGCATGGCGGGGGACAAACAGAACGTGATCCTGGATGTGCGCACACCCGAGGAATATCAAGCCGGGCACATTGCGGGGGCGGTGAATCTGGACGTGAGCGCGGCTGACTTTCAGGCCAAGGCCGCCGCACTGGACCGGAGCAAGACGTATCTGGTGCATTGCGCGAGCGGCGTGCGCAGCGTGCGGGCGTGCAACAAACTTAACCAGCTTGATTTTCCCAACCTCTATAATCTTCCGGGCGGATTCCGGGCGTGGGTCAAGGCCGGGCAGGCGGTGGAGAAATAAAAGTTTTCGCCGGTCGGAGAAACGAGGCGCGGAGGAAGCGGAGAAATGCAGAGAAAAAATAAAAATAGCCGCAGGCGTGGGACAGCTCCTTTGTGCTGGCTGGAGATTTGAGACAAAAGGTTCGGCGGACTGGCTTCACACCCGGAACTTCGCCAGCCCGCCGACTTGCCGTTCACAAGAACGGAAGAGCATCAATTCATTCATCCATCAGTTGCCCGGAGGCGGGCCTTGCGGGCCGTCGTTGGCCGGGCCGCCTTGACCCTGGCCTTCGCCGCCGCCGGGGGGACGGCTGGGCGGTTTGCCCATGTATTCGTCGCGGGTCAACTTGCCGTCGCCGTTCTTGTCGAGCGTCTTGAGGGCGGCGGTGGCGTTGGCGATTTCATCGGCGTCGATGACGCCGTCATGGTTGGCATCCAAGGCCGCGATGATGGCGGGCACGGGGCGGTGGCCGCCGGGTCCGCCATGACCGCCTTGTTCGCCGGGTCCGCCCGGGGGCGGGCCGCCAGCGTCCTGGGCGGAGGCGGTGAGAGAGAGCGCGCCGAGGACGGCGGCCAGGGTGAGCAGTGTTTTTGTTTTCATAATTTTACCTTTCGTGTTGTTGGTTTATTTTGGGTGTAAAGTTTTGATTCGCACATCAAGCGGCGACGAGGTTGGCGGAAACATTTTCCGGGCTGGCACCAAGGGTTTTGGCCAGCGCGGCTTTCAACTGGGGCAGCGGAAAGGGCTTGTCGAGCAGGGCGCTGAAGCCGGCGTGGCGGGCGGCGGCTTCGGTGAAGAAGCCGCTGCCGGTGGCGAGGATTATTTTCTGGGCGGGGGCCAGCGCGCGCAACCGGCGGCAGAGCTCGACGCCGTCCATCCCGGGCATCTCGAAATCGGTGATGACGAGTTGGTATGATTCCGGCGCTGCTTGGAGGGCGGCGAGGGCGGCCTGCGGGGTGGTGTGGCATTCAATGGTCGCGCCGGTGAGGTTTTCGAGGACGGCGGAGAGCATGATGAGGATGCTTTCGCTGTCGTCCACGAGCATCCAGCGGGCTTGAGGGCTGGCCAGGAAGGGGTTCATGATTGCCTCCGGGGTTGGGCGTTTTTGGAAACGACGCGCACGGGGAACATCACCAGCGGGAGGCTGGCGATCCGCAGGTGTTTGGTTTCACTTTTCATGCCGTCACCTTAGCACGGGCAACCTTAAGGGCGGGTGAAGGGGGGAAATTATTTGAAGTATGTTAGGGGCATAAAAAGGGGGCAGGGGTGTGGGAAAGCTAAAGGCCGAAGTCTGAAGGCTAAAGTTCGAGGACGAGTGGCGGCTGAACTGGCAAGTCCCTGCCTGCTTAAAGCAGGACACCGTTAATTGGAAATTGCTGCCTTTACGGGCCTGCCAACTTGAATTAAGGTTTGGCCATGAACTTTAATGAAGTTCTCCTCGAACTGCCCGCCCTGATTTTCGAGCAGCGCAACTGCTCATTTGTCGGACGCTGGAGTTGGACGCCCCCCGCTGGATTCCGCCGATGAATCGCTGGTCGACGCCCGGCTGGCAGCCCTGCGGGATGCACCGGCAGCGGCCGTCCCGCTGGATAAAAAGAAGGACCGCCTCCGCACGCGCTACATTAAATGAACTGGCGCGTCGAGTTCGCCCCGGAAGTCGAACTTGATGTCGCGGCGGCGGATTGGTATGAAACTCGCCAGCTTGGACCGGGCGCAATTCGTGGAGGAAATCATCCGCGTGTGGGCTACGCTGGCGGAAAGTCCCCAGCTCAACTGTCGCCGCCCTTAAAGACAGGTGTAGCGCTACATGGCATGTTTTTGGGAACAGGCGCATGATCAGTTTGTGAGTAAATGAATCAGTGAGTTGCGGGATGGGTGGTGAGGGGAGTGGGATTGGCGATTGCTGCCATAGCCAGTTTTGGCGATTCTCCAGTGCAGAATTCTCAAATAAAATTGCAGAACTCACATGGCGCGTTAACGCGTAAAATTGTTAAGTTATGTGTATTCACAACAACTATTATGAATAAATATCTACTGCTGGGAAAGTTATCCTTCGGCATGGGCGACCGTTTTGGCCATCAGGGCAAGGCGCAGCTCCGCGCGTGCATCCTGGCGACCGAAATGGGTGCGCACTTTGTCCCCGTTTGGAACAAGTCAAACCGTGAACATTCGTTTATCGGCACCGAGCCGTCCAGCCTGCGGGCCGAGGCGGACGCGGCGGTGAAGGCGCTGGGCTGGAAACAATCGTATCACGTGGATGCCGACCACATCCGCCTGGAGACGGTGGACCGGTTCATTGGATCGTCGGATTTCTTCACGATTGACGTGGCGGACAGCATCGGCAAGCCGGCGAGTGCGGCGGACGTCAAAGCTTTCGTTAACCGCCACCCGGAGCTTATCGGCACGGTTTCCATCCCGCACATTGACCATCCGTTTGCGATCACCCGCGCCGAGGTGGAGCGCGTGGCCAACAAGTTTTTGCTCGCGACGCAGGATGCCGGGAAAATCTACCAGCACATCGTCAAGGCCAAGGGCGCGGGAAATTTCATCACGGAAGTCTCGATGGACGAGACGGACAGCCCGCAGACGCCGCCGGAACTGCTGATCATCCTCGCGGCGATCGCCGACCAGAAGATACCCATCCAGACCATCGCGCCGAAGTTCACCGGCCGTTTCAACAAGGGCGTGGATTATGTGGGCGACGTGAAGCAGTTCGAGAAGGAATTCAACGAGGATCTGGCGGTCATCGCCTTTGCGATCAAGAAATACGGCCTGCCGCCGTCGCTCAAGCTGAGCGTCCATTCCGGCAGCGACAAGTTTTCGATCTACGAGCCGATGCGCCGGGCGCTGAAAAAGTTTGACGCGGGCGTCCATATCAAGACGGCCGGGACAACCTGGCTGGAAGAAATCATCGGCTTGGCGGAAGCGGGCGGCGACGGGCTGGAGATCGCCAAGGAAATCTATGCCTACGCGATGGAACATGTGGATGAGTTTTGCGCGCCCTATGCCTCGGTCATTGACATCGATAAAAAGAAGCTGCCCAGCGCCGCCGTGGTCAATGGCTGGAGTTCCAAGCAGTTCACCGACGCATTGCGGCACGACCAGAAGAATCCGGGTTACAATCGCAGCTTCCGTCAGTTGCTGCACGTCAGTTTCAAGGTTGCGGCCAAGAAAGGGGACCGCTATCTGAACGCCCTCAAGAAGCACGAGGCCATCATCGCCCGAAATGTGACCGAAAACCTGTTTGAGCGGCACATGAAACCGTTGTTGCTTGGCGGGCGGGAAACGGTTAAAAATTCTCCCCACCTCGAAGCTGTGCCGGCCTGACCGGCTGCTTTGGGACAATTATGGCCTTTATCAACGACGACTTCTTGCTTGGCTCCAAGACGGCCAGCAAGCTCTACCACAAATACGCCGAGGAAGAACCGATCTTCGATTATCACTGCCATATTCCGCCGAAAGACATCGCGGAGAACCGGCAGTTCAACAACCTGTTCGAGATCTGGCTGGAGGGCGACCACTACAAGTGGCGCGCGATGCGCAGCAACGGCGTGGCGGAAAAGTACTGCACGGGCGGGGCGTCGCCGCATGATAAATTCATGGCGTGGGCGAAGACCGTGCCGCACACCTTGCGGAACCCGCTGTACCACTGGACGCATCTGGAATTGAAGCGGTATTTCGGCATCAGCGAACTGCTGGACGAGACGTCCGCCGAAAAGATCTGGAAGCAGGCGAACGCGAAGCTGGCCACGGCGGCGATGTCAACGCAGGGCATCTTGAAAAAATTCAAGGTGAAGGTGGTCTGCACCACGGACGACCCGGTGGACAATTTGGAACATCACCGCACGTTTGCCGCCCAGAATCACCCGACCCGGATGCTGCCGGCCTTCCGCCCGGACAAGGCGCTGGCGGTCAATGCGCCGGCGGGCTTCAACAAGTGGATCGAGCAGTTGTCGGCGGCGGCGAACATCGACATCAACAGTTTCGGCGCGTTCACGACGGCAGTGACGCGGCGGCATGATTTCTTCCATTCGCAGGGCTGCCGGTTGTCCGACCACGGGATGAACCATTGTTTCGCGGATTTTTGTTCCGAGAAGGTCGCGGCGGGGATCTTTGACAAGGCGCGCCAGGGCGAGGCGGTCACGCCGTTGGAGCATTCGCAGTTTGCCTCGTACATGATGCTGCTCTTCGGGCATCTGGATGCGAAGCGCGGCTGGACGAAGCAACTGCACCTGGGGGCGTTGCGCAGCAACAACACCCGGTTGCTCAAGCAGCTCGGTCCGGACACGGGTTTTGATTCCATCGGTGATTTTCCGCAGACGCAGACGCTGGCGGCGTACCTTGACCGGCTGGACTCGGAGAATTCACTGCCCAAGACAATTCTCTATAATCTGAACCCGGCGGACAATTACGCCTTCGCCACCATGATCGGGAATTTTCAGGACGGCACCATTCCCGGCAAGATCCAGTATGGCTCCGGTTGGTGGTTCCTGGACCAGAAGGAAGCCATGGAATGGCAGATCAATGCGCTGTCCAACCTCGGGCTGCTTTCGCGGTTCATCGGCATGATCACGGACTCGCGCTCATTCATGAGCTATTGCCGCCACGAGTATTTCCGCCGGACGCTTTGCAATCTCATTGGCAAGGACATCGAGGCTGGTGCCATCCCGAATGACGAGAAGCTGGTGGGCCCGATGATCAGGAACATCTGCTACGAAAACGCCCGGAACTACATGGCGTTTCCTGGAGTGAAATAAGTGCGCAACGGGTGGGCTGGAATTGTGGCGAGCCGGACTATTCCCGGTTCGCCCGATGTTTCTACGACCCCAAGGGAGTGACTTGGGGGGAATGGGATGATAATTTTTGGTCGGTTTTATAATTGCCCGGCCCGGGCGGCAGCATAGAATTGGGCACATATTTCAGATACCAACTCCCCAAAAAACATTCATGAATAAGAAATTCTTCTTCTTATGACAAGCTCACCATAACAAGAATTATCCGCAGTTGTCAGTTATGCGGAGAGGCGAAGAGTTACCCTTCGAGGCGACCAATGATGACGAGGTTTTTCGCCCGCAGCGCGAAGGAGCAACTCGACATAATTACAGTTGGTCAAGAAAGTGCAGAAGCTT
>JARLJW010000107.1 GCA_031290985.1 Verrucomicrobiia bacterium | reverse complement strand
TATGGGTACTTCCAGCACAGCAAGGCGAACACGTTCCGCTCCGTCGATGGCTATGTCCGGCGGCGGCTGCGCCGTGTGCTGCAATGGCGGTTGGATGGGCAGGGCAAAGGTATCGGCGAAGCCCACCACCGCTGGCCGAATCAATGGTTTGCCCAGCATGGGCTGCTGTCCTTGGCGGCGGAACATGATTGGACGCGTACAATCGTACAACTACGAACCCACTGACTGGAGAGTCGGATGCGGGAGACCCGCCAGTCCGGTTCGGAGGGAGGGGGGAGGTTAAATCCCTCATCCCTACCCCTATCGGCGGCTTGCACCGGTGTCCAAACTTCGCTTCAATATCCGCCGTGAGCCAGTCTCCCAAGACGCGTTGTCCGGGACCGCCACATAATCTCGACGTGCGCAAATTGGTCGAGAACAAGCGCCGCTGGTCTTCGCCACCGAAAATTGAAGACGCCAGCGGGGGTTTCACGGCTGGAATGAGCGCGGATATTTACCGCACCGCGATGAGCCGGGACTCACGCAATTCGTCACCTTTCGATTGGCCGATTCGTTTCCTGATTCACTCCGTTCCGAAGGGGAACATCTTTTGAACCTTGAAGATGACCGGCAACGCCGGACTGAATTGGAATCCGACCTCGACCAGGGCCGCGGTGAATGTCACTTGCGCAGGCCGGAAATTGCCAAACTGGTTGAGGATAATTTCAGGCAGTATTCCGCCGGTCGCCGCAACTCAAAGAACCCCGCCCCTGAATCTGCTTTGCGTTACGAACTAAAGGCATGGGTGGTAATGCCCAACCATGTCCATGTCCTGTTTAAGGTGGGGATGGTTCCGATGTCGGAAATTGTTGGTGATTGGAAAAAGCACACCGGCAGGCTGGTGAACAAGCTGCTGGGAAAACAAGGCGCGTTTTGGGCGAAAAACTATTTTGATGTGTCCAAGAGAGACGACCAGCACAAGCAACAGACGGTTCACTATATTGAAAACAATCCGGCCAAGGCCAGGTTGGTGCTTGATCCAAAAGCCTGGTCCTGGAGCAGCGCACGGTTCCGAGACAAGTTTGGCAGATTGCATCTCAGCCGGCGCGCGGGTCTGTGACCCGCAGGAGTATCCGAATTTTCCATGATGCCTCCGCTCAATCCGGGAATTCCCGGGGTGGCAACATTCCTGCGGGTCGCAGACCCGCTTTCCGCGCGATTTGGATTTTTATTTGGTGAAGCGGCAATTACATTCCCCGCGTGACATCATCGCCCAAATCGCGTTTCGCCTTCTGGCTCTGGCTGCTGGCCGGGGCCATGGTGGTGGGCGGCGCGTTTCTGTTCGATGCTCGCGTGGATGCGGCGCTGGATGTGACCAAAAATGCGGCGCTGAAAAATGTGGCGTGGTGGTGTTCCAAACTCGGCGAAGGGGAGGTGGTGGGCGGGGCGGGAATTCTTTTTGCCGTCATTTTCTTCGGGCTGAACCGGCCGCGGGTGGCGGCGGAAATCTTTTTCGTGGCGTTGACGGGGTTGCTCACCGGTCTGGCCGGAACGATCCTGCGGGTGCTGATCGGGCGGACGCGCCCGGAGGGGCACGGGCCGGCGGGCGTGGTGCCGGGATTTTACGGCATCTGGCATGACGGGCATTGGATCATCGGCAAGGCGGCGTACAGCGCGTTTCCGTCCGGTCATGCGGCGGTGGCCGTGGGCGTGGCGGCGGCGGCGTGGCTGGTGCATCGCGGCTGGGGCGCGGTGCTGATGCTCTATGCGCTGGCGGTCATGTGGTCGCGCATCGCGCTGCAATGGCATCATTTCTCCGACGTGCTGGCCTCCGCGGTGGTGGCCATCCCGCTGGCCGTGCTGTTGAAAAAAGCGTTGCTGCCCTCCGTGGAGTTTCAGTTCAATAACTTTTACCGGGCGTGGAAGAAGAAATAGCTGGCTATACTTGCTTGATTCGATTTTGCATCTGGGTAAAAATCAAATGGATATGGGTATGAGGAAATTGCTGCTTTCGTTCATGATGCTGGTGTCTGGCACAACATTTTTGTTGGGGCAACCGGTCATTACCAGCCAGCCGACCAATCAATTAGTGGTTGATGGGGGCAACACTTCTTTGAACTTCAGTGTTTCGGGTGGCGGGCCAATCATGTATCGGTGGCTTTTCAATGGCACCAATTTGCCATTCACTCATGTCATTACGACGATCGCGGGAACGGGGGCCAATGGCGGTAGCCTTGGAGACGGCGGGCCGGCAATAAATGCCGTTCTGGCAGGTCCGGCGGGGGTCACCGTAGACCAAGCCGGAAACATTTTTGTACATTCGATCAACCGCATACGCAAAATAGATGCTGCCGGCAACATTTCCACGGTGGCTGGGAACGGAAGCGCTCTCTTCTATGGCGATGGTGGCATGGCGACCAATGCTCAACTTATAACGGAAGCAAATGTACTAAATGGGATTATTGTAGATGGGGTTGGTAATATTTTTATCAGTGACACAGGTAGCTATCGGGTCCGCAAAGTGGACACCAATGGCATCATTAATACGATCGCAGGTAACGGTTCTGCGTTCTTTTCTGGTGATGGCGGTGCGGCGACAAATGCTGGAATAAGTCCTGCAGGCATCGCCGTGGATGGTTTTGGAAATTTGTTCATAGCTGACGCGATGTACAACCAACGAATTCGCAAAGTGGACACCAATGGCATAATCACCACTGTGGCCGGAACGAATAGTGCGGTTTTCGCCGGCGATGGGGGGGCTGCTATCATAGCCCATTTGCAGCGTCCCGAGGGCGTGACTGTGGATGCGCTTGGAAATATTTTTATTGCCGATACTTTAAACAATCGGATTCGCGAAGTGGATACCAATGGCATCATAAGGACCGTGGCGGGCAGCAGTTCCTCCTGGCCCTTGGGCGATGGGGGGAGTGCGGTTGCGGCTGCGCTCCACAATCCTTCGCGCGCGATACTGGATGCCTTCGGCAATATGTATATCGCCGACACCGGGAACAGCCGGATCCGCAAGGTGGATGCCAATGGCCTTATTTCCACCGTGGCGGGGAACAATGCCTCTGGCTATTCGGGTGATGGCATGGAGGCCACCAATTCGGAGTTATACCAACCACTGGATTTGGTCCTGGATGCAAATGGGAATCTTTTGATTGCTGACAATCAGAATAACCGCGTCCGAAAGGTAGATCTTGCAGGCTCACCAATTCTTCAATTGAACGGCATAACTACAAACAATGCTGGCAGCTATCAGCTTGTCGCCACCAGCCCCTCCGGCAGCGTGACCAGCAGCATTGTTTCATTAGGCGTAACTTACATCAATGCTCAACCGGTTGATGCAAGAGCAGCTTACGGAAGTCCGGTGGCTTTTAACGTGGCGGTCTCAGGCGATGCGCCGTTCGGCTATCAATGGTTTACGAGTTCGGGCCGCCGGGCTGTTGCCGTGCCGGTCGTCACGTCTGGATATGTGCAATCCGTGTCCTTTACCACCTATGGCTTGGGATATGCTTTTACGCCAAAAGTACAATTCATTGGTGGTAGCGGTAGTGGTGCGGGCGGAAAGGCCTTGGTTAGCGCAGGAATGGTGGTGGCAATCACTATAACCAACCAAGGATCCGGGTATGCCATTGCGCCACCAGTGATCCAGATTGATCCGCCACTGACCGTTGACTCGCCCTTGCCCGGCCAGACAAACGCCCAATTGGTGCTGCCTGCGGTCTCAATCACCGACGCGACGAATTATTACGTCGTGGCAACCGGTAATTACGGCAGTATCACAAGCGCAACGGTTACGCTGACAACGTTTCTGGCACCGCAAAATTTCACCGCCAAAATTGCCGGGACTGGATTGAAAATGCAACTCACCGGCACGCCGTATTATCCCTATGTCTTGCAATTTGCAACCAACCTGACACCGCCAATACTGTGGAAATCTTCGTATACTAACTATGCGGATATCACCGGCTACTGGAGTGTTACGATTCCTAATATCGCGGCCCAGCCGGGGAGCTTTTATCGCACGGTCGGGCTGTAGCTTGTTTGTAAAATTTGATTGTTGATAAGCGCCTCGAAATCACGTCCCAAACAACCGGTCCCCCGCATCACCCAGGCCGGGAATGATGTAGCCGCGTTCGTTCAGCTTCTTGTCCACGGAGGCGACGTAGATGGGGATGTTGGGATGGCATTTCTGCACGAGGCGGATGCCTTCGGGGGCGGCCACGAGGTTGACGACGCGGATGTGCTTCGCGCCCTGTTCCTGGAGCAGGTCGATGGCGGCCACGGTGCTGCCGCCGGTGGCCAGCATGGGGTCGATCAGGAGCACTTCAAAGCGTTCGAGATTTTTGGGGAGGCTTTTGTGATAGAACATCGCGCGCAGGGTGGTTTCCTCGCGTTTAAGGCCGATGAAGCCGACGCGGGCGTGCGGGATGAGTTCAAGGATGGCGTCCAGCATGCCCAGGCCGGCGCGGAGGACGGGGACGAGCGCGACTTCGCGTTCGAGCCGCAAGCCGGGGCAGGGGGCAAGGGGCGTCTGCACGGAAATCTTTTTCACGGCGAACGTGCGGGTGGCCTCGTAGGTCATCAGCGCGGCGATTTCGCCAAGGAGCCGGCGGAACTCCTGCGAGTCCGTGCGCTTGTCGCGCAGGCGGGCGAGGTTGTGCTGGACGAGCGGGTGCGAGATGACCGTGACGTTTTTCATATAGATTCTGCCTGCGGAGTGCGCCCGTCCCCGGGCGCAGCAACTTTCGCGAGCCATTGCCGCGGTGAATTCACAAATGCCCGCTGCACTTTGGCCGTGGCTGCGGCCGGGGTCGGCCGCACTACGCATGAATTTACAGCTTAATATCCCGGCATCTGCCAGAGATAATAGAGACAGCCGGCGCGCAGCTTGGGAATGTCAAGGCCGACGTCAATCTTGATGTCCTTGGCCTGGCTGTTCTGGCCGAACATGGACAGGAAATCGCCGAGGTTGTAGCGCTCGCGGTATTCCACCAGGTTGGCGTCCTTGATGTGCGCGATGTTCATGGCGCGGTCAACGGCGTCATCGAAATCGCCGAGTTCATCCACGAGGCCGAGGTTGAGGGCCTGGGTGCCGGACATGACGCGGCCGTCGGCGAAGTCCTCCCAGTTCGCGGCGAGCGGCTTGCCTTCCTTCTTGTTCAGGTCGTGCGCGTTGGCGCGGCCATCGGCGACGACGCCCTTGAACTTCTCGTAAGTTTCGGTGATCAGCGCCTGCATCATCTCGCGCTCCTCGGCGGGAATCTCGTTGGTGGCGCGGTCGGGGCTCAGCATGTCCTTGAACTTGCCACTCTTGAAGGTCATCGGTGCGATGCCGACCTTGTCCATCAGCCCGCGGTAATTGATGCCGTGCATGATGACGCCGATGCTGCCGGTGAGGGTGAGTTCATCCGCCACGATCCAGCGGCAGGGCGCGGAGATGTAGTAGCCGCCGCTGGCCGCGAGGCTGCCCATGGAGCAGATGACGGGCTTGCCCTTCTTGCCGGTCTTGCCGTGGTCATCTTTTTCATCGGCCTGAAAATTCTCGAGGGCCTTGTAGATCTGGTCGGAGGCCATGACTTCGCCGCCCGGTGAATCCACCTTGAGGATGACAGCCTTGACGCGGTCATCATCGGCGGCGCGGTCGAGCTGGGCCTTGACGACATCGACCATGTTGTTGCCGGCCTCGTCGGCGGTGTGGCTGGTGATGATGCCGTCCACGGTGATGATGGCGATCTTGTTGTGCGCGTCATTGTCCTCGAGGATGCATTCATCGAGCTTCGGGCCGACTTCGCGGGCGCTGGCGGTCTTGAAGCCGCGGTTGAAGCTCAGGGAGCGGGACACGGACTGGCCGATGATGACGAGACCGGCGAGACCGAGCAGGACGGCCAGGACGATGGAGGTGATGATCCAGCCCCAGCTACGACGCGGCCGGGATGCGGGCGGGGGGGCGATGACCGGCGGCGGTTGCAGCGGCGGCGGCGGCGGGACAAATTCGGGCGAACCGGGAATCGTTTCCATAATGGCCGGAAACTAACGCATCGCGGGCAGGGCGGCAAGGGGGTTAATCCATGGTTAATCCATGGATCAATGAACCGCGGCACCGCGCAAAGTGCACGATTCACAATTTTTGTTGTGACTATTAATTTTTCTTGACGGTGCGTTAATTGTCCGAATACTGAACCGGTATTATGGATCCGGAAAGGCAGTCGCCGGGATACGGGAATACCACGAAGAACATAACCTTCGTGATTTTGGGGGCTTATATTGCCTTGGTTGTCTTCTTCTTTTTGGAATCAATTTGGTCGGGCAAGGATTCGCCCGAACCCAATCAAAAATGGTATGACCTTATAAAAACCGGATTTACCACCTTGGGCTCCGCCTTTACCCTGGTGCTGGGTTACTACTTCGGCAACAAGCAAGTTCAGGATTTCAAGCAGGTGAAGGAGGAGCAAAGACAAAATGAGAACAAGATCAAAGCCGAGGAGGTTGTAAAACGACAGGACTTGATCCAGAAGCTGATGGAGCCCGTCACCGAGCCGGCAACCGATAATTTAACGGACGCCGCGAATGAAGGAAACACGCTGCGACAAACCGGCCGGCCGCGAAAATAAAGGTGTTCAATGCCCAGACCATCAACAGATGCCGACGCTTTCAAGATCAAGGCCACCCGGATTAAAGCCGCCGACAGTGATGACGGGGAATTCTTTTGGTTCTACATCAGCCTGCACTTGGAGAAAGATGGCGTGAGCCAGACGGCGTGGGAAGACATCGTCCTGGTGGAATATCATTTGTTGGACACCTCTTTTCCAGAGCCGAATGTAAGGATTCGCAAAGGCCCGGCCAATGGTTTTGAATACCGCTTCTGGCTGTATGGTTTCATCAAGGTTTCCGCCGACCTGGTAACCAGGCAGGGTGAGATCATCAAACTGCCGGCTACCCCGATAAGCTGGCCGGTGACGCAGGAGGAGATCGCGAAAAATGGCAAGCGCGAGTTGAGCTGGTGATTTTAACGGCTTCAAAATTTGTCCTGCATTCCGCGGCCGGCTGGCGCATCATGGGTGGATGTCGCCGTTGACGAACGCAAAAATCCGGGAGCTCAAAGCCCGCGCCCAACTGATGAAGCCCACGCTGAAGGTGGGGCACGACGGGTTGTCGGAACAATTCATCGCCGCGCTGGATGAAGCGCTGAAGCATCATGATCTGGTGAAGGTGAAATTTTCCGATTTCAAGGAGGAGAAGAAGACGCTCTCCCCGCAGCTCGCGGAAAAGACCGGCAGCGAACTCATCATGCGCGTGGGGAACGTCGCGGTGCTGTACCGCGCCAAGCCGGTGGCGGAGTCACCCGCTCATCCCGTTGAAGATTGAGGATGGAGGATTGAAGATGGCCAAGGAACCAATTCCCGCGGAGTTTGAGGCGGCGCTGAAGGCGGCGGGGCTGGAGAAATTTTTTGCGGAATGCACGGCCTCGCATCGCCGGGAGTATCTTAAGTGGATCGGGGAGGCGAAGCGGCCGGAAACCCGCGTGGCCCGCAGCCGGCAGGCGGTGAAGCGGCTGGCGGCGAAGCGGAAGGAAGAGGAAGCGGGATAGTAGCGGCGTGCGGGCATTTCCGCCGCTTGGAGTTCCGCCTTTAGGCGGTCAGATGTGTCGCTTAACCCGAACCGCCTAAAGGCGGAACTCCAAACAAAACTCCAGACGCTCTAAACAATTGCGTTTGCCAAGCCGCCTTGGATTTGGCACAGAAATGCACCCGATGAGAATGATAACGTTTATTTTTGAGGCTGCACCATCATGCTAAAGCTTGGCGTCAACATCGACCACGTGGCCACCATCCGCGAGGCGCGGTATCGCGGGCTCGGACATGGCGAGCCGGATCCGGCCGCCGCCGCTTGCCTCTGCGAGGCGGCGGGGGCGCATGGCATCACGGCGCATCTGCGCGAGGACCGGCGGCATATCCAGGACCGGGACGTCTGGAAATTGCGCGAAGTCGTCAAGACGCGGCTGAATTTGGAGATGGCCAACGCGCCGGAGATCATCGGCATCGCGCTAAAATTGAAGCCGGAGATCGTGTGCCTCGTGCCCGAGCGGCGGCTGGAGGTGACCACGGAAGGCGGGCTGGATGTGGCGGGCGCGGAAAAATCGCTGACGGAAACGTGCCAGCGGATGAAGGCTGCGGGCATCGAGGTGAGCCTGTTCATCGCGCCGGATGAAAAGCAGATCGCCGCGAGCGCGCGGACGGGGGCCCAGTTCATCGAATTGCACACCGGAAGGTTTGCCGAGGATTATCACGACCAGGTAAAATGCGAAGCCGAAGTGCAACGCCTCATCGCCGGGGCGAAACAGGCGCACGCGCTGGGATTAAAAGTGAACGCCGGGCACGGGTTGAATTACGAGAATCTACCCACGCTGTTCCGCGTGCCGCATCTGGTGGAATTGAACATCGGCCACAGCATCGTGAGCCGCGCGGTGTTTGCGGGGATGGAGAAAGCGGTCAAAGAGATGCTCGCCGTGATGGCGGGCTACCACGGGTCATGATTCTGGGCACGGGCATTGACATCATCGAGGTGGCGCGCATCGCGTCGTCGTATGAAAAATACGGCGAACGGTTTGTGAACCGGATATTGGTGGCGGAGGAGATCGCGTACAGCCTGTCGCATCGCCAGCCGGCGCCGTTTTTGGCGGTGCGGTTCGCGGCGAAGGAGGCCATCTCCAAGGCGTTCGGCACGGGCATCGGCGCGCAGCTCGGCTGGCAGGACATGGAGATCCGCCGGAAGGAATCGGGCGAACCGTATGTGGTGTTGCACGGGAAGGGCGCGGAACTGTTCGCGGCGCGGAAGGCCGTGCGGCTGCATGTGACGCTGAGCCATACGGAGAATTACGCGACGGCGATGGCGATACTTGAAGGGTGAGTTAAATTGTTAAAACGTTAAAGTGTTGAAGCGGGTTAACGCAGCAACGGTACTTATGTGCGGCCACCGGGGGCGGAGGAACGCGGAGTTGCCAACAGGCTTTTGATAAAAGTGGCATAATTCTAAAATCCCTTCACCTGCCAGCGCTGATTGGCCAAAACGACAGACTCCTGAATTTGCCGGTCCGGCACGGTCCAATAAAGTTTGAGGACACGGTTCTTTTCATCCTCGCCCAAGAGCGCAAAACCATGCTGCTCGTAAAAATGGATCGCCCAGGTTGCCGCCTTCCAAGTGCCGATCAAAACGGGGCGAAGGGTGAGCCGGCTTAAATGCGTCAGCAGCTTTCCGCCAATGCCCTGGCTGCGGCATTTCGTGCGCACATACGCGTGCCGGATCAGGGTGACGTCCTTGACATCCTGGATGCCCATGACGCCCAACAGGTGGTCGTCTTCGTAATAGCCGAAAAACTTCACGCCTTTGCTGATTTCAGAAACGAGCTCCACCATCGGCATGTAGGGTTCGTGCCACCGGTCCGCCGGAATCACACCTTTGTAGCCTTGGGCAGACTCACATATTATCTCAAAGATCGCCGGCAGGTCCGTCGAACTGCAAGGGGATATAATTCCCTTCATGCTAGCATAATAGTGAACCACATGATTGTGGTTTATCACATTTCATGGAACCGGTTTTAAGCGCTATTTTCCGGGGTGTCCAGCGTTATTTGAATCGCAAAACGGCCGGATTATGGAACCGGCAAAAAACGCAGCGCGACGGTACGAGGGGTTCAGGTCCGAGCCGGCCATTGCCCGGCGCCCGGCTTCTGCCGGGATTTCCTTTGCGGTGTAACGGGGTAAAAACCGTCGCAAAAATAATTTTTCAGTTGGACAGCCTTTGTCCTACCCCCTGAGTTAAGGTGGGGGCATGAAAATGATCAGTGGTAAGATTGAGGTTGAGCCGGATGGTGAATTTGAGGGGCTGCTGGGGGCGGAGGAATTCTCGCCGGGCCGGAGGTGCGAGCCGTACTGGCAGGCGTTCCTATGCGCCATGCGAGTTTCAAGGATTCAGTTTCAGGATTCAGCGGCCACCGAGCCGGATCCGCCTTCGCCTGCCGACGGCGCGCCGGGCTGGCAAGCCCCACCCAGATCAGGGGGCCCACCCAATTTATCCGACTGAATCCGACTGAATCCGACCGTTAAATTTTTTCAACCCCAAAATCCGCCGAGGGGCGAGCGGGACGGAAGTCTCGTCCTGGCAAAAAAGTGGCGTCTTGGTTGATCGGGTCAATGCGTGAACTCCACCAGTCAGTTTTTGGAAGAATGGTTTCTCCTTTTTTCAGGCAACCATTTGCGGCAAACTTGGCGCGTGGAGCAGACGACCATTGCGATCTTGATCTTCGCGGCTGCGAGCTTCTTTTTCGCGCTGGCGGAGACGGCGCTGTTTTCCCTGACGAAATGGCAGGTCGGCCAACTGGCGGAGCAGCATCCGCAACGGGGCAGGGTCCTGGCGCAATTGCTGGCGCGGCCGGAGGATCTGCTGGCGACGCTGGTGCTGGGGAACACGTTTGCCAATGCGGCGATGCTGGCGCTGGCGCTGCGGCTGTCCTTCGACACGCACTGGGTGCTGGCGCTGGTGGTCCTCATGCTGGCGGTGGTGGTGCTGCTGGGCTGCGAGGTTTTTCCCAAGACGCTGGCGGTGCGGCGACCGGACCGCTGGGCGCTGCGCGTGGTGTGGCCGTTGTTCATCTTCGAGAAAATTTCCAAGCCCTTTTACAGCGTGGCGCAATGGATGAACTCGGCCATCCTGAAAAAGGCGGCCAAACAATCCGCCAACTCGGCCAAGCTCTCGGATGCGGAGTATCACGAGCTGCTGAACATGGCGGCGGAGCAGGGGACGCTGGCGGAAACGGAAAAGGAAATCATTTTGCAGATCATCAGCCTGGACCAGCGGGTGGCGCGGGATGTGATGCGTCCGCGCGGGGGCATGGCGTGCGTTTCCGACGAGGCGACGGTGGAGGAGATGATCGCGGCGGCGAAGCTGAACCAGCATCGCCGGCTGCCGATCTACGATGAAACGCCGGACACCATCGTGGGCATCCTCAATACGCGCGCGCTGCTGCTCAACCCGCAGATCGACCTGGCGGATGCGATTGAATTTCCCTCGTTCGTGCCGGAGACGATGAATCTGCTGCTGCTGTTCCGGGCGTTGCAGAAGCAGCAGCGCGGGCTGGCGATCGTGCTGGATGAATTTGGCGGCACGGCGGGCGTGGTGACGATGGAGGACATTCTCGGTGAACTGGTGGGAAAAATCCGTTCGCCCGCGCAGGCGGGAGGTTTTGTGATGGAAAAACTCGCGGCGGACCGCTGGCGGGTAAACGGCACGATGCGGCTGGACGATTTCCGCCGGGAATATCCATCGCTGCCGGAGGTCGAGTCGGTGGAGACGATGGGCGGGCTGCTGACGCACCTGCTGGGCGTGGTGCCGGATGTCAAGGAGTCCGCCACTTTTGCCGGCTTGAAACTGACGGCGCAGCTCACCAACGGCCGGCGGGTGAATGAATTGCTGGTGCAGAAAGTAAAGTGATGGACCCGACTTATCCAACTTGGATCGCCCTGGCCCTGTGCCTGGCAGCGTCGTTTTTGCTGTCGGGGATGGAGGCGGGCGTGTTCGCGTTGAACCGGCTGCGGGTGCGGCGGCTGGCGCGGGTGGGCAAGCCGTCGGCCCGGATCCTCAACAAGTTTTTGGAAAAGCCGGAAAAATTCCTGTGGACGATCCTGGTGGGCAACACGCTGGTGAATTTCGTCATCCTCGGCTGGCTGCTGGTGAAGCTGCGGGAATGGTTCATGGGGCACAATCCGCTGATCGTGGCGTTGTTCGCGGTCATCGTGTTCCTGTTCTATGCCTTCTTCGACCTGCTGCCGAAGATGCTGTTCCGGGCGCATCCGAATTCGCTGTGCCTGCTGGCGGCGCGGCCGTTCCGGATCATCAATTTTTTCCTGAGCCCGGTGGTGCTGCTGGTGGACGACCTGTCGCGGACGATCTTGAAATGGACGGGCGGGCAGACGTTCACGGGCCGGCTGTTCGGCAACCGCGAGGAGATGCGGGCGATGATGCGCGAGTCGGGCCAGGCGTTGTCGGACGACGAGCATGCGATGATCAACCGCATTCTCGACCTGCAGAATTTATCAGTGGGGCAGGTGGCGTTGCCGATGGGGTCGGTCCCGACGGTGGAGGCGCAGGCGCCGCTGCGCACGGCGCTGGACCTGGCGCGGGAGCATGCGATCTCGCGGCTGCCGGTCTGGGAAACCCGCTCCGGGGCACGGCGCGTGGCGGGCCTGCTGGACATCCGGCCGCTGGTCTATCGCGAAACGCTGGACGCGGAATTGCCGGTGTCCACCTACATGACACCGGCGGTGTTCATCAACGAGGGGGTGCGGCTGGAGGTGGCGCTGCGGCTGATGCAGCGCGCGGGCCAGCGCACGGCCATCGTGTTGTCACGCGAACGCAGGGAGATCGGCGTGGTGAAACTGAAGGACATCCTGAAGGTGATGTTCGGGGAGATGAAATTGTGACATGAACGGGGAAGAAATCATT
This sequence comes from Verrucomicrobiia bacterium, assembly GCA_031290985.1. Classification (GTDB taxonomy): domain Bacteria; phylum Verrucomicrobiota; class Verrucomicrobiia; order Limisphaerales; family UBA11358; genus UBA11358. Next base: position 164,573 of record JARLJW010000107.1, on the reverse strand, counting down.
TCGATGGCGTTGAAGATCCTCGCCGTGCTGGTGCTGGTGCTGCTGAACGGTTTTTTTGTGGCGGCGGAGCTGGCGCTGGTGCGCATCCGCGACACGCAGCTCTCGGCGCTGGTGGCGAAGGGGAACCGGCGCGCCCGGACGGCGCGGCACATCGTGGCGCACATCGACACGTACATCGGCGCAACGCAGTTTGGCATCACGCTGGCGAGCCTGGGGCTGGGCGTGGCGGTGGAGCCGGTGTTCAAGGAATTGCTCGATCCGTTGTTCAATGTGCTGCGGGTGGCCTCGGAGGGCATGCGCCATAACGTGGCGCTGGGCGTGGGTTTTTTCGTGAACTGCTATCTGCTGATCGTCGCGGGCGAGCTGGTGCCGAAGGCCATCGCCATCCGCCGCACCCTGCACACGGCGCTGTGGACGGCGACGCCGCTGGTGTGGTTTTACCGGGTGGCCTATCCGTTTATCTGGGTGCTGCATAATTCCTCGCAGTTGATCCTGCGGCGGCTGGGCATCGGCGCGGACGAGCTGCACGGGGCGCAGTCGGAAGAGGAATTGCGCGTGGTGCTGGCCGCGGCGCAAGGCACGCCGGACCGGCGCAACCTGATCTTGAACGCGCTGGACCTGCGGCATCGCGTGGCGCGGGAGGTGATGCGGCCGCGGAACGAGATTTCACTGTTCGCGGCGGATGCGACGATCGCGGAGTGCATGGAGATCGCGGAGCGGACGCGGTATTCGCGTTTTCCGATCTGCGGGGAAGGCGACCCGGACCATGCGCGCGGCATCGTGCACATCAAGGACCTGTATGCGCTGCGGGAGCGCGCCCGGACGGCGGCGGACCTGCTGCCGGTGTCGCGCCCGTTGATGTGCGTGCCGGACTCGGCCCCGCTGGAGAAGCTGCTGAAACGTTTTCTGGAAAAGAAATCGCACTTCGCCTTCGTGGTGGATGAATTTGGCGGCACGCTGGGCATTGTGACCCTGGAGAACGTGATCGAGGCGATCGTGGGCCAGATCCAGGACGAATTCGACGCGGAGGCGACTCAGTTCATCCGCCGGAGCGAGAACATGTGGGAAGTTTCCGGCACGCTGCCGTTGCATGACCTGGAAAAGATCATCGGGCTGGTGGAGCATGATGAGAGCGTGACGACGGCGAGCGGCTGGGTGACGGAAAAGCTCGGGGGTTTCCCGAAGGATGGCGACACTTTTACGGCGGGGGATTTTGAACTGCGGGTGGAGGAGATGGACGGGCCGCGCGTGGGGAAACTGAAGATCGTCCGGCGGACGGGGGAGAGCCAGACTACCATTTCGCGCCGCGAACCGCCAAAGCCGCAGTAACGGCGGCGATGAGCGCATCCGCGCCGACGGACCACCACAGGCGGGCGCCGGCCGCGCCGACGGCGAAGAGGAGCAACGCGCCCAGCCACATCGCGAGCGGATGATAATCCACGGAGCTGGCGTTGCCGGGCTGTTTGCGGATGAGCGAGGGGGTGATGAACATGAGGATGAGCAACGCGGCGCAGCCCCAGCCGAGGAAGTTCAGCGGCGAGGCGCCGTGCCAGTTCACCGCGAGCTTGGTGGGCTGCCAGAGCCAGAGATGTTTGACATGCCAGGCGTACGGTTCGAGGGCGACATCGAAGGCGAGCACCAGCAGGGAGGTGACGCCGATGAGCCAGTAGCCATAGACCTTGACCTTGCGCCAAGGCCGCAAGATCAGGCGCCCCACGCCGCGCGCCGAAAAAATGACCACGATCCAGAGCAGGGGAATCGTCCAAGGAATGGCATTAAACAACTGCGGCCCGGCCTGGGAGTTGAAGACGACGGGCCCGAGGGGGATGGAAGTGCGCGCGCTGAAGCCATGCACCGCGCCGCCGATGACGGCGGTGATGACCGCGGCGGACAGGACGTTTTGGAGCGGCAACTGGCGGTTGAGCGCGAGGATGGAGACGAGGGCGGCCAGCGTGATGGCGGCCGCATCCAGCCACGTGGGATAGTTCGGCGCCCGCAGTTCAGCAATCAGGGCCACACCCAGCAGCGCATTCAGCGTCCAGAAGAAATATTTCCTGGTATTTTCAGACAGTCGCATCCGGAATGGCGACAGTGTAAGGGAATGGCGCGGGGAGAGAACCTGAAAATTATAAAATTTCCCGGCGGGCCGGCGGGCGGGTGCGAATTGCCTTGAGCGCGGGCGGCGGTTTTGCTCTGCTGGCAACAATGACGCTTGAAGAGATCGGCCGGCAGATAAAAGTTTGCAAAGAACAGATGGACTCCCGCTACGGGAGCACGGTGTTCGACGAATGGGCCGTGGTTTCCCTGATCGAGAACCGGGCGCGGGTCATGGCGTATACGGGGCCGCGCAACGACGATTTCCTGAAAAATTTTGCGCGCGACCTGGGCTCGCTGCGGACGGCGCTGACGAGCGGCAATTTCGGGCCGGGCGATTTTGAATTTACGCGGCACAACACCGGCACCGGCTATGAGGGCTTCCTCGTTTTGGGGGTGGGGCTTTACCTGATCTGCAACAACACGAGCGACAGCCTGGACAGCATCGCCAAGAATCCGCGCTGGCTGGTGGCGCAGGTGCCGTTCGGGGATCTGGCCGACCGGGTGCGCACCAGCCCGCTGGAGGTGGCGTGGGATACGCGGATCTTCAACAAGCCGAGCTAGGGCTTGATCAGTCCGGCCCAGAGAAAGTAGCCGTAGGCGCCAACCAGCGCGAGGCCGGCGAGGCGCGGCAATCTTCCCAGGATCGCGACGCAGAAGAGATGCACAAACGTGGCCGCGAGCAGGATCATCATGCCCGTCTCGAAAAACGGCGGCATGGGCATGGGACTGTAGAGCGCAAAAATGCCCACGCAGAGCGGGATGGAGACGTGCGCATCGCCGACCTGGGAGGCATAGACGGTTTCCGGCTGCCGCCGGATGCCATAATAGATGGCGAGCAGGGCGTTGGGCAGTACCATGAGCCAGCCGCTCAGCCAGCCAAGATGCTTGATGGAGACGAAGCCGCCCGACTGGACGTGCGCGAGCCAGTTCACGAGCCAGCCGGTGCTGACGTAGATGCCGTAGGCGCCCACGGCCAGCAACGCCATGTCCACCGGGAACATCCAGCCCATGGGCGATTTGCCCGAACGTTCGCTCTGCTTGAGGACTTCAAAGACATGAAAGCATTGCCAGAACAGGAACATGCCCACGAGCACGAGTCCCTGGTTGAAACCGAGCCGGCCATCGCGGCCGAGCGCCCAGACGACGCCGGAGAAGTACACCACCGCCAGCAGGGTCAGCAGGAGAGAGAGGCGGTTCAATTGGCCGATGTTGCCGCCGGTCTTGGCCCTTTTAGATTCCTGCTTTTTCCCCGGCACCACGTTGATCCCCCAGATGATGGCGGGCAGGCCCAGCACCAGCGTCATGTTGGTGACGTTGTTCACGAGGGAATTGGTCATCACATCCGCGCCGTTGCCGCCATGGCGGCCGAGGAGGAAGGCGAAGATGAGGTTGCCCATGCCGGAGCAGTAGGGCATGACGAGGGTGCCGAGGACGGTACCCTCGAAGCCGGCGGCGCTCATGGCCTCCAGCCGCCAGATCATGAGCAGCGAGGCCACGAGGAACAGCGCCACAAACAACCACGGCGCCCACATGCCCTTGGCTTCAACCCAATGGATGAACGGATTCAACACAGGGCGAAAGTTTAATCTAAAAAATTTGCGACGCGAATCGGATTTTTATTTTCCCGCCCGTTGCCTTTCCCGTTCCGGATCGAACTTATCCACCTGGATGGGGATGACGAAAGGGTTGGACAAGGTTTTGACGCGGCCAAAGCCGACGTCTTGGGCGCGGATGATGGCCTTGGAGAAATCGCGGAAGTCGTAGTACTTCGACAGCTCGTTGATCTCGTTCTCATTGTTCAGATGCGCGCAGAAAATGTTCTCGGTGTTCGAGAGGATGTTCGGGTGGATGGAGGAGACTTCCTGCGTGGCGTACACGGTGGCGAGCCGGGCCTTGGCGCCCTCCTTGGCGATGGTGGGCCAGACTTCGGTGAGCGGTTCGCCGCGGCCGATGAGGTTGTGCGCCTCCTCGACGTAGATGACGATGTTCGGCGGCGTCTGGCCGGTGTTGAACACGGCCATGGAACTGGCAAGGATGTGCCGGGCAATGCGTTTGCTCAACCGCTCGCGCTGCTCGGGGTTGCCGACGCTGAGGTCGAGGATGATGATCTTGCCGGCCAGGAGGTGCTGGTAGATTTCGTCGCAGACATCGGTGGTGCGGTCGGGCGCGTGGTAATCCTTGAAGGGTTGGAGCACGCGGAAGCCGGCGATGTAGGCACCCTGGTCATTCCTTTGCAGCAGCATGTTCATCAGGACGTTGGTGTCCGGTTCCACCCAGTTCTGGCCCGTGCCGGTGACGAGTTCATCCTGGATCTGGCGGGCGAGTTGGAACCATTCCTGCGCCTGCAACGGAGTCAGGCCGTTGGCGGGATCGACGACGGGATTGACCTTGTTCTTGGCGCTGGCACCGGCCTCGAAGGTGATCTTGAAATTCGGCGGCGGTTCGAAGCCGGCGCGGGCGAGGACCGCGTGGTACGCGGCGATCTTGCGCTCGTACCGGGTGAGCTGATGGTGAAAGCTGGTCTCATTCTCGAAATCCTCCTTGCGCGGCTCGGAAAAATCCATCGCAAGAAACGCATCAATGTCCGACGAGCGCGAGACGCGGTTCAGTTCGATCAATCCGCGCAGGGTGTGATGGCCTTCGGCGATCTGCGTGTAAAAGTTGTTGAGGATGGGCTGGAATCCCGGGGTGGGGATCATGCGGTAGCGGATGGTGTCGCCGGGGAACACCTCGGCGATGGAGCCCTTGTCCTGCTGGTTGGCGTTGGCGTACTCGCCGTTGAGGTCGTAGATGATCTGGCCGATCTTGAGGTGGCATTCGTGGCTGGCGCGCATGACGACGGAGACGAGCTGCTTGACGGTGTTGGACTTGCCGGTGCGCGTCATGCCGAACACGGCGGTGCGCCGCGAGAGGAAATCGACGGCGTTCAGGTTGAACACGGCCGTGTCCGCCTCCTCGCCCCGATGCAGGCGGTCGGTGGAACTGTAACGGACGGTGCCGATGGGAAAGGCAGGCAGCGCCGTGGTCAGGCCGAGCCGCTGGGCCTCGGCCTCGGCGGCGGCGGCGCGTTCCGGGCTGATGTAATTCACAATCATCTCCAGGGCCGGACCGGTGGGGCGATAGACTTCGAGTTCCGCCGCGGTGGCATAGGATTCGATGTCGCTGCCGAGACGGAGGCGTCCGTCCTTGACAAAAAACGTGCCGAGAATGCGGCAGAGCAGGCCGCCGAACTGGAATTCGTTCCTGGGAGAATCCTCGGAGCTGATCTTTAATTCGCGGTTTTTTAGGTGTTCGGCCTTGCGCGAGAGCAATTCCGCGTCCTGTGGCAGCGGGGCGCTCCCAGTGACTCGGAGCAGGATGATTTCGCCGGCCTTGGCATCCGGTTTTTTAGGATTGAAATTGGTTGCGAGCAGGAAGCAGTGCAGGGGAACACCCTTGGCTTTGGCCTTCAGGTCATCGTTGGTGAGAACCGTGGCGTGCTCGAAATCAATGTGGCAGGTCCAGCCGATGAACTGGTTTTCCTGGATGAGCGGGGCGAGCGGGTGCTGGGGTTCATTCATGAGATGCCTTGTCGTTTCACCGCAGCGTAAAGAAAGGAAGCGGGGGCGTCAATTCGAGGGCGGGACTCCAACCTGAAAGTTTGGAGCAATGTAAAAGGCAATTTCCGGCCACGGGTGAGTGGGGATATGACGATGGCAACAGCGGCGTGCGCTGCGACGCGCCCAACCGCCGCAGGTGATGCCGGGCCGTTCTGGCTTAAGCCGCCGATTTGGCGGCGGCGGCAAATTCGTCGATTTTGCCGAGGACGAATTTGCGGATGAGCTCGTCGATCTGCGTGCAGCGGCTCAGGAATTGTTCACGAACGGGCGCACCATGGAAGGCGCCGTCGGGCACAAGCACCGGGGTGAGGTTGGCGGTGGGGGCGGTTTCCCCGGAATCGACCGAGTTGTGGGCGAAACCGCGGCTTTGGGTCCAGGTCAGGGCGCGTTCCCGGCCGGTTTTGTCGTAGCAAAGTTGAAAACCGTGGATGCCGCCGCCGGGTTCGTACCAGACGATGAGATCGAAATAATCGTCCGTGAGCCAGCGCCGGGCGAAGTCACTCTGGTTTGCTTTGGTGGATTTTTCTTGGAGCATGGCTTTTGGGGAGGGCTGATGGGAGATCAAGCCGGATGCAAACTAGTTGATGAATGGTGTCCTGTCGAGCAGCGAACACGATGACATTCGATCTGAATCTGACCGGAATTTAATCCAACCTTCCCAAGAGCCGCAGCAGGCCGTCCAAAATGGTCAACGGATGTGGTGGGCAGCCGGGGATGTACAAATCCACCGGCACGACGGAAGTCGCGCCGCTCAGGATTTGCGGATTGCCGATGAACGGTCCGCCGGCAATCGCACACGCCCCGACGGCGATGACAATTTTCGGTGCGGGCACGGCGTCGTAGGTTTTTTTGAGCGCCAGTTCCATGTTGCGGCTGATGGCCCCGGTGATGAGCAATCCGTCGGCGTGGCGCGGCGAGGCTACAAACTGGATGCCAAACCGTCCGAGATCCCAGCCGATGGTGCCGAGGACGTTCACATCCGCCTCGCAGGCGTTGCAACCGCCGGCGCTCACCTGCCGCAGGCGCAGCGAACGGCCGAACAGTTTTTTCATTTTTGCATCCAGCGCGGCGGCCAGGCGCAGTTCCTCTTCGCCGGGTTTGCCGAGCAGCAGATCTTCGCGCCGCCGTACCGCCATGGGATGTTTATTGGTCTGCGTGATCGCCTGGGTGGGACACGCCTCGACGCAGGCGGCGCAGAAAATGCATTTGCCCAGGTCCAGCTCAACCGGTTTTCCCGGCGGCCGGGTGATGGCCTGGGTCGGACAGACCGGCACACAGGCGGTGCAACCTTCGGCGCATTTGGCGGCCTCGACCCGCAATGTGCCGCCGTGGCGGTCGGGCAGCGCGGGCGGCGGGCCGGCGGGATAGGCCATGGTCTGGCAACCGTGTTGCAGCCGATGCAGGATGGTTTGGTGGGCGGCCATGGTCAAAGGTCAACACCGCAGTAGGACAGGTTAAAACTTTTGTTGCAGATGGGAAAATCCGAGATCGCCTGGTTGCGCATCGCGAGCGCCAGGCCGGCCCAGTTGTGAAATGAAGCGTCCACGATTTTGTAGCGGCGGAATTTTCCGGCGCTGTCCGTGAGTGCGACATGGCAGACTTCGCCGCGCCAGCCTTCGACCAGGGCGACGGCCAGCGTATCGCCGGCGGACGCGCCCAAGCCGGCAAAGATTTCGCCTTCCGCCGGCGTGGCCAGTTGTTCCTCGATGAATTTGGCCGAACGTTGAATTTCCAGCCAGCGCATGCGTGCCCGGGCAAACACGTCGCCGCCCGGCCAGACCGCGACCGGCACGGGGGCGAAGCGATGCCAGCCCGCCGGATGATCGAAGCGCACATCGCGCACCAGGCCGGAAGCGCGCGCGGCAAGGCCGACCAGGCCGAGCTCGGCGGCCTGCGCGGGGGAGACAGTGCCGGTGAATTCAAAACGGGCGCGCACGGAATTGGAATCCCACAACCATTCGGCGGCCTGGTTGACCTCCGCCAGCGCCATGCGAAGTTTTTCGAGCAACTGTGCCCCGCGGGCCGCTTCCAGATCGTGTTTGCAGCCGCCGGGACGGATCAGGCCGCGCCCGAAACGGTTGCCGCAGAGCAGGGCGGTGAGGTTCAGGAAATCGCCGCGAATTTTTCCGCATGCGGCGGACGTGGGCAGGAAGGCGACATCGCCGGCGAGCGCGCCAAGGTCGCCGGTGTGGTTCGCCAGGCGTTCTAATTCGAGTGCAATGGCCCGCAGCCATTGCGCGCGCAAGGGCGTTTCCGTGCCGGCCAGCGTTTCAAGAATGGTCGCGTAAGCCGTCGCATGGCCGATGGTCGTGTCGCCGGCGACGGTCTCCAACTGGCTCATCGTGGCGCGGTGTGGCCCGCCCGCGAGCGCTTCTTCCACGCCGCGATGCTGGTAGCCGAGCGCGATCTCAAGATGCAACACATCCTCGCCGTTGCATTGAAAACGAAAATGTCCCGGCTCGATGACGCCCGCATGGACCGGTCCGACGGAAACTTCATGGACTTCGCCGCCTTGGACTTGGAAAAATTCCCCGACCGCCGGGTGGCCGCCGTCTTGCCGGCGCACCGGTTTCAACCACGGATGGCCTTCCGGCGTCAGACCATGCTGTTCCCAGACTTCGCGTTCGAACAGATGCGCCTGCGGATGGCGCAACGTGAGCGACGGATAGGATTTCACCACCGGAGCGCTGCGGCCCACGGCGAGCGTGTTTTCCGAGTCATACGCAATGACGGCCACGAGCCGCGTCCCGGAATTTTCCGGCACGCCAAACCACGCGCAGAGCCGTCCGCCGTGTTCGAGTGCGGCGGCGGTGGCGGCGATGAATTCGTCCACCGGCCATGCCGGCACGTCGGCCCACGGCACGCTGGTGCCGTTGCTCAACTGGAAGAATTCGCGCGGCGCGTTCATGGCGTGGGTGATAAAATTTTGGCGGCGGCGACCCAGACATGGTGCAGCAACGGCGGCGTGGCGAGGCCGAGCCAGAGCGAGAGCGCAAGGAACAGCAGGGGCGGCACGATGATGCCGGGCAGTTCCGGAAAACGCTCGTGGGTCTTGCGCGCGGCGGCGCGGGGGCGTCCGTCCACGATCGCGAAGACGAGCCGCGTCATGCCGAAGAACGCAAAGAGCAGGCAGCCGAGAAACACGGTGGCGGCCAAGACGTTGCCGGTCTTAAAGGCGGCCAGGAGGATCTGGAGTTCGCTGAAGAACACGCCAAAGGGCGGACACGCGGTCACCGCGAAGAGGCCCACGATGAAGAGCCGCGCCGACCCGGGCGTGCGCCAGGCCATGCCGCTGACCTTGTCCTCCGTCTGCGCGCCGGCCGCGCGGCGGATGTTGCCGGCGCTCAGGAACATTGAGCCTTTGGTCAGGGCATTGGTCCAAACGTGAAACAACGCGGCCCAGAGGCCCGCGCCGCCGAGGGCCGCGCCGACGGTGAGGATGCCCATGTGTTCGACGCTGGAATAGGCGAGCATCCGTTTGTAATCCGGCGTGCCGAGCAGAAAGAGGGCGGCGGCGAACATCGAAAATAATCCGAAGGCCAGGAGGGTCCGCTCGGTCATCGCGCCGCCGCCGGCGGCGTCCACGACCTGCTTCACGCGCAGGATGGCGACGAAGGCCATGGTGGTGGTGCCGCCGGCGAGCAGCGCGCCGACGATGCCCGGCGCTTCGCCGTAGGCGTCCGGCTTCCAGGTGTGCATCGGAGCAAGGCCCATTTTGGTTCCGTAACCGGCGATGAGCAGCACCCACGCCGTGACCAGCCACGGATGGGCAAGCACTGCTTTAACCGGGGTCATTTGGATGAACAGTGCGTTCAAGGAACTGAACGTCAAATCTCCGTCGCCGCCGCCCATCAGCGACGCGTAGCCCAGGCAGAACGAGCCGAGCAGCGACAGCGCGATGCCCGTGCCGCCGACGAGCAGGTATTTCCACGACGCCTCGAACGCCCGCCCGGTGCCGTTGAAATGCAGCAGGGGCACGGTGACCAGCGTGGTCGCCTCCGCCGCCACCCAGAGGACGCCGAGGTTTTGCGCCTGCAACGCGAGGCTGAGCAGGCCCAGCATCACGAGCAGGGCGGTGACGAAGATCCGGTTTTTTCGTTCGGCGCGGATCTGGAGATACGTCACGCCGTACATGGAGCAGACAAGGAACAGCAACGACACCATGGGCAACACGGCACGCGCCAGCGGATCGAACCCGAACCAGGCGTGGGCCGCGAGCGCTGGGGGATCAATCAGCAGCCAAAACGCGAGCACCGCATGGAGCGTACCCACAATCGGCAGCAGCCGGGGCCGCGACCGTTCGTCCGGCCAGGCGAAAGCCGCGGCGGCGAAGATCAAGGGCAGGGCAATGAGCGCAATTTCTTTCATTCGCGCAGGGTGTTCAGTTTCCGCGTGTCCAGCGTGTCAAACTCGCGCTGGATCCGGTCCACGATGATGCCGATGACGAAGATCGCCACCGTGAGGTCCAGCAGAATCCCCGCCTCGACCAACAGGGGCGTGGTGTTGATGAGCAACAGGCCGAACAGGTAGATGCCGTTTTCCAGGATCAAGTAGCCGCAGACCTGCGAGATCGCCTTGGTGCGCGCGATGAGCAGGATGAAGCCGCAGACGACGGTGGCAAACGCGCCGGGGACGAGCAGGGTTTGGGCATGCCCGTGCAGCAGGGGCAGTTCGTTGGGGAGGGCGGCCGCGCCGACGGTGGCCATGGCGCCGAGCAGCAAGGACGGCACGAAACCGAGCAGCGGCTCGACTTCGCGGTCAATATTCGCCGCGCGCAACGCCCGTCGGAGCAGGTTCGGGATGATGAAGCCTTTCACCATGACGGTGCCGAGGCCGACGGCGACGACCATCCAGTGAAAATCTTCCTCGAGCAGCCAGGGCAGCGTGCCGAGGATCATGCCTTGAAACGCCGCCGCGCGGATGACGGACGGCAGCCGGCTGCTGGCCAGGGCCACGAGGTTGAGGCCCATGGCGAGGCCGATGAGCAGGTTCATGCTCCCGCTCACGGTGTGCCTCCTTTCCAGGCCACCAGCAAGGCGAACAGGCACAACAAAAACGAAGTGGTCAACAACAGCGGCACACGGCGGAAAGCCAGCCGCGCGAGCAAGGATTCCACGAGGCCGACGGCAATGGCCACGACCATGGCCGAGCCAACCAGCACGCCGATGGCCGGGAGCAGGGATAATTTCCCAAGCGGCAGCACAGCCTCGGTCAGCAGCACGGCGAAGAGCAGGAGTTTCAGCGAGGCACCGTGCAGGATGGCCGCGAGCGGCGGGCCGCTGTGGTCCAGCACCATGACTTCGTGGACCATGGTGAGTTCGAGATGCGTGTTGGGGTCGTCAAACGGCACACGGCAGTTTTCCGCGAGCAGCACGCCGAACAGGCCGGCGGCGAGCAGCGCCGCGCCCGCGCCCGCCGAGGGGGCGAGCATGGTGGCGAGCGACACCGTGCCGCTTTGCACGCAGAGCGTGAGCAGGGCCGTGATGATGGCGGCCTCGGCCAGCACGGCATAGCTGACTTCCCGCGCCACGCCCATGCCCTCGAAGGCCGAGCCGGTGTCGAGCGCCGCGAGCGCGATGCAAAACCGGGCAAAGGCCAGCAGATATACGAACAGCAGTGCATCACCCCGGAATGCGAAGGACGCGCCCGTCTGCCCGACCGGCAGCAGGAGCGCCGCGCCGGCGATCGCCACCCAGGCCATCGCCGGACCGATGACATGAGCGGGTGAAACTGCCGTGCTCAACACCACGCCCTTGTGCCAGAGCTTGGCGAGATCGTAATACAATTGCAGCACCGGCGGTCCGCGCCGGCCCGCGACCCACGCCTTGACCTTGTTGATGATGCCGGGCAGCAGCGGCGCGAGCAGCAGCCACGCGGCGAGCTTCAACAAGATTTCGAGGGCGGTGGTCATTTTGCCCCTCCCATCACGGCGAGGATGGCCAGCGCCGCCAGGCCGAGCAGCAGGTAGAAGATATAGGACTGGACACGGCCGTGCTGCAGATGCCGCACGGCCAGCGAGAGCCGCAGCACGAGCGAGCCGGCGGGTTCGATGATCTTTTCCAAAACCGTTTCCGGCGTGTGTTCTTCAAAGCCGGCCCGGGCCGGGAAATTTCCCCCGGGCGGCTGCTCGTGGCGTTGCGGTCGCAGGATCCAGTCGAACCAGCCGGTGATGATGCCGGCGAAGGAGCCGGCGGTGTACTGCATCCGGGCCGTCGGGGCGGCATAACCGCAGTCCCAGGTCCCGGCGCGGCTGAGGCCGTTGCGCCGGACGCGCCGCCACAAAAACGCGGCGGCCAAAATCACCAGCGCGGCCAGCGCGAGATGGAACGCGCCGAGCGTGACGAGCGGCGCGGGCGGAATGGAATTGGCCAACTCCGGCTGCCACGCCGCCGCCGCCGTGGCGAGCGCCGGCCAGAATAAAATGGGGGCGAGGCCGATGACCACGCACGCCACGCCGATGACGAGCATGGGCAGGCGCATCCGCCAGCCGCATTCATGAACGTGCGGCGCGATTTCGTGGCGCGGCAGGCCGAGGAAAACCACGCCGCAGACTTTTACAAAACACGCCAGCGCAAGTGCACCGGTCACGCCGAGGGCCATGGCGGCGACGATGGCGGCGATGGCGGCGTGGCCGCGCCCGGAGACGGCGTCAAACAGGCCGAGATAGACGAGCCATTCGCTGACGAAACCGTTCAGGGGCGGCAGGCCGGCGATGGCGGTGGCGCCGAGCGCAAACAGGCTGGCGGTCCACGGCATCGCGCGCCAGAGTCCGCCGAGCCGGCTCATTTCCCGCGTGCCGGTGGCGTGCAAAACCGAGCCGGCACCAAGGAACAGCAGCGCCTTGAACAGGCCATGATTCCAGACATGCAACAAGCCGCCCGCGAGCGCGAGCTGGCCCCACGCGGCGTTGCCATGCGACACGGCAATCATCGCGAAGCCGAGGCCGATAAGGATGATGCCGATATTTTCGACGCTGTGATACGCGAGCAGGCGTTTGAGATCGTGCTGGCCGAGGGCGAACGCCACGCCGAGCACCGCGCTGGTGACACCGAGCGCGGCGACGACCCAGCCCGCCGAAGGCGGCACGGGCAGCCAGCCGGTAAACCGCACGAGCCCGTAGATGCCCATTTTAATGGCCATGCCGGAAAGGATGGCGGAGACGTGGCTCGGCGCGTTGGCGTGGGCGGAGGGCAGCCAGATGTGCATTGGAAAAATGCCCGCCTTGAGGCCGAAGCCGATGAGCGCGAGCCAGAACAACGGCGCCAGTTCAGGATGTCCGCGCATCGGGCCGAGTTCCCAACTGCCGGTGCGCGCGGCCAACAGGGCAAAAAAGGCGAATAAAAAGATCATCGCCACGTGCGACGAGGCCAGGTACAGCCAGCCGGCGGCGCGGGTGGCGGGGCGTTGACGTTCACGCGTGATGAGAAAATAGGCGCAGACGGTGAAGATCTCCCAAACGATGAGGAAGTGCAGCCCGTTGGCGCACAACAGCACGCAGCCCATGTTCAGGAGCAGGGCGTTCCACCAGGCGCGACCGGCAGGCGCCGAATCGGGATGAGCTTTGTCGGACCAATATTCGCTGGAATACAGGGTCCCTGCGCCGCCGAGTACCGAGAGTAAAACGAGAAAGAACGCGCTGAGGCCATCGAGTTGCAGATGCAGGGCCTCGCCGCCGATGACGAAGCCCGGCCGCCAGTCCCAAGTCACGCCGCTGGCCAGCATCAAGACCGCCGCCGCGAAGGCCGCACCCGCGCCGATGAGTGTGGTCACGAGCCAGAGGCGCGGTGATTTGAAGGCACTGAAAATTCCGGCGGCGAGTCCCGCGCCGGCGAGCAACAGCAACCAGCCCGGAGTCATGCGGCGCCTTCCTGCTGGCCGGGATTTTCGGCGGCGGCAATGGCCGCAAAGATTTCCGCGTCCGGCGCGCCGTCGTTGACCGGCTGGCGCAGCTTGCCGCGCAACAGGGCGGTGCTCAACTGGGCGAGCATTTCCAGATGCCCGCGCGGCGACGGCGCGATGAAGAACAGCAGCCGGGTGACGGGCTGGTCATCCGGCACGGGTTCGTTGATGACGAGCGGGTCGCGGAGCAGCACGATGGCGAAAATGCCCGCGTCACGTCCGAGGGCGATGGGCGTGCGGAGATGCGGCAGCGCCAGGCCGTCGCCAACCAGCGCCCAGGAAATGCCGTTGGGCTGGCGCAGCCTTTGTTGCAGCATCTGGCGGACGGGCGGGGTTGCGCCGGGAAGCCTGGTGACGATGTCGGCGAACAAATTGAGGACGTTCGCGGCAGGAACATCGCGCCAGATGCCGCCGGTGCGGAGCATGGTTTCGAGTTTTTTCCCGCCGTGGGCCGGGGAGCGTTCCGGCGCGAGAAAGCCGACCTTGGCCGCCAGTCCGTGCGACTCCGCCCAGCTCACCACCTGGGTGCGGTCGAAGAGCAGCCGCCCCCGGTCGGTCACATGCGGCAACCCGTCTTTGCGAATCCAGCCCTCCACTTCGCTCTCTTCCACGCCAAGCGACTGGGCTAGTTCAATGATGTTGAGAAACATCGGCATCGTTGATGAAAGGGCTGCCGGTCACAACAGACATGACTGGCGACCGGCGGCATCCCTTCCAAATCACCACCAGCAGAACAAAAACGCGCCGGTAGCGCAATGGGGTTTATCGAGTGCAAGTTTTTTGCAAAAGATGGTGAGGGGCTGGCGGGAGGGTTTGGGGCGTGGAATCTGGAATCGAGTGGCCAGCAAAGACAGTTGCCAAAAGTAAACTGGCGGGTGAACATTTTTCTGGATGCGACTATCCCATATCAATGTGACGATGCCCAAGGGGGCAATGGTGCGAGTTGCACTGGCATCGGCGCTACGGGCCGATCAGAGGCGCGGAGGGGCGGGCTTGTTGGGTTCATCCCAGGCGTTCGCGCCGGTGACTTTGAGTTTGCGTTTGTAGACCTTGTCGCCACAGGTGGCATAGAGGGTGTCGAATTTTTCACCGCCGAAACAGAGGTTGGAGACGTGGCCGTTCGGGGTGGGCAGGATGCATTGGACGCGGCCCGCCTGGTCGCAGACCTGGATGCCCATGCGCGTGGTGACGTAGAGACGGCCCTCGCGGTCAACGCGGATGCCATCAGCGCCGCTGTCGTCATCCACGTCGGCGGTGTGCAGCCAGTAATATTTTTGTTTGTCGGCGAGCGTGCCGTCGGGCTGGATGACGTAGCTGTAGACCCAGTGCGAACGGTAATCGGCGACGTACAGCAACGATTGATCAGGCGAGAGCGCGACGCCGTTCACAAAACGCAGTCCGCTGTCCACGAGCTGTTTTTCGCCGGTGGGCTTGAAGAGCCAGACCTTGGTCGGGCCGTTGGTGCTGCTGGCGGTGGAGTCGGTGACGTAAATGTTGCCGTTGTGGGCGATGGCGATGTCGTTGCCGTGGATGCCCTCGGCGAAGACGGCGGGTTTGCCATCGGCGTCATACGTAAAGATTTTCTCGTCAGCGCCGGACAAGGCGAAGAGACGTCCGGCCGGGGCGAAGGCCTGGCCGGCGCGGCGTTTGGCGTCGGTGACGAACTCGGTCACCTGGCCGTCGAGGCCGATCTTGTAGACTTTGGCGTGTTTGCCGTCGGTGAAGAAGACTTCGCCCTTTGCGTTGGCGGCGGGGCCATCGAGCGAGCCGTGGTTTTCGGACGCGATCTGCCAGCCTTCGCCGGGGATCAGAATGTTGGTGAGGGTGTCGTTTTTGGTTTCCGGAAATTTGACGGGTTGCGGCCAGTCTTTCCAGAGCCAGCGCATGGCATCGGGAAAAATGGCGGCGGCGTGTTTGCCGCTGTGCGCGCCTTCACCCCAGACATGATTCACCTCGTAACCGGCCCAAGTGAGGGCGCGTTCCATGGTCTGGTTGGCCATCCACCAGTCACCGCCGTACTTGTTGTTGTCGTTGGAGCCGTCCTGGAGAAAAACGCGGATGGGCTTGGGTTCGGTTTTGCGGATGAGCGTGGGGTAGCGGGAGCCACCGCGCAGGTCCACATAGGTGCCGATGGCGCTGAAGACGCGGCTGAATTCCTGCGGGCGTTCCCACGCGACGGTGAAGGCGCAGATGGCGCCGCTGCTCTGCCCGCCGATGGCGCGGTCGTTGCCGTGGTGCGAGAGATGGAGTGCGCGGCCATCGGGCAGGGTGATTTTTTCGACGAGCGGAAAGATTTCTTCGAGGAGGAAACGGGCGTAGTTGTCGCCAAGACCGTCGTATTCATAGCTGCGGTTGAAGCGGTCGAGGGCGGCGTTCGTATTGGCGGCGGGGGTGATGCCGGGTTTTACGAAGATGCCGATGGTGACGGGCATTTCTTTTTTGTAGATGAGATTATCGAAGACGACGGGCGCATTGTCTTGTACGCCGTCCTGGCCGACATAGACGCAGGCGGGTTTGTCGGGTGAGTATTCGGCGGGGACATAGACCCAGTAATCGTGGCGTGAGCCGGGGAAAATCTTGGAATCTTCGAGGGTGAATTTGAGGACGTCGCCTTTGGGCACGCCGGGCTGCGGTTGGGAATCGGGGCCGGGCTGGTAATCATCGGCGGCGAACGCGGCGAGGGTGAACAGGGAAAATGCCGTGATGAAGAGCGCGGACAGGGATTTCATGGGCGGGATTTTGGTCAATCCGGGGTTTGAGTGAAAGCGGATTTATGTTCAGGGTGCTTTTTGGCAAGACTTCCAACTGAAAAATCGTGGCGACAAGGTTTGGGGAAGGCGATAGGCTCATGGGTAACGAATGAAATCAAAAGCACCTGCCCTCGCTTTGATGTCACTACTTTTCTTCGCGGGTTGCGGCCGTCAGCCGGCGCTCACCCCGGGCAAAAGCGCGGTGGCGATCGACCGAAAAACTTTTTCCATGTCATTGCCGTCCGGGTGGGTGGAAGACACAAAGGATGACATGTATGATCCAGACAACTTTGTGATGTTTGAAAATGAGGAATCCTGCGTTTTTGTAGTATTCATCGGTAAACAATCAGCGGGGATGACGGTTGAAATGGTCATGGAAAGACAAAAGGAAGCGTACGCCAAAAAAATCACAGACCTGACGACCAGCACATTTAATTCCTGGGCGAATTATCGGGGGGAAGGAGTTGAATTGACCGGAAAAATCGGCGGGGCGCTAAAGTATCAGACCCGCATATTCGGATTTACGAACAGTGACAATGTTTGCGCCATCATCGAAGCCGCAATCCCCGCGGATTGGAAAACTTACGGTGGCGATTACGAGGCCATCCGCCAGAGTTTTAAACTAAAATAAATCCCGTTGATTTCCTATGGCCGCCAAAGCATCAGACCGGTTTGAATTCGAGCGCGCGTTGTGGCTGCAAAATGTTCTGCGCGTGGCGGGCGTGGATGAGGCGGGCCGCGGGCCGTTGGCGGGGCCGGTGGTGGCGGCGGCGGCGATTTTGCCGTCGCGCTGGGTGCAGACGGGGTTGCCGCCGGAACTGGAGGGCTTGAATGATTCCAAGCAGCTTACCGAGGCGCAGCGGGAACAGTTTTTTGAGTTTCTGACGGCGTGTGCGGAGGTCGAGTTTGGGATCGCGCTGGTGGAGGCGGGGGTAATTGATGAGATCAATATTTTGCAGGCGACGCATCGGGCGATGAACGAGGCGCTGGCGCAGTTGAAGCCGCTGCCGCCGCATGCGCTGGTGGACGGGCGGCCGGTGAAGTCGTTGCGGGTGCCGCAGACGGCGATTGTGAAGGGGGATGCGCGGAGTTATTCGATCGCGGCGGCGAGCGTGCTGGCGAAGGTGACGCGGGACCGGTTGATGCTGAAGCATCATGCGCAGTGGCCGGAGTATGCGTTCGCGGAGCACAAGGGCTACGGGACGGCGAAGCATCTGGCGGCCATCGCGAAGCACGGGGCGTGTCCGATTCATCGGATGACGTTTGCGCCGTTGAAGGGGGAGGAGCCGAAGCTTTTTTAACCACGAATGGACACCAAGGAACACGAATTGGTAAATGCAGGCAGGGTGCGCGCGGAGCGACGCGTTCCAGGCGTTATCCGCAGGCGTTGCTTCATCATTTCGGCGGTACTGTTAACGATTGTCTTGGGATTCGTCGCGGCTCTTTGGTATCCACCGGCGAAGAGAATCATCGTTCCGATGGGTTACTCGACGGTTACAAACAAGATCGCACAGTGGCAGCCAGCCCGTGTGCGCCGGAATGGCTTGCCGAGTGACGTGTGCGCCGTGGAGAAGGTGCCTGGGTCGCTTTACTATCGAAGCATTTTCGAGAGAGGTGACCCAAAATTTGGACCGTTCACCGTTGTGCGGGTCTCAAAGCTCGATGAAACGAATACAACCGTGGAACTCAACACGACGCAATACGCGCTCTGTGGTCTTCTTGGAAAACGGCACATATTTTTTATTGAGCGGCGGAGATGGGAAGAGATACGGGAGGTTCTTCGTCAATGATGCTAAGCGATACAGGCTGCTGCAAAATAACGCAGACATGAATTTTTTGGAAAAGATCAAGGAGCGGCTGGCCGGCAAGGCGCGGCCGGAGCATTTGCGGCGGGGCGATCTGGGGGAGCGGGCGGCGGAGAAATTTCTGAAGGGGCTGGGGTTGAAGTTTCTGGCGCGGAATTTCCGGTCGGCGCGCGGGGAGATTGATCTGGTTTTTCGGGAGGCGGATTGCCTGGTTTTCGTTGAGGTGAAGACGCGGTCGCCGGACGACTGGAGCCGGCCGGCGGATAAGGTTGATGCGCGGAAGAAGAAGCTGCTGTCGCAGACGGCGCTGGATTATTTGAAGCTGCTGAAGAATCCGGAGGTGAAATTCCGGTTCGACATCGTGGAGGTGCTGCTGCTGGACGGCGAGGTGCGGGAGGTGCGGCATCTGCCGAACTCGTTCCCGCTGAGCAGGCCATACCGGTATGCGTGAAAAAGTACGCGGGCGGGCGTGACATATGGCGGGCGGCGTTGTCTAATCGGCAGTGAAAGCACTTATGAATCCGCCAGTTACCGGCCAAAGCCCCGTGGTTGCAGCACCCGGCGCCTGGGCGGCTTCAGGGTTTGGCAGCCTGTACGACGAGCACAGCCGGGCGATCTATTATTTGGCGCTGCGTTTTTTCGGTGACGAGCAGAAGGCGGAGGACGCGACCCACGATGTTTTCCTGAAAGCCTTCCAGCGGATGGACCAGTTCCGCAACGAGTCCTCGGTGCGCACCTGGCTGTACCGCATCGCCATCAACCATTGCCAGAACCTGGTCCGGTCCTGGCACAACCGGAACGTCCATTCGAACGCGGATGATTCCATCTGGGAAAATTCCGCCGCGAAAACTGATTCACCCTTGCGCGTCTTGGAAACGAAGGAACTCGGCCAGCGCATTCAAACCACGCTCGACAGCCTGCCGGAGGAATATCGGCTGCTGCTGCTGCTGGTGGCGGACGAGGAGCTGAGTTACGAGGAGATCGCCGCGCTGGTGGGGCAGTCTGCCGACGCGGTGCGCGGAAAACTGCACCGCGCCCGGAAGGCCTTTGCCGCGCGCTTTGAACAAACCGCCTGAAACCCATGAAACAGCAAACCAAACTTTCCCAGGAACAACAACACGCGGAGGCGCACCAAACGCAGCAGCAGGCCGGGCAGGAATTTGCCAGCGCGGAAGAAGTGCTGCGCTTTGACGCCGCGCACACCGTCGTGCCGCCGCAGATTGCGCGGCGGCTGGAAGAATCCACGGGCGGCGGCGCGCCGCCTCGTCGGCCGTGGTGGAAAAACCTGCTTGGTCGATGACAGCATGAAGCAGCTTTGGCAACGAATCGTCGCGGCGTTGACGCCCGGGGTGCGCGGCATTTTGACCGTCTGGGTGATCTTTTTCGTGGTGGCGCTGGCCGGCACGCTGACGCATACGTTTGATTTGGAACGGTGGCTGGCCGTGGAGTCGGCGGCGGTCTGGCATGGGCAGGTCTGGCGGGTGGTCACCTACGCGTTGCTGCCGGCGGGGATGATGGACCTGTTGACGGCGGGATTCGGGCTGGCGATTTTAGGCGGGCAACTGGAACGGCACTGGTTGCGCGGGGAGCTTTCGTCGTACTGCCTCATCACCGCGACGGTGGCGGGGCTGGTACAGGTGCTTTTGAGTCCGCTGCCGATGGCAGGGGAGGCGCCGGTGATGCTCGGGTTGCTCGTCGCGTGGGTGTTTGTGTGCGGGCATGAAACGGTGAATCTGCCCATCTTTGGACCCGTCAGCGTGCGGCAGATTTTTTTCATCGTGGTGGCAGTGAGTCTGGTGGTGATGCTCTTTTCCGGCGGCTGGCGGCGGGCGGGCGGCATGATTGCCGGGGGCGTGGCGGGATGGGTTTATCTGTGGCTGAAATTCAAATGGCTGATGGTGAAGCCTGGCCGTACCGTGGAATCCGGGCGCATGAACCGGCTGGAGTTATGATTTGCGCCGAATCTGTTGCAACCATTTGCGCCCCGGCGAAGCGCGCGGAGGTGGCCGCCGGGCGCGCCCGCATGGCGCGGGAGCTGCTGGCGGATTGCCGGTTGTGTGCGCATGACTGCGGCGTGAACCGGTTGGCGGGCGAAACCGGCTTGTGCCATGCCGGGGCGGAAGCCCGCTTTTTCTCCGCGCAAATTGAAGTTTCGGACGAGCTTGAGTTGATCCCGTCGTTTGCCGTGGCGTTGAGCGGGTGCGACATGCGGTGCGATTTTTGCATCACCGGCGCTTCCAGTTGGAATGCGCGGGCGGGCGCGGGTTTTTCCGCAGTGGAAATGGCGGCGCAGGCGCAGGCCGCGCTGCGTGCCGGCGCTAAGACCATCATGGTGCTGGGGGGCGAGCCGACGATCCATTTGCCCGCCGCGCTGGAACTGGTGGCGCAACTGCCGGCGACGGCGAAGTTAATCTGGAAAACGAACGCCCACGGGGCGGCATCCGCACGGGAACTGCTGGAGGGAATGTTTGATGTGTGGCTGGCGGATTTTAAATTCGGCAACGACGAGTGCGCGCAACGGCTGGCGCGCACGCCGGATTATGTGGGCGTCGTGCAGGAAAACCTGCTGTGGGCGGAGGCGCACGGTGAACTGATCGTGCGCCATCTGTTGATGCCGGGCCATGTGGACTGTTGCTGGCGGCCGGTGGCCCACTGGCTGGCGGAAAATTTGCCCGGTGTTAAGGTGAATCTGCGGTCAGGATTCTGGCCGGCGTGGCACGCCGCGCGGCATCGCGAATTGGCCGGCACGGTTCCGGCAGCCGAAAGCGCGCGGGCGTTTGAACTGGCGCAAGAACTCGGATTGAACCTGTCATCATGAACGCCAAGACGACCAGGCAGGAGAACGCGGCGGGTGAGCACAGCGAGATTCTCATTCTTGCCGGGGGCAAGATTCTGGCGCACAACATCACGCCGGTGATGGCGCAGGTGTTGTCGGAATTGAATCCGGAAGACGCGGCGATGAGCCGGCGGGCCGGGCGGACCATTAATTTAAATTTCCAAACTGATGAACTTTCAAACTGAAATCGAAACGCTGATCCGGGCGCGCTATCCCATCCTGTACATCATTTCCAGCGAGGAAATGCGGGTGCAGAACGTGGTGGTGGATATTGCCAAGAAACGGCAGAAAAAGGTGTTCGAGTGGAGTTACAGCACGGGCATCGTGCCGGCGGGGACATCCATCCAGTCGCATAAAAACCGCAATCCGGCGACGAAAGATCCGTTGATGGCGCTGGAACAGGTCATCGAACAGGTCGAGCCGGCGATTTTCATCTTCAAGGATTTTCACCCGTTCCTGACCAAGAACAATTTTGCCATCATCCGCAAGCTGAAGGAGATCGCGTTGCACCTGAAGAACAGCTTCAAGACCATTGTCCTGATTTCGCCGACGATGGAGATCCCGACGGAACTGGAAAAGGAGGTCACGGTGCTGAATTATCCGCTGCCGACGCGGGACGATTTGAGCGAACTGCTGGACAAGATCATCGAAGACGTGCGGCAGTTCAAGCAGGTGAAGATCGAACTGGACGACGCGGGGCGCGAGCGGCTGTTGCAGGCGGCGCTGGGGCTGACGCTGGGCGAGGCGGAAAATGTTTTCGCCAAGATCATCGTGAAGGATGAGCGCCTGAGCGGCGAGGATGTGAACGAGGTGTTTGCCGAGAAGCAGCAGATCATCCGCAAGAGCGGGCTGCTGGAGTATTACGCGACGTCGGAAAGTTTTGACAATGTCGGCGGGCTGGCGGTGCTGAAAGACTGGCTGAACAAACGCGCGGCGGCGTTTAGCAAGGAGGCGCGGGAGTTCGGACTGCCGGCGCCGAAGGGCATCCTGATGCTGGGCGTGCAGGGTTGCGGCAAGAGCCTGTGCGCGAAGGCGGTGGCGAACCAGTGGCAACTGCCGTTGCTCCGGTTCGACATGGGGCGGATGTTCGGCAGCCTCGTGGGTTCATCGGAGGAAAATGTGCGCCGGGCGATCGCGGTGGCGGAATCAGTGGCGCCGGCGATCTTGTGGGTGGACGAAATTGACAAGGCGTTCGCGGGCTCGCAAGGCTCCGGCGCGACGGACGGCGGGACGACGGCGCGCGTGTTCGGCACCTTCCTGACGTGGCTATCCGAGAAGACCGCGCCGGTGTTCGTGGTGGCGACGGCCAACGACATTTCGCAACTGCCGCCAGAACTGCTGCGCAAAGGCCGCCTGGATGAAATCTTTTTTGTGGACCTGCCGAGCCATGAAGAGTGCAAGGAAATTTTCCGTATCCACCTGAAGCATCACGGGCGGCCGCTGGAAAATTTTGACCTGGAGGCGCTCGCGAAGGCCAGCAAGGATTTCAGCGGTGCGGAAATCCAGGAAGCCATCAACAGCGCGCTGTATGACGCGTTTTACAGCAAGGGGGACATCACGACGGAATCCATCCTGGTCACGCTGTCGCAGACCGTGCCGCTGGCGAAGACGATGGATGAGCAGATCAACCGGCTGCGGAACTGGGCGGAAGGCCGCGCCCGCAATGCGAGCATCCCCCGCGAACTGCTGAAGCAAAGCAGTGTGCGGCGGGTGGAAATGTAAACGAAAGATCAACGCATGAATTTTTTCTGGGGCAACGTATTTGAATATTTCAAGGACCGCCGGCTGGCGTCGGTGTTCTTCGGGACGTTGCTGGCGTTGATCGGGGTGCTGGTGGCAGGCGTCATCTTTTTCCAGGTCATCTGCGCGTACAATTTTCAGGACTACCTGATCTATGCCGTGCCGGGCGTGGCGTTGATCTTCGTGGCGCTGATCGGGCAGGCCATGGCGCAGGCGCGGGCGCGGCGGCGGGACCGCTATAAATGTTCGCCTTTGTCGCGTGACGAATTACGCAAAGCCCGGTCTAAGTTAATGAAAGCCAAACATTGAACGAATATGAGCGCAGTCTGCATCTTAACGCCGGTGGTCATCATGGCGTGGCCGGCCTTCAGCGCGGCCGTGGTGGCGGCGGCGGGTTCGCTGGGTTATCAGGTCGCGCAGGAGATCAACAGCCAGATTCCGGGGGCGAGGATCGAGCAGGGCACCGGCACCGTGCAGTTGGAAATCGAGCGCAGCGAAGTGGTGACGGGGCAACTGGGCCGGGACCAGCGAATTTCGGTGACGAAGGAAGGGGTGACGGTGACGTTTTCACGGGATGCGCGGGGCAAGGCGGCGTTGTGCGTGACGGGCAACGGCCAGAGCAAGGAGGAATTACGGGTGCTCGGCGAGGAATTGAGCCAGGCGGTGGTGCAGCAATATGTATATCAAAAGCTGATGGGGGAGATGCGCCTGCGCGGTTTCAACGTGGTGGAGGAGGAAGTTAATGAGGACCGCTCGATCCGGTTGAAAGTTCGGCACTGGGAGAATTGATTTATGCCGCAACGCGAATTTGACATCACCATCGGGAAGACCGGGGAAGTGGAATTGCACGTGAAGGGGTTCAAGGGCCGCGCCTGCCTGAACGTCGCGAAAATGTTCGAGGAGATTGTTGGCGAGATAAAATCGCAGCAGCCGACGAGCGAACTTTACGAGCCGGAGGAGCAGGTGCAGTACCGGGTTGACCAGCGACACTGATCCAAAAGCCGAAATCCGTGGCCCAAAAAGTCATTGCAGCAGAGCGGTCGCCGTATTACCCGCCCCGGGCGCGGTGGTATGCGGTGTTTTTTTATTTTAGCCATGCAATCCGGCGGCGGCTGGCGCTGGACCGGCTGGCGTTTCCCAGCCAGATGACGATTCCCGGGCTGCTGGCCGGATTTTTGGTGCCGGGCCTGGCGGTCTATCTGCGCGGACCGCGGATCTGGGGGCAGGCGGCGATGGCCGCGTGCCTGGCATTATTTCTGGTCTTCATCATCTGGCTGGGCTATCCGGCCGCGAATCTCGCCTTCGGCCTCATGCTCTCCGTCCATGCGACGGGGGTGGTTTATTATTGTGGGCCGCTGCTGGCGTACGAACCCTTCCGTTCACGGCTGAGTTTCACCTTGCTGGTGCTGCTGGTGATCGGGCTGCTGGTTTATCTTCCCGCCCGCAGCGTGATCCAAAACTACTGGCTGACGCCGTTGCGGTTGAACGGCCAGGTGGTGATCGTGGAACTCAATGCCCATGTCCGGGACATCCACCGGGGCAGCCTGGTGGCGTATCAATTGCATGATGATGAGCGGGGTGAGGCGCATCACGGCGGCGCGGTGCGGGTGCGGGCGGGGATGGGATTGGGCACGGTGCTGGCGGTGGCCGGGGATGAGGTGACGTTTTCCACGAACTTGTTTTCGGTGAACGGGGTGACGCATACCAACCTGTCGTACATGCCGGTGAGCGGCGAACTGATCGTGGCGGAAAATCATTGGTTCATCTGGCCCAGTCTTGATATAAGCGGGCACGGAAATGTCGGCGCTGGAAATATCACGGCGGTGATGCTGGACATGGCGAACGTGAGCGAGACCCAGTTTTACGGAAAGCCGTTTGCCCGCTGGTTCGGGCGGAAGCAGATTTTGCCATAACAATTTTAGCATGAGCCGATTCATCAACCTGGAATTTTCCGATGACGCCAACCACGAGTTGTCGCCGGACGGGCAGGTGCAGACCAAGGACGAGGCGTATTATCTGGCGGAAGCGCGCACGGCGTTCGTGGAGGGCGACTTTGAGCAGGGGTTGCGTTTCTATTCGAAGGTGCTGGAATACAACCCGAAAAATTCCGGGGCGTGGACGGGGCAGGTGCGGATGCTGATCGAGCTGGGGGAATTCCGGGAGGCGAAATTGTGGGCAGACAAGGCGCTGGAACGGTTTCCAAACGAGGCGGAGCTGCTGGCGGCCAAGGCGGTGGCGCTGGGCCGGAGCGGGGACCTGGCCGGGGCGCTGGCCTTTTCTGATGCGTCCATCGAGGAGCGCGGGGACACGGCGTATGTCTGGCTGGCGCGCGGCGACGTGCTGCTGGCGCGGGCCGAGCAACGGGCGAATTATTGTTTTGAAAAGGCGCTGCTGCTGTCGCCGGGTGACTGGTTGACGCTGGTGCTGGCGGCGCGGGTCCGGATGTATTACGAGCAGTTCATCCTGGCACTGCAACTGATGCAGCAGGCGGTGGCGCTGAATCCCGGCCATTTTCTGGTCTGGCTGATGCAGGGGCAATGCCAGCACGAACTGGAGATGTTCGGGGCGGCGGAGCATTCGTTCCGGCAGGCGCGGCAATTGAACCCCCGGAGCCCGGCGGTGGAGGCGGCCTTGAACAAGGCGGCCGGGACGGGGATGCTGGCGCGGCTGCGCGGTAAACTGCGGAGAATCTTTAAAACCAAAACATGAGCATGGAAACATTGGGCCGGCTGCTGTCGGCGGTGAACGAGTATGACGCGTCCGACCTGCACCTGGTGGCGGGCGTCCCGCCGGCGTTCCGGGTGAACGGCGAGATCATCATCGCCGACGAGGACGCATTGACGGAGGAGGAGACCGACACGATGGCCGCGAGCCTGATGAACGAGCCGCAACGCAAAAAATTCGAGCAGGAATGGGAGCTGTGCATCTCGATCCTGCACAGCGCGGCCGGGCGGGTGCGCGTGACGTTTTACCGGCGGAACAACCACACGGAACTGAGCCTGCGGTTTTGCGGTGACAAGGTGGCGGCACGGGCGGACCTCGGCCTGCCGGACAAGCTCGATGACCTGGCGCGCCGGCCCAACGGCCTGGTGCTGATCACGGGGCCGACCGGCGCGGGCAAGACGACGACGCTGAATTATCTCGTGGACCTCATCAACAGCGAGCGGCGCTGCAAGATCGTGACGATCGAGGATCCGATCGAATTCGTGCACGAAAACAAACGGGCCATCGTGGTGCAGCAGGAGGTGCTGACGGATGTGCGCTCGTTCAACCGCGCGCTGATCCACGTTTTGCGGCAGGACCCGGATGTGATCGTGGTCGGCGAAATGCGCGACCATGAAGCGATTGCGACGGCGATGACCGCGGCGGAGACCGGCCATCTGGTGCTGGCGACGATGCACTCGCCCAACGTGTCGCACGCGCTGGAGCGCATCATCGGCGTGTTTGAAGGCAGCGCACAAAAGCAGATCATTTTGCAGCTGGCGAATGCGTTGCAAGGGATCATCGCGCAGGATCTGCTGCCATCGGCCGACCGGACGCGGCGGGTGCTCGGGTACGAATTATTGGTGGCCACGAACGCGGTCCGAAACCTGATCCGGGAGAATCAGTTGCATCATCTGGAAAACACCATCCAAATGGGGCGCAAGGACGGGATGATCCTGATGGATAACTGCCTTTATGACCTGTATTGCAAATGCGCCATCACGTATGACACGGCGATGAGCCGGGCGCGGAACCCGGAACGCATTGCGCCGCAGAAGAAATAGTTTTTTAGAATTGCGTCCGGCACAAACGATTGAGGCGGGAGTGACATGCTTTGGCGCGCGCAGGCGGGTTGAAATCGCCACGCGGACCGGACGCTCGAAAGCGCCGCCGTCGCTGCGCTCTGCCGGCGCAGTCCATGATGTTTTTGGGCCTGGCGCGGCGTCCGTGATTATTGCGTGCATCATGAGTGGCCGTGCTTCAAGGTGCCTGGGAATGGTGTTTTGCGCGTGGAGGGCGGCCGGCGTGAAGTATTTGCTTGAACTCGGATGGGAACGGGGGGAAGGTGCGTTTTAGGCATGAACCGGATACTGGAAATCGCATTGGATGTCTTCTGGCTCGCGATCATCATTGGCGGGGGCGGGTGGTTGTTTTGGCGGACGCTCCGGAACAGCGAGGAGCCGACGAAAAACACCTTCAAGCTCGTTTTCACCGTGATCTTGGTGGTGGGCGAAGTCTTCTTTGTTCGGAGCATGATCGGGGATCTCACGATAGGCGGAGGCATGGGCAACGCGCCCGAGGCGGTGGTGATGACGGGCTCCATCGTCATCTGCGCCATTATCCTCTCGATCCTGTGGACGCCGCAGATCAGCGGGATGATGTTCAGCCCGCTGACGAACCTGTTTGACGGCGGGAACGAGCCGCCGGAGCACAAGCCGTTTTATTCCATCGCGAACACCAAGCGGAAACGGGGCCTGTATCAGGAGGCCATCGGGGAGGTCCGCAGGCAGTTGGAAAAATTTCCGAATGATTTTGAAGGGGTGATGCTGCTGGCGAGCATCTTGGCGGAGAACTTGAACGACCTGCGGGGGGCGGACAACACCTTGAACCGTTTTTGTGAGTGGCCGAAGGCGCCAGATTTGCAGGTGGCGGCCGCGTGGACGACGATGGCGGACTGGCACATGAAGCACGGCCTGGATGTGGACGCGGCGCGGGCATCGCTGCAAAAAATCGTCGGGCGGTTCCCGGAGACGGAACTGGCGCTGCTGGCGGAACAGCGGC
This sequence comes from Verrucomicrobiia bacterium, assembly GCA_031290985.1. Classification (GTDB taxonomy): domain Bacteria; phylum Verrucomicrobiota; class Verrucomicrobiia; order Limisphaerales; family UBA11358; genus UBA11358. Next base: position 137,083 of record JARLJW010000107.1, on the reverse strand, counting down.
TGGCGCACCTGGTGAACACGGAAAAGATGCTGATGGACCAGCATGACCGTCCCAAAATCGTCCTGAAGGAGGGAGTGCATAACCTCGGGCTGCGGGATGACGCGGCCTTCCGGCAGCCGGCGGAGATCGAGCCGGGCAAGCTGGCGGCGGCGCACGTGAAGCATCTGGAGACGCATCCGCATGACTCGGAGGTGCGCGAGAAGCTGGCGCTGATCTATGCGCGGGATTTCAAACGGCTGGACATGGCCTCGATGGAGCTATTGCAATTGATCAATGAGCCGCGCCATTCCCCGAAGCAGATCGCGGGGTGGCTGAACATGCTGGCGAATTTCGAGGTGGAGATGGGCGCGGACATTGAGACGGTGCGGGGGACGCTGGAGGCGATTGTGACGCGGTTTCCGGACCTGCCGATCGCGGACCTGACGCGGCGGCGGCTGGCGCGGCTGGCGAACGAGTTCAAGGGGAAAGAAAAAACGCCGGGCGTGCAGCTCGGCGTTTATGAACAAAATATCGGGTTGAAATACGGCTCACCGCGCAAGCTGTAGGGCGATCTCTTTTTCGAGTTCGTGGACGACGTTGATGTCGGTGGCGCCCCACTTGGTGCGGGCCTGGACATCGACCTGGGTCGTCTTGGTGTCAATGCCTTCGACGCGGACCCAGACTTTGAGGTCATTGACGCGGCCCATGAGGGAGCGGACATTGTTGGTGGTGTCGTGCGGGATATATTCCGTGAGCAGCACGCCGTTCTGCTGGATGACGGTGAGGGAGGCCTGATAGACCTGGTCGACGGTGCGCTGGTAGCGGCCGGCGACGGAATCATTGCTCCAAGTGGTGGCGAGCGTCTTGGTGTCGCTGACGGTGCTGACGCAACCGGTGGCGACAATCAGGGCGGCCCCGGCGAAAACGGCAAAAAATAGCTTCTTCATAGGAAGACAATCAAACGCGAAATACGTTGCGCGTCAAGTACGTTTATAATGTTGGGTGGTCATTTTACAGGTTTCCCGCTGGCTGGCTGGGTGGATTTATGGCTGGGTGGATGGACTTGCGGGCGGGCGTGCCACCCTCCGTTGGGGAATGGATACGACAAAACTTGGTTTAACCAAAAAACTTCCACCAAGCGCAGAGGTGTGAAGCGCCCGGAAACGCGCGTGCGAAACATCATTATGGCCGTGGCGCAGTCACCGCTGCGGGCACCAAATCTCTGCGTTTCTGCGGACGTCCGCCCAACCCTCAACTTTCAACCGGCTTGATGCTGGCGCGTTCGCGGGCGGAGGCATCGCGGAAGTCGCTGAGCTTGCCTTTTTTGATGGAGCCGTCCGGCAGTTTCAACGCGATCTGCGGCGGCCAGCCCGCCTGGGCCAGCGTCACGTGATCCACGACGCCCAAGGCCTTGGAAATTTTGTGCACCATGATTTCGCCGAGATAGCCTTCGCCGGTGGCGGGTATTTTAGATTTGCCCATGCCGCCAGCCTACCCGAAAAACCCCGTCCCGGCGAGCCGCGAATTTCACGAATTGGACGGGATTCAAAACCTTCGACCTTCAACCTAAAACTCGCCCCTCAGTTCTTGCTCCACTTCTCCAGCACGTTGTTCGTGTTGAACGTCAGTCGCAGGCTGGTTTCGTAGGTGTTCGGGCCCACGCTTTGCACGTAGCCGCCGCCGCCCGGTCCGTAACCAAAGCCGGTGCCAATGGCCACGCTGCTGTTGGCGTAATGGCGCGTAACCCATTCGGCGACCCTCTGGCCATCCGTGAGCCGGGCCTGTTTGTCCGGCGGACCCAGCTCGGTGACGGCTTGGTCAAAGGTGTAGTGGCCGATGCGCGCATTCCAATCCACCCGCGCCGTGGTGCAGCCAACAACGACGATGGCGATGAGCAGGGCGGCGAGTTTGAGCTTCAATTTCATACCGCAAATCTAATGCGTGGGGCCGATTTTTCAACCCAAGATGAATCTAATAAATAAACGCAGAGACGCTGAGAACGCGAGATCCGCTGAGGGGAAATTACAGAGGGAAAACAATATTGAGTCAGCTTTGCCTTTGCGCGCCTCTGCGCCCTCTGCGTCTCTGCGTTGCTCGGCCTGTTCACTCCGTCTTAAACCCCGCCACGATGGGGCGATGATCCGAACCAATTCCCCAATTCGGTATCACCGGAATGTACGTTTCCTCCGGCAACCAATACTTCTTCAGACCGGGGCTGAGCAGGATGTAGTCAATGCGCGCGTAGGAATCTTCGAGTCCGTAATAATGTGTCCAGGTGACGTTGCGAGGTTCGTAGCGCGGGTTGGGGTTGGGCTGGTTGTCGCCGTTGCGCTCGGCGGGGCGCGTGTCGATCAGCCGGGCCTTGCCCTGGCCGATGACCGCGCGGGTGGACGTGGCGTTGCGGGTGTCGTTGAAATCGCCCAGCACGATGAGCCGGGCCTGCGGATCGGCCGTGAGCCGGGCATCAATGATGCGGCGCAGAGCCTTCGCTTCCTCGAGGCGTTGGGCGGCTTCATCGGCTTCGGGCGAGGTGAGCTTGGATTTCAAATGCGCGCCGATGAGCGTGAAGGTGAAGTTGGTGCCGGCCGCGATGTCCACTTCGGAAAAACCGCGCTTCACCTCAAAACGTTTGCCATCAAGCAGGAAATTTTCATTGGTATGCGGCCGGCGCGCGGTGAACGGAAGTTTGCTGAGCACGGCGGCGTGGATGCTGTCATCGTACGCCTGGACATGTTCCCAGTAGGGGAAGTCGCAGCCTTCAGCCTTGAGCGAGTCGCGGAGTTCGAGCAGGGCGTTGGTGCTGCCCATCTCCTCGAGCGCGAGGACATCGGGGTTGATGGCCTTGATGGTCTCGCGGATCTTGGCCTTGGCGGCGTCCGCCTTCACGAAGTGGCGCGTCTCGGTGGGTTGGTCGAGATAGTTTTCAACATTGTAAGCGGCCACGCGGAAGGTCCCGGCGATGGCCGCCGCCGCCGTGGACAAAGTTATCCCGAGCAGCACGAGGAACTTGATCATACGCTCCGCAAAGTGGCAGAGGTTTGTGGCAAACAAAAGCGGAAAGCGGATGCGCCCCCCAACAAATGTGGTGGGGCGGCGCTGCCGCGCCGCCCTAACTTCAATCCGCCGTCAGGCGGATATCCGTAAAGACGTCACGCCTGTGAGCAGATGAACATTGAGCATTGGAGATGCCGGCGAGTGATGATTTTTCGTCACCTGCTGGCGCAGGTGACGGGATAACGGGCAGAGCAGCAGCTCTGCCCCACCTGCAATTGAGGAGGTTGGCCGCGAGAACCCTTTTGCGGTTTGCCGCAAATCTGCTATTCTCCTTCCATGTCTCGTATCGCCAAGAAGAGCCGGCCGGTCAAACTGGATGACAAGCAGAGTGAACGCGATCATCGCGAATTGCGCATCGACAAGGTGGGCGTGCGCGGGTTGAAGTTCCCCATCCAGGTCCATGACAAGGCCCGCAGCGTGCAGAACACGGTGGCGACCATCGGCATGTTCGTGGACCTGCCGAAGGAGTTCAAGGGCACCCATATGAGCCGCTTTGTTGAGGTGCTGAACGCCCACGGCAACGTCATCCACGTGGAGAACATTTCGCAGATTTTGCACGAGCTGCAGGCGAAGCTGAATTCAGCAACGTCGCATCTGGAGATCGAGTTTCCCTATTTCATGTCCAAGACTTCGCCGGTGTCCAAGCGGGAGAGCCTGATGGATTACGTGGCGCGGTTCGACGCGGCGGCGTGCGGCCAGGACATCGATTTTGTGCTGACGGTGAAGGCGAACGTGACGACGCTTTGCCCATGCTCGAAGGCGATTGCAAAATATGGCGCGCACAACCAGCGGGGCGAGGTGACGGTCGCGGTGCGGTCGAAGGCGGTGGTGTGGATCGAAGATGTGGTGGGAATGATCGAAAGCTCGGCGAGTTCGGAGCTGTACGCTTTGCTCAAGCGGCAGGACGAGAAGGCGGTGACGGAGCGGGCGTATGAAAACCCGGTTTTTGTGGAGGATCTGGTGCGGAACGTGGCGCTGAAGCTGAATGCGGACCGGCGCGTGGGCTGGTACAAGGTGGAGGCGGAGAATTTTGAGAGCATCCATAATCACAATGCGTATGCGTGCATCGAGAAGGGCCGGGGTAAATGACGAAGCCCTAATGTCGAATGACGAAGGGGGAGCGAAGGCAGGCTGCTTCCGCGGAAAGCATCAGGCATCCAGGCTCCGGGCACGAAATCCGGGTTTGAACCTGTTAACGGCAAGGGTGGCCGGGATTATTTTTCGGGGCGGCGGGACGGCCAGGCAAACAGGGCCCAGCCAACCCGGCATGAGGGGTTTTATGACCCGAAAATTCCCGAAGATTTTAGTGGCGCATTTGCTCTGCTTTGATACATTCCCGCGCTCTAGTTGAACCGGGTTTAAACCCGGAAACCATTTTTATATTGTTGTGATAGCGAAGAAAAAAGAAATCAAGAAGGTGGCCCCGCGCGGCAAGACGCCGGGTTCGGCGACCACGGCCTCCATCTTGGGCCGGCCGATGACCAAGAACGGCGTGACCGTTGACGCCAAGAAGGTGAAGCCGGAATGGCAGGATTTCTATAACCATCTGTTGGAGCTGCGCGACCAGTTGCTGCGCCAGATGAGCGGTCTGGCCAAGGAATCGGCGCAGGAGCTGCCCGGTTACAGCCTGCACATGGCGGATTCCGGCACGGATAATTTTGACCGCGATTTCGCGCTGAGCCTGTTGTCCTCCGACCAGGACGCGGTGTTCGAGATCGAGGAGGCGCTGAAGCGCATCGAGCGCAAGACGTACGGCATCTGTGAATTGACCGGCAAATCCATCCCGAAGGCACGGCTGGAAGCCATCCCGTGGACCCGCTTCACGGTGGAGGCGCAGGCGCAGCTCGAAAAAGACGGGGCCTTGAAATCCCGCCGCCTGGGCGCGCTCGGTTCCGTGGATTCCGTCGGTGTCACCGAAGTGGAGACGGACGACGACGAGGCGGCACCGGAAGATGCAAAGGTAGTCAAAGAGAAAGATTAATTTATGGCACGCGAAACCATCACCATCGAATGCACGGAAGCGCGCAAAGAAGGCAAATCGCCTTCGCGCTACACCACCAGCCGCAACAAGAAGTTGCAGCTCGAAAAGCTGGAGGTCAAAAAGTATAACCCGGCCCTCAAACGCCACACCTTGCACAAGGAGATCAAATAATTATGCCACGCAAGACGAACACCGAGAAAGACAAGCGCGGCAACCGCCGTGCTGAAAAACGCACCCCGCGCCCGAAGCCGAAGATCGACTTCACGGAGGACGCGCTTGATTTTAAGAACGTCACGCTGCTCCGCCAGTATGTGACCGACCAGGGCCGCATCCTGCCGCGCAAATACACGGGCATGCCCGCGCATTACCAGCGCCGCCTCACCAAGGCGATCAAGCGCGCGCGCCAGATGCTGTTGATGAAGTGATTTCACCGCCGTCTGACCGCCACCCGGGCGGTCAGACGGTTTTTTTGCGGGCTCCAATTGCAAATGATTTGCATTTACAGGCCGGCGTTTTCTTTTATACTGACTTAAATGGATTATTTCGTCCTCCTTTCGAGCATCGCCCTCGGCGCGGCCACGGTCTTCTGGCTGAAGCTGAGCGATGCACGCCACGTCAAACTGCTGAACGCTTTCACCGGCGCGTATCTGCTCACGCTGGTGATGCTGCACCTGCTGCCGGATCTATACGAGCCGGAGCCCGGGGTGGCGCTCCGGCCGCTGGTCATCGGCGGGTTCATCCTGTTCGGTTTTTTCCTCCAGATCGCGATGGACTCCATCTCGATGGGCATCGAGCACGGTCACGCGCATGAGATCCGCGGGCGGATGGCCGTGGGCATCCTGGCGGGGTTGTGCATCCACGCGTTCGTCGAGGCGATGGCGCTCGGGCAGTCACCGGAACATCAGAGCGTGCGTGACCAGGCGGCGCATCATTTTCTGCTGGTGAGCGTGGTGGTGCACAATTATCCCATCTCCATCGCGCTGCTGGGGATGTTGTTGCAGAGCGGCATGAAAAAATCCTCCGCGCTCGCGTGCCTCGGCTTGTTCGCGATCATGGCGCCGATCGGGATGTTCACCAGCACGCACACCGGGCTGGCGGTGTATACGCGTTACCTGATGGCCATCGTCATCGGCATTTTCATGCACATCTCGACGATGATTTTGTTCGAGAGCGAGGACCATCACCGGTTCCCGGTCGGGAAGCTGTTTGCGGTGGTCATCGGCCTCGCCTTGGGAATCAGCAGCGTATTGTTTGAATCGTGATGAAAAAGTGCGTGCACAAACACCTGCACCACAAGCAGGAACTGCCCGCGTTGACCGACCGGCTCCGGCGGCAGTCACGCAAGATCACCGGTCCGCGCGCGGCCATCTTGGAGATCCTGCGGCAGCATCCGCACCCGCTGACGATCAAGGAGATATTCTCGGAGATGCCCGCCGGCGAATGTGACCTGGCGACCATTTACCGCTCCCTGCACCTGATCGAGAAGATGGGGATGGTCAAACGGTTCCATTTTCACGACGGCGCGGCGCGGTTTGAATTGGTGGCGGAAGGGGATGACGGCCATCACCATCACCTCGTCTGCACGAAATGCTCGCAAGCCGTTGAGCTTGAGGAATGTTTTCCGGTGGAGTTGGAGCGAAAAATCGCCAAGGAGAACGGTTTCAAGGCCGTCACTCATAAGCTGGAATTTTTCGGAATCTGTCCAGCTTGCCAGCGGTGATTTTTTCTTCGCCACCAATCGCATGGGTATGCGGTTGGCTCAAACTGGACACTCTGCCAAAAACTGTCCCGGTATTTTTCCGGTGTTTTTTAGGCGGCTTCCTCGGACAGCCAGTCACCTAGGTTCAGATATTCCTTGATCTTGCGGCGCTCATAACGGTTTTTGAGCGACTTTTTGGGCTGATTATCAGCTTTTCGGAACGGATGTTTTGGATTACGGACCGCTTCACTGATGACTTCCATTGATTTCATCATAGCATTTTTTCCTTTCGCAAAACTGTCGCCGGAAATGACAGCCTAAATGATGCCAACCGAAAATTGCACATCTAGTTTCCGGATACAATCATAAATTGAGACCCGCACGCCAAAAAAGTGTTCAATAAAAAATCAAACGAAGCAAAAAGACCCGGAGCACCACTCATTTTCCACCCGGCTGGCGGCCAGTTTCATTCCCAAATCTTCAAACGCCCGCTGCACCAGGGAAAATTCTTCCGCCAGGATGCCCGCGAGCACCAAAGTCCCATCGCGCCGGACTTGCGCCGCGATTTTCTTTTTTTCAGCGATCAACAGGTTCGAAATCAGGTTCGCGCAAACCAGGTGGAACTTTTTTTCCGTCCTGACCGGCAGTTTTGTCACGTCACCGCGTGTGATTTTCAATTTACGCTCCACTCCATTCACCCGGGCGTTGGCTTTGGCCACGCGCACGGATTCAGGATCGAAGTCAAAGGCGTGAACCGGCTGAAAACCGAGCTTCGCCGCGCCAATCGCCAGGATTCCCGACCCGGTGCCGATGTCCAAAAACGATTTTACGCTGCCAGAATTGCCGGTCGCCGCGGTCACCCGGCAAATTTCCCCCAGACAAAACGAAGTTGTCGGGTGCTGGCCGGTGCCAAAGCTCAAGCCCGGGTCCAAAATGATGACAGCCTGTCCTGATTGGGGCTTTTGCTTGATCCAACTCGGTTTGACGAGCAATGACCGGCCGATCTCGATGGGCTTGAAATGTTTTTTCCAGGATTCCGCCCAGTCTTCGCGTTTTACTTTGGCGATTTCAATTTTGCCGGTGCCGATGGCCAGTCCGCAGCCTTTGATTTGTTTCAACCCGGCCGCAATTTCAGCCCGGATTTTCCTGGGGAACGGCTGGTCGGCAAAGACGCTGACCAGGCTGGTGCGGGTCTCGAGGTTGAAATACGCCGCCGCCGGCTGGCCCGTCAGTGAGCCAAGCAGTTCCGTCACGGCATCCTCGGCCTCCAAGGAAGTCGCAGCGGAAATGCGCCAGAGGGGTTTTTGCTTCATGCTAAAATTTATGCCACCAAGTCACGCCACGGCGTGAAATTCAACAACTCCACCTCGTTCATGTGCGGATGCAGCGCCACCTGGGTGATGCTGGCGTATTCGATGTCGAACTGGTTGGTCTTCGGCAGCGGCAACTTTAGGAGGATCGCCAGCATCATGCGGATGACCCCGCCGTGGCAGAAGACCGCCACATTGCCGCCCGGATGTTTCGCAATGATTTTGTGCAGGCAGGGTTCGACGCGCTCGCGGAAGGCCCTGCCGTTCTCGCCGTTTGGCACCCCGCGATTTTGGATTTGATTCAACCATTGATGAGAGCGGAAGCCAAACCGCTCCTCCACTTCCTTCCAGCCCAGCCCGGACCAGTCGCCGAAATCAATCTCATGCAGGCCGGGATAAATGGTCTGCTTCAGCTTGCTCTGTTTTAACGTGGGTGCCAGCGTCTGCTGCACGCGTTTCATCGGGCTGGCGTAGATTGAGTCGATCGTTTTGCCGCGCAGGTATTTGGCGAGCATTTTCGCCTGCCGTTTGCCGTTGGGCGAAAGGTTCATGTCGATCGTCCCGCCAAATTTGTTATGGTAAGCCGCCTCAACTTCGCCGTGGCGGATGAGCAGCAGACGGGTGGCGGTGGGCGGCGGCGTCGGGCGCCGTGAATTCAAGGGAATGGCCATGGAACATCAACCTTGCGTGATGGCCGCCTGCTGCGCGACCAGCAGGTCGCGGATGCCCGCCTTGCCCGTGGCGATGAGTTCCGCCAGTTGGGCCTCGGTGAAAGTCGCCTCCTCGCCGCTGCCCTGCAGTTCAATGAATTCACCCGCGGCATTCATCACCAGGTTCATGTCCACCGTCGCCGCCACATCCTCCGTGTAACAGAGATCCAGCAGGGCCCGGCCTTCGACGATGCCGATGCTGACGGCGGCCACGCTGGCGAGCAGCGGGCTTTCCACCAGCTTCTTTTCCGCGATCAATTTTTTGACCGCCAACGACAAGGCCACAAACGCGCCCGTGATGGCCGCCGTGCGCGTGCCGCCGTCCGCCTGCAACACGTCGCAGTCGACGCAGACGGTGCGCGGGCCGAATTTTTCCAGGTTCACCGCCGCCCGGATGGAACGGCCGATCAGCCGCTGGATCTCGGAGGAACGCCCGTCGAGCTTGCCCTTGCTGATGTCGCGCGGTTTGCGTTCCAGGGTGGAGTAGGGGAGCATCGAATATTCCGCCGTCAGCCAGCCGCCGGTGACTTTCTGCTCCTTCATCCAGCGCGGGACGCTTTCCTCGATGGTCACGGCGCAGATGACGCGCGTCTTGCCCCATTCGATGAGCGTGGAACCGGCGGCATAGGGGGCGATGTGGTTTTGGAAACGCAGCGGCCGGAGTTGGTTAACCGAACGACCGTCAGCGCGGATGAAATCAGCCATAAATATGCGCCATGTTAAACGTCAACCGTGTAACCGGGCAATGAGGAAAAATGAAACTGTTATGTGTCGCCCGGCTCGGAGCCTGTTTTCCCGCGATGGGATTGGTCGAATCGCAAACGAACGACGAAACACTGCTATCTGAGATCCGCTCCTTGGAGGAGAGGAAACAGGTGAGGACGGGCAAAAACTAACTTCTCCTCATTTTTGAAAAAACCTGTAATTCTCAACGCGGGCAGAAGGGGCAAAACAGCCTATTTCTTCTCCACTTCAATCCCCGCGAACAAACTTTCCAGCGTGTTCAACGGCGCCGCCACCTTCGGTTGCAAAATCTGGCGGATATATTCAATGGCGTCGGGGATGTTGCGGACGGATTTGGGCAGGATCGCCCCGGCGGCGTTCGCATGACCGCCGCCCTGGAATTTTTCCGCCACCTTGAGCGCCTCGCCATTCCGGCTGCGGAAGCTGGCGATCACCAGGTTGTTTGCCCGCTTGAACAGCGTCACCAGCACCGGATACGGGGTCGCCTTCGTTTCCAGCAGTTGATGGACGATCAGGTTCGTGTTGCCGATCACCGTCTCCACATGGCCGACCGTCGGCGAGAGTTCCGTCACACAATTCTTGCTCCACGCCAGGCCGATCGGGTCTTCCACCTGCCGTTTTACCGCCATGACCTGCAGCAGCGGATGATCCAGCAGTTTTTCAATGTCCGGGCCGATGACCGCGTGCAGGTTCCAGAACTGGTAAACCTTCACCAGGTTCGCGTAATCACAGGCCACGGCAAAGTCCGGGTCATCCTCCAGGAACAGGTCGGCGACATTGTTCAGATGCACCAGCCGGTCGAGGGCGGGCGAACCGAGGCCATGGGCCTGGCACAATTCGTAGCAGATCAATCCGGCGGATTTCTTGAGGTCGTGGATGAGCTGCGCGTTTTTTGGCTGCGCCTCCGTGGCGTGATGGTCGAGGATGACCCAGTCCGGCTTGTCGAGCCGCGCCTCGAAGGTGAAGTCCGTGACCCAGGCGGATTTTTCGCGCAGCTCGCGCTGTTTCCAGTAATTGTAATGATATGCCTCCAGCGGCACGTCTGCGCCATGCAGCTTTTTCGCGAGCCGTTGCAGCAGCGCGCCGGCGATGAAGCCATCCAGATCGCTTTCATGCGTGATGATGACCTCGGGCTTCGGCAATTCCTTCATGCCCGGAGGCTAAATAAAACCGCGCCGCGTGGCGAGCGGGGAATTTTTCAAGGCGATGGTGGCGGCGGCCAGCTTGGCTGTCGCCAGCAACTGTTTGGGCCGCTCATTGCTTTGGCTCATGGATGAAAATGGTGATTTTGAACTTTTCAATCCGCATGGCCCCGTCATCCACGTCCCGCCCGTACACGGCAAAAAATGGACTCCGTTTGTCTGATCCGGGATTGCGAATGGTTGCGGTGACCGTCACCTTGGGCCCGTCACTTGAAAATTTGACGTCTTCATATTCGTCTTTGCTCCCGTGCTTTTGTGCAATCTCTTTTTTGAGCCCCTCAAGAAAAGCCTCGGCTGGAACGACCGCGATCTTTTCGGTTTTGCCATCATTGACGGTGTAGGTGATCAAACAATGCTTCGAAAATAGGTCCAGGGCGCGGATGTCGTCCGTTTTCTGGTAAGTGATCAGGTTGGTGAACGCGACCTTGGCGTCCGCCAGGTCATCCGCCGCCGCCGCGGATAAACCAAAGAACAGGCTGAGAATAAATGCGCGAATCATGTCGGTATATTATATATGTGGTTGTAAGTGTGGAAATCACGTGCTGGCCGGGGGGCGATCAGTGAACTCGCGCGGTGAAGCGGGAATTCGCGACGGCTCAACCGGTTTTCTTTTGATAAAATTTGATGGCTTTCCTGACATCCTCTTTCTGGTCCGGACGCCCGACAAAGGCGATGGTCCAACCTTTGCCATCGGCCACAAACAGGATCGCCACATTGTAGCTGACCTTGCCGCCTTGTGTGACCTGGTAGGCGAATGTCCGGGTCTGGTACCCGAGAAAAGTCGTGTTCGCCTCGGAAAGCTTTGTCACGGCCGGATTCGAGAAGGAGTCGTTGATGCCCGCGCACAACTCGTCCAGCGAGGCGGCGGAAGCTTTCGCCAACACGGTCTTGAGGACGACTGATTTCAAAAGCGTGTTCGTATTGCTGATGGTGGCAATCAGCGAGACATTCTCGCCCATGGGCTGTGCCGCAGAATCATTGATTTGCCACTCGGTGCCGGGAACGATGATGCGAAAGGGGGCGTCGTCCAGCGTGCCGGCGCACAAGCGTTGGGGGGCGGCCAGCGCGACCGCCAGAAATAAAATGAACGGGAATTGTGAGGGCTTCATAATCATTGACCGAACGCGTTGATGTTTTTACCACCGCCGGAAGTGACCATAAATCGGAGTCTCCGGCTTGTCCAGCAGGGACTGGCCCGGCGGGTTCCACCGGATAGGCGAAGTGACCGCACGCCGGGGATTGCGCTTTGCACCGTGCCCCTTGGGATTTAACCTGTCGTCATGGCTTGGTTCACTGACCGTCATTGTTTTTTGCTCGCCGTGACCTTTTACGGCTTGAGCACCTTGTACTCGGTCTTTCTATGGCGCAAAGGTTTCCGCCGGGATGACTGGGTGAATTACTGCCTGCTTGCCGGCGGCGTGGCGCTGCATACCCTCGCCATGACCAAGCGCGGACTGTCGCTGCACAGTTGTCCGGTCAATAACCTGTACGAGGCGACGACATTTCTGCTTTGGGCGCTGGGCCTGGCCTCGCTCGCCTATGCCTTGCTGCCGCGTTTCAAGTTCATCTGCGCGTTTGCCGCGCCATTGCTGTTCACCGTGGGCATCTTTGCGCTCATGCCTTCGCTCGATCCGCCGCACGGGCCGAAGCCGGAATTTTCCGGTGCCTTGCGCAGCCTCCACGCGGCGACCATCCTGCAGGCGTACGGTGCATTCGGCCTCGCGGCGGTGGCGGCGATGATGTTCCTGGTTGAGCAACGCGATTTGAAGATCCACAAGCTCCGCGCTCTGCTCTCATTCCTGCCCTCGATTCAAAGGCTCGAACTCATCACCACCCGGCTGGTCGCCGTGGGCTTTGTGCTGCTGACGGTTGGCTTGGTGGCGGGCAGCGCGTTGCCCCGTCAAGGTGCGACCGCCTATTTTGCCGACACCAAGGTGCTGTGGTCCGCGCTCATCTGGCTGGTGTATCTGGAGGCGCTGGTGGCGCACAAGTTTTTCGGACGCCCGGCGCGGCGCTTCGCCCTGGGCGTCGTCATCGCGTTCGTGTTCCTGCTGCTCACCTTTGGCGTCACCAACATGCTTTCGCCGCTGCATCAGGAGAATCCGCCGCCGACCGTCCGTGACGGCCAAATCACCGTCGCCTTGGTTCCGGCCGCTCTCCACCCGTCATTCAGCCCCCGCGCATGAGCGTTGTCGTCATCGGTTTGAGCCACCGTTCCGCGCCCGTGGAGTTGCGCGAACGTTTCGCGTTTGCCGGCGAGACGATCCCCGTCGCGCTCCAGGCGTTGCGCGATTCCGGCATCGCCAGCGAAGCCGCCATCCTTTCGACCTGCAATCGCGTGGAGATTTACACCGTCACCTCGCTTGCGCCGGAGGCCGCGTTTGCGGAATTGAAGAAATTTCTCGTGGCGCATCACGCCTTTGAAGGCTCGTTGAATGAAGAGCTCTACACGCTGGCCGAGCCGCACAGCCTGCACCATCTGTTCAAGGTCGCCGCCGGGCTTGACTCCATGGTCATCGGCGAGACGGAAATTTTCGGCCAACTCAAGCAGGCGTATGAAATCGCGTTCACGCACAAGCACACCGGGGCGCGGCTGAACAAGGCGTTTCAGCGCGCCTTCAACGTCGCCAAGCACATTCGCACCGAGACGAACATCCAGCGCGGCAGCGTCTCCGTGATGTCGGCCGCGGTGGAACTCGCGGAAAAGATCTTCAGTTCGCTCGCCGAACACGAAGTGCTCGTCATCGGCGCCGGGGAGACGAGCGAGAAGACCGCGCGTGCCCTGCAATCGCGCGGCGTGAAGAAGATCACCGTCACCAACCGCTCGCCCGCACGCGCCGCCGCGCTCGCGGCGGAACTGGGTGGACGCGCCGTGCCCTTCGAGCAGTGGCCGGAGGAGTTCGAACGCATCGACATCGCCATCAGCAGCACCGCCGCGCCGCAGCACATCCTCGACCGTGCCAAGCTCGAGCCATTGATGAAGCGGCGGAAAAATCGCCCACTGCTGCTGATCGACATTGCCGTGCCGCGCGACATCGACCCCGCCGTGAATGCCCTGGAGAACGTTTATCTCTACAACGTGGACGACCTCCAAAGCATCGCCGCCGAATACCTGAAGCTGCGCCAGGAAGAAGTCGCCCGCTGCGAAAAGATCATCGCCGAGAAAGTGGCGGCGTTGCTGGAGGTGAACCGGTTTTCAACCACGGACGGCCCGCGCTGAAACCGGACAAAAAAAGACCGCCCGGCGTGAACCGGGCGGTTGGGAGTTGGATTGATGATTATTCTTTCATGAGACGGAAGAATCCATTGCTGCTGACGTTGACCCAGTTGGTGCCAGCCAAGTCCGGACTGAACTGGAGTTGATAGCCGGACAGCGTACTGACCGGCCAATACACATGGACGGTGCTGTTCGAACCGGGCTCGATGCCCAGCGTCGGGGGATAATCCAGCGCGAAGCTGCCGGTGCTGGAGACGGTGCCAGTGTCCGGTGTGACGGTCCAGGTGTAAGGTCCATTGGCGAGGCCGGACAGTACGAGGCTGGTGCCGGTCACCTCAAAGGATTTGGCATAGCCGCTGCCGGTGACGGTGACATGATACGAACTGGCGCCCCAAACGGGAGCCCAGGTCAACGTGGGCAAACCGCTCACGATGATGGTGTTGGTGGCCGGGCCGGTGATCTGGCCGGCCGTGAGGGTGAGCGTGAGGTTGTTGTCCGCCGGCGCGGAGTCGGTGAGGATCGCATAGATCGCCCCGCCAAGCTGCTGTGACTGCGCATCGCCGCCGAGTAGGCCGCTGACAATGCTCTGCGTCGCCGGCGTGGCACCCGCCAAGCCGGGTTCGTCGCCGATGTAATGATCCACCAAAGCTTCAGAAACCGCCGGAGCCAGATAGTTGGCGGTGGCCGGCGGCAGTTTGAATGGCGGCAGTTGCAGCATGTAAGCCGAGAGTCCCACCATGCCGTTGGTCAGGTAGTTGTAGGCATAGGTCTGGAAGTCGGGAGCCCCGCCCAGATTGTAGTTGATGGCCGAGATGCGATGGGTGGTGATGACCAGTTGGCCGTTGGGCATCAGATCCAGCAAACGATACGGACACGGATACGTCACCGTCGAACCGGTTTCGATGTCGTAGAGGGTGTTGCCGTTGAACGTGCCCTGGACGATGTCCTGCGCATGGAAGTGGCCGGTGAAAACCGCTTTCACGCCATAGCTTGCAAACAGCGGCGCAATGTTCGTATAGCCATCCACCACATATTGCGGGAACAAGGTCTTCTGGCCGGTGAAGTGTTCCATCAGGCCGTGGTGCATCATGCCGACGACGACTTTGCCGTGCGACTGCGCATAAGCCAGTTCGTTGGTGATCCAGTTCAAACGTTGCGCGCTGAATGAACCCGCCGTCGGATCCTGGCCGGGCGAATATTGGCAGGAATCCATGCACAGAATCCACAGGCCGGACACTGGTTCCACCACATAAGCCAGCGAGTTCGGGTCTTTGGCGATGGCCTGATTGTAGCCGAACGGCGCGTAGATTGCACTGAACTGGCCCGGGTTGACATTTGGCACCGGTGTCGTCGTTGCATCGTTGAACGACATGGCGTTGGCATTGTTCACATCGTGATTGCCGGGGATGACGTACACCTGTACCCCGGTGGCGGCCACGCTGGCGAGCAGGTTCGAAACGCCGATGTGACTGTCATATTCACCGTCCTTGGTCAGATCACCCGACACGAGGAGGATGTCCGGCTGCTGCGCCACCACCGCGTCCACTGCCGCCTTGGCGATGGCAGCGCTCTCGGCGAGCAGCTTGCGGTCGCCGGCCAGATAGGTTTGGAAGGCCACGCCGTTGCTGACCAGCAGATTCGTCGCGAAGTAATGAATGTCCGACAACGTCGCGATGCGGAGCGAAGCCAGGTTCGTGCGGCGAACGACCGGGCTGGCGGCAAAGCTGCCCTGATGATTCACCACTGCCCAGACCGTGCCGGCATTGGTGTCCACGCCGTAGGTGCCGAGCGAATAGCCGCTGACATAAGGGCCGGACACAAACTGGGCGTTGCCGCCGGTGTTCAGGTTCACGGCGTTGACCCAGTTGCCGTTCGTGTCCTGGCTGACGAGGGCAAACGAGCCGTTTGCCAGCTCTGCCGCACTCGCGGCCGCCGGATTGTAGCTCACCGCAAGGGCGACGGTGTCAGCCTGATTGCCGGTATCGGTGGTGCCCCAGAGCGTGAGGATGTCGCTGGCCGTGCCGTTGGCGGGAGCCCAGCCGGTGTCCACCGCCTTGGAGTGCGGCTTCCCGTAGTTGTTCGCCGTGGCGCTGGTATTGCTGCCGCCCAGCATCTGCATGGACGTGCCCAGGTACCCCGTTTCACCATTCGCCACTGCCTTGGCGGTGTTATCGGCAATGGTGGCATAGGACGTACCTTCGGGGAGGACAAATTCCCGGCCGTTCAGGCTGTAGCCATAGGACAGGATTTTCTGCCAGCGACCGGTGAGCACCGGCGTGTTGGTGACGATGCTCTCACCCGTGGCTACCTTGTAGGAAGGATCCGTGGTGACGTCCACGCCGTAGTAATCCACCGTCACACGCGGGCCGTCCACGGTGTAAATGTAATAACCAAGTTTGTAGAGATCCTGCGAGATGGGCGTGTCATTGGCCGAGACCGGCAGGCCGGGCGTGTAAAACTTCGAGCTGTCCGAGGCGCTGATGATCTGATGCACCGAGTGATTGCTCAACGGGCTTTTGACGATCGAGTCGTAGTGATGATGATCATGGCCGGAGATGTAGAAGTGGACATTGTTTGTGGCCAGCGAACTGATGAATGCGTCTTCCGCCTGCTGCTTGGTGATCAAAGCCGTATAAGCGGCGGCGTTGGTGGCCGCGAGCGCCGCCAGATCAATGCCGGAACCATCGCCGGGGTCGAATCCGTTGGCGGTGGCCCCCATGATGTTGTCCTTGTGATTGCCGCCGAGCAGATTTTTGTGGTCAAACACAAACGCGTGCTGCGGGCGGGCGGGATCGGCGAGCTGCTGGCTGATCCACGGCTGTTGCAGCGGGGCGCTGCTGAGGTTGCCGCCGGGACTCGCATTTTCAAACTGGTCGATCAGCACGAAACGGACATTGTTGTAATCAAACGAGTAGGACAGTCCGCCATAAGTCGCATTGATGTCCACGCCGTTGACGTTGGTGGGATAGGAGAAATTTCCGCCAATGGCAAACGGAACCCCCGCCGGAGCCGTGTTGGTGATCCAGGTGTCAATGCCATAACCGGAGGTCAGGACATCCAACGGCGTGAGGTTGTTGGTGCCGCCATTGACAATTTGCGGGTAAATGCGTGCTTCCTCCGCGGCAGAACCCGTCCAACCGGATTCGTGATTTCCCCGGAACGGATAGAAACCAATGCCGGCATTATAGAGGTCCTGCGCATACAGGGCGCGGACATCCATGTCGTTTTTGGAACCGCTGTCCACCGTGTCGCCCACCGCGATGACAAATTTGACGCCCTGGGCGATGAACGCCTGATCGCATTGCTGGATGATCCCACATGGCACCGTGCCCGGACTTCTGCCATCGTCCGGCGAACCGGTCCATTGCGTGTCGGAGATGACGCCGAATTTCCACGCTGCATCCGCGTTTTGACCCGTCACGGCCGCCGCACTGATGGCGACCGCCGTTAAAGCCCGTTTCCAAATATGTTTATTTTTCAATGTCATATGAATTGGTTGTATTTTTGTTGGCCTTGTTTTCATGGCAACGCGCCCCGTTGCTGGTCTAACAATTAAACCGGGTTCATTTCCCTCGCGCGTCGATCCGGCGACGTTTCTGCAAACATAACTTTTCCTTCCTGTCCAAAAGTAGTGAACGTGGATTGCTAATGTCCTGGCAGTTTTTGAAAAGTTGAAAAGAACAGTGCCGGCTTTTCCCCGCTTTCAGGAATATATATGCCCGGTGCCTGAAGCCGTCAGGGCTCCGGTTTTCGTCCAACCGCCATGAGCGTCTTGCTTTTGTGGCTGGAAACTAATGGTGACCGAATATTCCATCCCGAATTACGAAGCCCGAATGCGTCGGGTCGCCTCCTGATGGTGCTTGGGTAATACGCATGGGCCATCACGAATGGATACGGATAAAATGCAATGACGGGATGTTCCGGCCAAGATCCACCGGCTTGGGGCGCATTCAACATGCAGAGGGGATTTCGAAACTTGAATCTTGATATGGCCGGGGTCATGCTCCGGGTCATGTTCAAACCATTCTCAGCGGGACTCTTTGGCATCCTGCTGTTTTTGCTTTTGGCGTCATCGGCACGGCCGGCTTCATTTTACACACAACCATTGGATGATCCGAAGGCAGTCCACCTGTCATCTTCCGGCGGCGACGATACCTCCGCTCTGCAAAAGGCTTTGAACAAAGTTCAGGAAACGTCACGGCAAGGGATTGTTCTGCTCGCGCCGGGGCAATATCAGCTCACCAACACGATCTATATCTGGCCGGGCATCCGGGTGATCGGCTGCGGCGCGGAACGCCCGGTGCTCGTTTTGCCGGCCAACACGCCGGGTTTCGCCGATGCGGTGCGCGAAAAGGTCCTGATTTTTTTCGCCGGCCGGCGTCCGCGGAACGATGGCGATGAGGTCCCCGATGCTTCGCCGGGAACTTTTTATTCGGCGCTGGCCAATGTCGATGTTGAAATCGGAAAGGGCAATTCCGGCGCGGTCGCCGTGCGGTCGCGTTACGCTCAGCATTGTTTTCTCGCCCACATGGAGTTGCGGCTGGGCGATGCGCTGGCGGGCATCCATGAAGGCGGCAATGTCGTCGAGGATGTCCGTTTTGTCGGGGGTGCTCACGCGGTTTGGACCTCAAAACCCTCGCCCGGCTGGCAGTTCACGTTTGTTGGCTGTTCCTTTGAGGGGCAGCGCGAGGCCGCCATTTTCGAACATGAAGCGAATCTCACACTCATCCGCCCGCACTTCCTCAATGTGCCGACGGCGGTTGAGATTGAAACCAACTGGGCGGATGAACTGTGGGTGCAGGACGCCCGGCTCGAAAACATCTCCGCGCCGGCGTTCATTTTTGGGATGGAAAAAAGCCCGCGCACGAAAATCAACCTGACCGGCATCACTTGCAGCAATGTGCCGACCTTCGCCGCGATGCGTGACAGTGGAAAATATTTCACCGCGCCGTCGCAGATCTACGCCGTCAAAAGCTATTCCCACGGACTTGGTTTTGCCAATATCGGAGCCGCGCCGAAAATTGAAACGCACTTCGACGCTGTGCCGTTGGCTGCGCTACCGGAGCCGGTCAACACTGATTTAATTCCTCTGCCGGCGGGTGCTGCCTGGGTGAATGCGCACGACCTCGGCGCGAAAGGCGACGGCCAGACCGATGACACCGCGGCGCTGCAAAATGCGATCGCAAATCATCGCGCGGTTTATCTGCCGTCCGGTTTTTACATCGTGCGCGACACCTTGAAATTGCTGCCCGGCACCGTTTTGATCGGACTGCATCCGGGCGCGACACAAATCATTTTGCCGGACAGCACGCCAGCATTCGCCGGCGCGGGGGAGCCAAAAGCTCTGCTGGAGGCGCCCAAAGGCGGCAGCAATGTCGTGACGGGCATCGGGCTTTACACGAGCGGAAACAATCCGCGCGCGGTCGCGGCGCTGTGGAAGGCTGGCGCATATTCCATGATGAACGATGTCCGTTTTCTCGGCGGTCACGGCACGCCGCTGCCCGAGGGCTCGCGCGAAAATCCTTACAACAGCGACCACACCGCCGACCCCAATCCTGACCGCCATTGGGACAGCCAATATCCAAGTCTTTGGGTCACCGATGGCGGCGGCGGGACGTTCCTCGATCTGTGGACGCCCTCAACTTTTGCCCGGGCGGGCATGCTCGTATCCGACACGGAGACCCCCGGCCGCGCCTATCAAATTTCCAGCGAGCATCACGTGCGCAATGAAATCATGGTGCAACATGCCGCCCACTGGAGTTTTTATGCGTTGCAGACCGAGGAAGAGCGCGGCGAAAGCGGATTTTGCCTGCCGGTTGAAATCGATTCGTCGCATGACATCAGCTTTATCAATTTCCACAGCTACCGCGTCATCAGTTCCTTCCAGCCCTTCCCGTGGGCCGTCAAGGTTTCCCGCTCGCGCGACATCCGCTTCCGCAATTTTCATTGCGACAGCAACAGCAAGGTGAGTTTCGATTCCGACCTCTACGACCAGACGCACGATGTGGAGATACGGCAGCATGAATTCGCTTCGCTTGACATCTCTGGCGAGGCTCCGCATCCCGAACCCGCCGCCTCTCCGGCCGTGGTCGCGAACGGCGCGAACGCGGAAAAACTGGCGGGCGGGTTTTTTAACATTTCCGGCGGTGCGGTGGATTCGCGGGGTGATCTTTATTTTGTGGATGCGCACCAGCAGCGGATTTACCGCTGGGATTCCGCAAGGCGGCAACTTGCCACCAACGATGTTTCCATTCCACCCGTCAACGTCGCGGTCGATCAGGCGGACAATTTGATGGTCGTTTCCGATGCGGGAAATGGAACGGTTTATGCCCTGGATGTGAGCGGCAAGATTACCCCGCTGAAACCGCAGCCGGTCATAAATCCGGCCGGAAAGAACATCTATCTGCCCGTCAGCGACTGGCATTTGAACCGTGCTTCACTTTCGCATCCGGCAGGCTGGTTTGTTTCGCCGGACGGCACAACCGTTCTGCCAGTCGGCCAGGATTTTCTTGATTGGGAAACCAGTTGGGGCGTGAAATCCAGTCCGCCAATCCGCTCCTTTGGCCTGGGCCATGCCGTGCCCGGCGAACCTTTTTACGTCGCTGACGAATCCAATTTGAGAACGTGGAAAGCCGCCGTGAATGCGGATGGAAGCCTGACTGATTTCCAGTTGTTCGCTGAGCTTGGTGCGGAAGGTGTCACGACGGATTCGCGCGGCAATGTGTATATCGCCGCCGGCGAGATCCATGTTTTTGACCCGGCGGGCAAACCGATCGGCGTCATCAATGTTCCCGAACGTCCGACACAATTGCTGTTCGGCGGCAAGGACAAGCAGACGCTTTTCATCACCGCGCGTTCGTCGCTCTATTCCCTCAAGATGAAATATCCGGGAAGATGACTGGAACCGAAAATCAAGGATTCACCGCCACCATCACCGCGGCGGCGAGGGCGTTGACGCGGACGAAGAGTTCAAAATCTGATGGTGCCTCGAGGGTGTAGCCCTGCCGGGACTTGTGGCTAATGAGATAAAACGCCTCGGGCCAGTCGGGGCGTTCCAGCGGGGCAACGATGGGACGGATGATACCGCCTTGGGCCGGCCGGCCTTCGATGACTTCATTCTGGTCAACTGGGCAAACCGCCTGGACCGATTGGATGATTTTTTCCGCGAGCGAAGGTTTGCCGTCGGGGTTTTGTTCGTAGAGGTAAAAACCGTGCGATTCCCAGTCCTCGTGCAGGCAAAGGTAGAGATCGAACTTGGGCTGCCGGTCCAGCCAGGCAATGTGGGCGCGGGTCTCGGCGGCCCTGGAGTTGCGGTAATCGCGGTTCAGGTCGAGGCCGGCGGCGTTTTCGCGCTGATTGACCGTGAAGCCGGCGGGGTTCAGGCAGGGCAGCAGGAAGATTTCAGCATTCGCGGGCCATTGGTTTTCCTGCAACAAGCGCAGGGCCGCCAGCGGCGCGGCGGGTTCGTCGCCGTGGATGCCGGCGGAGATGTAGATGCGGGATGCGGGATGCGGGACACGAGATGATCGGTGCAATGCGAGCCATTTCAAGCCGGCGTGTTCGTAAAAAGTTTCCGAACTCCAGCCGTGGTGCTGCGCGGCGGTCTCGATGTCTTTCAGCGTGGCGCGGATGTCAATCGTCTCGCCGTGGTAGGCGCCGTGATTTTTGCCGAGCCTTTTCACGCACGTCTTGGATTCAAGGGCGGTTCAGAAAAAAGGATTATGTTTCTTCTCCACCGCCACGGTGGTCAATGGACCGTGGCCGGGGCAGAGCAGGGTGTCGGCGGGCAGCGTGAGGATCTGTTCGCGGATCGTTTGTTTGGCGAGTTCCCACTGGCCGTTGCCGTTGCAGATGGAGCCGGCGAGGATGGTGTCGCCGACGATGGCCACGTGCGGGGCATCCTCCTGCCAGTTGCCGATGAGGTAGGTCACACCGTCCTCGGCGTGGCCGGGGGTTTCGCGGTGCGTGATGCGCAGGCCGCCGAGGTGGATGATCTCGGCATTCTTGTTGCGCTGGTCCACGGGGGCGCTTTTGGAGCCGCTGTGGACGCGCGCCTTGGGAAACGCCTCGCGGAACTTCGGCAGTTCCTGGACGTGGTCGTAGTGGGAATGCGTGAGGAAAATGTGGCGCAGGACGAGGCCTTCCTGGGCGATAAGGTCCAGCACGGGCTGGGCGTTCAAGCCGGTGTCAAAGAGGGCGGCGTCGCGCTGGACCTCGTCCCAGACGAGGTAGCAGTTCACCAACATGCCGTCGGTGTCCGGGGTGGTGATGACGCGGATTTCGCGCCAGCCGGAGAGGTCGGTTTCGGGGGGCAGCCAGCCGTTGGCGATGGCTTCAAGCTTTTGCGGCTCAAGGCTCAGCAGTTTTCCCAGCGCGGTGAAATTGAGTTTTTTTCCGCCCTGGCCGGAGGCCTCGAGGGCGGCCAGTTCGCCTTCGGAAATGCCGGCTGCGGTTGCAGCCGCAGCGGCGGAAACAGTGTTCATCGTACGGGCTTTGCGGATGATGTCACCCAAATGGTCTTCAAGTTGCACGCAGAGACGTTAGCTTAATTTTTCCCGACGGCAAGTGCGCGGCTTGAGTTGCCGGAGATTTTTTGGTAACTAGGGGTGTGTTTCTCAAAAAGAAGAACCGGCCGCGCGAGCGGTTTTACCTGCTGCCCGGGCAGGGCGGGAGAAATTATCACCGCAAACAGCAGTACATTTTGCGCTGGAGCATTGCCTTGGCGGTGTTTTTTGGGGCGATCCTGGCGGTCGTGATGTGGGCGATGTCCAAACCAAAGCCATGAGCCGCGCTTGACCATGCGGCGGCGGTTGTTACCATGCTGAAAATTCGATGAAATTTTCCCGCTTCATTCCTGTGCTGGCCGTGGCGGTCTGCGTGCCGGTTTTTTCCCGGGCCGAAGTCGCCGACGGCATCAAGGCCGTGGTCGCCGACCGCGTGATCACGTTTGCCGAGGTGGAGGACATCACCCGGCCCGCCGCCGATTCGTTGCGCCGCCAGTACGTCGGCCAGCCGGACGTTTTTGAACAGAAGCTGAACCAGGCGCTGATCGACAGCACGCGGCTGCTGGTCGAACGCGCCCTGATCCTCCACAGTTTTGAGGCGGACGGTTATCACCTGCCGGACAGTGTGATCGAGCAGGCGGTGCAGGACCGCATTCGCGACCGCTTCGGCGACCGGGTGACCTTGATGAAATCGTTGCAGCAGCAGGGGATGACTTTTGAGCAGTTCCGGAAGCAGGTGCGGGACCAGTACATCGAGTCCGCCATGCGCCACCAGAACGTCCAGCGCGAATTGGTCGTTTCACCCTACAAAATCCAGAGCTATTATGCGACCCACGTCGATGACTTCAAGGTTGAGGACCAGGTGAAGCTGCGCATGATCGTCTTGAACAAGACTTCCGAGACCGACACCAACACCATGGCCCTCGCCCGGGAAATCCAAGGCAAGCTGAAGGAGGGGGCGACGTTCAGCGACATGGCGGCGGTCTATTCCCAAGGCTCACAACAGCACCAGGGTGGTGATTGGGGCTGGGTCGAGCGTTCGGTGCTCCGCAAGGAACTGGCAGATGTCGCTTTCAGCCTCGCACCCGGACAAGTTGGCGACCCGATCGATGCACCGGACGCAGTGTATGTGATGCTCGTCGAGGAAAAGAAACCTGCGGCGGCCAAGCCGCTGGCGGATGTCCGTGGCGACATCGAAAAGACCCTGACCGCCCAGTTGCAGGCTGATTTACAAAAGAACTGGATTGACGGGCTGGCCAAAAAGACGTTCGTCCGGTATTTGAATTAAACCCCGCCGTTAGGATGCGTTCATGACGGCTTTCTTCACGCGTCCTGCGTCATCCCTCCCATGAAAGGCTGGCTTGGAATCTCCCTCGGCGATGCCACTGGCATTGGCCCGGAAGTCGCGCTCAAGGCCGTCGCCGCCGAGGCTGCCGCTGATGACGTAAAATATCTATTCATCGGCGATGAGGGGCTGCTACGTCGGCTGAACATTTCTCTTGGTGTTAACCTGCCGCTGCAACCCCTTGCCGGCCCCGGCGGGAGCGGGCGGTTTTTTTTCACAAATCCGGCGGCAGAGGCGTTGCCGGAACATTTGCCCGCCGGATCGCCGCTGGCTGCGAATCTGGCCGTGGCCGCCTTGCGCGATGGCGGTCAACGTTGCCTGCGCGGCGAACTGGACGCGCTGGTCACCGCGCCGGTCAACAAGGAAGCCATCATCCGCGCGGGGCACAAATTCATCGGCCAGACGGAATTTCTTTCCGAGCTCGCCGGCACCCGGCGCACGGCCATGATGCTGCTGGGCACGGATGAACGCGGGCGCTGGCTGCGCGTGGCGCTGGCCACGGTGCATATCCCGATCAAGTCCGTTCCGGAAAAACTGACGGCGGAAAAAATCACGCTGGCCATCGAATTGGCGGCGCAATCGTGCCGCGACCTGGGGCTGACACGCGCGAAAATTGCGGTGGCCGGCTTGAATCCCCATGCGGGCGAGGGCGGGGAATTTGGTGATGAGGAGATCACGACGATCAGTCCCGTGATTCAGGCGATGCAGCAGCGGGGCTTTGATGTGGCCGGTCCAATGAGCGGGGACACCGTTTTTCATTACGCGCTGAAGGGGGACTTCGACGCGGTCGTGGCGATGTATCACGATCAGGGGCTGGCGCCGTTGAAGGCGGTGGCGTTCGACAGCGGCATCAATTGGACGCTCGGGCTGCCGTTCATCCGCACCTCGCCGGACCACGGCACGGCGTATGATATTGCGGGGAAGGGGATCGCAAACCCGGGCAGCATGATCGCGGCGATCCGGTTGGCGAAGCAGCTGGCGGGCAATAAAGCAGAACCTTAGAAGGGTGAACGCTGGACCAAGAAACGCGGAGGCGCAGAGAGCGCGGAGAAACGCAGAGATTTGGTTTTGAGTCAGCCCAGCAGGTTGTTTTCTTTTTTCTTTGCGCACCTCTGCGTTCTCTGCGCCTCTGCGTTTATCGGCTTTAACCAAGCAACTCACGCACCTTGGCGCCGATGTCGCCTTGCTTGACCAGGGATTCGCCGACGAGGATGGCCCCGGCGCCGCATTTCTTCACGCGTTCCACATCAGCGCGGGTGTGAATGCCGCTTTCGGCGACCAGCAGGGGGGCCGAGGATGGAGAATTGAGGATGGAGGATAGACCAGACGCCGTGGCCATATTCGCAGCCAGTCTTTCCGTGGTTGCCAAATCCACTTTGAAAGTTTTCAAGTCGCGGTTGTTCACGCCAACCAATGCCGGGGAGATTTTTAGCGCGCGGTCCAACTCTGGTTCATCGTGGACTTCGACGAGCACGGCAAGGCCGGCTTCGAGGGCGAGCGCGTGGAACCTGGCCAGTTGTTCATCGGTCAAGATGGCGACGATGAGGAGGATGGCGTCCGCGCCCCATTCGATGGCTTCGAGGATCTGGCGTTCATCAATGATGAAATCTTTGCGGAGCAGGGGAATCTTTACCGCCGCGCGGATTTGGCGCAGATAATCGAGCGAGCCCTGAAAAAATTGTTCATCGGTCAGGACGGACAGGCAACTGGCACCAGCGGCCTCGTATTCCCTGGCGATGCGGACGGGGTCGAAGTCGTGGCAGATGACGCCCATGGACGGCGAGGCTTTCTTGACCTCGGCGATCAGGCCAATGTTGCCGATGCGCGGGCTTTTCAGCGCCGCGATGAAGTCACGCCGTTCGCCGTGCTCCAGCATGGCATCACGCAAGTCGCCGGCGGCGATGAGGCGCGCGGGGAGCTGCGCGACTTCGCGTTTCTTTTGTTCGACGATTTTGTCGAGAATGTTCATTCAGGTGTCACCCAGTAATCTTGACCTTTTGGTTTATAGATTGGCGTCGGATTCTTATCGCACCACTCCACCGCGCGTTCAATAAGAAATGTGAAAGCAGTATCAGCGCTATGTTTTTGAGATTTAATCTCTTCTCCGTGAAATATTTCGGTTTTCAAGTCTTCGGCAGCGAGTCTTACCTGTTCTGCTTCATCCCGTATCTTTTTAATTGTAGCAGCATCGAATGTTTTCTCGTCAGCCAAATAAAATTTTAGGAAATCAACGAAATCACTGTGATAGTCGCCTGGCTCCCAGTTGACATTCCCATTCCGATTATACTCGTCCTCCAAGCGCCCGACCGCCCGAATAATTTCACCTTGCAGGGTTTCAGCGTCGCCGCCAAGGGGAACCAGAGTTTTCCAAAGTTGTTTAAACTTCTCCTCGGTTGATAATTTAACTTCGGGTTTTCTGCCAAATAGCGTTTTAAGCCATCCAATCATTCCTCATCATCCTTCACGCCCTGCATGCGCTTGAGCGGGCAGCCGGCGCGGAGCCAGGCGTTGACGAACTGGTCGATCGCCCCGTCCATCACGGCCTGGACGTCGCTGGACTGGGCGCCGGTGCGCAGGTCCTTGACCATGCGGTAGGGTTGGAAAACGTAGCTGCGGATCTGGTTGCCCCAGGAGATGCTGCCTTTGTCGCCGTAGAAACGTTCCATCTCGCTCTTGGCCTCGTCGAGTTTGAGGGCGTAGAGCTTGGAGATGAGCATCTGCATGGCGGTGGCTTCGTTCTGCACCTGGCTGCGCTGGGCCTGCGACGCGGCGACGAGGCCGGTGGGAATGTGCGTGAGGCGCACGGCGGTTTCCACCTTGTTCACGTTCTGGCCGCCTTTGCCGCCGGAACGATAGGTGTCGCGCCGAATTTCAACCTTCGGAATCACGATGTCCGTTTCGAGCAGGTCGGTCAGTTCCGCGACGATGTCCACGCTGGAAAAACTGGTGTGGCGGCGCTTGTTGGAATCGAACGGCGAGATGCGCACGAGGCGGTGCACGCCGCGTTCCGCCTTGCAAAAGCCGTAGGCGTTCTCGCCTTCCACGCGGAAGGTGACGCTTTTCAACCCGGCGGAATCGCCCTGGAGCGCATCGGTGACCTCCCATTTCCAGCCGCGCAAATCAAACCAGCGACCGTACATGCGCGAGAGCATTTCCGCCCAGTCCTGGGCCTCGGTGCCGCCGGCGCCGGCGTTGATGGTAAAGATGCAATTGCACTTGTCGTGCGGGCCGCTCAGGAAGGTTTTCAGTTCGAAGGTGTCGAGTTCGGCGAGCAGCTTTTCCACGTCGCGCAACATTTCGGCCTCGTGCTGCGCGTGCGTAGGCTCAGGTTCCTCGGCGGCGAGTTCCAGCATGGCCTGCAGGTCCTCGACGTGTTTGCTGAGGCGGGCGAGGGGTTCAAGTTTGCCGCGGATGTCGTTGGTCTCGGTGATGACTTTCTGGGCGGCTTCCTGGTTGTTCCAGAAAGTTTCGCCGGTCATCAGGGATTCGAGCTCGGCGAGGCGTTGGTTCAATTTGGGGACGTCAAAGAAACCTCCGCAAGTGATTGGTCTTGTCGGCGGCGGTCGCAATCTGGGGTTTGACGATATCGAACATCGGGACAGGATAGCAGAACGAGGGTGGCGAATGGAAGATGGAAAATGGCAAGGATCATTGACACTGTGCGTCGTGTGCGTCGATGGTGCGCGAGAACTTCATTTCCTTTTGAACATGGCTGCGCCCGGGGACGGGCGCACTCCGCTGCCAATACCTTATCGCGGACGTGGCTTATGTTTTGGCCGGCGCAGGGATTGCCAGAGCAACAGCGACACAACTAGCAACAGGAGCAGCAACCACAGCCAGAACCATCCGGAGATATGGCTCGGTGGGTTTTCCGGCGGCGGCGGGGGCGGGGGACGGTTGGTGACCGGTTCGCTGACGGAATTGGTCGTGACTTTGGCGACCGGCGGTGGATTGGTCGCGGCGATCTGTTTTTTGGCGTCCGGCTGGAAGGACTGGATGGCACTCGCTCCAACAACATCAGGTGTGGATGAGAGTGTCAACTCGAGCGGCATCATCGGGGGCGCACCGAGCTGGTTGGTCTGCCGCAACGCAGTAGTCTTGGGGGTGGATGTGCCGGGAACAGTCTGGCCCGGTCTGTCAGGCTGGTTGAAGGGGGCGACGTGCATTTGCAACGGCTGGGAGGCGGACGCCGATGGTGGGGCGGCAGCGGGGGCCGCTTTGGGAGCGGTTGCAACAGGGTTTGCCGGTTGAGCGGCGGGATTGCGCGGGCTGGACTGGCCTCCGCTCCCGGTGCTGCCGCCCGGCTGCGAATTTCCTGTAGGTGCGGTTACATCCGGATAAACGAGATCTTCGGCAACCGTGGTTTCGGACAGGAAAATTGCGTCATAGGATTCCTCCACATGACTGTCCGTGAAAAGAATGTTGCCTTTGCGTTCGTGCAAATGCGTGTTCCACAACGGTGGCGGCGGGGAATTGGTGACGTATAAGTATCCGATGGTCGGGCCAGGGGGTGGATGATGGCAGGCGGGCAGGTTGCGATCGGCGGCGAGAATGGCACGCGGGTTGTTGGGGTCAGTTACGAGGCCGATGGCATAGCTCAAGTTGAAGTTGTTGAACTGCATGAAATTCGTCGCCGGCCAGCGTTCCAAATCCGCGGGACAAGCCAGAACTTTTGGCGTGCCGAGCGCGCCGGCCAGTGGTCGAAAATGTTTATATGAAAAATAAAAACGACCATTGACTTGAAAGCCGGCGGCGACGAATTCCAACGAACCGCCGTCGTTGGTGGAGATTTCCGTCGGGAATTTTCCGCCATGGTCGTTTGCAAAGAGGTGGGCGGCGAGGCCGGTTTCCCGGAGGTTGTTGACGCAGTGGATCCGCTTGGCGCGGGCGGTGCCCTGCTGCAGTACCGGCAGCAGCAACGCCGCAAGGAGGGCGATGATGCCGATGACCACCAGCAGTTCCACCAAGGTGAACGCCGCCGCCCGGCGATGGAATTTTGGAAAATCCATGCGCATTGTTTATAGCAGTGAACGTGCCATGCGGAATCCCCTGTAAAAACGCAGGGTGGCAAGCTGAAAGGCGTGAGGTTCACGCGGGAGAAACATCCAAGCGTCCAACCTCCAAGTTCCAGAGAAATTCCAATATCCAAATTAGCGAACTGATGACAGGCCAGGTCACTCGTGCGTGCGTACGGTTCGGTTGCAATACACGACGGCGCGCGCGGAGTGACGCGCCCTACCATCCTACTTGGCATTTGAATATTCTCTGGAGCTTGGAGGTTGGACGCTTGGAGCTTTGCTTACAGTTCGTCTTCGCGCTCGGTGAAAAACAGCTGGCGGGCGTGGTCGAAATCTGCTTCGGGGACGAGGACGTTCGCCTCCCGGTTCAGGTCGCCGTCATCGGGCGCGGCGGGGTCCACGAATTCCTGCGTGGCGGCGATGCCGTGTTTTTCCAGCATCACCACGAGCAGCTCCGTTTTGACAACCGGACCGGTGAAGAACAGTTTCATGCGGGGAGTTTGACGCGAATTGCGCAAATTTTCACGAATTATAAAATGCCGGGAAGAAACCGGACAAGCGCAGAGGCACGGAGAACGCGGAGTGCCGCACTGGCCGACACGGGTGAACACAGATGAACACGAATCATGGGATGACGAGGCGGTTGGTGGCAAGGCCGGTTTGGGTGAATTGTTTGAGGAGATTTGAGTTGGTGAGCCACACGACCAGTGCGTCTCCTAGCACGACATTTCCTCCGCCCTTTTTGTTTTCATCAAACCAAGCGTGAGTTTTTACATCCGTATGACGTGTGGAATCCCATGCGATGGAAGAGCCGGATTTTACTTCAATCAGGCCGGGCTTTACCGGTGAAGTGTTAATCAGAAAATTGTTGTCACCAAACAGCGGGACATTTCCGTTCGTGACGGTTGCATCAGCGCCGATGAAATAGCTGATGTTTTTTGCGGAGAAAGCCGGCCCAAAGCCGGAGGCGTTGGTTCGTTGCAAATCACTAGGACAAAATACAACTTTTGGCGTGCCTAATTCATTGGACATCACCAGAAAGGTTTTCCATGCATCCGGTCCGTCAACCAGTTCCATCGTGCCGCCATTGGTTGTGGATATTTCCATAGGATATTTGTCGTGGTTGTCCCCGGCCCAAACGCGTTCGGCAAGGCCAGTTTGTTTGAGGTTATTCATGCACGAGAGTTGTTTGGCTCTGATTTTATCTGTGCTGGTTGGAACGCCAATCATTGATGCCAGCAATGCCAGTACGAAAATGATGACTAGCAACTCAATCAGGGTCATCGCGTGGGTTTTGTGTGTGGCGCAGCATGGTTTCATGGGATGACGAGGCGGTTGGTCGCGAGGCCGGTTTGGCCGAGGCAGTTGGTGAGGCCGGAATCGAGGACGCCCTGAACACTGCCATCGGTAAACAAGAGGCAACCACTCCCGATTTTTTTGTCTCTGCGAAACCACCTTTGTTTGACGGTTCCGTGGCGGGTTTCATCCCAGGCAAGCTGGGCCGGGGAGGTCACGCTCACCGTGCCGGGTTTTACGGGGGATTCGTTCAGGAGAAAGTTGTCGTCACCGGATAGAAGCATCGTCGGGTTGGTGTCCTTGGCGTTAACGCCGATGAAGTAACTGACTCTGGCTTTCAGGTCGTCGGTGAAGTTGGTGGCGGATCTGCCGCATTTGAAATCTTCGGGACAATAATAGATTTTTGGCGTACTGGCTTCATTGGAGATGACTTGAAAGGTTTTCCAAGCGTCGGGAGTGTTCATCCATTCCATCACGCCGCCGTTGGTGACGGAAACTTCCATGGGGAACCGGTCGTTGTTATCACCGGACCAAACTTTAACGGCGAGGCCGAGTTGTTTGAGGTTGTTGACGCAACTGGTCCGCTGTCCGCCGCGATGTGGGGAATAGAAGGCTTCCGGCAACAGCAACATGACGAGAAATGCGATGACGAAAACGACGACGACGGCCTCGACCAGTGTCAGCCCCTGATTCGTTTGGCGGGAGCAACGAATTCGCATATGCCTGTTTCATAAGCATTAGCAATGCCGCGCGGATTTAAAGGGGTTTTGGCTTATGATGGGCCGGATCGTGCGTGGTGCCCGCGCATTAGGCGTGAAATTCACGCATTGAGCCGCTTTCCTGCAAACGGAGGAAAGTTGGTTTTTACGCCCGCATGGTTCGGAAGACTTCCGGATCATTTCGCATGATTCATAGCAGCTCTTGGCAAGATGGGGGCAGGCAGGGCGCGTCACTGCTGCGAGCCGGCGTGGTGAATCAGGGCGCGTTGGTTGACAACCGCGGCGGGCAGAGGACTGCCCGCCCTACCTGCCGCGGTGCCAATATTAAGTTTAATGGCCATAGCAACCACGGGTGAAACTCGGGCCATTTTGGCAGCGCAAAATTGGTGGGAAGGGAGCTCATCTTATAGTGCAGCAGACAAGGGCTGCTTTTTGTTTGGGGGCCGCATCGCTCGAAAGAGGGATGCAGGATTCCGGACAATCCTTATAATAAAAGAATCAGCCACCATTCAAGCGCATGAGCGCAATAAACATTTTTGCCACCTGTTAAAATCAGCCGCATCCATCCAACCCTAACTCAACAAAGTCAAACCACCATGAAATACACAAAAGTCGACCGGTCACTTGTTTGCCCTGCGGTTTCAGCCCGAGCCAGTTGGGAGGAGTCGTCCTTATCCGCGCTGATATGGCTGATGGTATTCACTGGTTTTCTGATGGCAGGTGCCTTGGCACATGCGCAGACGCCGATTCTCCGGTTTTCCTTCGAGGACGGGGGGCTGACGACCACCACCAACACCACGGGCGGATTTATCATCACCAATTTTAACGCCGCCGGCACGGCCGCCGACCTGCACGGGCCGACCGGATCGGGGATTTCGGGGCAACTAGACAACAACCGTTCCTTGGTGCTGACCAACGGGTCCTATGTGGCCAGCGGCGGGGTCAACGGTCCGGGCGCGTGGGCCGCCAATTCACCGGTGCTGGCCGCCATTCCCAATGGAACCATCACCGCCTTCACCGCCACGGAATGGTTCAAGTCGTCGATCTTGCCGCCCGCCAACTCATTTCTCGGGCGCATGTTCATCCTGGGTGCCGGCAACCCGGCGGATCTCAATGCGGCGAACACCATCGGCATGAAATGGCAGAATCCCAACCAGTGGTATGTAAGCATTGCCAATGGCAATCCGACCGCCCAGGCCAATTTCACCGCCAATCTGCCGACCAACACATGGTTGTTCATGGGGGTGGTTTATGACGGGACGAACGTGATGATTTATCAGGGGAGCGACACGGCTTCAGCGAAGCTGATCAGCACGACCCTGGCCCCCGGGCTGACGACTTCACTGGGCGGTTCCGCCAGCCTCTACCTCGGCAACCGCAGCGGCCGGCAGCGGTCGTATGTTGGCTGGATCGATGAATTCCGCTTTTACACCAACGCCAGTTCCGCCAGTGCCGTTGAGGGCA
This sequence comes from Verrucomicrobiia bacterium, assembly GCA_031290985.1. Taxonomy (GTDB): domain Bacteria; phylum Verrucomicrobiota; class Verrucomicrobiia; order Limisphaerales; family UBA11358; genus UBA11358. The sequence continues at coordinate 104,841 of JARLJW010000107.1, read as the reverse complement.
TCCGGGAGCAATCGGCCGGCGGCGGTCCCGTGGCGATCAATTACTATCCGGACGGCTTGATGCTCCAGCAGGCCACCAACAAATTTGTCTTTAACGCGGTTTCACCCAGCGGGGTCTGGGGGCCCAGCGTGAACATCACGAACATTCAAATGAACTTGAACGGTGTGGATGTGTCGTCACAACTCGTGTTGGTGACCAACGGCCCGGTGGGCACTTCAACAAATGTCACGGTCAGCTATGTGGGGCTGCCGGCGAACCAGGTGAACACAGTGGTGATGACGCTGCTGGATGCCAACGGCAAGACCGGCACCAGTTCGGTGACGTTTGACACCTATAATCCCACCAACTTTGTGCTGGAGGCTGAGGAGTTTGATTTCGGCGGCGGGCAGTTTATCGACCACGCGGATTACACCTCCACAAGTGGTGGAAATAGTTATTATGGACTGGACAGCGTGGCCGGGGTGGACACGGCCAAGATCACCGTTTCGGGCGGCGTCAACGCCACCGATTATCGTGCCGGTGCGACTGATAACACGAAGACACAGACGCCCGCCGGCACGGACCTGCCGAGGCAGAGATTCCTCAATCTCGCGGCCATCGATCCCAATGTGGTGGATCACGTCATTGGAAACTATTCGAGTTCCGACTGGCAGAATTACACCCGGACGTATCCCGCCGGCAATTACAATGTCTATGGCCGGCTTTCCACCGCCTCGAGCGGCACGCTCACGATGGCCAAGGTCACCGGCGGGCAGGGCACCAGCAGCCAGACGATCACCAACATCGGCACTTTTACCGTCACGGGCATCAGTTCGGTGAATTATAGCTGGGTGCCGCTGAAGAACAGCCTGGGCAATCTCGCGGTCATCAATGTGGGCGGACTCAACACCCTGCGGGTGACTTCCGGCGGCGGGGCGCAGGCAAACTTTTACATGCTGGTGCCGGCCAATACCAACCTGCCCGCCATCACTGGCATTTATCCGAACAAACTCCTCCAGCCCACGAACAAATTTTCTTTCACCACCAGCTCGACGATCACCACCATCAACACGAACAGCATCACGGTGTCTTTGAATGGCATCAATGTGACCAGCAACCTGTGGTTCTTCGGTGGACCCTCGACGTGGAGCGTGGTTTATTCCAACCTGCAGCCAAACACATCGTATTCAGCGGCAATCAGCGTGACCGATGCCAACGGCGGCACTTCCACCAGTTCATTCAAATTTGATACGTGGAACCCGGTCTTCCAGGTTGAGGCGGAAGATTTTGACTTCAGCGGCGGCCAGTACATTGATAATCCGGTGCCGACCACGAGCGCGGCCGGCAACAGCTATTTCGGACAGGTTGGCACGATGTCTGTCGACGAGTCCATCAATGGCGGCACGCCATTTGGCGCCGGCGCCAGTCCCAATAATTACCGTCCCAACGACCCCATTGCGACCACGCCCATCACGGATACGCCGCGGCAGCAATTTGTGAATGCGGGGGCTTCGGATTACAATGTGGGATTCTTGGGAATCTATTTCTGGCAGAACTACACCCGGACTTGGCCGACGGGCACGTATAACGTCTATGTCCGCGCCGCCTCCGGTGCCGGCACGCCGACCGTGGAGCACCTCGGGCTCGACCAGATTACGGGTGGCTGGGGAACGACGGCACAATTCGTCAAGCACATCGGCGGGTTCACTGTCCCCACGACTGGCGGTTATTCGGCCTATTTGTATGTGCCCTTGATGGACCAGTTTGGCAATTACGCAAACCTGACCACGAGCGGGACCAATACCTACCGCGTGACCATCGGCAAGAGCCTGGGTGTCAACTACCCGGGTGATACGGTCAACGGGGGCGTAAACATGAATTTCTACATGCTGGTGCCGGCGAGGACCGACCTGGCCCGGATTGATGGCGTGTATCCGAATAATTTGTCACCGCTGTTGAACACCAACAAGCTGGCGTTTGTTGCGAGCAGCCCCAATGGAATCCTGGCGACCAACGTGCAGGTGGTCCTGAACGGGGTTAATATTTCATCAAATCTGGTGCTCACCGGCTCCGCCACCAGCTGGAACGTGAGCTATCCCGGACTGCTGCCGGGCACAACCTATACGGCCGTGATTACGATCAAGGATGCCAATAATCAAACCGTCACCACGACGGTGAATTTCGGCACGTCGTTTAATCCGACGGATTATACGTGGGAAGCGGAAGACTTTGATTTCGACCCCAATCAGAGCCCGGTTTCAAACGGGAGCGGCCTGCGTTACATTGATAATCCGGTGCCCAGTTCCAGTGCGGCGGTCAACAGTTATTTTGGGCAGACCGGCGACTCATCGGGATCGGGAATTGATTATTCCTCGGTTTTCAGCCTGACGCATCCGGGCACGTACATCTACCGGCAGTTTGATTATGTTTCAACCGAGGTCACCAGCGACCAGCTCCGGCAAAAGTTTGCCGACACCCAGCTGCAGAGCGGCGATCCAACCATTGCGGATTATGACGTGAACTTTTGGGCGACGAATGGTTGGTTGAACTACACGCGCACCTTCCCGGCCGGAAACTTTTACCTATACGGGCGGATTTCGACTGCCAGTGCCTTCACTCTCCAGTGCGCCGAGGTTACCGACGGGTGGGGAACGACGGCCCAGTTGACCCAGTATCTGGGCTCGTTCCGGGGCACGAACACAAGTTTTGCCAACTGGCAGTACGTGCCGCTGGTGAACACCAACACTGGGCTGCCGGTGGTCCTTTCGCTGGGCGGGACGAACACCTTCCAGATGACAGGGGATTACAAGGAGAACGTTAACTTTTTCGAACTGGTACCGGTGCCGCAGGTGGTGAGCCTCACCGCCTCGTTGAGCGGAACGAACATCCTGCTGTCATTCCCGACCCAATCGGGCAGCACCTACACGATCACGTACAAGAACAACCTGATGGATGCAAATTGGACGCCATTGGGTTCGCCGGTCACCGGCGATGGTTCCACCAAATCGGCGAGTGACGGTCTGGCCGGCGGCGCGCGCTTCTATCGCCTGATGATCCAGTGAGCAAAGCGATGACCCGGTTGCCGCCGCCAGCCATGGCGGCGGCAGGCCGGCCATCACGCAACCGATTTTAAAACTAACGAATATGAATGCAGCAAAGAAAAAAATCCCGGGCGACACGTCAACCGCGCGGGGCGGAAATCCATCATCGCCGTCAATGAACGCCCGGCGCGCCGGTTTTACGCTGATCGAATTGCTGGTGGTGATCGCCATCATCGCGATTCTTGCGGCCATGTTATTGCCGGCCCTGGCCAAGGCCAAGGAAAGGGCCAAGCGCATCCAGTGTGTCAACAACTTAAGGCAGGTGGGCATCGGTATCACGGTCTATGCGGGGGACAATGATGACAAGGTGGTCGTGGCCCACATTGCCGGGCAAGCCGCCAACAACAACATATACAACCAGCTCGCATTAAGCGCGCTCGATGCGACCGCGGCAAAATCGGTGGGTTTGACGGTCACCTCCAATGGCCCGAGCATCTGGGCTTGCCCCAGTCGTCAGGACTTTAATGTGATCTACAGCACCGCCAACAACAACAACCAGTGGGATATCGGTTATCAATATTTTGGCGGCATCACCACCTGGTACAATAAAAACTTTCCGACTTCGTCCGGGGGGATCCCCAGCTTCAGCCCCGTAAAAATTACCAAATCCCAGCCGCATTGGTGCATCGCGGCGGATGTGATTGGTAAAATTGATGGCGGCTGGGGCAATGTCCCCACCGACCCCATGTATGAACCCTCCCTCTATGTGAGCCTGCCGACCCACCTGAGAGGATCCTCGAAATTCCCGGCCGGCGGCGATGAAGTGTTTTGCGACGGTTCAGCATCGTGGTGCAACATTCAGGATATGCGTTACCTGACCACGTTTCGCACGGACGATACACGGCTTTTTTATTTCTATCAGGACCGGAAGGATTTCCCATCAGGCCTGACTCGTCAATTGGACGCTGCCTACATGATTCCCGAACCATGAAGGACATCTCATTTCGAAGCCATGGAGGTGCCATACCTTTGACCGCGCGGCAGCCGCGCTCCACGCTGTGAAGCCAAGACCCCAACACAATGTTTTTCTATTTGTGCCCGTTAGTGCGAAACACCGGACTGCCATTGCGGAAAGCTTCCTTTTCGCTGCTGGCGGCGGCGATTTTGTTTGGCTGCCTGGTCAACGCCCGCGGATCCTGGCAAATGACCTGGAGCGATGAGTTTGACGGGAACACACTTAATTCCAACAATTGGACTTTTGACATTGGCAACGGTTCCGGCGGGTGGGGGAACAACGAGCTGGAATATTATACCAGCCGGCCGCAGAACGTTTATGTGACCAACGGCCTGCTGCATATCGTCGCCAACAAGGAAAGCTACGGCGGGCAAAGCTATACGTCCGCCAAGCTGAAGACGACCGGGCTGTTCAGCAAAAAATACGGGCGCTTTGAATTCAAGGCGAAGCTGCCCCAGGGCCAGGGATATTGGCCGGCGCTCTGGATGATGCCGCAAGATGAGGTTTATGGCGGCTGGGCGGCTTCGGGCGAGATCGATGTGATGGAAAACAAGGGCAACAATCCAACGAACGTGCTGGGGACCATTCACTATGGCGGAATGTATCCCAACAACACGCATTCGTCCGGCCCGTCGTTCAATTTTCCAGCGGGTGATTCTGTCACGAACTTTCATGTTTATGCGCTGGAATGGACGAACAATGCGATCCGCTGGTATGTGGACAACCAGCTTTACGAGACCCAGACCAGTTGGTGGAGTTCCAGCAACCCGACCAACACCAGCATCCGCAATCCGTATCCGGCCCCCTTTGACCAGGCGTTTTACCTCATCATGAACCTGGCCGTTGGCGGTAATTTTGGCGGGAATCCCGATGGGACCACGGTTTTTCCCCAGGAGATGCAGGTGGATTATGTGCGGGTGTTTGACTGGGCCGCGCCGGCCACCAATGTCCAGGTTTATGTCCCGGCCACGAGTCATCGCGTGGACGTGGGGCTGGATGCCAACTGGCGGTTCATCCGGCAGGATGTTGCGGGCGCACAAGCCGGCGGCTTTGACGATTCTGCGTGGACCAGCCTGAACCTGCCGCACACCTGGAACAATCTCGACGGGCAGGACGGGGGCAATAATTATTATCGCGGCATCGGCTGGTATCGCAGCCATTTCACGCCGGATGCAAGTTATACCAACCGCGAGTTCTTCCTGAAATTCGACGGCGCGTTTTCCGTGGCGGATGTCTGGATCAACGGGAATTATCTGGGTGAACACCAGGGGGGCTTCGCGGCGTTCGTGTTTGATGCCACGCCCTTCATCAATGTCGGCGGGGACAACGTCATCGCCGTCAAGGTCAACAACGCGTATAACGCCAATATCCCGCCGCTGTCGGCGGATTTCACGTTTTTTGGCGGCCTGTATCGCGATGTGCATCTGCTGGTGACGGACCCGGTGCAGGTGTCGCCGCTGGATTATGGTTCACTAGGGATATATCTCCGGGCCACCAATGTCAGCGCCAGCTCGGCCAACCTGCAGATCACGACTGTGGTGTCCAATTCCACGGCGGCGATGCAGACGATCACGGTTCGCGCCGTGGTGACCGACGCGGCGACCAACATCGTGGCCACCCTGACTAACGTGGTGACACTGGCGGCGGCTACCGGGTCCAACGTGGTGGTCGGCGCTGTCATCACCAATCCGCACCTGTGGAAAGGTCTGGCCGATCCTTACCTGTATCAAACCTTCGTGGAAATTTACAATGGCACCAATCTTATCGACGTGGTCAGCCAGCCGCTGGGATTCCGCTGGTTTAGCGTGGATCCGACGAACGGGTTTGCCCTCAACGGACAGCACTATGATTTGCACGGCGTGGACATGCACCAGGACTGGTTGAACTGCGGCTGGGCGCTGACCAATGCGCAGCGGGAGACCAACTTCATATTCCTGAAGGAGATTGGCGCGACCGTGGTGCGGCTTTCGCATTATGAACACCACGACCATACTTATGAACTCGCCGATCAAAACGGCATCATCCTGTGGAGCGAGGTCCCGGTCATCAATTCCATCACCGAATCACCGGCTTTTTATACGAATGCGGTGCAACAACTGACGGAATTGATCCGGCAACGATATAATCATCCGTCGGTGATCTGCTGGGGGTTGTACAACGAGATCACTTCGACGGGCCAGAACCCGACCAATCTCATCAGCCAGCTTGCCCAGGTGGCGGCGCAGGAGGATCCGACGCGGCTTTCGACCGCCGCCGCCAACTCGAGCGACAATGCGCCCACGGCCGCGTATTCGCAGGTGATCGCCTTCAACAAGTATTATGGCTGGTATAGCGGCGTAATGACGGATTTTGGTCCTTGGGCGGATAATTTCCATGCGACCTATCCCGCCCGGGCGGTAGGCGTCAGTGAATATGGCGCGGGCGCCAGCATTTACCAGCACAGTGAAAATCCGGTCACCGAACCGGCCAATGCCGGGCCGTATCATCCGGAAGAATACCAGGATATTTTTCACGAAACGTACTGGCAGCAGATGAAGGCGCGTCCGTTCCTGTGGGGCACGTTCATCTGGAACCTGTTTGACTTCGCGTCGGACGGGCGAAACGAAGGCGACACGCCGGGGCGCAACGACAAGGGGCTGGTGACCTATGACCGGCAGACGCGCAAGGATGCCTTTTACTTTTACAAGGCGAACTGGACGACCAACCCGATGGTGTATATCACCGGCCACACGTTCACCAACCGTTCGGTGAACGCGGTCACGGCAAAAGTGTATGCCAATTGCGATTCGGTGGAGCTTTTTGTCAATGGAGCATCACAGGGCGTCGCCACCGGCACCAACTGCATCTTCACCTGGCCGGTGACCTTGTTCGGGGGCAGCAACGTGGTCCAGGCCATTGGCAGCAAGGGGGGCAGCAATGTTACGGATACGTTGCTGTGGATTGCACCCGTTATTGCGCCCGGAATTTCAATTACGAACCCATCCACGTCCACGGTTTTCATCAATAACACGAATGCCATCCTGATGTTGGCCGCGACGGTCACCGATTATGAACCGGCTTCAGCGCCGCCGGTGACCACGGCCTGGAGCATGGCCGGCGGTCCAGGCACCGTTGTTTTTGGCGATACCAATGCGTTGAGCACGACGTCGCGGTTCAGCACGAACGGCGTTTATAACCTGGTCATCCAAGCGGTCAAAGGAGCGCTCAATTCAAGTGCCGCGCTGACGGTGGTGGTTGGCAATGTGCCATACGGTCCGACGCTCAAGGTGCGTTTTGTCTTTGATGATCCGGGGCCGGGCACGAACACGCCCAGTGACACGAGCGGCGGCGGGGCCAGCATCAACTTGAAGATGTTCAATAGCAGCGGGGCGGCGGCCGATTACCACGGGGCGGCCAATTCGGGCGTGGCCGGGTTGACCACGGGCAGCCGGGCGCTGAATTTTTCCGCCAACGCCAGCCAGGGCGGCAGCGGGCCGGTCGCCGCGGTGACGAACGCCGGACTGGGGTTTGGCAGCGTTTCGAATTTTCTCGTGACCCTGTGGTTCAAGCAATCGGTGTTGCTGCCGGGCAACATCGGGCCGCGGATGTTCGTTCTCGGAAACAGCACGAATACGGACTGTGGTACTGCCAACAGCATCGGGATGAAATTTCAGGATGCGAGCGACCTGTCGTTTTTCGTGAACGGCAATCAGGCGACGGCGGCATTTGGCTCCAGCCTGCCCCTCAACAGCTGGATTTTTGTGGCGATGGCCTATGATGGCACCAACGTGTCGCTCTACGAAGGTTCTGATCTGGCACCGGCGACGCTGGTCAGCAGGACGGCGGTCGCCAACCAGATCGTTCCTTTCAGCAGCGCGGCTTCCGTGGACATCGGCAACCGCCTGAACCGTGATCGTGATTTTGCCGGTTGGATCGATGACTTCCGGTTTTACGCCGGAATGGCCGACGCGAGTTACGTGGAGGGCGTGCGCCAGTCGGCGGCGGGGCCGGCCGGGTTGACGGCGGCCGCGGGCAACAATCAAGTGGCGTTGACCTGGAACGCAACGGCGGGAGCGGTCAGCTACAATCTGAAGCGGTCAACCGTCAGCGGCGGGCCTTACACAGTGGTGTCGCCGCCGGGAACGGTGACGGGGACGAACTGGATCGATGCCACGGCCATCAACGGGCAGAGTTATTACTATGTTGTTTCCGCGGCCACGCCATTCATCCCGATAGGAGAGACGGCCAATTCACCGACGGAGGCCGCAGTGACATTGCCCACGCCGCCGGCGGCGCCGGTGGCAGGGTATAACAGCCCGATGTATGCGGGGATGACGTTGTATCTGACGGCTTCCACCGTTGCGGGGGCGGCTTACAACTGGACCGGACCCAACGGATTCACTGCCGCCAGCCAAAACCCGGTCCTGGTCAAGGCGGACACCAATGCCTCGGGTATTTACAGCGTGACGGCGACGGCCGGGAGTTTGACCTCGGTACCGGGAACCATAGCCGTGACCGTCAACCCGTCGGTGACCTTCACCGCCCAGATTTCGTCCGGCAGTTTTATTTTGAACTGGTCGTACGGCACGTTGCAATCCGCCACAAACGTCACCGGGCCGTGGTGCAATGTGAGCGGGGCGGCTCCGCCGTTCACGAACCCGCCGGCGGGACCACAACAATTTTACCGGATCCAGTTGCAGTGAAGCCAAAATTTCTTACACCGATTATGAAAACGATTGAACGATCCCTCCACTTCGCGATGCGGTTAGGTGGCTCTGTCTGCGGGGGCGCGGAAGGAAACCGGGCGTGGCTGGCTTTGCTCATCTGCGGAACGCTGGCTGTGAACGGGGGATGGGCGGCTCATGCCGCGGAACCGGTGAAGACCGGCGGCCCGGTCAAAGTTCAGCTTTTACAAACGAACGGTGGTTACCAGTTATATGTGGATCACACGCCGTTTTATATCAAGGGGGCCGGCTTGGAAACGGGCAACCAGGAGCAACTGGCGGAGCACGGCGGCAATTCCATCCGAACCTGGAGCACGGAGGACGGGCGGACGCGACAACTGTTGGATCGTGCACTCACCAATCGTCTTTATGTCACGCTGGGATTGCGGCTGGGGCTAGAGCGGCAGGGATTTGATTACAACGACAAGGCGGCGGTGGCGCGCCAGTTGGCGGGAGTCAAGCAGGAGGTGTTGAAATACAAGGATCACCCGGCATTGATCATCTGGGCGATCGGCAACGAACTTAATTTGAATGCGAAGAATCCCAAGGTCTGGGACGCGGTCAATGACATCTCCAAGATGATCCATCAGACCGACCCGAATCATCTCACCACGACGCCGCTGGCGGGGTTTAATCAGGAGGTGGTCCAGGAAGTCAAAAGCCGGGCCCCGGACCTGGATCTGATCTCGTTCCAGATGTACGCCGACATCGTGAATCTGCCGCGTTATCTGCGCGAGGCGGGCTGGCAAGGCGCATACTTGGTGACCGAGTGGGGCGCAACGGGGCATTGGGAGGTCAGGAAAACCGCGTGGGGCGCGCCGATCGAGGACAACAGCACCGGCAAGGCGGAGTCGTACAAGCGGCGATTTGAGACGGTGATCGAGGCGGACAGCAAACAGTGCGTCGGTTCCTATGTTTTTCTGTGGGGCCACAAGCAGGAGCGCACCCCGACCTGGTACGGCATGTTTCTGGACTCCGGAGAAGAGACGCCGGCGGTTGATGTCATGCAATATCTCTGGACCGGGGCCTGGCCGGCAATCCGCTGTCCGCAACTGAAAGGTGCGTGGCTGAACGGCAAGACCGCCTACCAGAACATCCACCTCCAAGCCGGACAGAGCTATCCGGCCAGGGTTCAGGCCAACGCGGGCGATAATAAGAACCTGACCTTCGTCTGGGACGTGATGCCGGAAAGCACCGACTTGAAAACGGGCGGTGACTTTGAGGCCAAACCCGAAAGCGTTCAGGACTTGATTGAAGAAGCGACCGGAGGCGAGATCACCATGAAAGCACCGCCCAAACCCGGCGCCTATCGCCTGTTCGCCTACGTGTTCGATGGAAAAGGGCATGCCGCGCACGTGAACATTCCATTTTTTGTAGATGAGGCCGGGACGTCGCCAATGGCACAAGCCCGCCGGACGGAGAGTTCCAAGGAATAATCATCCCCGCCGGCGTGGTATCGGGGCTAACCCGTCCGGTTATCCGCGGGTCCGGCCGGCGAAAATAATCTCGACTTTAGCCGCACCGGAAACTGTAATTTGAACATCAGCCAACAACTCAAAATTACCGGCCCGGCGGCGGGATGCTTCGGGGGTTGTTTTGTCCCAACCCTGCCTCTGGCGCTGGCTTTGATCCTGTTTTTGGGGACGGGTCGCAGCCCGGCACAGCCGGCGGCAGAGCTCTTGACCAACGCGATGGATGTCATCTCCCTGCCGGCGGAACAAGCTTCGCAATCGATCAAGGTGTTGGTGACCGGCGTGGTGACGGCTTCCGATGCGGCGTTGAAAGGAAGATTTTTTGTGCAAGACGCCACCGGTGGCGTGTTTGTGGATAATGTCAATGGGACGCATTTGAAAGCGGGCGAACTGGTTGAAATTTCCGGCATAACGTATGCGGGGGCGTACGCCCCGACCATCACCGCTCCGCAGGTGCGCATCAAGGGCACCGCCCCGCTGCCGCCGGCCAGGCCGGTATCGGTCGAGCAATTGATGTCCGGGGCGGAAGACAGCCAGCGGATCGAGGCTTCGGGCGTTGTGCGGGACGCGCGCGTGGATGGTACGCGGCTGGCGATTGATCTGGCGGCGGGCGGCTACCGTTTCCGGGCCTATGTGGAGGTGCCGCCCGGTTTTCAATATGAAAAACTGGTCGGGTCTCAGGTGCGAATCCGGGGCACGGCGGCGGAAGCGCACAACCGGTCGCTGCGGCAACTGATCCTCGCGGAGGTGTACATCCCCGTGCTTTCGGACCTGGTGGTGGAGCAACCCGAGCCGGCGGATCCCTTTGAACGGCCGGTCATCCCGCTGAACAACCTGGGGCAATACCGCCGGGACAACTCGCTGGGCCAGCGGGTGCATGTCCGCGGCGTGGTGACGCTGCAGAAGAACGGGGAAAGCCTGTTCCTCCAGGATGAACTGGGCGGGTTGCAGATTCAAAGCCGCGAATCCGCCGTGTGCCAGCCCGGCGAGTTGGTGGAGGCGGTCGGTTTTCCGAGCTTTGAGAATTACCTGCCGGTGTTGCAAGACGCGGTGTTCCGGAAGCTGCCGAAGCCGGCCGCGCCCATCCAGGCGAAGCTGGTGCCAATTGATGAGCTGCAAAAGGGGCTGCACCACGCGGAATACGTTTCCCTGACGGGCAAACTTATCGAGCGCACGGTCCGGCAGGGCAGCGGATCAAAGCTGCCAGTTACCTACACCACGACGGTGCTGGTGTTGCAGGCGTCCAACTTTACCTTCGCCGCCGAGGCCAATTATGCCGTGGGGCAGCCGGAGCTGGCCGCCATCCAGATTGGCACGGTCCTGCAGGTGAGCGGCGTCTGCCTGACCCAGATCGACAGCGAAGGGAAGCTGAAATCTTTCCAGATTCTCCTCGGTAATTCCAGGGACATCCAAGTCTTGCAAAAGCCGAGCTGGCTGACTCCGCAACGGCTGCTCATCGGCTTTGCGATCGTCTGCTCGGGGCTGATTGTCTTTGCCGGCTGGACGGTCATGGTTTCGCGCAAGAATTCAGTCCTCAACTTTCTCATCCGCGAGCGGGAGAAGGCACAACTGGCGCTGCAACAGGCCAACGACCAACTGGAGGAGCGGGTCAAGGCGCGGACCGAGCAGCTGAAATTTCAGATCACCGCCCGGAAAGAATCCGAGCTGCAATTCAAGGCCGTGCTGGCCGAGCGCACCCGGCTGGCCCAGGAACTGCACGACACCGTCGAGCAAACGCTCACCGGGATCGCGATGGAACTGGACACGGCCCGGAAGCTTTACGAAAAGAAACCGGAGGACGCGCTGGCGCATCTGGAGCTGTCGTGCGACCTGATGTCGCGCAGCCAGTTGGAGGTGCGGCAGTCGGTCTGGGATCTGCGCCGGCTGGTGCAGGAGCAGTTTGACATCGCCAGCGCCCTGCTGGAGAACGCCCGGCAACTGCTCACCGGCGCGGAGATCGGCGTGGAACTGAAGACGAAAGGGCAGGTCCGGGCATTGCCGGAAGTCGTGGAGGAAAATTTTCTGCGCATCGGGCGCGAGGCGATTGTCAACGTCATCAAACATTCACAGGCGACGGCCGTGACCATCCAACTGGAGTTTGAACCGCAGTTGGTGGTCTTGAGCATTCATGACAATGGGCGGGGATTTGTGCCGCAGGAAGCCGCCGGTCCGGACGAGGGCCATTTTGGGCTGCTGGGCATGTCCGAACGGGTCAAGCGGCTGGGCGGGCAGTTCAGCCTGGCCAGCGCGCCCGGGGAGGGAACGACCATCCGCGTCGAGATTGGACTGGAGCCGGTTCAAGAAACGGTCATGCCTGCATTCGCCACTTTGCAAAATTCAAATGAAGAACCCACCGAAAATCCGCATCCTGCTGGCTGACGACCATTATGTCGTGCGCATCGGGCTGGCCGCATTGATCAGCGTGGAGCCGGACATGGAGGTGGTCGGCGCCGCCGTTGACGGGGCGGAAGCGCTGGAGCTTTTCCGCCGCCTGCAACCGGACCTGGCGTTGCTGGACATGCGCATGCCGGTCAAAGACGGCATCCAAACCGCGATGGACATCCGCGCCCAATTTCCCGCGGCCCGCATCCTCATGCTGACGGCCTTTGATGGCGATGAAGACATCCACAAGGCATTGCAGGCGGGCGCGCAGGGCTATGTGTTCAAAAATTCCTCGGTGGAGAAACTGATTCCGGCACTGCGGGCGGTCGTGGCCGGGCAACGCTGGATTCCGCAGGAGGTTGCCAGCCGGCTGGCCTCGCGGAAGACCTTTGAGAACCTGACCGCACGCGAGGTGCAAGTTTTACAGGAACTGGCCAAGGGCCTGGCGAACAAGGAAATTGGCGACGCCCTCAGCATCTCCGAGCACACGGTGAAGACGCATCTGAAAAACATTCTCGGCAAACTGCGTGCCGCCGACCGCACGGAAGCCGTCACCACGGCCATCCAACGGGGCATCATCCACCTCGAGCCGACCGGCAACCGCTTCAAGAATCCGTGAGGGGAAACTGGGGCGCTCTTCTCCAAGGCGGGGGCATGTGTAGGCGCGCTTGGATGATTTGTTTGCAATTGCACCGGTTTCGTCACCGGCATTTTTAAAGGTTGCCGCACAAAATTTCTTCGCCGGGACGAAACCAAAATGGTTCCGGATTGTTTCATCTGGTGGAGCGGTTTGCGGCCGGCAATCCGTGAACACTGTTTGAAATCATCATAACCCGCCGCCGCATGGTTCACGCCGTTCATAGCGAAAGAACATAACCATGAAAGCGAAACCATCCCTTAACGGGGCGGGGTTCACGCTGGTGGAAATCATGATCGTCGTGGCCATCATCGGCCTCCTGGCGGCGATCGCGATTCCCAACTTCGTGAGCGCCCGTCAGAACGCGCAGGCCAAAGGCTGCATTAACAATCTAACGAAGCTCGATGCGGCGGCAGCGGAGTTCGCGCTGGAACGCGGGAAACAGACGGGCGACAGCATCAGTTTTCCCGGCGACCTGACGCCATACATCAAGCTAAACTCGGCGGGAAGCCTGCCGCCGTGCCCCGCCGGAGGCGCATACAGCCTGGCCAAAGTGGGCGATCAGCCCCGGTGTTCGCTGGGGAGTTCGGTGTCGCCACCGCATGTCTTACCCTGAGCCAGGCGGAGTTTACGCTTTGAACTGGGGCGATTGCCGCATATAAATTGCGCGTGCCGCCGTCCGAAAACAATGTCATCAACGCCGCCACGCGCCTGTGCGCGGTGTTCGGTTCGCCCGTCCGGCATTCCGCCTCGCCCGCGATGCAGAATGCCGCCTTTGCGGCGCTGGCGCTGAACTGGCGTTATGTGGCGTGCGAAGTGGACCCGAAAAATCTCCGCGAGGCGATCGCCGGGGCGAAGGCAATGAACTTTGCCGGCATCAACCTGACCGTGCCGCACAAGCTGCTGGCGGTGGACATGGTGGATGTGCTGGACGCTTCCGCAAAAAAGTGGGGCGCGGTAAACACCATCTTGTTCAGTGAACAGGGCGCGACCGGGTTTAACACGGACGCGGATGCGATCGTCACCTCGTTGCGGGAGGATTTGAAGGTGGAACTGCGCGGGGCCAGGGTGCTGCTGCTCGGCGCGGGCGGGGCGGGGCGCACGGCGGCATTGAAGCTGGCGGCGGAAAATGTCGCGGAGCTTTTCCTGGTGAACCGCACGCCGAGCAAGGCGGAGGAGATCGCGGGTGAAATCAAAAGACAATTTCCGGGGGCAAATGTGGCCGTCGGTTATCCGCGGGAGGACATGGACCTGGTCTTGAACGCCACTTCGTTGGGCCTGAAACCGGCAGACCCCTCGCCGCTGGATGAAAACTTGTTTTCGTTGAAACGGGCGCGCGCGGTTTACGACATGATTTATCGCCCGGCGGAAACGGCGCTGCTGGCCGCCGCGAAACAGGCCGGCTGCCGGACGGCGAACGGCCTGGGGATGCTGCTGCATCAGGGGGCGAAGGCGTTCGAGATCTGGACCGGCCAGGCTGCACCGCTGGACGTGATGCGCCGGGCGCTGGTGGAAAACATTTACGGCGGGCCGAAATCATGAGCGCGCTTGGCGACAACATCTTCAATGCGCACAACTGGGCGGCGGTGCCGTTCCATTTCTGGTCGCTGGTATTTTTTGCCTTCGGCTGCATCGTGGGCAGCTTTCTCAACGTGTGCATCTACCGGATGCCGCTCGACTTGAGCGTGGTCTCGCCGCCGTCGCATTGTCCGAAGTGCAAATACGCCATTCCGTTTTACCTGAACATCCCGCTGGTGACGTGGCTTTTGCTGCGCGGGCGCTGCAAGAACTGCGGCCTGCCGATCTCGCCGCGCTACTTTGCGGTGGAACTGCTCACGGGGCTGATGTTTCTGACGTGCTGGCTGGGGTTCGGGGCGCAGCATCCATGGCATGCGCTGGTGTACTGCCTATTTTTTGCGGGCCTCATCGCGGCGACGTTCATCGACTTTGAACATTTCATCATCCCGGATGAGATCACGCTGGGCGGGGCGGTCGTGGGTTTTTTCGTTTCGATGTGGGTGCCGTCGTTGCATGGCGTCCAGCACCGGAGCGAAGGCGCGGTGCTGAGCGTGTGCGGCATCGCGGCGGGCGCGGGCATCGTCTATGCGGTGCTGCGCATCGGCAAACTTTTGTTCGGCCGGCAAAGGATCAAGGTCACGCCGGGCGCGAAGGTCATATTTACCGACACCGCCGTGTGCCTGGAGGGGAAGGAGATTCCTTACGAGGAAATTTTTTATCGCGACACCGACACCATTGTGCTGGAGGGGCGCGACATTGAGCTGGTGGACCGCGGCTACAAGACGGCGACCATCCGGCTCTCGCTCGGGACTTTGCAGATCGGCGAAGATAAGATGGATCCCGATCCCGTGGCGCACCTGGAGGCGGAGTGTGATGAGATCGTGCTGCCGCGCGAGGCGATGGGGCTGGGCGACGTGAAGTTCATGGCGGCCATCGGGGCGTTCATCGGCTGGCAGGGGGCGGTTTTTTCGCTGATGGCGAGCTCGGTGATCGGCGCGGCGGCGGGGGTGATTTTGATTTTGCTGGGCCGGCGGGAGTGGTCCTCGCGGATGCCGTACGGGCCATATATCGCGCTGGCGGCGGTCATCTGGGTTTTTGGCGGGGATAAAATCTGGCGGGCGATCTTCCAGCCGGGATTCCATTGAAGGCAGGGGGCCGCCGTTGGTTAAAATTCAGCATTGCGGCAGCGGATTCTTTTGCTATGCTGACCCTCCGTTTTTTACGGGAAAACACGAACCAAATCATTTATGTCACAGCATCGCAGCCTGCGCGCGGCGTCCACCCTCGGTGGCAAGCGCAACGTCCTCAAGCGTTTTGAACGCACGGAACTCCTGAAGAAGCGCGGTCAGCGCAAGGACGGCGACCGGATCACCGGTCTCCGCAAGACGAAGCCGGAAGCTTAAGAGTGGCGGGTGACGAGTGATGAGAGGCGGCGACCGGCCGCTTTTCACTTATCGCCGGTCACACATCACTTTTGTGGTCCGCCTCCAGAAATTTCTCGCCGACGCCGGTGTGGCTTCACGCCGCGCCGGCGAGCAGTTCATTCTGGCCGGGCGCGTGGCGGTGAACGGCGAGATCGTCCGGCTGCTCGGGTCGAAGGTGGACCCGGCGCATGACTCGGTGACCGTGGACGGGCAGGTGGTGCGGGCGAAACGGAAGATTTACGCGGCGCTTAACAAGCCCGTCGGCTGCGTGTGTTCGCGCAATGACGAGCTGCACCGCCCGACGATTTACGAGTTGCTGCCGGCCGAGTGGACCAACGTCAATTCCGTGGGCCGGCTGGACTTTAAAAGCGAAGGATTGATTTTTGTCACAAATGATGGAGAATTCGCCTTGCGACTGACCCATCCGCGTTACGGCATCCGCAAGAAGTACGTGACGACCGTCGATGGGCAGGTGCTGCCGGAGACGCTGCGGAAGTTCACGCAGGGCATTTTTGCCGGCGGGGAGAAATTGAAGGCCCTGTCGGCGCGCCTGATTTCCAGCAGCCGCGCGAAGAGCGTGGTGGAGCTGGAACTGGGCGAAGGCAAAAACCGCGAAGTACGGCGGTTGTTTGAATCGCAGAACATAACGGTGACGCGGTTGCAGCGGATGCAAATCGGAAAAATCAAGCTGGGCGAACTGAAACCCGGCAAATGGCGGACACTGACGCCGGCGGAAATTAAAACTTTGATCTCGGATTTATGAAACTGAATTGCTGGTTGATGTTGGGCGTGATGGTTGCCGCGAGTGCAACCGCGCAAAACTCCACAAACTCCCTGCCGGCCATCCCGCCGCCGGCCACCGGTCCGGCGATGGTCGCGCCCGCGCCCGCCCTGGCCGTGCCGCCGGAAGTGAAGACGAACGCGCCGGCCAAAAAGGCCGTCGTCAAGAAGAAGAAGGCCGCCAAGGCCAAGGTGGCCGCGGCCAAGAAGCCCGCCCTCACCGAGCCGGCCTCGCCGCTGGTCGCCGGTCCGGCGGAAGTCGTCGTCAACAACGTCAACGTCCGCGGCCAGGCCGGCCTCAAGGGCGAAGTGATCACGCATCTGCAAAAGGGCGACACGGTCACGGTCCTCAGCCCGATCACGCTCGACAAGCACCTGACGGACGAGCCGGCACAGTGGGTGAAAATCGCGCTGCCCACGAATGTCACCGTCTGGGTGAATTCCAAATTCATTGATGCCGCGGCCAAGACGGTCACGCCGAAGAAGCTGAACCTGCGCGCGGGCCCGGGTGAAAATTACAGCGTGCTGGGCATGCTGGAAAAGGGCGCCGCGGTCACCGAGTCCGGCGCGAAAGGCGACTGGACCAAGATCGAGGCCCCGGCGAACTCCTACGCGTTCATTGCCGCGATGTATCTGAAACAGGAAGCTTCCGGCAATGTGCCGGTGAATCCCGCGCCGTCCACCGAGACGCCCGCGCCGACGCCGA
This sequence comes from Verrucomicrobiia bacterium, assembly GCA_031290985.1. Classification (GTDB taxonomy): domain Bacteria; phylum Verrucomicrobiota; class Verrucomicrobiia; order Limisphaerales; family UBA11358; genus UBA11358. The sequence continues at coordinate 87,184 of JARLJW010000107.1, read as the reverse complement.
TGACGGTGGCTGAAGCCCAGCCGATCGTCACCACGCCGCCGCCGGCTCCGGAACCCGTGCCGGCCCCGGTGGTGACCCCGACCGTCATCATCCAGACGAACATCGTGGTGGTGGCCGACACGAACGAGCCGCCTCCGCTGCCGCGCGTCGTGACGCATGAAGGCAGCGTGCGCACCTCGGTGAGCATCGTGGCCCCGACCTATTTCGAGTTGTATGACCCGGCGGATAACAAGGCCATCAACTATCTTTACAGCACCACGACGAACCTCAATCTGGCGCGTTACAACGGGTTGCACATCAGCGTGACCGGCGAAGAAGGCCTGGATGCCCGCTGGAAGGATACGCCGGTGTTGACGGTCCAGAAAATCTATGTGATTTCGACCAATGGCAGCACCGCCATTCTGCCGTCGCCCGCCGCCAAAAAGTCGCTGCCGTGGTATCATTTCAGGAAATGACCAATCTTATTGATGGTCGCGCCATCGCCGCGCAGATCCAGGGGGAGCTGGCGGTCCGCGTGGCGGACTTGAAGCGCCGTGGGATCGTCCCCGGCCTCGCCTTCGTCCGCGTGGGTGAAGACCCGGCCTCCAAGGTGTATGTCGGCCGCAAGGAAAAGGCCTGCGCCGAACTGGGCATTGTTTCCGAGACGCATGTTCTGCCTGCGGAAACCGCCGAAGCCGAACTGCTGGCGCTCCTCGCCCGGTTGAATGCCACCGGGCATCTCCATGGCATCCTGGTGCAGGCGCCGTTGCCGAAACAGATCCGCGAATCGGTCGTTTTTGCCACCGTGCTGCCGTCGAAAGATGTGGATGGTTTTCACCCCGTGAACGTCGGCAAGCTCATGCTGGGTGACGATTCTGGTTTTCGGCCTTGTACGCCGGCGGGCGTTGTGGAATTGCTGGTGCGCTCCGGTGTGAAGACGGACGGGGCGGAAGTCGTGGTGTTGGGCCGCGGCAACATTGTCGGCAAGCCGATGGCGGCGATGCTCTGCCAGAAAAACAAACACGCGAATAGCACCGTTACAATTTGTCATGCGGCCACCCGCGACATCCAGGCGCATTGCCGCCGCGCGGACATCATCATCGCCGCGATGGGCGTCGCGGAATTTCTCAAGGCGGACATGGTCAAGCCCGGCGCGGTCATCATGGACGTGGGCGTCAACCGCGTGCCGGATGCCAGTTCCAAAACGGGCACGAAGCTTGTGGGCGACGTGGATTTCAAGAACGTCCAGCCCATCGCCGGCAAGATCACGCCGAACCCCGGCGGCGTCGGCCCGATGACCATCGCGATGCTGTTGCAGAACACCGTGCGGGCCGCTGAAAAATCTCTCACTTAAAATCTAAATCATCAATTTATGAACGCCACCCGCATCCTCCCCGATCTCCAATGTTCCCTCGTCTGCGAAGAAGTCCGCCAAGAGGCGAACGGGAATCTGTTCATCATCGGCGTCGTGAACGTGCTGCGCGTGCCGCAATTGCCGATCGTGGCCGGGCGCATCTGCATCTTCAACCGCTGGACCGCGGGCATCGGGCAGTTCAATGAGAGCACGCGGCTCATCGCCCCGGACCAGACGACGGTTGTGAGCAAGGGCGAGATGAAGTTTGAACTGCGCGACCCCTCGCATTCCGCCATCGGCGTGCTGGTGTTCGGCAATGTGAAGTTCGAGACGGCCGGCACCTATTATGTGGAAGTTACGGTGGAAGACGTGATGAAGCTGCGCTACCCGCTCATCGTGGCCCATGTGCCGCTGCCGAACCAGCCGGCGCCCTCGTCCTCCCAGGCGCCGAAGGAGTGATCCGTTTTCTCTTACGTTGAACTTAAGGCGGTTGTTTTTCTGTTTGGAGTTCCGCCTTTAGGCGGTTCCAAGCATAGCCATCCCGAGCCGCCTAAAGGCGGAACTCCAAACCTTGGATAAAGGAGCCGCTTTTATCAGTATTTCATCCGCGCCCGTCTGCGGTTAGACTGCTTCCGTGAGTGTCAGCATCGAATCGAAATTCGCCTGGGAACCGGTCACGCCGCGCGGCGTGGCGGCGTTCGCGCGCGCCCCGCTCGAACGGCTGATCGTGGTGCAGGCCATTCTGGCGCTCATCGCCACGGCGGTGGTGGTGTGGCTGTTATCCACCGGCTTTTTCCCGACCGTTGACGCGGCCATCCGCAGCCTGCCGCCGAAGGGCGACATCAGCCAGGGCAAGTTGAGCTGGAGCGATGAATCGCCGAAAACGCTCGCCGAGGGCCATTTTCTGTCCTTCAGCGTGGACACCAAACACACCCGGGCACTGCGCCTGCCCGCGCAATTTCAATTCGAGTTCGGCGAGGATTCGCTGGTCATCAACTCGCTGCTCGGCGAAATGGAAGTTCCGTATCCGCCGGACCAGTCGTTTTATTTCAACCGCACGGACCTGCAACCGGCGTGGGGGGCGTGGTCGCCGAACTTGCTGGGGCTGGCGGCCCTCGGCACATTTTTTGGGCTGCTGCTGACGTGGACGTTGCTGGCAACGGTCTATTTCCTGCCGGTCTGGCTGGTGGCCTTCTACACCGACCGGGACCTGAACTTTCGCGCGAGTTGGAAGCTGGCGGGCGCGGCATTGATGCCGGGGGCGCTGCTGCTGTCGCTCGGCATCGCGCTATACGGCTTCGGGGTGTTCGATTTGGTGCAACTGAGCTTCGCCTTCACGATGCACTTCATCATTGGGTGGATCTATCTGCTCATCAGCCCATTGTTTCTCGACCGGGCACTGCCGGGAGAGAAGGGGAATCCGTTTGGCGGGGACAGCGAGGCCAGTGCCACCAAAAATTGACAGCGCCCGTTTGCGTCTCTAGCCTTGGGCGATGTCAAAACTGCCGTTCGAACTTTTGCTGGCGCTGCGCTATCTGCGGCCCAAGCGGACGTTCGTTTCCATCATCACCCTGATCTCCATCGTGGGCGTGGCGCTGGGCGTGGCGGTGCTCATCATTGTCATCAGCGTGATGAGCGGGTTTGACCAGGATTTGCGGGCGAAAATTCTCGGGTATAAATCGCATCTGACGATCACCGGCTGGGATTCGGCCAAACAGATAACGGCGTCGATTAAAAATTATCCGGCGGTGGCGGAAGTGATCGCCAGGAACAAAAGTGTCAAAGGCGTTGCGCCGTTTGTCATGGGGCCGGTGCTGGTGGAGACGCAGGGCGACACCAACCAGGCCGGGCTGCAAGGCACGCCGGTGCTGCGCGGGGTTGATCCGCTGGCCGAGAGCAAGGTGAGCGAACTGCCGCGCAAGGTGGTTTTCGGCGATTTTGACCTGAGCGGCCATGGGATGGTGGTGGGGTCGAATTTTGCCCAGAACATGAACCTGCGCCTGGGGGACCATCTGGCGGTCTATTCCGCGCATCAGCTCAAAAAGATGAAGGCGGCCTATGACCGCAATGAACATGAGGCGATTGCCCCCTCTGATTTCGAGGTGCGCGGCATTTTCAGCATGGGCTATTACGAGTTTGACGCCAATGTGATCGTCACCTCGCTGGCCAATGCGCAGGAGCTTTATGACCTTGAGGATGACGTCCACGGCGCGCTGGTGATGCTCAATGATCCGTACCAGGCGCCGCAGGTGAAGGAGGAACTGGAGAAATCGCTTGGCGATAATTATTACGTCGAGACGTGGATGGAGCAAAGCTCGGATCTGTTGAGCGCGATCAATGTGGAGAAGAATGTGATGTTCTACCTGCTGTTTTTCATCGTGCTGGTGGCCGCCTTGTGCATCTTGAGCGCGCAGATCACGTTTGTCATCCAGAAGACGCGCGAGATCGGGATGTTGAAGGCGCTGGGGGCGACGAAGCTGCAGATCTCCGGGATATTCCTGTTTCAGAGCGCCATCATCGGCGTCATCGGGGTCACGTCCGGTTTCGGGCTGGGGATGCTGGCGGTGATTTATCGGAACGGTTTTCTGCATTTCCTGCGGCGGTCGACCGGGCTGGAGATTTTTCCCGCAAAAATCTACGGCTTTGGCGAATTGCCCGCGCTCATCATGCCGAACGACGTGGCCATCATCTGCCTCAGCTCTTTTGTGATCTGCATCCTTGGCGGCCTGCTGCCGGCGTGGCGCGCCGGCAGATTGAAACCTGTGGAGGCGCTGCGTTATGAGTGAAATGGGAAAGATTGAACATTCAACATGGAACACCCAACGTTCAACGGGTTTGCGCGGCGTCGTTCGCCGGATGTTCGGCGTTGAAGGTTGGATGTTGAATGTTTTGGTTGACGAAATCGGAGGCCGGCCATGAGCGAGCCATTGCTATCCGCCCACGGGCTCACCAAAACCTACGTCATGGGCAGCCGGACGTTGGAAGTGCTGAAGGGCGTGGATGTGGAGATCAAGCGCGGGGACTTTGTGGCCTTGCGCGGCGCGTCCGGCACGGGCAAAAGCACGCTGCTCCACCTCATCGGCGGGCTCGACACCCCAAACGCCGGGGAGATTGTTTTTCACGGGCAAAACCTTTCCGGCTTTTCCGAGGGCAAGCTGACGCATTTCCGCAACCGGAGCGTGGGCTTTGTTTTTCAGGCCTATCATCTGTTGCCGGAACTGACGGCGTTGGAAAATGTGTGCCTGACCGCGCGCATCGCCCGCACCGCCGCCGGCCAGGCGGAGCGGCGCGCGCGGGAACTGCTGGGGCGGGTGGGGCTGGCGGACCGCACCGACCACAAGCCGGCGGAACTTTCCGGCGGCGAGCAGCAACGGGTGGCCATCGCCCGGGCGCTCATCAACGAACCGGAATTGCTGCTGGCGGATGAACCGACGGGCAACCTGGATTCCAAGACCGGGGTGGAGATCATTGAACTGCTCAAAAGTTTGCGCGTGGAAAAGAACATGACCCTGGTCATCGCGACGCACGACGAGCGGGTGGCCGCGCACGCCGGGCGGGTGATCTTGCTGGTGGACGGATTGGTTTCAAATCCGTCTACTCCGTGATCGAATCTGATTTCGAGGACGAGGACGAAAATATGAGCAGCGAATATTGGGAGCAACGGTATCAAACCCAGGACATGCCCTGGGAGAAGGGCGCGCCGTCGCCCGGGCTGGTGGATTTTCTGGCGGCGAATCCGGGGTTGGAGCGTGGAACGGTCTGCGTTCCCGGTTGTGGCACGGGCCATGACGCGCGTGAATTTGCGAAGGCCGGTTTCGAGACGTTTGGTTTTGACCTGGCACCGAGCGCCATCCGCATCGCCTCCGAAGCAACCGCCGCCGCCGGGCTCAAGGCCAGCTTCCAACTGGCCGATTTCCTGAAGGACGAGCCGCCGCAGAAGTTTGACTGGCTGTTTGAACATACGCTGTATTGCGCCATCCAACTCGGGGAGCGGGAGGCGTATGCCCGCGCGGCCGTGCGCTGGCTTAAGCCCGGTGGAATTTATCTGGCGGTGAACTATCTTATAGCTGATAAGGATGGCCCGCCGTTCGGCACCACGCGTGACGAGGTGTGGCAGCGGTTCTCGCCGCATTTTGAACTGCTGTCCGAATGGGTGCCGCGCTCTTACCCGAACCGTACGAATCTGGAGCGCATGTTCTGGTGGCGGCGGATCACCTAGCGGTGAGGCCACCGTGGGGCCACTGGAAAGCGGTTTGAAGATTGACTTTAGAATGCTAGGATTATGCCGTGATTGATGATCGAGACTACATGCGCCAGCCGGAATTTGGGGGTTCCCGGTGGTCACCACGTTTTGGGTTTAGGTGGTCGCTGACGGTGGGATTTCTGATCGCCTACGTGGTGGTTTACGTCACTGAACTGGCGGTGCCCCGGTTGTTCCCGCAAACGGCCGGTTTTTTTTATCAATACCTTGCCTTGAGCAATGAAGGCTTGGCGCACGGGTTTGTCTGGCAACTGGTGACCTATCAGTTCATGCACGCGGGCTTCCTGCATCTGTTTTTCAATTGCTGGGCGATCTATGTCTTTGGGGTGACCCTGGAGGCCGAATTGGGCGGGCGGCGTTTTGTGGCGTTGATGTTGTCCAGCGGCGTTGTCGGCGGGTTGTTGCAATCGGTGATGGCGTATCTGTTGCCACACTATTTTGGCGGATCGGTTGTCGGAGCTTCGGCGTGCGCTTTCGGTTTGGTGGCCGCATTTGCGCTGCTTTACCCGGTTTGTGAGCTGACCATGCTGGTGTTTTTTGTGATTCCGGTGAATGTGCAGGCCAGGTTTCTCCTGATCATTTCCGCCGGATTGGCGTTGTTAGGAATCATCATGAGTTTTTTCGTGAACTCGGGGCACGTGGCGCACGCCGCCCACCTCGGCGGCATGGCGATGGGCTGGTTTTTCGTGCGGAAAATATTGCATCGTGATGACTGGTCCAGGCTGGCGGGAGAGTCAGGCCCGGCGGGAAGAAGTCAGCCGCGTCGTCCGAAACTGGAACCTTTGGAGCCTGCCAGCGACACAGACTTTTTGCAGAACCAAGTGGATGCGATTCTCGACAAGATCTCCGCGCATGGCATGAAGAGCCTGACGACGCGGGAACGTGAAATCCTTGAATCGGCCCGGAAGAAGATGAGCAAATCATGAGTGATGCCCGCCGGTCGCGCGCCATCGGGATGCTCATTCTGGCCACGCCCTGCTGGGCGCTGAGTTTCCCCGTAATGAAAGCCCTCGCGTTGGAGCAGCACCGCCTGCTGCCTGACGCGGGGAGCTGGTTTTTCACCTCGCTCGGCGTGATGATCCGTTTTGGCGCGGCGGGATTGCTGTTGCTGCCGGTGCTGTTTTTCGTGCGGGAAACAATTTCCCGGCGGGAGCTGGAGCAGGGGATCGCCCTCGCCATTTTCGGCGGGGCGGGAATTTTTTTTCAGATGGACGGGCTGACGTACACGGCGGCATCCACGTCGGCCTTTCTCACGCAAGGCTATGTGGTGTTCATACCGGTATGGCTGCTGCTGACCACCCGCCGCCGGCCCACATTTAAAATCATCCTGTGCGTGGCGCTGGTGCTGGCGGGGGCGGCGGTGCTGGCGGACCTGGATTTTCAGGCGCTGAAGCTCGGCCGCGGGGAACTGGAGACCATCATCGCGTCGCTGATGTTCACCGGGCAAATCCTGGTGCTGGAGCAGCCGCGTTATGCCGCGAGCCGTCCGCTGCAATTCTCCATTGCCATGTTTCTGGCCATGGGATTGTTTAGCATACCGCTAGTCTGGGTCACTGCACCGTCGGCGGCCGCCTGTGTGCAGGCCTATGCTTCGCCGGCGGCGTGCGGTTTCATGGCCGTGCTGATCACCATCTGCACGCTGGCGGGCTACCTGATCATGAACCACTGGCAACGACGCGTGACGGCGACGGAGGCAGGAATGATTTATTGCATCGAACCGGTGTGTGCGAGCGTGATGGCGTTGTTTTTGCCGGCGTGGTTCTCCGTATGGGCAGGAATCAATTACCCAAACGAACACCTTACGTCGCGTTTGCTCATCGGCGGGGCGCTGGTGACGGCGGCAAATCTGTTGTTGCAATCGCCGTGGCTGGAGAAAAAACATGCGATGGTCACCTGATCTCCGGGGGGAACGCCGCCTGACTTAATTTTTCAGTTGGACAGCCTTTGTCCAACCCCCTCCCGTATGATCGGGCGATGAAAATTCGAAAAATGGATATGAGGATGCCGGCTGCCCCAGGGGAGAAAGGAGGCCTGACGCCCCGCCGGCGGGGCGTCAGATTGAATTTATCCGACTGAATCCGACTGAATCCGACCGTTCAATTTTTCAAGCCCATGAAATTCAAATTTAAGAACCTGGTTTGCGTCCGGGAAGGCGTACTTCCGCCTTTTTAATTCCCCGATAATCATTTTTAATTAGGCAATGATTACGCGTTACTCGCGCCCGGAAATGCGGGCCATCTGGACGGACGAAAATAAACTGAAGATCTGGCTGCAGATCGAGCTGCTGGCGAGCGAAGCCCTCGTCAAGGAGGGGATCGTGCCGGCCAAGGATTTCGCGAAGATCAAGGCCGGGTGCGACAAGTGGTTTGCCGATCTTCCCGGCCTGGTCGCCCGGCAGCGGGAACTGGAAAAAGTTCTCAACCATGATGTCATCGGTTTCACCACGGCCGTTGCGGAGGCCATCAACGACAATGCGAGCCGCTGGTTTCATTTCGGTCTGACGAGCAGCGATGTGGGTGACACCTGTTATGCCGTGCAGATGCAGCAGAGCGCGGATATTTTGATCGCGGACGTGAAGGCGGTATTGCCCGTCATCGCCCGGCGCGCGCAGGAGCATAAATTCACGCCGTGCATGGGCCGCAGCCACGGCATCCACGGCGAGCCCACGACCTTCGGGTTGAAACTGGCGCTGATGTACGATGAATTCACCCGCGCCCTGAGGCGGTTGGAAGCCGTTCGGGACGTGGTTTCGGTCGGCAAAATTTCGGGCGCCGTGGGCACGAGCGCGCATCTGTCACCACGCGTCGAGGCGTATGTCTGCAAAAAGCTGGGCATCCAGGCCGCGCCCATCGCCACGCAGGTGGTGCAGCGCGACATCCATGCGGAATTTCAACTGGCGATGGCGCTGGTTGGCGCGAGCATCGAGCGCTGGGCGGTGGAGTTCCGGCATCTGCAACGCACCGAAGTGCTCGAAGCCGAGGAGCCGTTCACCAAGGGACAGAAGGGCAGCAGCGCCATGCCGCACAAGCGCAACCCCATCACGTGGGAGCGCCTCACCGGCCTCGCCCGCGTGCTGCGCGGCAATGCGATGGCTGCGCTCGAAAACGTCGCGCTCTGGCACGAACGCGACATCAGCCACAGCAGCGTTGAGCGGATTATCTTCCCCGATTCCTGCACGTTGCTGGATTACATGTTCGGCCTGTTGACGCGTTTGATGGATGGCATCGTGGTATATCCCGCGAACATGAAGAAGAACCTGGGGCTTTCGCTGGGCATGTGGAACAGCCAGACCGTGCTGCTGGCGCTCATCAAGAAAGGACTCACGCGCGAGGCCGCCTACAAGCTTTGCCAGGATGCCGCCATGAAGACCTGGGAAGTCAAACACGCCGGGCGCGATGACGCCGATTTCGTGGAGCAGCTCAAAGCCGATCCGGAAGTGGCAAAGCATTTCAAGAAAGGCGAACTCGAAGCGCTCTGCTCGCTCGACTTCCACTTCAAGGAAGTCAACAACCGGTTCAAAAAACTGGGGTTGAATTGACCTGTCGGCGGGACAAATTTTGGCGCTCATGATTCGATCCGTCTTCATCATCATCGCCGCATGGCTGTGCTGCGGCCACGCGCGCGGGGAGAATACGGGTTGCAATTTTGACACGAACACGTTGTCGTTTCCGGGCACGCCGCTGGAACAGGCGCATTGTCTGCTGCGGCCGGTGAAGGTTTATGGCGAACTGGGCGCGCCGCTTGCCAAATTGCCCGGACCGTTGGAGGATTTGATCGGGCAGCCCGTGAAGATCGACCTCGCGGCGTTGCAAAAGTATCTGGCGGCGCATGGCATCGCGGAGGCTGACCTCGGCGGGCCGCTCACGAACCATTGCGGCGCCAAATACTTTGTCATCCACGACACCAGCACGCCAAATTTCGGCGACGCAGCCATCCCCACGAACATCAATACCGCCGCCTGGCGGTTCAACAATCTGAACCGTTACACCAATCACATCGTGGCGCACGTGTTTGTGAACCGCCTCGGTCAGTCCATCGGCCTCCTGCCATATGCGATACCTTGGCGCGCGACGAAGCTCGAAGTCCGTGTGGTTGGTGAAAAGAGCCGCGGCGTTTTCGTGCACACGGAAATGGTGCAACCGCGCCACCGCGACCCGAAACGCGGTCCAAAGAACGATGCCTTGGCGGCCGATCCCGGATTTACCGTTGGCCAGTACGACCGGCTGGCCTTGCTCTATGTTTCCGCCAGCCGGCAGCATGGGACGTGGCTGGTTCCCGGTTACCATTGCGCCATTGATGCGGGAATTCCGGATGGGCACGATGACCCGCAGAATTTCGACCTCGCATTCTGGGCCGGCCGGCTGGATGAATTGCTCAAGGCCATCCGCCAGGGCGGTTGAACCGCGCAATGCATCTTCCCTGCCAACTTGAGGCGCCATTTTCCGAGCTTTGACTGACGAAACTTTACCGGTCGTGGTATCGTCTGGGTGAGTGAATATGACGGGACGATTCAAGCTGCCCATCTGGGCTCTGCCGCTGGTCATCGCCGCCCTGGTGGCGGTGCTGGGCTGGTGGGGCAACGGGCGGTTGCGCGAGACCATCGAGGGCCAGTTGCGGGCGCAATTGACCGCGACGCTCAACGCCAACGTCACGGCCTTGGGCATCTGGACAACGAACCAGACGCGGCTGGCCACCTCGCTGGCGGAAGATCCGACGGTGCGGACGCTGGCCAATAAAATTTTTCAAGCCCCGCCGCCAATTTTACGCCGGGAATTCCGGCCGCAACCGCCGCCGGAACTGGAGCAGTTCGTCACGGACTTCCGGCCGCGCCTGGCCCAATTGGGCTATGAAATCGCGCAATTGGTGAACACGAATTTCATGGTGGTGGCCAACTCCCAGCATGCGCAATTGGGCGTCAACATCGAGCTGTCCGACGCGCACACGAACAAATTTGCCCAACTCTTCGCCGCCGGCGAGCCGGTGATCATCACGCCGTTCAAGCCGGAGTTGCTCATGCAGCGCCGGGCCGGCCGCAATCCGTCGGGCGTTCTCCGCACCAATGATTTTCGCCGGCTCAACCGTCCACCGCCGCCCAATGGCGGACGACCCCGGCGCGGGGATGTGACCCTGATGCAGGTGGCGGCGCCGGTGCGGGATGATGACCGGACGGTGGTGGGCGCGCTGGCGTTGATCATCAACCCGGACAAGGAATTTTCCCGCATTCTGTCCGTGGCGCGGTCCGGGGATTCGGGCGAGACGTATGCGTTTGACCAGACCGGCCTGCTGATCTCGCACAGCCGGTTTGACGCGCAGTTGAAACAGCTTGGCCTGCTGGAAGCGACGAACACCAGTTCCGCGCTGAACCTGCGCCTGCATGATCCGGGTGGCGATCTGACGAAAGGCTTTCAGCCGACGAACAGCGAGGGCGGTGCCCGGCCATTGACGCGGCTGGTGGCGAGTGCGGTGGATGGCGAGGACACGGTGGATATGGTGCCGGCGCGCGATTATCGCGGTGTGCCGGTGGTGGGCGCCTCCTGCTGGCTGCCGCAGTTCGGTTTTGGCGTGGCCACGCAGATTGATGCGGATGAGGCTTACCGGCCATTGCGCGTGCTGCAGATGGTTTTTGTGGTGCTGATTTTGTTCCTGCTGCTTTGCGCGACGGGGATGTTTGTCGTGTCCAATGTCACCTGGAGCCGGCGCTTGGACGAAGCGGAGCTCAAGCTGAAGCAGTTGGGCCAGTATACGCTGGAGGAAAAGATTGGCAGCGGCGGCATGGGCGTGGTGTATCGCGCGCGGCATGCGCTCATGCGGCGGGACACCGCGGTGAAGCTGCTGCTGCCCGACCGCGCCGATCCCGCCGCGATTGCGCGCTTCGAGCGCGAAGTTTGTTTGACCTGCCAGTTGACGCATCCCAACACCATCCAGGTGTATGATTACGGCCATACGCCGGACGGGATTTTTTATTATGCGATGGAGTATTTGCGCGGATTGAATCTGCACGATCTTGTCGCGCGGTACGGGCCGGTGCCCGAGGGCCGGGTCATCCATATCCTGGCGCAGATCTGTGATTCGCTGGCGGAGGCGCACGGGGTGGGGCTCATCCATCGGGACATCAAGCCGGCGAACATTTTTCTATGTCATCGTGGCGGCGTGGCGGACTGCGTGAAGGTGCTGGATTTCGGCCTGGTGCGCGAGTATCGCGGCGATGATGCCGGGGGAAACAATCCGGACGGTGACAATGTCATCGAAGGCACGCCGTGGTTCACGCCGCCGGAAGCGATCCACGGGAACGTGAAGATCGACCAGCGCAGCGACCTCTACTCGCTGGGGGCGCTCGGATACTATCTGCTAACGGGCGAATATATCTTTGAGGCGGAAACGGTGGCGGAAATCTATCAGAAACAGCTCCGCGCCGCGCCGGTGCCGCCCAGCCAGCGCACGACGAAGCCGATCAGCGCCGGGCTGGAGCAATTGCTGTTGTGCTGCCTGGCGAAGGAGCCGGCTGACCGGCCGCAATCGGCGGAGGAACTGCGCGCGCGGCTGCTGGCGTGTCCGGCGGCGGGCGAGTGGCCAGTGGCGGCGCGGGTGGCATGGTGGGAGGTTTATTCAAAATTACCCATCGGCATCCCCTTGGGAAACGGGGCGGATACGTCAACGCCGATGGCGACGGTCAGGGTGGATTTGGCAGACAGAATGGAGTAGCGAGATAATTTTGATGGACAAAATGGTTCTGGCAGCACGCAATTAAAAAAGCCCGGCGTTTTGCGCCGGGCTTTGTTCTGACGGTTTAAATTTCAGCGCCGGGAGGACAGGAAGAGGCGCAGGACGTACCAGAGCATGAGCGCGACATCGGCGAACAATTCCAGCGAGGCGGCGACGTAGCGGTCGGAGGGATAGTTGCGGAGGATGTTGTCGGTGTCGTACAGGATGGCGCCGCCGGCGAGGGCGACCATGGCGACGGAGAAAAAGGTGCCGAGCTGGAAGCCAAAGATGACGCCGGCCACGATCAATACCATGGCGATGATGCCGCCCCACATGAGGATGCCGCGCAGGAAGGAAAAGTCCTTGCGGGTGATGAACACAATGGCAGACAAACCGGTGAAGCCAACCAGGGTGACGAGCGCGGCGGAGGCGATGGCGCCGGGCGCATAATGGTTCGCGACATAGAGCAGGGGGACGAAGATGATGGCTTCGCCAATGACATAGCCGGCGAGCGCGGCATATTGCGCGGGCATGGAGGTGGCGCGGTGCGCCGCCACCCGGGCGACCCAGGAGATGAGCACAAAGCCACCGAGGACAAGCAGCCAACTGGTGCCCATCATGGCCCTGGCCATGCCATCCGCCAGGCCGCTCTTGAACAGGAAGACCTCGAAGAGGGTGAAGGCGATGATGGCGCCGAACAGGTGGTTGTAGGTGCGGGAGATGAACTGCCCGCGTGAGATTTGATCCAGTTCGATGACTGGGGCGTTGGAATAGTAACTGTCGTTGTTCATAACCTGACCCAGAGCCTATCCGACCCAATGGGTGTGTCAATGAGACATGGTTCGACAGAAAACATGGGGGAATTAATACCCGGCTTTCGGCAACGTCCGATCGCGGTCAAAAGGCGGCTTCTCTCGGGGTGGCATGGGAAAGTCGGGAAAGTCCCTGGCCCACCGGGCGCGCTCCTCATCATTCGTATAGTAGCGCATGGAAAGAACAATGTCTTCTTCACTGCAACCACCCAGCACGTCGAGATGGCAATTGCCAAAAGGCAGACCGAAGCCCATCAATTCTTCGCGCAAGGCGTCACTCCAGAGCCAGGTATAAAGCTCGCGATCGCTCAAATGATCGGTGCTATACAGAAAAAGCCGGTGCCGGGCGAGGGCGTTGATCAGCTCCCAAAGCTTTGCGGTGAGCGAGCTGTCATCGAGTTTTTCCGGTGATGGCAGATCATAACCGTTCTTTACCAGGGTTTCAAATGGACAAACAAATCCGTGAGTTTCCAACGCGAGCACATGTTCCAGAAACGTCTCTTCCACCTTTGGGTCACAGTCGGCGGCTTGGCCGCTCATCATTTCACCGCCTGCGATTTCGTCAATTTCCCGGCGCAGTTTCTCGATGCGGATTTCGCGGTCAACACCTTCAAGATTCAGCGGGTCACCGTCAGGCTGTCCAAGCGGCTGTGACATGCGGGTTAATTAGCAAAACGTGTTGGTCAGCGCGATAGAAATGTTGCCGCTTGGCTGGTGGATTTGGCAACATGGGGCATGGCCTTCCGGATTCAAGAAAGCGTAGTGCGCGGGGAGATCGACAATCGCGTGAAAGGGATTGTGCGTGGCAAGATCTGGGTGGAGGGACGCAAGGATCCGGTGCTACTTGAACTCCAGGGGAATGCGCACCCGGATCTTGCGGGATGCAAGCTGACATTCACCAATCCGCTCAAGCTCATCCGGCATAAACATCTGGACACGCTCCAGCCGCTGCAGCAGGGCGTGATCGGAGATCTGACGGCGTCGCGGAAGGTGCGGGTGTTTGATATCCCGGTAGAGGAGGCCTACCTGATGTGCAAGCGCGGAGAGAAGCCGCCGGAGCGCTTGGCGAATTGTCTTTATCTCGAATGGTTCAGTGAATTGAACGGGCGCGTGGTGATCGAGAGCACGGATTATCAACTGGAAATTTCCGTGCCGGAATGGCGGCCGACGCCGGAGGAGGAAGCGCAGCGAGCGGAGGACGCAACAAAGGGCATGGATTGGTTCATGCAGAAATTGAACGAGGCCATCGAGGAACTGAAACGCAAACGGAAAGATCCAGGGGCAGAATGGGATGAACACGATCATGAACGGTTGCTGAAGGAATCCGACGTACGAACGGACAAATATATCGAGTTGCTGGATAAATATGGCGACTCGGATGAGGCGGAGGAAAAGATCGCGAAGGAGATGGGCTGGCTGGAAGAGTTGAGCCCGGAGGAAGCCGCAGAGCAAGACAGGCGCATCGAAGAGATGAACCGCGCCTGTGAAGAGGCGCTAAATGAGCCGCCACCCGAACCTGATCCGCTTCGCGAGGGGATTGATTGGATCCGTACGCCGGGGGGAGAAATCCGGCATCCGTTGCAACATCGCTGTTTTGAGAGTGCGATAAAGTATTGGGATCTGGCGGATGAAATCGATCTGGAAAAGACGGCGGACAAGGATCTGGACCAGTTTATCTTGGAATTTCAAACCACCGGCGTGAAACTGGCTGGGGCGTTGAACGGCGTCGCCCAGGATCGCGACACGAATGATGCCGCCTTCATCGTTGCGTGTCTGAAACGGGCACTGAATCATCTGCATCAATCTCAGGCCGGCCTCGAAGCGGTCGCGCCGAAAAGGCTGCTGCCGGAGAAACTGGTGATTGAGGCGCGGAAGGAGCTATTTGAAATCCGGGAAGGGATTTTGAAATTGATGGATGAATTTCGCGGGCGGTGAGCCAAGGGAGCGAGGGTTGGTGGATGGATGACGCCAGAAACAGAACATTGCTTGGCATGCTTGGTGGCCATTCTGTCCGCTCGACATCCAATTCATAGATGTGAATACTCTTTAAAACATTATGTATTCACCTGCAACAACCCGTTACGATTCCAAGGACTTTTACCGCAATTGCGGTCGGTCCGGCCTGAAGCTGCCGCTGATTTCGCTCGGCTTGTGGCATAATTTTGGCGCGAAGGATTCGTATGAGAATGCGCGGGCGATCGCGCTGCGCGCGTTTGACCTGGGCATCACGTGTTTTGACCTGGCGAACAATTACGGGCCGCCGGACGGGGCGGCGGAGGAGACGTTCGGACGCATCTTGCGCGAGAGCCTGGGCAAGTGGCGCGATGAACTGGTGATCACGACGAAGGCGGGTTATTACATGTGGCCGGGGCCGTATGGCGAATGGGGGTCGCGGAAATATCTATTGTCGTCGTTGGACCAGTCGCTCAAGCGCATGGGGATTCCGCATGTGGACATTTTTTATTCGCATCGTCCGGACCCCGACACGCCGCTGGAGGAGACCATGGGGGCGCTGGCGCACGCGGTGCGCAGCGGCAAGGCGATCTACGCGGGGATTTCCAATTACGGGCCGGAAGACACGGCGCGCGCGGCGAAGCTGTTGCGCGAGCTGGGGACGCCGTGTCTGATCCATCAGCCGCGATATTCGATGCTGGACCGCTGGGTGGAGCCGCAGTTGCTGGCGACGCTGGAGGCGGAGGGGATCGGTTGCACGGTGTTTTCGCCGCTGGCGAAGGGGGTTTTGACGGATCGCTATTTCAAGGGCATCCCGGCAGATTCGCGGGCGGGTCATGACCAGCGTTTTCTGCGGCCGGCGGACATCACGGAGGCGGTGCTGGCGAAGACGCGGAAGCTGAACGACCTGGCGCAAGCGCGCGGGCAGACGCTGGCGCAGATGGCGCTGGCGTGGGTGCTGCGGCACAAGGTGGTGACGAGCGCGTTGATTGGCGCGAGCAAGGTGCAGCAGGTGGATGATTGCGTGGGGGCGGTGAAGAATTTGAATTTCTCGGGGGAGGAACTGGCGGCGATTGAGACGGTTTTGGCGGGGTGACCAATGCTGAGTTGGCGAATTGGGCGCGGGAGCGGTCGAGGTTCAGACGACACGCGGGCAGGCAGCATCTATCCACCTGTCGCGGGTTTAAGCTGATTGCAGAAGCCGGTTCAAAAACTCCATTGCACGCCGAAGAGGACGTAGACGCCGCAGTTCATGTCGAGCTGCGCTTGTTCGTTGCCGGCATTGTGGGAGAAGGTGCCGAGATATTCATATTGCGCCCCGGCGAAGAGGCTCATCTGACTGGTCAGGGCGTAGAGCACCCTGCCTTCGAGATAAGCGCCGGCCTGGAACTCCGCGCCTTCACTGGAGCCGGCATTGTTGACGGTTGATCCGCCGCCGAAATAAACCGTTTCGTTGAACGAATACTTCATGTCCGCGACGCCCAGCGCCAGGCCCGCACCAAGCCGCCCCGACCAGCGCCGGCTGAAATTGAATTCGTAGTATGGCCCGGCGCGCAGGACGTAGACCTGCGCGTCCAGCGTGTGTTGCCCGGTGATGAGCATTGGTGCCGCCACGGTGCTACGCGTCGGGGAGTCGCCCAGCAACTGGCCGGGTCCGCCGAAACTGCCGGTGTAGGGCGCATCGGGCGCGGGTTGGCCATTGAGGGAAAAGGCATCGCTGATGAGCGTGCTGGAACCGGCGAAGGACTGGTGTTCGTGGATCGCCACGGTGGCGAAATCAAACGCAGCCTGCAAGCCCCACTTGCCGCCCGGGGCGCTGCCGAAATCATGACCGAAGGCGAGGTCGAAGCCCGTCTGCGGATCGTCGTTGTCATTGAGCGTGCCGTTCACCGGCGAGGTGGCGTGCATTACGATGTTGCCGCTCTGCACCTGTGAGGCGTTCTGATAACCCCAGTTCCAAGTCTGGCCGCCGGCGTTGCCGGAGCTGTCGACTTTCACAAAGCCGTCGTTGTAGGTCCGGTCCAGGCCGCCGCCGGTGCCGGGTCCGGGCGAAGTGGAACCCAGATTGCCCAGATGATTGAAACGCGCGTTGAGCTTCAAACCGAATTGCGGGCCGAGTGAAAACCAACTGGAATGATTCGCGGTGGTTTCATCAGCGTGCAGGCTGGTGAGGCACGAGCCGGACGTCAGCGCCAGGGTCAAGGGGATGAAAGATTTTTTCATGGCGGGGTTCGATGTCAGTGGGCGGGCAGCAGGACGGCGCGGTAATAGCGCGCGGGCTGGCCGGCGGGGTTGCTGTCCGTCTTGGGTGGTCCGGCATCGATCCACTGGACGCGGCTGGTCGGGGCGGTGATGGCAGGCACGGCGGTGCGCCAGGTGATCATGTCGCTGCTGTATTGGACGGTATAAATCTGGCCGGGCACGGTGCTGAACTCCACGAGCACGCTGCCATCATCCCGGACGATGGTGCGGTCGATGTTGAGAATGGTGCCGTTGATCACGGGCGGAATCATGACCGGGCCGGCTTGCACGGTGAGGGTCAAGTTGGCCGGTGCAACGCGGGTGGGGACGTAATATTCGAGCAGAAAAACTATGTTGGAACCGACGCCCAGTGGCGAACTGCTTTGGACGTAGGGCGTGCCGTTGGTGGTGCCGGTGGCGTTATACAGATGCGCGTTCGCGGCCAGTCCGGAGATCAGCACGAGCACTGATGACGGCGTGGCGGGTCCGCCGTTCGATACTTGGATGCGCTGCTCAAACAAGCCGGTCTGTGGGTTCAACGTGATGCCGGAAAGCACCGTCAGCACCAGGTTGGTGATGGCTCCGTTGACGACGGTGGTGATATTTGTGGCGCGGTTATTGGCGGGCTGCGAATCGGTCTGGGTGCTGGAGGCAGTGGCGATGTTGGTGAGCAGGCCCGCGGCGTTGGGGATGACGACAATGGCGAGGGTGGCGGCGGTGCCGTTCGGCAGGCTGCCGACGGAGTACATCACGATGCCGGACTGGTTGGTGGCCGAGCCTTGGCTGGGCAGGGCGGAATTGAAGGTGACGTTTGGCGGCAGGGTGTTGCTAACGGTGACGCCGTTGGCGGTGGTGAGGCTGTTGTTGGTGACCGTCAGCGAGTAAGTGAGCGGCGCGCCCACGGCGACGGGGTTCGGCGCGGAAGTAATGCTTACGGCCACGTCAACCGGCGGCGGAACAATCGTCACATTGGTCACGGTGCTGATGACCGGGGCGAAATTATTCGTCAGGACGGGATCGGTTGTGCTGGCGAAGAGTTGAAACAGATTGGTGAGCCTGCCCGCCAAGGTTGGCTGCACGATGACTTGCACGTTGGTGACTGCGCCGATGGCGAGGGAACCGAGGTTGAGGAGCAACACGCCGCCGGACGGCGTGGCTCCGCCGGTTGCGGATACAAACGTGATGCCGGCGGGAAGCTGGTTGCTCACCACCAAGCCGGCGGCAGCCGAGGGCCCCCCGTTGGTGATGACAAGGGAATAGACCAGATTGCTGTTTACACCGACCGGCTCCGGCGCGGCGCTGGCGGTCAATTTCAAATCCGCCTGGGCGACGATGCCGGTCATCACATAGACCGACGAATTTGCATAGGTGACCGTGTTGGTCGTCGTCTGTAAAAAGTCAAAGAGGCTCAAAACCCGCGTGTCAGTATCCGTCTCGCCGGCAGTCAGCGTAGTGGTTTGCGGATTTCCGCCGGTGGGAATGGCGTAGTTGGTGATGACCGCATCAAATGTGTAGCCCGTGACCACGCCGAAGTCGCCCCCGGCAAACGTGACCGGCCCGACCCATTGCTTTACGCCGACAATCACATTGATGTTCGTGCCGCCGTTGACGGTGGCGGATGAATTGTTTGTCGTTTTCAAAAAGCTGGACTGGGCCGGACCGGTGTAGGCCGACGCACCGGCGTTGGTCAGATCCACGGCGGCGGTGGCGATGGCTGCTTGCACCGTCACATTCGAGAAAGCGGCGGTGAAGGTCTGGTCATACACCACCGTTCCATCCGGCAGTTTGGCGATCAGTTCCGTCGTGTAATTCGTCACCTGCTGGCTCACGGTCGTCGTGTTGGTCGTGTCATACTCCGCCGTGCTGCTGGTGAAAAAGGCGACGGCGGCGTTGGTGGCTTCAACCGTCACCGTGGCGAAATTATTGGCGGGCGACGGATCGGCCTGATCTGCATAAACTTGAAAGGTGTTGGTGAAGTAGCTGATGCTCTGGACTCCCGTGCGGACATAAGCGGTCATTTGCGCCACGTTGGTCGCGCCGGGGGCAAGCGAACCGAGATTTATCAGCAGGATGCCGTTGGTGGGCGTGCCGCCGCCCGTGGCTGAATTAAAAGTAAACTGGGAACCCGCCGTGAAAAGCTGGTTGCTCACGGTCACGTCCGTGGCCGTGGCCGGCCCGGCGTTGCTGACGATGAAAGTATAAGTCAACAAATTCGAAGCGTTGATCGGATTCGGCGACTCCGTGGCGCTCAAACTCAAATCCACGGAGGAATTGGCCACGGTGACCGTGATCAGGGAGGTGTTGGTGCCGCCAATATTGTCGGTAATGACGTAGCCAATGGTGGCGGTTCCCGTGAAGTTCAACGTCGGCGTGAAAAGGATGTTGGTGCCGCTGATGACTGCGGTGCCGTTCGTGGCGCTCACGCTTACCAAGCTCAACACCCCACCGCTGGTGTTGGGCAGGTCGTTCACCAGCGGGCTGAACACATTCGCAGCGCTGTTCTCCGCGACCGTATAAAAATCCGGATTCGCCGCGGGCGGGATGTTCGTGACCAGGATCGTGATGAAGCTGGCATTGGTCCCGCCCGCGTTGTCGGTGACGGTGTAACTGATCGTCGCCGTGCCCGTAAAATTCGTCGCGGGGGTGAACCCGATGTCCGGCCCGCTGATTTGTGCCGTGCCGTTGGTGGCCACGGCGGTCAGCAGCCCCAACGACCCGCCGGTGGTCCAAACCACTTCATTGGTCAGCGGCGAAAATGTTTGTGCGGTGTTCTCGGCGATGGCGTAACTGGTGGTCAGGTTGACGCGGTAGACGGTTCCGGGGTGGTCACCGCCATCTCCCAGGGTGGTGCCGTAGAAATTAATGAAATGACTGTTGGTCTGCAGCGTCAGCGTGGCAAAGGGAGCGCTGCCGTTGGGGATGAGAAAGCTGTACAGCGTGGTCAGCGTGCCGTTGGTCGTGATCTTGAAGAGGGTGCCCCCGGAACCGTTGTTGACGCCGCCCAGGGACGTGGTGCCATATAAACAGCCGTCCGGTCCCTGCGCCAGACCGCCCACCGGATGCTGGCCGTGGGTAAACACAAAGTTGGTTCTGACAAAACTGTACAAGCTTGTGAACGTTCCACCGGGTGTGACCCGGAACAAGGTGCCGCCACTGTCCGGCGTGGTGGTATAGGTGGTTCCGTAGAGGTTGCCATCCCGCCCAAGCACCAGTGCGTCGTTGGGATTCGCTCCGTTGGTGCCATCAAAATAAACCAACGTCTTCAACGCCCCGGCCGGGGTCACTTGAAACACCGTGCCGTTATTGCTGCTCCCGCCGGCTTCCGTCGTGCCATAGAAATTCCCGTCCGGACCCAGCGTCAAACCCTCGTAGGGATTGGCGCCGTTGACACCGGTAAAGTTGGTCAGGGCGGTCAACGTGCCATTGGTCAACAACTGAAAAACCACCCCATTATTGCTGAGGCCGCCGTAGGCGGTGGTGCCGTAGAAGTTGCCATCGAGTCCAATGGCCAGGCGACCATACGGATTGGCCCCGTTGGTGCCGGCGAAATAGGCCAGCATTGTCAAAGCGCCATTGGTCGCCAACTCAAACACAGTGCCGAAGGACTCGGCCTGATATGAGCTGGGTCCCGTCTGGAGCAGGTTGGTGCCGCCGCCCGATGCGGTGCCATAGAAGTTCCCGTTTGGTCCCTGGATCAGGCTGGCCTGCGGATTGGCACCAGTCGTAAAATAGCTGAAGTTGTCCAACAAGGTGAACTGGCCGCCGGAACTTACCTTGTACGCGGTGCCGTAGCCGGTGGTGCCGCCGGATTTAACAACGCCGTAGAGGCTCCCGCCCGGTCCCGGTGTCACACCGGCATAGGGATTGTATCCGGTGTTCCCGGCGAAGCTGGCCAGCGCGGTAAATGTTCCGTTGGTGCTGATCTTGAACACCGTGCCCGCCCCGTTGGTGCCGCCGCCGACGGTGGTGCCGTAAAGTTGACCGTCCGGACCCACAGTCAGACCAGACTCCGGATCGGCGCCGTCACTGTTATCGGAATTGGTCAGCGCGGAAAAACTGTACAAGAAAGTCAGGACACCGTTCAAGAACCGGGAGCCGGTGGTGCCGGCAAAAGTGGACGTGGCAAAATTGTTGGTGCTGTAGTAAATCAACACAAAATTTTGGGAGTTGGTGACGTACTGGTACTGGATCCCAGGGAGGCGATTGAGGGTGGCCAGGATGCCGTTGGTGGAGACCTGAAATATGGTTCCGGTGCCATTGGTGCCCCCTTGGGAGGTGGTGCCGTAGAAATTGCCGTCCGGCCCCAGCGTCAACCCGGAGTATGGGAACTCGCCATTCGTGCCGCTGGTGGGAACGTCAAAATTATACAAGGTCGTCACCACACCATTGGTCGTCATTTGAAAAGCCGAGCCCGGGAACAACGTCGTGCCATACAGATTGCCATCCGGTCCCAGCGCCATCCTTCCGTCCGGCGCGGCCCCCTCGGTGTTTTGCTCAGTACCGCTCAAGACGGTCTGCTCTTCAAAATTGTGCAACGTCGTGAAATCCCCGTTGGTGGTAAGCTTGAACGCGGTGCCGCCACCAAATTGTCCGCCGGCCTTGGTTGTGCCATAAAAAG
Organism: Verrucomicrobiia bacterium; assembly: GCA_031290985.1. Lineage (GTDB taxonomy): Bacteria > Verrucomicrobiota > Verrucomicrobiia > Limisphaerales > UBA11358 > UBA11358. Next base: position 65,264 of record JARLJW010000107.1, on the reverse strand, counting down.
TGCCGCCGGGCGCCAAGGTCAGGCAGGAGACAGGATTGGCGCCATTCGCGCCGTTGAAATAGACCAGGGTGGTCAGGATGCCGTTGGTTGAAACCTTGAAGACAGTGCCGTTGCCGTTGGTGCTGCCATTTCGCGTGGTGCCGTAATAAAATCCATCCGGCCCCAGGATCACGGCCGCTTGAGGAGATCCGCCATTGGTGCCATTAAAATTGACCACCGTGGTCGGGAGGCCGTTGGTGGTCATCCGGAAAACCACGCCGCCACTGTCGGTTCCAGAAAGATTGGTGCCGCCGGTGCTGGTGGTCCCATAAAAAAAGCCGTCAAACCCCAGTGTCAAATCAGCGCGCGGAGCTGAGCCGGCAGGATAGCCATTGAACTGGTACAGCGTGGTGAGCGCCCCGTTGGTCGCCATCCGGAACACGGTGCCGCCGAGGTTTTTCCCGCCCGCGGCGGTCGTGCCGTAGAAATTGCCGTCGTTGCCCAGCGTCAAACTTGCGTACGGATTGAGCGGACCCCGGACGAAAGAATAAAGCGTCGTAACCGGCTGGGCGTCCACCTTCGGAACACATGCGAATACGGCACAAACCAACAAACCAAGCGTGGTTAGACGGTTCATAATGACACATTGTTGAATTTACATCTTCGGACCGGACCAAACTTTCCTTCTGCCAGCGTCCCGAACTTGTATCATCGGGGCGGGCGCTTCCGATCACGGATTCGACAGCCGGTAAAACTTCGCCGGGCTGTTCGTCGTATCTGTATCGAGATATTGGCCCATGCCGTTGGCATCGGTGGTGATGGGGGCGATCGGCTGCCAGGCTGAAAGCAGATTCGTGGTGGCCCATAGATGGTTCGCGCTACTGGGATAACTGCCGACCACCACGTTGAAATTGGTGCCACCGAGGTTGACCACGCCGGCACAGTTCGGCTGCAGCACCACGCTCAAGGTGGCCACCTGGCTGGTGGCGCTGCCGTAGGAATTCGTCACCGCCACTTGGAATTGGGCGTTGTTCTCCTGATAGAAAACCCGGGGCAGGTTCAACGAACCGCCGGCCGCACCCGCCATGGGAACGCTGTTGGACAACCATTGAAAAGCAAACGGGGCGGTGCCAAACATCCGGGAACTGAAAGTGGCGGGATTGCCGATGATCACGGATTGGCTGGCGGGATTGGAAATGAAAATGGGCGACAGGCCAAGTTTGTATATGGTCCCGTTTCCATGGGCGCCGCCGCCAGTGTTTCCGCCATAGAAATTATTATCCGGGCCGAGCGTCAGACCCGATAATGGAAAAGCGCCATTCGAGCCGTTGAATTCGGCCAGCACGGTAAAAATTCCGTTGGTCGTGAGACTGTAAAGGATGCCCATTTGGAAGCCGCCGCCGTTGTCGCCAGATTCGGTGGTGCCGTAGAAAACACCGTCCGGGCCCAAGGTCATGTTGCCGATGGGGTATCCACCGTTACTGACATCAAAATTAACCAACGTGGTCAGAGCGCCATTGGTGGTAACCGTAAAAAGGGTGCCGCTTCCTGATGGTATGTGAATATAGTTTGAGGGCGGGCTGATGAGATATAAAGTCACGCCGCTGTTCAGCGTCCCGCCGTAAAGGTTTCCGTCGGGGCCAAGCGTCAGCGTGGTTTGCGGGGCCGAGCCATTTGTGTTGTTGGCGCCAAAATTATACAGGGTCGTCAACATTCCGGTTGGCGTTACTTTAAACAGAGTGCCGACGCTATTGGCACCGCCTGATCCGGCGGTGCCATAAAGATTCCCATCCGGGCCCACCGTCAAACCGGCGACGGGAGCGTTCCCGTTGGCGTTGTTAAAATTGGTGAGCATCGTCAAGGTTCCGCTGGTCGTTACGCTGAAGATGGTGCCATCACCGAAGGGGCCGCCGCCGGCCGTGGTGCCGTAAAAAAGGCCGCCCGGACCCCAGGTCAAGCCAGCGTGGGGGCTTTGCCCATTCGTCACGGCGAATGTTGCCAAGGTGGTCAACGTACCGTTGGTCGTCAGACGGAATATCGAGCCACCGCCCAGGCCGGCGCTAATGGTTGAAACACCGAAATTAGTGCCTCCATATTCGGTGGTGCCATAAAAATTGCCGTCCGGGGCCAGGGTCAAGCCGGCGAGCGGATTAACTCCGTTGGTGCCCTTGAAGGTGACGAGCGTCGTCAAGACGCCATTGGTCGTAATTTTGAAAATGGTTCCGTAATTGTTGGTGGTGCCACCGCCTTCCGTGGTGCCATAAAAGCTGCCGTCCGGGCCGAGAACCAGGTTTCCTTCGGGGGCGGCGCCGTTGGTGATGCCGCCGGAGAAGGAGAAAATGGGAATGATGGCGCCGGTTTGGGCGTGAGCGGTCAGGGTGATTGACCAGCCGGCCAGCAACGGCAGAAAAAATTTCGCGAGGCGGTTCATGAATATCCTTTATTCTGAAGATTTACTGATATTTTATACCTCTAGTATGAGATTTGCATATGCTGTCCGCTCGTTGCAAGCAAAATTTGGCGGCATGATCCTATCCTTTCGTGTGTCAACCTCGATGGGGCACCGTTGGATCAAACGAATCCTTTAACGTTTCAATCAGGCGGTGCAATCAGGTCAACATTCTACAAGTTTTAGAAAACATTACAATACGCATAAGTGCGTATTTTGATTGCAAATATTGGCTCGGGTGGCAATTTGGCGGCCGGAGCATGAGTCTGCTTTCCATCGCCGATTATGAATTGTTGCTCGGGTGCATTCGCGAACTGCATGCCTTTCGCGACCTCGCGACCCTCCATTCGTGGCTGTTGGACACGGCGCTGCCCAAACTGATCCCCTCCGACTGGCGTTCTTACAACGAAGTGGACCTGCTGCGTCCGGAAAAAACGCTCGCCATCCTCAAGCCTGAATCCGCCGAGACCTTGCAACTGTTCCTCAGCCGCTTTGCGGCGGTGGCGCATCAACACCCGCTCATCATTGGCCAGATGCAGGCGGATGATTTTCCGGTGCATAAAATCTCCGATTTTTTGGCCCAGGAAGACTTCCACCGGCTGGAATTGTATCAGGATGTCTACCGGCACATGGGGGTGGAATACCAAATTGCCGCGACCATCAAACTCGAACCCGACCGGATTACGGCCTTTGCCCTGGCGCGCCAGCGGAGCGATTATACCGAGCGGGATCGCGCCATCTTGGAGATGCTGCGCCCCCACCTGGTGATCGCCCTGAACTCGCTCGCGCTGGCCGGTGAGCGCCAATCCATTCTGGACGACACCGAACTGGCTTTGAACGAGCTCGCCTCCGCCACTCTCATTGTCGACCGGCAGGATCGAATTCTTTATCACACCGGTCCGGGATTGAATTGGATCGGAGCCGCCAGCCGGGGAATTTTGCCGGTTCAAATATCCCGGTGGTTGAATCAAGCCGTCATGAGCGCCCGCCGGCAGACCATGAGCCTGAACACGGGAGCCGGAGAAATTCGCATCCGCTACGTGCCGACCGACAGCCCACAACGGCGGCTGCTGGTGCTCACGGCGGAAACGCTCCGGCAGATGACCGCGGTTCAGACCAATGATTTTGGTCTGAGCAAACGCCAGTTGGAGGTGGCCCGCGCGATCGGGCAGGGGAAGACCAATACGGAAATAGCCAGCATCATGGGCATCAGTCCCCGCACCGTGCAGAAGCACATCGAACATATTTTTGAAAAAATGGGGGTGAAGACCCGGGTGGCGGTCGCCAGCAAGCTGCATGTTTTTCCCCGGATTTAGAGGATTTTCAGAAAAACTGTAGCCGTTCGGTTTGGCTGGAGGAGCGGGCGGTCTTTTTGGGTTTTGGCTTCGTTTCGGCTTAGTCACAGGGTTTGTTTGAACCTGCTCCTTCGCCAAAGGCCGATGATCGGCACCGCTCGCCAAAACCCAAAAATCCTCGCTCCGAACGGCTGCAGTATTTCTTCAAACGCTCTAGCAGACGATACATCCAACCCTCGCAACCGGATTGCGAGTATCCAACTGGAAACAGATGTCGAATGGCATGTGAAATGTTCGGAAACTGGCGGTTGCAGAAATTTCTTTCCGGCCCGGTCAATTCCTCCATGCCCGATAACCGGCGGCTTCCGGTGGCATGGTGACAAAAGGGATTCAACCGGAAACTATTTCCGCTGCGCCTCGCCGCCGGCCGGTTCCCGGTAGGCGAGCAAAAAATAAACCAGCACGGCGGCGACACCGGCCGCCAGCACGCCCCAGAACAGCCGCCAGTCCGTGTGGCCGCCCGTGGAACAGCCATCAAACAGCCAGCCGCTGCTGAGGTAGCCGATGAGGTTGCCGAAGCCGCCGGTCATGAGAGTGAACAACGCCTGCGCCCGGGAACGCCATGCGGGGTCGATGTTCTGGTCGAGGTAAATCTGGGCGGTGATGAAGACGAACACAAAGGACGCGCCGTGCAAAGTAATGCCAAGCAGCACGGAGGGTTCCGTGTTGAGTGCGCTCAAAGCAAACCGCGCCACGCCAATGCTGATGCCACAGGCGAAGATCCATTTCAACCGCCAGTTTACCAGCAGCCACGCGAGGCTGAACATGCCGATGATCTCGGTGACCTGGGCGAGGCTCATCCACGCGCTCGTCCGGGTGAAGCCGAGGTCGTGCAGATGGGTCGGGGCGTAAGGATAAAAGGCGGCGAGGGGGATGTTGAACAGCGTGGCGGTGAGGAAGACGACGCGGGTGCGGCGGTTTTTCAACAGCGTGAGCGCATCCAAGCCAAGCCGTTCATGCCAGGCAAGGTGCTCGGCCGACTTCGGAATCTCCAAGGCCGGGAGGAAATAGGTAAACACAGCCACCAAGAGCCAGACGAGCGCGCCAAGATAGCCCGCATAGGCCGAGCGGTCCAGGCTCACGGCACCGATCAGGAGCGCGCCGGCCATCCAGCCGACGGTGGCCAGTGAACGGATGGGGCCGAATTCCTGCTTGGCGTCCTGCAGCCGCGCGAGCACGAGGGCCGTGGAGATGCTGAACATCGGCGAGTAGGTGAGGTAAAAGACCTGGATCAAGCCGAGGACGAGCCACTGGTTGCCATGATATTTCAGCGCGGTGCTGATGCCGGCCATGAGGATGGAGGAGGCCAGCGCCAGTCCGCGCAGGACTTTCGCGGGCGGCACATGCCGGTCGGCCATCGCGCCGAAGGCCAGCGGCGAGATGAAGGCGGCCACGGCGGAGGCGGCGAAGGCGTACGGCTTGATGGCGTGCAGTCCGTGCGCATCGAGGATCGAGCCGAGCGGCACGAACCAGATGGCCATGCCCGCCGCCTGGATGAAAAACAAGATCATCAACTCGGCGTACTCGGCTTTGCGCAACGTCCTTAACACAGGCGCGGAGGATAGCCAATCGCGGCAAAAATAAAAGCGCGCAGCCGGCGGGCGCGAATGGGAAAACTGGCCGGGACAGGCCGTTGCGGGGCGTGAAAGGTTACCAGCGGCACCGTCGGGTTTGCTTCATGGCCCGGCCGGTTTTGGTTTGACCTGCTGATAAACCCGCACCCAGTCCACTTCAAAGCGGATGGGGAATTTCGTCGAGGAAGGGTCGCCGCCATTCGCGCCAATGGCCTGATTCAAGATGATGTATGCGGGCCGATGAAAAGGATTCCCATGGTCGGCGTTGTCGGCGGCTGCCAGATCGAGATGGTTCATCAGCTTGCCGTCCAGCAGCAGGTCGACCTGCTTTTTATCCCAGAGCATCGTCCAGATGTGAAAATCTTTTGACCAGGCTTCGCCGCCGAATTCAGCGAGCGGGGTGCGGTGCGCCAGCCATTGGGTTTTCCGGTCAACCGAGTAGCCGAAATTTGCGAGCACCGTGTTCTGGTAGAACTCCATGATGTCAATCTCGCCGCAGGCGGGCCAGCGGATGCCGGACGTGGCACCGAGCGTCCAAAACGCCGGCCAGCTTCCGCTGCGGGTATCGATGCGCGCGCGCATCTCGAATTTTCCGTAGGTGAATTCGCGCAGGCGGCGGGACGTTAGGCTGGCCGACGTATAATCGATCCACGGGCGGCGGGTCTGCCAGTTTTCACCGCCGGCCTGGAAGTCCGGATTGGGTTTATGTTCAGGGCGACCTTCGATGACCAGCAGGCCGTTGGTGCAAAAGGCATTCTCCGGCTGGTACCATTGCAGTTCCTCGTTGCGGACAAAGCCGCGCTCGTAATTCCAGTTCGCCGGATCGGGCGGCCCGTTGGTGTTGAACTCATCCGCCCAGACGAGCTGCCAGTCGTCCGCATGGCCGGCGGCCAGCGACAGCAGGAGGCAGGGCAGGGCGAGGGCGGCTTTGAATCTCATCTTGTGACAGGACCAGACGACGGCGTGAGCCATTAGATTACGGGAAAATATGCCAGCCGTAAGCCGGAGGGCCGGACGCAGGCCATCCGTTCCGTCACCTGACGCTGCGCCCGGCGACGGGTTTTTCGCAGCGCGAAAAACGCCCCCAAGCGCAAGCACGCTGTGCTTGCCGGATTATTTCCCGAACAGGTTGCCGATGCCTTTTTTCAATTTATCCGCGTTGTCGCCCACGGCTTTTCCCGCCGTGTCGGACACGCCTTTGATGGCGGTGTTGGCGGTCTTGCCCATGATGTCCTTGGCGCGTTCGCCCACGGCCTTGATGGCGCCGGTGATGACTTCAGTCAAAGCTTTTTTGGTCAGTTCGGCGGCGGTGATGCCGTCCGGGCCGGTGCCGAGGCTGGTGAAATGAATGTCGGGGATGACGACGCTGAACGGTTCGCCCTCCAGGCCGGTGATGCGCGCCGTGACCTTGGCCCCGCTGATGAGGAAGTCATCCACCTGCAGTTTTTTGCCGGCCTTTTTTTCCGCCGGCGTGGCGGCGGCCTTGTTGGTGTCAACCGCGCCGCCGCCCGTGTAGGCGTTGACGTTGTCCAAGAGTTTTTTGAGGTTGTTCTCGCCGAACGGATTCCCTTCGAGCGTGATCTCAGGCGCGCGGACCTCGATCGAGTGCACGACAATCTTGTCCGACATGATGGAGCCCGGTGCCACGCTCACGGCCGCCTTGCCGAGGCTGATGGCGTAAGGGGCCTTGTAATTCGCCGGAGTCGGATTACCGATGACGAAACCACTGATGCTGGCGGAGCCGGACAAGGCGGAGATATGCACGCCATCGACCGTGACGGTCGTCTGCGTGATCGACGGCGCGACGGTTTCGATTCCGGTCTTCACGATTTTGTCGAGGAACACGCCGACGCAAATCACGGCGGCGATGCCCAGGACCACGACGAGGATGACGGTGATGAGGAGGATTTTTTTCAAGGTTTTCATAGGCTTAAAGAGAGGGACACTTTTGGCGTCGTTTCGTTGCAAATTATTATATCAGGCTGCGAGCAGGTCGCGAACGCAGTCGGTCAATTCCTGAAGCTGGTACGGTTTTGAGAGAAAGTGATCGGGCTTGGCGGGCGCATCCGAGAAAACGTGTTCATCCACGGTGCCGCTGACGAGGATGATCTTCTGACGGGGATTGAGCCGCCGGCATTCGCGCACGAGGTCCATGCCGCTCATGCGGCCCATCGCGTAATCGGTCAGCACCAACTCCGGGCGGGTGATGGAAAATTCCTTCAACGCTGTCTCTGGATCGCGGAAGGTGCGCACTTCGCAGCCCAGCGGGCGGATGATGACGGCGGCAAGCTCCAGCAACATCGGTTCGTCATCCACGACGAAGACGGTGGGTTTTGCGGCCGAGCTGTTTCCTGGTGCGTTCATGTTGGCCCCTAATATATTACGGTAAAACTAGCATTGCCCGGCGCCGGGCGGCAAGCTCCAAACACCGCATGATGATGCCCATCACCATAAGACCAGGCCATCCTGCGGCTGAAAATCCTTCATATCATTGCCGGCGGCGCTTGAGTTCCGCCCGCGAAACACCACGCGTTGTCTTTGGCAATGGTGCCGGCGGCAAGTTGCAATCCGCATCCGCCAGCCGGCGTCGGGCCTTAAAATTTTTTTCAGGCGTGAAAAAGGGCATGAAAAAGGGGTTGCATCTCAGCCGGTGACAGCCTAGTTTTCTGACGGCAAAACCCGCCATCTCCCCAAGTAGGAACTGTTGTATGAAAAAGAAACCAGTTTCCGCGTCGGACACCCAGAACACCGCCGCCGCCAAGACCAAACGGGCAACGCCCGAACCGTTGCTCACGCGTGCGGTCGCCGCCGCTAAAAAAATGCTAAAGCCCAAAAGCGACAAACCCGCAACCGAAACGGAGGTGGACGCCACCACCGTCGTCCGCCGCACCTACGTCCGCAAAAAGAAATCCGAGGAGAAACCCGGGGTTCCCGCCATCCTGCTCGAAGGTGACGCCCCGGCGCCCGTGCCCGCCAGCGGCCCCGGCGAAAAATATTCCCTCGGTGCGATTCCGCCCGCGCAAAAATTTTCCGGCGGCGAGCTGCCCGAGGCCTACGGCACCAAAAAACTCTTTCTCACCGCGCGCGACCCGCACTGGCTTTACGCGCATTGGGACCTGACCCGCGAGCAGCAGCTCGAACTGAACGGCGCATCCACCGACGGCCATCTGGTGCTCCGCATCTACGCGCACAAGATCGAAGGGCATCCCCTGTACGAGATCCATGTGCATCCCGAATCGCGCCACTGGTTCGCGCATGTCGAGCGCGCGGGCAATTCCTACGCCGCCGAACTCGGCTATTACTCCGCGCTCGGCAAATGGATGCGGGTGGCGGTTTCCAGCGGCACGGTGACCCCGCCGGACGCCGCTTCCAAGGATGATGCCGCCGAGTTTGCCACGATCCCGTTCGAGATTCCTTTCGCCAAGCTCATCCAGATCATCGAGGACGCCGTGCGCGACAACATCCCGCTCGCCCAGGCGATCGAGGAATTGCGCCGCCATGGTCATCCCGACCTGCCCCGGCTCTCGCCGGGCGCGGTGGCCGCGTTTAATTCCGCGACCGTCCCGCCCTCCTCCATGCCTGGTCCCACGCGGGTGTGGACCCCGCAGCAGGAACAGGCGCTGGCCAAGATCATCAACATCGACCAGTCCCGCCGCATCTGGATGGGGTCGCTGGAGATCACCGAACTTATCCGCCGCCGGTTGTCGCAGGATGTCGCTTCGCCCACGACCGCGTTCGGCGTCTCCAGTTTCGCCCTGAGCAGCCCCACCAGCCCGTTCGGCGGCGGCGGCGGCGCGGAACAATCCAAGGGTTTCTGGTTCAACGTCAACGCCGAACTCATCATCTATGGTGCGACCGAGCCGAACGCCAAGGTCACCCTCGGCGGCCATGAGATCAAACTGCGTTCCGACGGCACCTTCAGCTACCGTTTCGCGCTGCCGGACGGCAATTACGATCTTCCGGCCGTGGCGGTTTCCGCGAGCGGCGATGATGCGCGGGCCGCGGATTTGAAATTTGTCCGCGACACCCAATACCTCGGCGATGTCGGGGCCACGCCGCAGGATCCTGCGCTCCGGACTCCGTTGCCGGAAAATGTATAGTCTGACATTTTTGAAGCATGGAAGCGCCCGAACATGGAGCCTTGACCCTGGTGCGGATCATTGGCGTGATACTGGTGGTCGCCACCGTGCTTGAACTGGGACTTTACTGGGCCGAATGCTGGCTGCATAAACCCGAGCCGGTTCACGTCGAAACCCTGCCCGTCGTCATCCGGGTCATCCCCGCGCTGCTGGGCATGGTGGTTTTGGTCAAGTCCCGCGCGATTGCGGAATGGGTGACGGAGAAGCTCGATCTGTAATTCTTTATTGGGCATGCAAGGCTATCTTTCCATCATCCTCCACGCGCACCTGCCGTTTGTCCGGCATCCGGAGCACGAGAAATTTCTCGAGGAAAGCTGGCTGTTCGAGGCCATCACCGAGACCTACCTGCCGCTGGTCCAGATCCTGGAGAACTGGCGGAACGACGGCATCACCGCGCCGATCACGCTCTCGCTCTCGCCCACGCTCTGCGCGATGCTGGGCGACCCGTTGCTGCGCGCCCGGTACGAACGCCATCTCAATGGCTTGATCGAACTGGCGGACAAGGAAATCCACCGCACCCATTGGGACCGCGCCTTCCGCGAACTGGCCTGGATGTATCACCACCGGCTTTCGCTGGCGCGCGAGACATGGCGCTTTTACAGCGGCAACCTCATCACGGCGTTCAAGCAGTTTCAGGACGACGGCCGGATTGAGATCATCACCACCGCCGCCACGCACGGGTTGCTGCCGCTCATGAGCGGTCATCCGCCGTCCGTTCGCGCCCAGATCCTGACGGCGCGCGACCACTACCGCAGTTGTTTCGGGCGTGACCCGCGCGGCATCTGGCTCCCGGAATGCGCCTACGCCGCGAAGGTGGAAAATTATTTGCAGGAGGCCAACATCCGCTGGTTCGTACTCGACACGCACGGCCTGCTGCACGCCAATCCCCGGCCGCGCTACGGCACCTTCGCCCCGATCTTCACGCCGAACGGCGTGGCCGTGTTCGGGCGTGATTTTGATTCCTCCCGCCAGGTCTGGAGCAAGCACGAGGGCTATCCCGGTGACCCGCGCTACCGCGATTTCTACCGCGACATCGGCTTTGACCTCGATTTCGAATACGTCAAACCGCATCTGCCCTCGCCGGAAAACCGCGGCTTTACGGGATTAAAATATTACCGCATCACCGGCGGCCAGGGGCCGAAGGAGATTTACAAGCGCGATCATGCGCTGCAGGCCGCCAGCGAGCACGCCGCGCATTTCGTCGCCGAACGCGTGGCGCAGATCCAGTCCGCGGCCGCGATCATCGACCGGGCGCCGATCGTCATCGCGCCGTACGACGCGGAATTGTTCGGCCACTGGTGGTATGAAGGACCGGAGTTCCTGGATTTTCTGGCGCGCAAGATGTTCCATGAGCAGAAGGTGGTGTCGCTGATCACGCCGGGTGATTATCTGCACCGCCATTCCACGAACCAGGTCGCCGCGCCCGGCGCCTCGAGCTGGGGCGAGGAGGGTTACTGGCGCGTGTGGCTCAACGAATCGAACGAATGGATCTATCCGCACCTGCAGATCGCGCAGGAACGGATGACCAAGCTGGCGAAGAAGTACGCCAAGAAATGCAGCGCCCTGCAAAAGCGCGCGCTGCAACAGGCCGCGCGCGAACTGCTGCTGGCCCAGGCCAGTGACTGGCCGTTCATCCTCCGCGCCGGCACCAGTCCCGACTACGCGCGTCGCCGGGTGAAAGATCATTTGCTCCGTTTCATCGCGCTGCACGAAATGCTGACGCTCACCCGCGTGGATGAAAAGTGGCTTGCAGAAATCGAGTCGCGCGACAATCTGTTTCCGGATGTGAACCCGCAGTATTGGAAGTGAACTGCGGTGTCAGTCTGATGCCGGCTGTTTGCTGAAATACGCATGCAGCCGGGACAAACCTTCATATTGCCTGTCTTCTCTCGACTGTTTGTCGCGCCGATAAGACTCCAAATCCCGTGGGTGAACTGTGCAGCCTTCAATCGTTGACCAGTCCTCACGAGGCAGCAATGGATTGGCCCCGATTGACGAAAGCTCTTTACGTAATCGTTCGGGAATCATGGCAAGGAGCTGGCTGGGTTCGATGAAGGCGGCAAGTTCGTACAATCGGATGGACGCTTCGCTGCTCGTGAAAATCCCCCGCTCATAATAAGTCAGAAATTCTTGTAAACGTTTTGGGGCATCTTCAGATGTCATAAGGCTGGTAATGAAGATTACTGAACTTCACTTTTATTTATGGCTGGATTTATAATGTTCGAGCTATTCCTGTTTCAATATCTCAACGGCTGCATCACATGCCTGTTGGAGTGGCAGTCGTCGTTCATCTGACATGGGCAGAGCCAGTTTGGGATTATTTTGGGATTATAAATGGACCAAAGCTCGTCTCGGGCATAAATATAAACCATCTTCCGATATATTTTTAACGTGGGCGACAATTGCCCTGATCCAGAAAAAATTCCAATCGTCGTGCCCAGCGACCAATCCCGCTCTTTTGCATGGAAACCCATGTGGTTGAGGTAGGCAACCGCCTCGGCCCTGGTTTTCATTGCGTTGCCAATCGAACACAGTTTCAAATCCGCTTCTCATCCGCATCAATGCTGTCCACGAAACATTGAATGTCGTCCCGGTGGGCGATGCCAGCCTCCTCTTTGCGCATCTTGAAACGTGCCAGCGCCGCCGGGTCGTTCGGGAGCGGGCGGCTCAGGACATCGTTCCAATGCGCGGCTTTTTCCTCAGGGGTGCGCTTCACGTTCTGGCGCACCCAGTCGCAGACCTGGCCGTCGGTGATGGAGTTTTTCACGACTTCAACAAATTGTTCATGCGTCACCCCGGCGGCCTTGAGCCACATGCCGTCAAAACCCTTGCCGAGATTGGCGGTGTAGTCGGAATGGAGCTTGCCGGCGAGGGACATGCGGATCTTGTCGATGTAACGGGGCAGGTAGTGCCAGCCGTCCATGGTTTCGCGCGGGCTGCGGGGATAGATGAGTTCGCTCATGCGGAAAAGATGAATCCGGGCCGTCGCGGCGGCAACGTAAAAATTTGAACTAAATCTTTCGGAATAAACTGGCAGGGCGCGTCACTCTGTGCGTGCCGTCGCTGGCCAACACTCACGGTGTCCAATGCCGGTTTTTGAGCGGCCGGGTGAGTGAGTTGTGGGTGGACAAACGAAGCCAAAACGAAGCCAATTTACGAGGCCTTAGGGGGGCTTTGTTGAACTGAGCAAAAAATCATAAATTGCTTGTCATTAACATATTGCGGTATTTATTGGCGCGAGGCGCGGGGTGGGCGCGGGCGGGAGGAAATTACAGAACGAAGCCAATTTGAAAGTGAGCAGTGCCGGGGAGGTGGCCTTCGCAAGAATTATTCGCCATGGCAGTTCTGGGCAAGATTGGCGCAGGCAGGGCGTATCACTTTGGCGTGGCGTCGGGGTGAATCAGCGTGCGCTCGTTAAAAGTCAAAAAGCCTTGCTGCACCGCGTCATATCATTTCTGTCAAGGCTCTGGTGAACACCACTAAAACCCGGTCTGTTCTTTACATTTCGGGGGCGGGCTGTTTTGTTTATCCGCACATGGTTTAGACGGCGTGGAAATTGCTGGTTTTACTGAAATTTTAAGCGGATGAATCAAACCCTACGAATCTTGCACCTGGAAGACAACCCGGCAGACGCGCTGCTGGTGCGCGATCTATTGGAGCATGACGAGTTGAAGGTGGAAATGCGGCATGTGGGGAACCGGGCGGAATTTCTGAAGGCATTGCCGGAGAAGAAGTGGGATGTGCTGATCTCGGATTACCGGCTGCCGGATTTCACGGGGCTGGATGCCCTGAAGATCGTCCGGGAGAAATATCCGATGCTGCCGTTCATCCTGATGTCGGGGACGATCGGGGAGCAGGCGGCGATTGAGAGCCTGAAGGCGGGGGCGACGGATTATGTGCTGAAGCACAACCGCGACCGGCTGCCTTCGGCGGTGCGCCGCGCGGTGTCGGAGGCGGCGGAGCGGGCGATGCGGCACGAGGCGCAGGAGGAGCTCCGGCGCAGCGAGAAGCAATACCGGATCTTGTTCCAGGGGAATCCACATCCGATGTGGGTGTTCGACCTGGAGACGCTGCGCCTGCTGGAGGTGAACGAGGCGGCGGTGCAGCATTACGGCTATGCGCGGGATGAATTTCTGAAGATGACGCTGACGGATCTGCGCGTGCCCGGCGGGGAGGGCGACAAACTGCAGGTCCGGGAGGCGAACACGAGCGGCCTGATCTGGCGGCACCGGCGGAAGAACGGTTCGGCGATGGACATGGAGGTGGTGTGGTCGCCGCTGGCCTTCCACGGAAAACTGGCGGCGCTGACGATGGCGACGGATGTGACGGTGCGCCGCCGCGCGGCGCTGCACAATGCGCTGTTCGGGAAGCTGAGCCACCAATTGAGCGCGGTGACGACGGCGGCGGAGGCGGCGTTGTTCATCTGCGAGGCGGCGGATGAGTTGTTCCGGTGGGATGATTTTGCGCTGGATCTGTACTCGGCGGAAAAGGACGAGGTGGTTTCGCTGCTGTCGATCGCAACGATCGATGGGCAGCGGGTGGAGATCCCGGGTTCGACGCAGCCGCAACATGCGAACGCGATTGTGCGGCGGGTGATCGCGCGCGGGGCGGAGGTGATTTCAGCGGCGGAGACGGGTGAGAAGAGCGGCACGACGATGATCGCCCCGATCCGCAAGGGGGAACGGGTGATCGGGGTGCTGTTCATCCAGGCGCGGCGAGCGCACAGCTACGCGGACAACGACGCGGCAACGCTGCAGACGCTGGCGGACCAGTGCGGCGGGGCGTTGCAACGGGTGCGCGCGGAGGAGGAACTGCGCCACAGCCAGCAGCGGTTCCGCGACCTGTTTGAAAATTCGCCGGACGCGATCTTTGTGGAGGACCTGGCGGGCACGGTTTTGGATGCGAATGCGACGGCGGGCAAGCTGCACGGGGTTTCGCGGGAGAAATTGATCGGCAAAAACGCCGTGAACGACCTGGTGCCGGCCGCCCACCGGGAGGCCGCGCGGGTGAACCTGCAAAAACTGGCGGCGGGCCAAATCTCGTGGGCGGAGGGCGAAAGCCTGCGGATGGACGGCTCGACGGTGCCGGTGGAAATCCGCGTGGTGCGGATCCAGTTCGAGGGCCGGCCGGCGCTGCTGTTCCATGTGCGGGATGTGAGCGAGCGGCACGCGGCGGAGATGGCGCTGCGCGGCTCGGAGGCGTTGTTCCGTTCGGTCTGGGAAAATTCCGTGGACGGGATGCGGCTGACGGATGAGAACGGGAACATCGTGCGGGTGAACGGCGCGTATTGCCGGCTGGTGGGCATACCGCAGGACAAGCTGCAGGGCCGGCCGTTCAGCATCGTGTATGCGGCGGGCGCGGATTGGGAGCAGATGCTGCAAAACCATCGCCAGAATTTCCGGAGCCGGCTGGCGGAGCAGAAGAGCGAACGTAATTACACCTTGCACGACGGGCGGGCCGTGGTGTTCGAGATGACGGACACGTTCGTGGAGTCCGAGGGCCAGCCGCGCCTGCTGAGCCTGTTCCGCGACATCACTTTGCAGAAACGGCTGGAGGAGCAGTTGCGCCAGTCGCAAAAGATGGAGGCGATCGGCCAGCTCGCGGGCGGGGTGGCGCACGATTTCAACAACATTCTCACGATCATCCTGGGGCATGCGTCGCTGCTGGCGATGACGCCGCTGGAGCCGAAGGCGATGGTCTCGGCGAACCAGATCAAGCAGGCCTCGGAACGCGCGGCGGGCCTGACGCGCCAGTTGCTGGCGTTCGGCCGGAAGCAGATCGTCAATCCGCGGCCGCTGGACCTGAACCGCGTGGTGGGCGGCATGACGGAGATGCTGGGGCGGCTGTTGGGCGAGGACATCGCGTTGCAGTTGAATTTCAGCGGGGAGCCGGCGGTGGTGGAGGCGGACCCGACGATGCTCGAACAGATTTTGCTGAACCTCTCGGTGAATTCGCGCGATGCGATGCCGCGGGGCGGGCGGCTGGCGATCCGCATCTCGATCCGCGAGGTGGACACGGCGCACATCCGGAAGTCGGTGGAGGCGTCGCCGGGCAAATTTGTCTGCCTGAGCCACACGGACACGGGCGGGGGGATTCCGCCGGAAAACCTCCAACGCATTTTTGAGCCGTTTTTCACGACGAAGGAGCTGGGCAAGGGCACGGGCCTGGGCTTGGCGACGGTTTATGGGATCGTCAAGCAGCACAAGGGGTGGGTCGAGGTGGAGAGCGAACTTGGCAAGGGCACGACGTTCAACATTTTTCTGCCCGCGAGCAGCGTGGCGGCGCCGGAGATCGAGGCGGCCACGGAAACGCAGTTCCGGTCGATGGGCGGCACGGAGACGGTGCTGGTGGTGGAGGATGAGCGCGACCTGCGCGAGATCGTGACGCGGACGTTGAACCGGCATGGCTACCGGGTCTTTCAAGCCGTGGACGGGAACAACGCGCTGCAGATTTGGAGCGAATATAAAAACGAGATCCAACTGGTGTTCACGGATGTCATCATGCCGGGCGGCATGAACGGACGGGAGCTGGCGGAAAAGCTCTGGGCGGAGAAGCCGCAGCTCAAGGTGATTTTCTCGACGGGCTACGGCGCGGATGCGCTGGGCAAGGGCTTCAAGCTTGATCCCGAGTTGAATTACCTGCAAAAGCCCTACCTGCCGCATGCGCTGGCACGGATTGTCCGCCGCAGCCTGGACAGCAAGAAGCATTGAGGGAGCTGGAAGGGCGCATGATTTTCCATTTCCATTCGCCCGCCTTCATCCTTTATCCTCGCGCCCATGATTATTGCGCCGTCACTGCTGGCCGCTGATTTCACCCGTTTGGGCAAGGAAGCCGAACGCGCCGCCGCGTCGGGTGCGGACTGGCTGCATCTGGATGTGATGGACGGACAGTTCGTGCCGAACATCTCGTTCGGGCCGGCGGTGGTCGCCGCAGTGCGGCCCCATGCGAAGAACCTGTTCTTCGATGTCCACCTGATGTGCGAGAAGCCGGAGATCCTGCTGGAGCCGTTTGTGAAAGCGGGGGCGGACCAGATCATCGTGCACGTCGAACTCAACGAGCGGGTGCCGCAATTATTGTGGAAGATTAAATCGCTCGGCATCAAGGCCGCGCTGGCGGTCAATCCGCCGACGGCCATCACGGCGGTGCAGCCGTATCTCGACAAGATCGACATGCTGCTGGTGATGACGGTGAACCCCGGTTTTGGCGGGCAAAGCTTCATTCACGAGTGCCTGCCAAAAATCCAGCAGGCCGAAGCGTGGCGGCGCGAACGGAAGTTGAGCTACCGGATCGAAGTGGACGGGGGCATCAACAACCAGACGGCGGCCGAATGCGCGCGGGCGGGGGCGGACACATTTGTGGCGGGCACGAGTTTGTTTGGGGCGCGCAGTTTGAAGACCGCGGTGAAGCAGATGCGGAAAATGGTGAATGGCAGCGACCCGGGTCTGGCGGATCTTTTGATTTGAATTGAACAACAAAGTAACGAAGGAACAAAGGTGGGAAGGCTTTCACCTAATTACTGCCAGAATCTAGATATAAGAATCGCGGGCCATATAAAAATAAGGACCGCGCCGTAGATTAATGCGCACCAAGGGATGATCAAAAACAGAGCGGGGTCGGTGCGGTATTCGCTCCAAGACGGCCACTGTGGCTGAAGGACGCGTGATGGATCGGGGCTTTTTGGAGATGCCTCTGTGGGCAGATTTCTTTTTTGAGATTTATCTGCCGCTACGACAATAGCAAGCGCAAGCCACCAAATTCCCATAACAAGCAAGATGAGAAACCCAAGCGTCATAGTCGCGATTCATTTGTTCCACTTTTTTTGACTGTTGTCGAGAGCCAAAAAGGAAATGGCCCACAGTTGAAACTGCGGGCCATCATGAAACTTCGCTGTACGGCTTACAGCCCGTTCAACACATCGATCAACTGCCGGAGACGGCCGTAGTCGCGGCGGTTGAAGTTGAAGGCGATGCGGGCGAGTTCGAGCCGGTCCTTGTCCTCGACTTCTTCCGGCGTGGGCGGGATGGCGTTGATCTTGCCTTCCATGACGATGTCGGCAAAGTCTTCGTTGAGCGCGGTGATGGCGGATTCGGTGGGCGCGTGCTTGAGGCGGATGATGAAGAGATCCTTCACGAACCGCGTGGAATGGAAGTTCCGGTAGAAGCGGGCCACGATCTTGACCGCTTCATCGGTGCTGTCGGTGATCTGGTAGAGGTTGAGGTCATCGGGCGAGATGAGTTTGTCACGCAGGAGATGCTCGCGGATGTGCTTGTCCCAGGTCTTCCAATAGGTGCCGCCGGGGCGGTCCACGAGGACGAGGGGCATGAGCTGGCTTTTGCCGGTCTGCATGAGGGTGATGGCCTCGTAGCCTTCATCCATGGTGCCGAAGCCGCCGGGGAAGAGCACGATGGCATCCGAGTGGCGGATGAAGATGAGTTTGCGGGTGAAGAAGTATTTGAAGGTGATGAGCTTCTTGTCCTCGGCGATGACGGGGTTGGCGGATTGTTCCCACGGGAGGCGGATGTTGACGCCGAAGCTGTGTTCGGGCGTGGCGCCTTCGTGGCCGGCCTGCATGATGCCGGGGCCGGCGCCGGTGATGACCATGTAACCGGCCTTGACGATCTTGGCGCCGAACTCGACGGCCTGCTTGTACTCGACGTGGTCGGGCTTGGTGCGGGCGGAGCCGAAGATGGTGACCTTGCGCTTCTCGTGATAGGGGGCAAAAATGCGGAAGGCGTAACGGAGTTCGCGGACGGCGGTCTGGATGACGCGCACGTCGCCGGTGTCCTTGACGTCGGCGAGGATTTTGAGGGCGTTTTCGATGATGTCAGCCACGCCCTCTTCGTTGTGGCCACCGCCCTTGTATTTGATGAGTTCCTGGATGCGCCGTGTCAGTTCGGGATCCACTGGTGTCTTTTCGATCTTTTTCATGTTTAGTTAAGAGGCCGAGAATAACAGCGGGCACATAAAAGGCAATAGGAGCATTGTTGCTGGCGGGGAAAATCGGTGTTTCATCCGCAGGACATCTCTGGCTTAATTGGGCGCGTGAAAATCATCGGCATCATCCCCGCGCGGTTCGCCTCGACGCGGTTTCCCGGCAAACCGTTGGCGCTCATCGCGGGCAAGCCGCTCATTCAGCATGTGGTCGAGCAATGCCAGAAGGCGAAGTCGCTGAGCGAGGTCATTGTGGCCACGGACGACACGCGGATCTGGGAGGTGGCGCAGGATTTCTGCCGGGTGGAGATGACGCGGCCGGATCATCCCAGCGGCAGCGACCGGATCGCGGAGGTCTGCGAGCGTTGCGAGGCGGAGGCGGTGGTGAACATCCAGGGCGACGAGCCGTTGATCGACCCGCAGGTGGTGGATGCCGTGGCCAAGGCGCTGGCGCAGAACGAAATGTCCACGGCGGCGACGCGGATCAAAACCCTGGCCGAACTCGACAACCCGAATGTCGTGAAAGTCGTTGTCAACGGGGCGGGGCGGGCGCTATATTTTTCCCGGCGCACAATTCCGTATTTGCGTGAGGCCGCCAGCCGTCCGGTGAACGAACAGTTGGCGGCGTTTCCTTTTTTGAAGCACCTGGGCATTTACGGATTCCGGCGTGACACACTGTTGCGGCTGGTGAAGTTTCCGGTGTCGCCGCTGGAAAATGCGGAGAAGCTGGAGCAACTCCGCGCGCTGGACAACGGGATCCAGATTGCGGTCGTGACCGTGGATTACGACAGTATTGGCGTGGACATGCCGGAAGATGTGGCGAAAGTAGTTGAATTGTTAAAAAAGTTAAATTGTTGAATAGTCTATGTACTCGAAAACGCAAGCATCAGCCGGTGCCCCGGGCCAGGAGTTCCGCACCTTTGAGGACATGGAGGTTTATCGCCAGGCGCGGGAATTTCGCAAAGCGATGTATGGCGTGACGCGCCGGTTGCCGGCATATGAAAAATTTGAATTAGCCAGCCAGGTTCGACGCGCGGCAGTATCATTGACCAACAACATAGCCGAGGGTCATGGTCGTTACCATTATCCCGACCAGATAAAATTTCAGTTGCAGGCCCGTGGTTCGTTGATGGAATTGATCGATGATCTTAACATATGCGCGGATGAAAATTATCTGACGCCCGCAGAAGTCGAGACTTTGAAAAAGCAGGCGGTGGAAGTCCATAAGTTGATCAATGGATACATTCGATACCTGCGTGACCGCAAAACCGGCTCAGCCCTGACTTTGCATGATGTACCTGTGACAGACCCGTTGGGCGACGAAGAGTTGGACGCTTTATTGTCCGAAACGATTTAACCATTTAACAATTTAATCATTTAACCAACTTGAAATTCATATTTGTAACCGGCGGGGTGGTGAGTTCGCTCGGCAAAGGTTTGACCGCGGCGGCGCTCGGCACGCTCCTTGAAAATCGCGGCCTGAAGGTCGCGCTGCAAAAGTTTGACCCGTATCTCAACGTGGATCCGGGCACGATGTCGCCGTATCAGCATGGCGAGGTTTATGTGCTGGATGACGGCGCGGAGACGGACCTCGACCTGGGCCATTACGAGCGGTTCACCAGCACCAAGCTGACGCGGATGAACAATCTCACGAGCGGCCAGGTTTACCAGAAGGTGTTGAACAACGAGCGCGAGGGCGTCTATCTGGGCAAGACGGTGCAGGTCATCCCGCACGTCACGGATGAGATCAAGCGCCGCATTCATCTGCTGGCGGAAACCAGCAAGGCGGATGTCATCATCACCGAGATCGGCGGCACCACGGGGGACATCGAGGGGCTGCCGTTCGTCGAGGCGATCCGAGAGTTTGCGCTGGAGGCGGGCATCGGGAACACCTGTTTCATCCATGTCACGTACGTTCCATTCATCAAGGCGGCGGGGGAATTGAAGACCAAGCCGACGCAGCAGTCGGTCGCGAAGCTGCGGGAAATCGGCATCACGCCGCACATCATCTGCGCGCGTTGCGAGAAGCCGCTGGACAAGGAATTGCGCCAGAAGATATCCATGTTTTGCAATGTGCCGCTCGAAGCGGTCATCGAGTGCAAGGACGTGGATCATTCCATTTATGAGATGCCGCTCATGTTGCAACGCGAGCGGATGGACGACCTCGTCTGCCGCCTCCTGCATCTCACCACGCCGTCGGCCAACATGACGCACTGGCAGGAGATCATCCGCAAGCTGATTGCGCCGCAGCATCGGGTGCGCGTGGGGGTGGTGGGCAAATACATCGGTTTGCAGGACGCCTACAAATCGGTTTACGAGGCGCTGATCCACGGCGGCATCGGCCACGACTGCGGGGTGGAGATTGTTCAGGTGGACGCGGAGGAGATCGAAAAATTTGGCGCGGACAAGATGCTGCACGGCATCGGCGGCATCTGCGTGCCCGGCGGCTTTGGCGAACGCGGCATCGAGGGGAAAATCCTCGCCGCCAAATACGCGCGGGAAAACAAGATCCCGTACCTCGGCCTCTGCCTGGGGATGCAGATCGCCACGATTGAATTTGCCCGGAATGTCTTGAAACTGGAGAAGGCGCATTCGACCGAGTTTAACGAAAGCACGCCGCATCCGGTCATCGCATTGCTGGATGCGCAGCGCAAGGTGACCAAGAAAGGCGGCACCATGCGGCTGGGGGCGCAGCCCTGCCAGTTGGTGGTCGGCTCCCAGGCGGGAAAGCTTTACGGCTCGTTTGTGATCCATGAGCGGCATCGTCACCGCTACGAGTTCAACAACGTCTACCGGGAGAAATTTGACAAGGCCGGATTCATTTTCAGCGGCAACTCGCCCGACGGCAAGCTCGTGGAGGTGATCGAGCTGAAGGACCACCCGTTTTTCCTGGCGAGCCAGTTTCATCCGGAATTTCTGAGCAAACCGCACCAGCCGCACCCGCTGTTCAAGGGGTTCATCGCGGCGGCGCATCAGCGCATTCATCACAAGCCGCTGTGAGCTTTTTTGCGACCATTCACGATGAAGCATCGCGGCGAAAGTTGCGGTTTCTGGTGATTGGGGGACTGGCGGTCATTCATTACGGTTACAGCCGGGAAACCGGTGATATGGATTTGTTAATCAGTAAAAATGACCGTGAAGACTGGTTGAAGTTTTGGCTGGGCCGGGGCTATGTCTGCTTCCACGATGGAGGTGTTTTTATCCAGCTCAAGCCCCCTGATAGCCATTCGTGGCCGGTGGACTTGATGATGACGCCAGAAGAAACCTTCGCCAATCTTTGATGCAGGTTGCGGTGCAGATATATACGATGTGAAATCCCGTGTGCCGACATTGGAGCATCTGATCATATTGAAATTACACGCGCTCAAACACGGCGGGATAGCCCGGTTCTTGAAAGATTTTTTAGATGTGGAATACTTGATCCGATATAACAAGCCGGATATCAAATCGCATCACATGCGTGAGTTGTGCGAAAAATACGGTCCGGCTGACATTTATGAAAAAATATCCCGATCACTCTCCGAAGGCTGACCTGCTGCGGGATGCCCCGTCTTCGAACGTGTTGGAACTTCCAGTGGAGCCCGCCTTTATCTCGCATCCGCCGCGTATTGAGCCGCAAGCGATGTACCGGCGTATTAAGGAACATCTGGCGTGGCGAAACAGCCGTCCGGGAGAAGCGGAACGGCGGCTTACAGAAAAAGTTTCTGTCGAGTTCGTGTTGTGACTCTCTTGTCCTACCCCGAAGCCATCCAATTTCTCTACGGCCTGCAATTGTTCGGGGCGAACTTCGGGCTGGAGACGACGCGCAAGCTGGCGGCGCTGGCGGGCAATCCGCAGGCGAAACTTCGCTTCATCCATGTCGCGGGCACGAACGGCAAGGGTTCGACGTGCGCGATGTTGGAAAGCATTTACCGCGCGGCGGGCCTGCGGGTGGGGTTGTTCACTTCGCCGCATCTGGTTTCATTTCGCGAACGGATGCAGGTCAACCGCCAGTTTGTTTCCGAGGCGGAACTGGCAAGACTCGTGACGGAGGTGGCTGCGGGCATCTTGCCCGCCATAGAGCCGGGCGGTGCGGCCGATGGGGGAAAAACAGCCGATTCGAGACTCAAGGAATATTTTGAAGCGGTGGCAAGTTCGAGCGCCAGTCCGGGCGGCAAGATGCCGCCCTCTACGGCAGGCAGGATGCCTGCCCCTACACTGTTTGAAGTGGTGACGGTGATGGCGTTGAAATTTTTCGCGGAGCAGAAATGCGACCTGGTCATCTGGGAGACCGGGCTGGGCGGGCGGCTGGATGCGACGAATATCGTCACGCCGTTGGCGAGCGTCATCACGAACATCGCGTTCGACCACACGCAATGGCTGGGCGACACGCTGGAAAAGATCGCGGCGGAGAAGGCGGGCATCATCAAGGCCGGCGTGCCGGTGATCACCACCGCCCGCAAGCCGGAGGTGCTGGGGGTCATCGAACGGGTGGCGCGGGAAAATAGATCCCCGGTCACGCGGGCGGAAATTGATCCGGCATTCAGCCGCGAACATCCGGCGGCGCTGGCCGGGGAGCATCAAAAAGCCAATGCCGCGCTGGCGGTGGCGACAGTCCGGGTTTTGCAAAAGGACATCCCGGTGACGGAGGAACAAATCCATGCGGGGCTGGCGCAGGTGAGCTGGCCGGGGCGGTTGCAACTGATCGAGCGCGGCGGCCAAAAGATACTGCTGGATGGGGCGCACAATGTGGCGGGGGCGGAAGTTTTACGGGCGGCGTTGGCCGGTGGAGCGCCGGTCTCCGACCGGGCACAGTCGGGAAAAATGGGGCCATTCGCCGGGGCGGTGCCCGGCGCTCCACTGCTCATCATTGGCGTTCTGGCGGACAAAGATTGGCAAGTCATGTGCGAAATCTTGGCCCCGCTGGCTGGTAAAATTTACGCAGTGCCGGTGGCCAGCGCGCGGACGGCGGATGCGCGGGAGTTGGCGGCGTTTTTGAAAACCGCCAATCCGCGGGCGGAAACCGGCGTGTTTAAAAATGTGGCGGAAGCGTTAAACGCCAGTAAAGACGAGCCTTTTGTGGTGGTGGCGGGGTCGTTGTACCTCATCGGGGAGGCGCTGGAAGGGCTGGGTTTTTCACCGGCGGAAACCGGTGAACGCGGCTTGAACGAGTGGTCCGGCCGGAGATAAGCCGGCGGCAAGTTGTTCCCAAGCGAGGCTTATACCTAACTTACTGCGTTGACGCTGGGCTTTAGGATTACTAATTTCTACCTGCATATGGCCTACGCAGACACCCTTCCTAAACAACGCCCGTTTGGCGTCACGACCCGACCCGACGCCTGGTGGCTCCAGCCGCTCGTGGTATTTCTCGGCTTTTCCGCGTTCATCATCTATTCGACGTGGGCGGCGTTCCAAGGGGTGGGCGATGTGAAGACCGGGGTGCCGAGCTACTGGTATGGCGGTCACGGTGCGAACTATCTTTCTCCGTTCTACTCGCCGGAATTTTGGGGCGTCTCGCCGCATGCCATCGGCAAGCTGCCGGCCTGGTGGCCGGTCTGGGCGCCTTTCTCGCCGGCGTTTTTGATTTTGTGGATTCCGGCCGGTTTCCGGTTCACCTGCTATTATTACCGGGGCGCCTACTACAAGGCGTTTTGGGCGGACCCGATCAACTGCGCCGTGGGCGAGCCGCGCAAGAGCTTCCTGGGCGAACGCTCTTTCCCGCTGATCATCCAGAATGTCCACCGCTACTTCTTTTATCTGGCCGCGCTGTTCATCGTCCTGCTCTCGCACGATGCGTGGAAGGGGATGTGGTTCACCGACCTGACGGGCGTGAAACATTTTGGCATCGGCGTGGGCACGCTGGTCATGGTGCTGAATGCTTTTTTTCTGGCGATGTACACCTTTGGCTGCCATTCGCTGCGGCATTTGATCGGCGGTTTCCTGGATACCAAAACCAAGGCGCCGACCTGCGCGAAGGCCTATAGCTGCGTGAGCTGCCTGAACACCAAACATATGATGTGGGCGTGGATCAGCCTGTTCTGGGTCGGTTTCACCGATGTTTACATCCGGCTCTGCGCGACGGGGCACCTCAACGATTTTGTTTTCTTCACCCTGAAATAACCCCATACCCGAAAGAACTCTGTGGCTACCAATTACGAAACTCACGAATATGACGTGCTGGTCATCGGTGCGGGCGGCGCGGGCTTGCGCGCGGCCATCGAGGCCTCGGCGGCGGGCGTCAAGGTCGGGTTGATCTGCAAATCGCTGCTGGGCAAGGCGCACACGGTCATGGCCGAGGGCGGCATGGCGGCGGCGATGGGCAACGTGGACGACCGCGACAACTGGAAGGTTCATTTCGCCGACACGATGCGCGGCGGTCAATACGTCAACAACTGGCAGATGGCGGAATTCCACGCGAAGGAAGCGCCGACGCGGGTCCATGAGTTGGAAGCCTGGGGCGCGGTGTTTGACCGGACGAAGGAAGGCAAGATTTCACAGCGCAATTTCGGCGGCCATCGTTATCCGCGGCTGGCGCATGTCGGCGACCGCACGGGGCTGGAACTCATCCGCACGCTGCAGGATCACGGCATCCATCAGGGCATCTCGGTGCACATGGAATACACCATCGTTTCGTTGTTGAAGAATGGTGACCGGGTGGCGGGTGCATTTGGTTATGACCGTGAGCGGGGACGTTTCCGCATCTTCAAGGCGAAGGCCGTGGTGGTTTGCACCGGCGGCCTGGGACGCGCCTACGCCGTGACGAGCAATTCCTGGGAAGGCACCGGCGACGGGGTATCCCTGGCCTACCATGCGGGCGCGGAACTGCTGGACATGGAGTTCATCCAATTTCATCCGACGGGCATGATCTGGCCGCCAAGCGTGAAAGGCATCCTGGTGACGGAGAGCGTGCGCGGCGAAGGCGGCGTGTTGCGCAACAAGGACGGCAAGCGCTTCATGTACGATGACATTCCGGACAATTACAAGTCGCAGACCTCGACCGATCCGGAAGAGGGCTGGCGCTACACGCAGAACGACAAGAATGCGAAACGGCCGCCGGAACTGCTGACGCGCGACCACGTGGCGCGCTGCATCAACCGGGAGGTGAAAGCCGGCCGCGGCAGCCCGCATGGCGGCGTGTTCCTCGACATTTCCTGGATCAAGGAAAAGATCCCAAATGCGGCGGAGCACATCAAAAAGAAGATTCCCTCCATGTATCACCAGTTCATGCAACTGGCGAACTTGGACATCACCAAGGAGCCGATGGAAGTCGGCCCGACCACGCATTACGCGATGGGCGGCATCCGGGTGAACGGCGAAACGCAGGCGACCAATGTGCCCGGCCTGTTTGCCGCGGGCGAATGCGCGGCGGGCTTGCACGGCGCGAACCGGCTGGGTGGCAATTCGCTTTCGGATTTGATTGTCTTTGGCAAGCGCGCGGGCGAATTTGCGGCCAAATTCGCAAAGGAAAATGCTGCCAGTAAAATCGACGACGCCCAGGTGGAAGCGGCTTACAAGGAGGCGATGTCTCCGTTTGACCGCCCGGCCGGCGGCGCGAGCGAGGGGCCGTATCAGGTGCAATATGATTTGCAGAACATGATGCAGGCCAATGTCGGCATTGTGCGGCTGCAGAATGAAATGGAATCCGCACTGGATGGCATCCACAAGCTCAAGGCGCGGGCGGAAAAGGTCGCGGTCCAGGGCCATCTTGAGTACAATCCGGGCTGGCACACGGCCATCGACTTGAAGCATCTGCTCACGGTGTCCGAGGCCATCACCCTCGCGGCCATCGACCGCAAGGAAAGCCGCGGCGGGCATTTCCGTGAAGATTTTCCCGACAAGGATCCGGCAGCGGCCAAGTACAACAGCGTTGTTTCCAAGGCGGCGGACGGCTCCATGAAATTTCGGCGCGAGCCGATTCCGCCGATGCCGGAACATTTGAAACAAGTCATCGAGGAGATGAAATGAACAAGACTGTAACTTTTCGGATATGGCGCGGCGATGCGACCGGTGGCAAGTTTGTGGATTACACCACGGAGATCACCGAGGGGCTCGTCGTGCTCGACGTGGTCCACAAGATCCAGGCGACGCAGGCGAACGACATGGCGTGCCGCTGGAACTGCAAGGCGGGCAAGTGTGGGTCCTGCTCGGCGGAAATCAACGGCATCCCGAAGCTCATGTGCATGACGCGGATGGACACGCTGCCCATCGACAAGCCCATCACCATCGAGCCGATGCGGGCGTTTCCGAGCATCCGCGACCTCGTGACAGATGTATCCTGGAACTTCCGGGTGAAGACCAAGATCAAGAAATTCAATCCACGCCCGCCGGATGCGCCGGACGGCACCTGGCGGATGCAGCAGGAAGACGTGGATCGCGTGCAGGAATTCCGCAAGTGCATCGAGTGTTTCCTTTGCCAGGACGTGTGCCACGTCTTGCGGGACCATCACAAGCATGAGGAATTTATCGGCCCGCGTTTCCTGGTCTATACCGCGGCGCTGGAGATGCATCCGCTGGATGTGGAGGATCGTTTGCCGGAATTGAAGCAGTCGCAGGGCATCGGTTTTTGCAACATCACCAAGTGCTGCACGAAGGTGTGCCCGGAGCATATCACGATCACGGACAACGCGATCATCCCGTTGAAGGAACGGGTGGTGGATGAATATTACGACCCGCTGGGCTGGCTGTGGAAGAAGATCCGGCCGAAGGGCTGAATTGATTTCGCCGCAAAACCCACGGGTCACACCGTGGGTTTTTTTACAGGTACAATTGCCGCCGGGCCGGGCGGAATCGTTTCCGACCTGATTTCAGATTGCCGCCGATGGAACATGGACAAAGAATGAAGCGGTCCATAAATTGGATGCATCCCCAATGGTTCACCTGTGAGTTGAGTCCCCGCCAAATCGCGGGCAGCGCTCGATAGGTTGTATGAATGGTTCCAGTGAGGGAGATATTAAATGGAATGGAAATCATGGCTGTTGGTGGCCGCGCTGCTCTTCGCATCCCGTGGCGACGGACTGTCGGCGGCGGATGACCGTGCGCCGATCGACCGGCGAGCGTTGGTCGCGCGGCACAACGTGGTGCTGACGAATGCGGATGTGTCTTCACCGCTGTCGGTGGGCAATGGCGAGTTCGCCTTCACCGCCGATGTGACGGGCTTGCAAACTTTTGCCGGGAACTATGATGGCACCATTCCGCTTTCGACCATGGCGCAATGGGGGGTTCACGCGATGCCCAATCCCAACGGCTACACGCTGGATAAATTTCCCCGGACGATGATCGATCACGATGGGCATCCGGCCGGTTATCTCTATGACGAAAACGGCAAGACTCCCCCGGCGTGGCACGCGGCGGCCGGCTACCTTTATGCGAATCCCGGGCGGCTGAATCTGGGCCGGCTCGCGCTGGTGCTCAAAACCACCGATGGGCACGAGGCCCGTTTGGAGGATCTCAAGGACATCCACCAGGAACTGGACCTGTGGACCGGAGAATTGCGCAGCCATTTCACCTTTGAGGGCGAAGCGGTGGAGGTCTCAACAAGCTGCCACCCGGATCACGAGCAGGTGGCGGTTGAAATCCAGTCGGCGCTCATCGCCAAGGGGCGTTTGTCGGTGCGGCTGGCGTTTCCGTATGGATCGGCGGGTTTCTCCGGCAACGGGGCGGATTGGACCCGGCCCGCCGCGCACCAGACTGTCATGACGCTTCACGGCAGTCAACGCGCTGACTTCGACCGGACCCTCGATGACGACCATTACCATGCGGCCCTGGCTTGGTCCAAAGGCAGCCAGCTTGCGGCCGACGGCCCGCACCGGTATCTGCTGGCGGGAAATCCGGAGGCAAAGAGCATCGGATTGGTGGCGGCTTTTTCACAATCAATGCTGCCGGCGAGATTGCCGACCTGGTCGGCCACCCGGGCGACCTCGGCCGGGATGTGGCAGCAGTTTTGGAGCACCGGCGGCGCAATCGATCTTTCGCACAGCAAGGATCCCCGCTGGCACGAGCTCGAGCGGCGCATCGTCTTGTCGCAATATCTCACCCGCATCCAATCCTGCGGTTCGCTGCCGCCGCAGGAGACGGGGCTGACGTGCAACAGTTGGTTCGGCAAGTTTCACCTGGAGATGCACTGGTGGCACGCGGCGCATTTTGCATTGTGGGGCCGGAGTGAATTGCTGGAACGCAGCCTGCCGTTCTATCAGCGCAGCCTGCCCAAGGCGCAAGCCATGGCCGGGAGCCAGGGATATGCAGGCGCGCGCTGGCCCAAGTGCGTGGGACCATCCGGTGATCCGGCGCCGTCGTACCTGGAATGTTTCCTGATCTGGCAGCAACCGCATCCGATCGCCTATGCGGAGCTGTGTTACCGGGATCATCCCGATCAGCGAACACTCAAAAAATACCAGGAGCTGGTCTTTGAAACGGCGAAGTTCATGGCGGCCTTCGCCGCGTGGGATACGAACCGCAACCAATACCGCATCGGGCCGCCCTTCGCCGATGCGGCGGAGATTTACTTTGCGGACCATGAGCAGCAATGGAACCCGGCCTTTGAGACCGCCTATTGGCGCTGGGGCCTGGAAACCGCCCAGCGTTGGCGCGAACGGCTGGGGCTGCCACGCGATCGAAAATGGGATGACGTCATTGCGCATCTGCCGCCGCTGCCAACCCGTGATGGGCTCTATGTGGCCGCCGAGACAGCAACGGACACATTCACCGTGCCGGGGCGGAACACCTCGCATCCGTGCATGCTGGCCCCGCTGGGCATGCTGGATGGCAGCATGGTGGATCGTGAGACCATGCGGCGCACCCTGCACAAGGTGATGGCGGACTGGGATTGGGCCAATACTTGGGGCTGGGACTATCCGCTGATGGCAATGACGGCGGCGCGGTTAGGCGAAGGTGAGGCGGCGATTCAAGCGCTCTTGATGGACAAGCCCAAGAACCACTACCTCGTCAACGGGCACAATCCGCAAATGGGTCCGACCTTGCCTTTGTACCTGCCTGGCAATGGCGGCCTGCTGTACGCCACCGCCATGATGGCGGCGGGTTGGGATGGCGCGCCCGCCGGGAAACATGCGCCGGGCTTTCCCGATGACGGCAATTGGGTGGTCAAGTGGGAAGGGCTGAAGCCCGCACCTTGAATTTGCCTAAAAGCTGAAGTTCTATTATCAACTCCGATGCGAAGCCGGAATCGAGGAGCTTCGGGCTTCTATAATTTATAAAACAGCAGGTGAGGTGTGTTATAACCCGCCTTCGCCAAGGGCGCTTCCTTACGGCAATCGGGATGCGAAAGGCGGGAAGAACGAAGCCAAAACGAAGCCAAAAAACCGAGGTTGCACAGGGCGATTTGCGCGCGGATTTTATTTGTTAATTGATTGTGGTAGAAAGACATATGATTTTTATGCCAGGCTTGAAGCAACGGGTCGTGGAGGGAGGAAAATTACAGAACGAAGCCAATTTGCGGGCCGCACCGGCTCACCGCTGAGTGTTGACGGATATCACCCAAGTTGGGGCGGGATGATGTTTTTTCGCGAGCCTCACGAGCCGCCGGGGGCGGGCGGGGGAACAAAGCTCTGATTTCTGGAGGGGAGGGTGCGTAGAATGAAGCTACGAGGCACCGGGCTAAAGCCCTGGTGTTAATGAAATGGCCCGGCCATCGCCCGGCCAGGAGATTCGCGGCTGGTTTTTACTAATTGTTTGTTTTGGCGGTTGGACAGCCTTTGTCCGACCGGAGGTGGCAGGAAGGCGGGCGTGAAAATGACAAATGACGAAGATGCTGGTGTACGGCCAACAATGTTGCATGGGGGCTGGATGCGCGGTCGTGGTCAATGTCCATTTTCAAGGGTTCATGGTAGGGCTGGGGTGAGGGCGAGCGTAAAACTAAATATTTCAGTGGATTACGCCGGCATGATGGCGCGTTATTACTTCCGTTTGACTCAGCAGATTTATGGAGCGGAAACAGGTTAGGGCTGGTGTCCAAACCAACTGCCCCGTGTTTTTTATCCGCCGCCACCGCAAACGGGTTTGATCAGGTTTTGGTTGCGACTTTGTCGCACTACAGTGCCATCCTGGCCGGCAGTTGAAAATCAAGATTGCCCGGAGTCAGCGGCGGGTTGATGACAATGTTCCGGTGCGTCTCGATGGTTTTCACGTCCTGGGACACCTGCGGGTCGGACGAATCCAGCATGGCGCGGATCTGGGGATTCTTCGCCGCCTGCGCTTCGAGCGCCGCCCGCACGGCCTTGCTGCTCGTGTCATTTTCAATCTGGTGGATGAGCCAATCCTGCTTGCCGATCCAGACCGTGTTGGCGCGGCCATCGGCCGCGTGCGTCAGCACAAAACAATCCACCTCGCCCACCTTGTCATCGGGGGCGCGGGTGAAATCCGTCTGATGCGCCCGCAGCAGGCCGCCCCAGCTCAGGTTGAAAAAAGCCCCCGGCAGGTTGGCCGCCACGCCCCCGGAGACGCCCGTGGCGCTGGCCAGGGCCGTTTCCCGGTCCTTGCACTTTTGCAGGTCAAAGCCGCGGCCCATCCATAAATAATCACCCGTGCCGGCCGACCACGCGGCTCCGCTGATTTCACCCGCCTGGCGCCAGACGACCTGATACAGATTGGTCCGGCCGAGTTTGAGGGTGAAAATATGGCTTTTGGCGATCGTCGGGCCGAGCGTGGAGACGGTCACGCCTTCATCGCTGTAGCTGGTCAATGACGCATATTTTGCCAGCGACTGTTTTACGATGTCGGCGGCGGACGGCCCGGCCGGCTCATCGGCCGCCCGGGCGGGCAGGGTGGCCAGGGCGGTCAGTGCCAAGGCGAGGCTCAGGGTGTAAAAGATTTTTGCTTTCATGTTTCAACCGGTTGCGGGGCGCCAAAAACTAGCAGGGGCGGGTGCCAATGGAAAAGAATTAACCGCTCTGGGCCACGCTGGTCTGGGCGGTTTTCGCCACTTCCCGCTCCGTCTTCAACCGCAACTGGCCGCAGGCCGCATCAATATCACCGCCCTTTTCCCGGCGGAGCGTGGCGGTGACGTCCTGTTTTTCCAGCGCGGCCAGGAAGCGTTCGCAGACGTCCTCGGCGGGCCGTTCCCAAGGCAGATCCTCCACCTTGTTGTACGGGATGAGATTCACCTTGGCATGCAGGCGTTTGGCCAGCGTGGCCAGCGGTTTGATTTGATCCAGTCCGTCATTGATGCCGGCGATTAAAATGTACTCCAGCGTGATCATCCGCCCGTTCTCGCTCTGATAATATTCGCAGGCGTTGACCAGTTCCTTGAGCGGATACTTGCGGTTGATGGGCATGATCTTTTCGCGCACCGCATCGGTCGCGCCGTGCAAGGAGATGGCCAGGCGGAACTGCAACGGCTCATCCGCAAGCTTGCGGATCTGCGGGGCCAGGCCGCTGGTGGAGATGGTGATGCGCCGCGCGCCGATGCCGCCGCCCCACGGGGCATTCAGTATCTTTAGCGCCGCCAGCAGATTGTCATAATTCGCCAGCGGCTCGCCCATGCCCATGACCACGATGTTGTTGACGATCCGCTCAATCGTCCTCGTACTCGTGCTCGATTCTTTCAAAGCAGCCGCCGCGGAGGCCAGGGTTGCTTCATTCCACCGCTCAATGGACAGCACCTGCTCCACGATCTCGTGCACGCCAAGATTGCGTTTCCACCCTTCGAGTCCGCTCGCGCAGAATTTGCAGCCGTAAGCGCAGCCGACCTGCGTGGAGATGCACAGCGTATGGCGGTCGCTCGCCTCGCCGTACAGCGCCGGGTTGGCCGGGATTAGGACGCTCTCAATGAACGCGCCATCCGCCAGTTTCCAGAGAAATTTCTGCGTGGTGTCCTGCGCACCCTGCTTGCGCGCCAGTTCGAGCGTCTGGAGGCTGAAATGTTCGCGCAAGCTGGCGCGGAGGCTCTTCGGCAGATTGCTCATCGCGTCCCAGCTCGTCGCGCGTCGCGCGTACAGCCAGTCGAGCAGTTGCGGCACGCGAAAGGCGGGTTCGCCCCAGTCTTTGAACCGGGCCTCGAGTTCCTCGCGCGTCAGGGATTTGATGTCGGTCAACACGCTCTCAACTTACGCTGCGTGGCGGCATAAACCAAGCAGGTTATCTGTAATTGAACCGCCGGAGACATGATTACAGGCGGTGGCAGGCTTGGGCCGGCGCATCAGCGCAGCCGCGTGGCGTGTTCCTGAAGCCAGGTCACATCGGCATTGTTGGGCGAGCGAAATTGATCGGGAATCAGCCCCGCCGGCTGGAGCGGCGGCATGGTGCGATCATCCATCCAGCGTTTGATCTCCGCGTGGCCGTCCACAAACGAAAATCCGCAGGCGCGGTGATGATAATTGCCGGGCAGGTCGTAGAAACCGGCGTTTTCAGGATGATCCTGCCAGCCGGTCATGTCGGTGGCAAAATTGCCCCAATCAATGCTGTCCTCGCGCATGTCCAGAAATAGAAACGTTCCGGACGGACCCGGATCCAGGAATTCATTCAGCTTCAGATACACACGCCAAGGATTGCCGCCGTAGGTTCCAGGCGGATAGGGAGGATTAACATAGCCGGCCCCGCCGGACAGCCCGCCGTCGTAGCCCACAAAACCGCCAATCCAGAGGTTCATGGACATGCTGCGGACGCACGGCTTGTTTTCACCGTTCACTGTGACAAAAGAAAAGTCCGCCGGACATTTCCAGATCGCCGCGCTTTTACCGCAATAACTCCAGAGCGGGCTTTGGGCGATGTCCTGATTCACGTCCCAGTTCGAGGGGTTGTCCGGGTTGAAATCCATTTGGCCGCCCACCCAGGCGTGTTTGCTTTCCTCGTCGAGGGCGGTGGGGCCGTATGGCCAATGGCTGGCATAGGGCAGAAATTCATGGCTGTCGTCCACGTACATCTTCCACGCCAGCGTGAGCTGACGGTGATTGTTCATGCACTGGAGGCCCCAGGCCTTTAGCTTGGCCTTGCCGACCGCAGGAATGAGCATGGCGGCAAGAATGGCGATGATGGCGATGACCACCAATAATTCGATCAGCGTGAACGCGCGAAGCGCATTCCACGGTCTTGGCCGGACTATTGGGTGCAGACTCATGCCGATTGGGATAACAGTAGGCCTACCGGCTCCAATCGCAACCAGAAATTGCCATCATTATGGCAATTCTACGCCAGCCTATTATCGCGTGTTTTGAGCAGTGGTCTGGCGGTTGTTTCCTTTCCGGCGGCGAAGACAACTTGGGGGTTCCGAGCAACGGCAAATCCAAACGCATTAATTGTCAGTTGGCTGCTTCATTGCATTTTGAATACGCTGGTAATCGGGCATTTCCTCCGGCGTAACAGATTGGCCTATGTCATAAAACACCATGGGAACCCTCCACTTCCAATGTTCGACATGACCGTCGGCGAAAGAAAGATTTCCTCCCTGGTTGTGCCGGTTCGCTGGCATGTCCCACCACTCATTGGGCACGGAATACAGGATAGGCGGGTTGCAAGGATTGCCGAATTGACTGTCTTGGATGGAGTTCTCGTTTTCATCGATGAAAACAAATAGCTCACTGGGGATCGGGTGACGTATCTGCGTGTATTTCTTCCAGCTTGGAATGCTTGCCCAAAATTGTTGCAACCACGCGGGAAAATCTCCTGGAACGTATTCAGGATATCCATTCGCGGACTGGCTCATGTTGTAACTACGCCAGCGCAATTGCGGCAACAGCGTTCCATCCGCAGTTTCCAATGTGGACTGGTCAGATGGGCAATGGTAAATCGCGACGGAGGTGTTGTACTGAAACAATAAACCATTGATGATGTTTGCCGGCGTCAATTCAGTTGGGGCATATTGGTCAAGGCACCATGATATCCCCTTTTCAACCATGGTGTTGGTTCCGGTTGAAGAAGTCACCACGGTGGCCACTGAATTATTCGGGACGAGGCAGTCATTATAGTCTCCAGTGTAAAGGTGGACGCACAGCTCAAGCTGTTTGAGATTGTTCATGCAGGCGAGGCTTTGCGCGCGGCTCTTGGCCTTGCCCAGCACGGGCAGCAACATCGCCGCCAGAATTGCGATGATCGCGATGACCACCAGCAATTCAATCAACGTGAATGCGCGGCAGCCGATCTGCCGCACTTGCCGGCCTGTTGATAGAGCGCGCATGCTGATTGCCTTAAAGTATTCCCATCCACCGCAACCGCAACCGGAATCTGGCAGTTTGCACCTTCCCCGGAGTGCGCCTGCCCGTGCGGCTCGCACTCCCCGGGCGCAGCAATGTTTAAAGAGAAGAAGGCTCCCGTCAATTTCCTGCGTGCTGGCTGACCAAAGTTGTTCCCGCGAAGGCCACCCGCCCTCCGTATTCTGCCCCCCACCTTAATCCGTCAGCATTTCCAGCAGTTCCCGGCCCTTGTCGCCCAACTGCCAGTGCCCGCCGCGCTGGACCACCAGCTTGCGGCACGGGTTCGCCTCCGCCACGGGGGCGTTCACCGAGAGCAGTTGAAACTTCGCCGCCCCCTTGATCTCGGACGCCGCGCGCGGATACAACGCGAACGGCACGCCGTTGTAAGTCAGCGCCAGCTCGTACCCGGCGATGCCTTCCTTGTCCGCCACCGGATTTTTCAGCACCAGCGGCGCATAACGTTTCACATACGGGAAATCTTTGACCCGCACCAGCACCCGGCAAAGCTCGGTCTGGCCACGTACATAGTCCAGCAGGCTGAACTTTTTCGCCGGGTTATGCTCCGCGATCAGCACCTCGCGCGGATCAAGCCCCAGCAGGTTCTGGCCGTTCCAGATGCCGTGATCATTGCGCTCGGTCGGCGAGGTCTTCTTGAACCAGGTGGCAAAATGATCGTTCACGAACACGTTCAGCTCAAAATGGACGTGCGCGCGATCCTTGGCGATGACCTCGGCCGTCGAGGTCCGGCCCATGGTGCCGATGACGTCGCCGGCCTTCACCGCGCCGCCCAGCTTCAAGCCCGGATCTACCGCGCTCAAATGCGCGTACAGCGAATAAATCTCCAGCCCCTCGACAATGTGGCGGATGACAATATATTTGCCGTAGTTCGACAGCCCCGCCTTGGTGCTGAAATACGCCACCGTGCCATCGGCCGTGGCCAGCACGGGATCGGTCGGTTCGCCCCGGCGGTCGGTCTGGAGATGCTTGATATCCAGACCCTCGTGCATGCGCGTCGCGTAATTGCGCACGCAGCCGTAGCTCCCGCTCGTCCACGGCTTGTCCGGCGCGGTCGGCGCAAAGAATTTCAATTCCTGGCCCGGCTCGTACAGCGCGTGGTTGGCCGTCGGGAACTGGAAAGGCGATTGGGCGAACAGGCTGGCGCTGGAGGCCAGCAACAGCAGCGCCGCGAACAGCCGGCGGGAAGGGTGGGGCAACATCTTCAGTCCTGCTTGGTGTTGATCAATTTGGCGGTGTGGTTCAGGCCCTCCACCAGATGCGACGCCTCTTCCCGCGAGGCGTCCGGGGTGAAGGTGACCACGCCATCCGCGATCCGGTGGGTGATCAGCGGCGCCGCGAGCCAGCGGCCCTCGGCCACGGTCTCGCCCCATTGGGCAAAGATCACCAGATGTTTGCCCGGGTTGCCCGCCGTGGCCTGCTCGATCATCCAGGAACCCGTCTCGTCGAACTTCACGCGGATGCTGTATCCGCCGCCCGGGGTTTCCAGCAGCGTCGCCGCGATGAGGTTCTGCTCCGTGACCGTCGGATCCTCATCGATCTGGATCACGACGGGCTGGGAGCGCGGCAGCTTGATGGGTTCCGTTTTGCCGGGCATCGGCACCGGACTTTCCATGTGGATGCGGATGGCCCCGACCTTGTCGGTCTTCTTTTTATGGCTCTGGCAGGCGCCGGCCGATACCGCGACCAGCACCAGCAGTAAATAAAGATTGAATCGGCGCACGTAAAAATTCATAGTTCACACACAAAATCGCAACCAGCAGATAATGTAAAAACACTTATGGGACAACAACACAATAAATCCGAACACAAGAAACGTCGCAAAGCCTATATCAAGCGCAAAAAGGCGATCGTTAAAACCAAGAAAGCCGCCAAGAAAACCAAGTAACCGGCGGAAATTCATCAGGCCGTCCCACCCGGGACGGCTTTTTTGTTTCCAGAATGCGCCCATGCCCGGGCGCAGCCACCCGGCCAATCCGGCCGCCCGCAACATTCCCATGATCATCGCCCGCCCGCCCGCGTCATGGACTGCGGTGGCAAAGCGCAGCGACGACACCGCTTTTCCATCGCCTACCCGTTGAGTATTTCATGCACCAACGCCCGGCATTCGCGCAGCGTCTGGCCTGTCCCCTCGCCCCTCGGAGGGGAGAGGGTTAGGGTGAGGGGTGCCCGGCCCGCCTCAAACTCCCGTCACCCCCCATCACCGCCACGAGCCTAAAAACATCCCGCTGCGCGCAAAACGCCACGTCCTCCCGCAACTCGGGATTCGCATACAGGCGGCGCCCGTTTTGTGAATCGCGCAGCGCGCCGGGAAGACGATCTCGGGCGACGAAAAAGGCCGTCTTGGCCGCAAACGTGTTGCTCGAAGTATCCGGACGTTTGTTTTCATAAGCGGCCAGCAGCTCCGCCATCGCCCCGGCGGCGATGATGTCTTCGGCCGCCGGGTTGTCACCCGTGCCGGCGCAGACCAGCAGCACGTCGGCATGTTTTTCCCGCGCCAGAAATTGCACCGTCGCCCCCAGGTTCAGGAACGCCGCCGCCAGCACGCATTTCGCCCCCGCACAGGCGCGCAGGGCGCGGGTGCCGTTCGTCGTGGTGCTGACAATGGTCTTGCCGCGCACGGCCTCCGGCGTGAACTCGCGCGGCGAATTGCCAAAATCAAAATCAATCCCGCCCGACAGCGCCGCGCGGATGCGCACGCCATCGCGCTCGCCGGCCAGCAGAACATCCGGACGCCCATGGCGCAGGGCCATGGCCTCCGCGATTTCACTGACCGGGATGATTTCCTCCGCGCCATGGTGCAGCGCCGTGACGAACGTGCTCGTCGCCCGCAGGATGTCGAACACCACGCAGGCGGTGCCGCGCAGATCGCGACCGGCCAGCGCGGGCAGTTCCGTCGGGCTCAGGATGGTTTCAATGGTCATTGCCGGCGTCACACAATCTTGCACGGAATCAACGCATCCTCATCAAACGCATACACCGCGCACAGCCGGTGGTAGCCGTCCGCGATGACCACTTTGCCGTTGGCCGGGTCCCGCACCAGCAGGAGCGGCGACAGCGCGTCACCGGCCTTGATCTTCGCCCAGTCCTTTTCCACATGCGAATTGCTCACGCCGAGCAACGACAGCCGGGACGCCCGGAAAATATCCTTGGCTTTGAACTCCGCCACGGACGTCCGCCGCAACTGGTTGACGAGCGTACGCGAAGTTTTTTCATCGCGCAGCAGGCACAGGTAAGACAGCGCCGCCGGGTAATCGTGTTCCTCCGGCTGCTCCAGCCATTTGATTTTGACTTTTTTTGACATGGTGAGAACCGGGCAACACTAGCGCCGGAAAAATTTCTGTCCAGCACGGTTTTTCGCCAAATCTTCACTTTGCGTCCCATACGTCCCTTGCGTCCTATTTGTCCTATTTGTGAGAACCTATTTCACCTTCGTCCGCATATAATGAAACAAATACTGCTGCGCATACCCCGCGTGCGGACCAAAATGGGTGGCGGCAAATTTGCGCAGCCGCTTGTCACTGGCCCGTCGGCGGGGAAAGTACAGTTCCTGCAAAGCCCGTTCGATCCACACATCCACCGGAAACGCGGAGTCAAAACCGTACGCGAACAGCAGCACGCAGTCGGCAATCTTCCCGCCCACGCCGCGCAGCTTCATCAATTCGATGCGGGCTTCTGAGTAAGTGAGTTTACGGAGCGATTCCAGGTCGAGCTTGCCATCCGCAATCGCGCGCGCCGTCCCCAGCAGGCCGGGCGCGCGAAACCCCATCTTGCACGCCCGCAGTTCCGCCTCCGACGCGGCCGCGATTTTCTGCGGCGTCGGAAAAGCAAAAGCCGTGGTAGGGCGCGTCGCTCCGCGCGCGCCGTCGTGTTGAATCAGAACACTTCCATTTGCAGCCGGCGGCGTTGTCGGCATTGTGCCGATCGGCTCCCCAAACCGTTCGCAAAGCAGGGCGACGATCTGCCGGATTTGCACAATCTGTTTCGTCGAGGAAAGAATGAAGGACGCCAGGCATTCCCACGGGTCTTGCCGGAGCAGCCGCAAGCCCTGGCAACTGCCCACGGCGGCGCGCATCGGTTCATCCTCCGGAAAAGTTTTCAAGATCGCGGCGAGGTCGATGTCCGACTGGAGAAATTCGCGGAGAAAATGCCAGTCCGCCACGGGCGCGGCGGCTTGCGCATGGATGCCGTCCTTCTTTTGCGTGAGGCGCAGCGAATGCCGGCCGAGGACACCCGTCCACGCATCACCCTCGCCTTGCCAGCGAAAGACCTGACCAGAGTCGAGCGTGGCCGCAAGGTCGTAATCACGGACGGGCAGAAGAGTTTCAGCCGGGGAATTCATTTGCTGAACGGCCGCGTGGAAAAAACCGACGGCCTTCGCGGAAGTGAATTGATCGCCGAGCCCGTCAGTGTCATGGACTGCGGCGGGAAGCGCAGCGCCACGCCGCTTTCGCACGCACCGGGGTTTTCGTCGGTCAGGACATCATCCGTCCGCACGCAAGCGGTGTCGCGGCTCCCGCCTTGCCACCACACTCCAAGCTGTCGCGGGTGAATCGAAATGTTCCGGGAATTTCGACCGCAGCGTTGTTGAAACTGTCCCGGTCTCCGGTTCATTTCAAGTGATAGCACCCAAAAATCTGGATGCGATGAAACACCCGGCCATCGCTGATCTGGATCTCGCGGAGGCCGAGGTTGGTGACGGTCTCAAATTCATTCGTCAGGCGCGCGGGCGGCGCGTCAAGTGGCGGGATGTCGCGATAGCTGAGCGGTTGGTGGTGCAGCCATTTCCAGAGCCAGCCATGCTCCAGCTTGTAGTATTCCACCTGTGTGACGTAGATGGCGTTTTCACCCTGCCGGTTGGTGCGGTAGTTATATTCGTCCCAGAAAAAGAACTGGCTGCCCGGCTTGTCCGAGGAAAGGCTGTAAACCAGCGGCCTGGGTGTGTTGATGGCCGCGCGGGCGGCGGGCGAGTAAAAGGTGAACAGCCCGGTGTTCTGGTAGCCATCGGCGATGATGAAGCTGTTCGTATCAAACTTCTCGCGTTCGCTCTCAATGGCCAGCGCGGTCTCGCGCCAGCCGTAACTGCGATGTGCGATGTCGATGTCGCCCGGCAGGCGCGCCACCAGCAGCTTCGTCAGGCTGGTGCTGTGCAGCAGGGCGACGATCGGCGCGCCAACGATCAGGCCCGCGATGAACAGATGCTTCGCGATGCGCGGCCGTTCGTGCCAGTAAAGCGCCATCAGGCAGAACATCGGCGGCACGGCGGCGACCGGCCAGTTTGGCTGCACGCGGGAATGAAGCGAGAACAGCCAGTAACCATAAAACAACGGCGTGCCCAGGCAGAAAAGAAACAGCCAGAGCGGCTTTTCCGCGCGGCGTTTCCAGAAGGCCACCCCGGCCCAGAGCGCGGCGAAGAAAAAGACCGGATTCAGCAACCCGGCCTGACCGCCGAGAAACTCCCCAAAATATTTCAGCGTCGGCTCCCACTTTTTATCCATCTGCGCATTGCCGGCGACATGGTGGAGGGTCACCCAGCCGTGCTGCGCATTCCAGATCACCACGGGCAACGTGCAGAGCGCGAAGACGCCGAGGGCCAGCCACGGGCCCGGACGGCGGAGCTGCGCGCGCGCCGGGGCGTGAAGCGCAAAGAAAATTCCGAAACAGACGATCTCCAGCCCTGCGGTATATTTGCTCAAAAAACCGAGGCCCACCGCCAGGCCGACGACCAGCCAATCGCGAGTGGTGCCGCCGGGTTGCACCGCGCGCCAGCCGGCGATGACCGCCCACATCCAGCACAGCACCAGCGGCGGATCAATCGTCATCAGCACCGACCCGGCGCAGAACAGGGGTGTGGCAAACGTGGCCAGCAGCATGCAGAACGCGGTGCGCGGGCTGGTTTCCCGGGCGAGGAAGCGCAGGACGAACAGGCTCAAGATGGCGGCAAACAGCGGCGAGCAGAAGCGCACGCCAAATTCCGTGTCCCCGCCGATGGCCGTGCCGAACCACTGGATCAGCGCGATGCCGAGCGGTTTGCTGTAATACGAGAGCGCCAGATGCTTGGACCAGATCCATTGATACGCCTCGTCGCCGGTCAAATTGAGGATGCCGCTGCGGAGGTAAATCCACCGAGCGATGAGCGCAAAAACAATCAGGAGGTAGCCGAGGTTGAGCCACTCCACACCGGAGGTTGGTGCTTGGAGGTTGGTGCTTGGAGCTTTTGGATTCATCAAATCCGGCAGCCTTGCATGCCAGGCGGGAAAAAGTTTTCGACCGGCCGAATTCCAAAGGGTTTGCACACCCACGACGAAGGCGATGGCATAGCCCGCGCCGAGAATCGCGCCGGCGGTCACATCAATGGGGAAATGGACGCCGCAATATACCCGGGAAAACGACACCGCCGCCGCCAGCGGAAACATGAACCACCAGCTGCGCCGGAAAAACAGGAACGCAACCATGGCCACCGCAAACGTGTTCGCGGCATGGGCGGACGGGAAACTATGATAGCCGCCGCACGAGAGCCGGACAATGTCGTCGGCCATGGCCACGCAGGGCCGGGCGCGGCCGACGGCGCTTTTGATGGTGCCGACAATGAGCGGGTCGCCCAGCGCCACGACCATCAGCATGAAGGCGGCGCAGAGGCGGAGCCGGTTTGACCCAAAATAAAGCGCAAGCGGCACGCCGATGATGACCACCGGCAGCCACGGCACCCCATGACCGCTCAAGATGGGCATGACCCAGTCGAAGAACGGGTTACTGAGCGAGCTGTTGATGAAATGAAACAGCGCGTGATCAATGGACAACAACCAATGCATTGTCGTGAGTGTACCGGGAAAAATCCGGTGGTGGAAATCTCAATTGCTGGGAGATGATACCAATTCTCGGAGACAACCGGTAAAAAGGCTGGCGACCAGCGGTTGTAGCGGCGGGCATCCTGCCTGCCGTAGAGCCGGGCTTCCAGCCCCGCGGATGAAACGCCACGGGGCGACCAAGCGCGTTGGCAAGTTCAAATGTCGTCGCTGGCACCATGGCGCTTTTCGAACGACCACAGGTCCGGCTTTGGAACATACCGATAGTCATCGGGAAATGGTTCGTCCTCTTCCTCCTCCTCAATAATTTCGGGCTGCACAACCCATAACTGGTGGCGTCTGTCGTGCTGCGACATACAGGCTCGTCCGGCACGAACCAGGCACTTTGAGGTGTTGCCATGCTTGTCCCACTAAAACGCACCGGCAACCTGGTTCTGCCCACCCGCGTCATGGACTGCGGTGGCAAAGCGGAGCGGCGACACCGCTTTCGCACGCGCGAGTGCCAATCTTCATCCGGCAACTCACCGCCCGCACAACACCCTGCGAATTCTCCACGCCCATTGCTCGTCCTCGTTCTCGTCCTTCCCCTCCCCGGGAAAAAAATCTCACCTTGATTCACCTTGATCGGCTCCGATTCACTCTGATTTCCCTGTGTCCACGTCCCACCCATCACTGGGAGCGCTGGCCTCCGGCCGGCGAGTCCGGAGCGCCGAGCTCTGCCAGTCCGGCTCGGACCTCGGCCGGGACGAGGGCACCCTCCGCGATCCTCCATCAAATCTTGATCTTCAACCTTTTCAAAAAATATTTCACCTTGATTAACCTTGATCCGCCCCAATTCAGCCCCATTTCCCTCCGTTCGCGAGCCCCCCGTTGTCGAGGTGGCACCACTTTCTTGAACCCAAAACCGCGCCAGGTCATCTCCTCTCCCCGGGGGAGCGGACACAGGTGAGGGCGAGCAATTAACCAACCCTTTCTTCTCCACCTCATTTTCAAAAAACTTTTCACCTTGATTAACCTTGATTGGCTCCAACTCAGCCTCCTTCTCCTTCGTTTCCGCCTTCCGCTGTTGCAACAGCCGGAACGCCGTCGCCAACGCCTCCCCCACCTCCGGCCATTGTCTCGCCGCCGCCAAAAATGCCACCATCACCCGCCGGACGTCCGACTGCTGCTTTGCCTCAGCCTGCTCCTCCGCGAATTGCAACCGCTCCCAATCCAGTTCCAACCGCTCCTGCTCCAGTTCCAGCCGTTGCTCCCGGTGTTCCCCCCGTTGCAACTTCAGCACATCCTGCAATATCACCCGCATCTGACGCCACCGCCGCTCCACCGGCACCGGCGACTGCTGCCACTCACGAACCGTCGCCAGGTAACGCACCGCCACCACCGTCACCAGTTCCTCCACCGTGACGGCCAGTTGCCCCCCGGTCGGGCGGATCGGCTGCTCCGCCTCCTCTTGCTGCTCGACGAACTTCCCGTCTCCCTGGCCGTTGGGCGTTGAATGTTGGGCATTGAATGTTTCCTCCCCCTCTGCGTTTATTACCCCAAACGCCGCAACCTCCTGTTGCCTCCGCCACTCCCGGAACCCGCCCTGCTTCCAGTTCGTCAGGTTTTGTTCATTGACGGCCGCCCCCTCAAACTCCGCCGCCAGCAGCGCCTGCACCGCCGGCAGTTCATTCAGCCAGGCCACCAGCCGCTTGCCCGGCTCGCCCGCGTCCAGTCGTTGGTTCACCTGCTCGCGGATCTCCCGCGGCAGCCGGTTGATCTTTCCAGTAGCCATATTCCCCCCATTTTCACACCGTCACTTGGACAAAGGCTGTCCAACTGAAAAAATAGTTCAAAATAATAAAATGGGAGAAATTCGGAAATCCCGGTGGTAGCGAAAGCCTGAATCCAACGGAGCGCGGCTGTGGCGCAGCCCAGCCGCAGCGGGTGGCCATGCTGAGGACATTCGAGAAAACTGACCCGTTCCAACGTTCGGACGTGCTGCGGCTGGTCTTTCAGACACAGCCGCCGTCCAGTCGTCGGTTTAATTGCTCGCGGATGTCCCGCGGCAGCCGGCTGAACGGGAAATGTTGTTGGACGATTTTTGTGCGGCCGCCTGTTGGCAGCCGGTTTATTTTCGCTGGCGGCCCAATCTGCCCGATGCGGGCGATGACCACGTTTTGGAACTGGCCATCGCCGGTGGCGTGGAGCATCTGGTCACACACAACACCCGTGACTTTGGCCGGGGAGAGCTTAAGTTTGACCTGCCGCGCGTCGTGACACCCGCGCAGCATCTGAAAATTGTAAAATTGAAATGAAAACGATTCCTTATCGTTGCGATGATTCACGGCACAAGGCGCTGCTGGGCGCGGCGCGCTCCACCGGCACGAGCGTGCAGCGGTTGTTTGACAACTTTGTCACGCACGTCATCACCGAGCGCCAGGCGGAGGCCCGTTTTGCGGCCCGCCAGCAGCGC
This sequence comes from Verrucomicrobiia bacterium, assembly GCA_031290985.1. Lineage (GTDB taxonomy): Bacteria > Verrucomicrobiota > Verrucomicrobiia > Limisphaerales > UBA11358 > UBA11358. The sequence continues at coordinate 21,443 of JARLJW010000107.1, read as the reverse complement.
GGCAATCCGGCCCGGGGACGGAAGCTGCTGGCTGAAATCCGCCGGCGTGTCGCGGCTGGTGCGAAAAAATGACAGCGACCATCGCGAGGCGACTATGGCCTCACCGCGCCATGGCGCAGGCCTCCCCAGTCGTCCCGGCCAGCGTAGCGCGCGCTTCCAGCGTGCAAGTTAGGGGAGCATCCTGCTCCCCGTACATCGTTAAAGTTCAAGCTTTAGCTGGTCCGGCAGTTGGCGCCCACTGGAGAAAAGCCAAATTGGGAGTATACTGCTTCGGCTCTGATGCCGGCCCGATTGATCTGCGCTGAGGTTCCTCCGATGTTCAGGTTTTAGACTGACACCAGGGCCATTTCGCAAATGGGGTAAAACGAATTTTGAAGCCACGCCACTTTTTCCGGATTTACCGGGGAATTGAACAATTTTTCAAAATGAAAAAACGGATGTCCTCAGAGAACCTCAACGAGGTTCCATCCATCAGCCCAAGGTTGTGCCGCAGGCGCTACCTTGGGTAAGCCAAACAAACTTCTCTCTTTTGCCGGCCACCCGCCGGAGGGTGGCCGGCAAAAGAGATCTCCGCGTGATCGGCGAATTTGATTCCGACACCGGCGGCGTGAATGTTTTCCCGTTCTGCCCCTCCTGCCGCGAGCGTGAACAGTTGCCGATGCGAAGAATGAGCAACCCCGTATAAATGGGAAAAATTCATCAACCATGAAAAGTTGAATCAATCCCACATCCCATCATCATCCGCCCATTCTTGGATGATTTCCGCCCGCCGGCCAAGCAGGTCGCCCAGTTCCCGACGGTTTTCGGGTGGCCCGATCTTCACGGTTGGATGATGCTCATCGCGCAGCATATATGCTGAGACCTCGCGCCAGCGCCGGGCAAAAGCGGCCAAAGCGGTTCGGGCATCGGTCGCATCAGCGCCGCTCAAATAATCCGTCGGCAAGTCCCCGCTGATGGCCCACCACCCGATGTCATCCGGTGTCCGCATTGACGCAACCATCCAAACGGAAACGTAAGGGGCAAGAAACCACGCAGGGTCAGTTGCGACACCTCGATGTCTGATGCCCTCATCCTGCAAATATCGCTGCACACTGTCACGCTGCTTTGCAAGCCACTGGGCCTCCACCTTCGGATCATTGTAGTCGTTGCTAGGCATTTCCAGATTTGTTGCTGTCGGCCTTAAGCAGAACATCATTCTCAATGGTTCGCATCACTTCGGTGGTGCGCCAGCCAAGGTGGGCCTTCGGTGATACATGCCGTAACTCCTGCAACACGGCGCGAAGCTCGTACAGCAGCGCCAGCGCATCGTCCCCGCGCACGAACAGGCCGGGCCAATCGTTGCAAAACTGGATGGCACCGGTTGGGTAGGTGCCGGAACCACCCTCCACCGGAACTTGCCGGGCCCTAGGATGAGGCTGAATCATAATTCCCAAGTTATAAGCGACGCATTTTGGTATTCAACGAAAAACCAGCATTCAGCAACTCGCATCTTGACGACCACGTTGCGGAAATGAACGCCACCCACTTTTCTTGCGCCATGAAATTACCAGCCGCCAAAAACTCACATCGATAACCCGCCTGCATTTTCTGCAAGCCTCGCCTCGCCGGATATGCTAAAATCCCCCCCCCTTTGAAAATCTCCGATTCCTTCGCCCTCACTTGGTTCACCGCCTGGAGCGCAATCGCCTTCCTGACCTTCGGCTACGACAAATGGCGCGCCTCGCGCTCCGGCAACCGCGTGCCGGAATCAGTTCTCGTCCTGCTCGGTGCCGTGGGCGGCTGGCCGGGCGGCCTGCTGGGCATGAACCTCTTCCGCCACAAAACCGCCAAGTGGACTTTCAAATTCAAGTACGCCCTCGCCCTCATCCCCTTCGCCGCCGAAATCTGGGCCTGCCTGCACTGGCGCTGATGCAAAAAGTCCCCAAATTTTTTGCCCCCCATCCGTGTTTATCTGTAGTTGTCCATGCGGTTTACAAAATGCTGGCCCTTCGACATTGGACGTTGAATGTCGAATGTTGAATGTTTCGATTTTCCCTTTTCGCCTTCCGCTTGGTTTTGTCCATCCCCGGTTTTTATCCGTGTTTATCTGTGTCCATCCGTGGTTAAATTTCTTGTAAAATAAAAAAGACCGCCGGATTGCCCGGCGGCCTTCGTGCTAAAATCGTATATCGTAAATCCGATATCGTATATCAATAAGCCGCCTGCGCGCCCTTGATGGAGTGCTTCTTCATCCACGGCATCATCGCGCGGAGCTTGGCACCGGTCTTTTCAATCGGATGCTTCTCGCCCTTCTTGAGCAGCGCGTTGTAACGCTTGTAGCCGCCCTTGTATTCTGCGATCCAGTTCTTCGCGAACTTGCCGGATTGGATGTCCTTCAACGCCGCCGCCATGCGTTTCTTCACGCTGGCATCAATGATCTTCGGGCCGACGCTCACGTCGCCCCACTTGGCGGTTTCCGAGATCGAGAAGCGCATGCCGCTGATGCCGGATTCGTTCATCAAATCCGCGATCAGCTTCAATTCATGCAGGCATTCGAAGTACGCCATCTCCGGCGAGTAACCGGCCTCGACGAGCACTTCAAACCCGGCCTGCACCAGCGCGCTCGCGCCGCCGCAGAGGACGGTCTGTTCGCCGAACAAGTCGGTCTCGGTCTCTTCCTTGAAATCGGTTTCAATGACGCCCGCGCGCGTGCCGCCAATGCCCTTCGCCCAGGCCAGCGCGATCTTCTTCGCGTCCTTGCCGGGGTTCTGGTAAACGGCGATCAGCGACGGCACGCCCTTGCCTTCCGTGTACTGGCGGCGGACCGTGTGGCCGGGGCCCTTCGGCGCGACCATGATGACGTTCACGTTCTTCGGCGGAACGATCGTCTTGAAATGGATGGAGAAACCGTGGCTGAACACGAGCGTCTTGCCCTTGGTCAGGTTCGGCTCGATGTCTTTCTTGTACGCCGCGGCCTGCTTGGTGTCCGGCAGCGCGACCATGATGACGTCCGCCAGCTTCACCGCTTCCGCGGTGGTGACAACCTTGAAACCTTTTTCCTTCGCGACCGGAATGGACTTGCTGCCTTCGTACAGGCCGATGATGACCTTGAGGCCGCTGTCCTTGAGGTTGAGCGCGTGCGCGTGGCCCTGCGAGCCGAAGCCGAGGATCGCCAGCGTTTTGTTCTTGAACACGCCGAGGTCGGCGTCTTTGTCAGTGTAGACTTTGGACATAAATGGTTTGTGGTTTTGGTTGGAAGCAAACGGGTCGTTACTTGCGCGGCAGGGCCACCTGCCCGGTGCGCGTGATCTCCTGCACGCCGAACGAATTCATCAGGTCGAGAAACTTCTCCACCTTCGCCTCGCTGCCGGTGATCTCCACCGTCAACGTCCTGGGCTGCACGTCCACGATCTTCGCGCGGAAAATATCCGTGATCTGCATCACCTCGGCGCGCGACTTGGAATCCACCGCGACCTTCACCAGCACCAGTTCGCGGTCCACCGCTTCGCCCGCGCTCAAATCATGCACCTTGAGCACGTTCGGCAGCTTGTTGAGCTGCTTGACGATCTGTTCCACGGTCGCCTCGTCGCCGTGCGTGACGATGGTCATGCGCGACAGCTTGGGGTCCTGCGTGGGGCCGACGTTGAGGGTGTCGATGTTGTAGCCGCGCCCGCTGAAGAGGCCGGTCACGCGCGTGAGCACGCCGAACTTGTTCTCGACCAGGACTGAGATGGTATGTCGCATAAAACCGTTCGGATAAATTGTTTCGAAACGGATGAAAAGCCTAGCAATCCGCAGGGAACGGGTCAATTTGCAAATTCACCCAAAACCGGCGTCCGGCGCCTTACCGCCCCGGAGCGCCGGTCTCCGACCCGGCAAGTTCGAAAATACGCCCGTAAACGCGCCTGATCGGAGATCGGCGCTCCGCACTGCCTATCGGTGCCCGTGTCAGCATCCGCCCCCGGCATCGGCATATCCCTGCCCCGGAGCGCGGCTGTGTCGGAGACCAGCCGCAGCACGTCTGGCCGGAGCGCCGCCAGTAAATTTGCAGGCGGTTTTGACTTTTCACGGTGCTGCGACTGGCTTGCAGCCTGGCCGCGCTCCGGTGGGAGCGCGAGAGGCCTTGTCAGGCCACGCCCCGGCAGCCCGCCCGCCGCCAGGTAATAAGGTTGTTTAATTGTTTATGGGCGGCCCATGGTCATTTTTAGGCGGAGACACCCCCCTTGAAAAAATCAGTTTTAATTCCCGCTTGACTGTGTGAACCTGTGCCGTCGCGATGATTCATCCAACCGCCATTATTCATCCCAAAGCCCGGCTGGGTGCCGGCATCCAGATCGGGCCCTACGCCGTCATCGATGCCGATGTGGAACTCGGCGCGGGCTGCATTCTCGGCCCCTACGTCTACATCACCGGCGTCACCAAGATCGGCGCGGGCAACCGGTTCCATGCCGCCAGCGTCATCGGCGACGCCCCGCAGGACCTGAAATACAAGGACGTCCCCACCCGCCTGCGCATCGGCGACAACAACGTTTTCCGCGAACACACCACCGTCCATCGCTCCACCAAGCCGGATGAGGAGACGACCATCGGCTCCAATAATTTCATCATGAGCAACGCGCACATCGCGCACAACTGCCGGATCGGCAACCACGTCATCCTCGCCAACGGCACGCTGCTCGCCGGGCACGTCGAGGTGCAGGACCGCGCCTTCATCTCCGGCAACTGCGTCGTCCACCAGTTCTGCCGCATCGGCACGCTCGCCATGCTGCAGGGCGGCTCCGCCATCAGCCAGGATGTTCCGCCGTTCACCATGGCCCATAACGGCCTCAACACGCTTTCCGGCCTGAACACCGTTGGCCTCCGCCGCGCCAATATCCCACCGGAAGAACGGCTCGAACTCCGCAAGCTCTATAAATTTTTGTTCCGCAGCGGCAGGAACCTCCGCCCCGCCCTCGTCGAGGCCAAGGGCCAGTTCACCGGCCCCGCCGTCAAGGTCTTCCTCGATTTCATCGCCGCCGCCAAACGCGGCGTCTGCTCCGATCCCGGCAAGCACCCCATGCTTGAGGAGGACTGAACCATGAACTACACCATCATCGGCAACGACGGCAAAAGCTACGGCCCCATCGGTGCCGACCAGCTCCGCCAGTGGATCAAGCAATCCCGCGTCGAAAGCCGCACGCCCGTCTTCGTCCAGGGCTCCACCGACTGGACCTTTCTCGGCCTCCTGCCGGAATTCGCCGCCGAATTTCCCGACACCACCCCGCCCACCATCACGCCGCCGAAATCTGGCTTTGCCGCCGGTGCCCCCGCCGTCCCCGCCGCCCCGGCCCGGAACAGCTCGCTCGCGGTGTGGGGCTTCGTCTGCGGCCTGCTCGGCTGGACCTTTTGCGGCTGCTGCGTGCCCTTTGACATCCTCGGCCTCACCTTCTCCATCATCGCCCTCGTGCAGATCAATGCGCGAACCGAACCGCTCGCCGGTCGCGGCTTCGCCATTGCCGGCCTCGTGCTGAGCGCCACCAACCTCGCTTGGAGCCTCGCCCTGACCCTCCTGGGGCTGCTCAACAACCCGTCGCAATTTCAGACGCATTTCGGCAACTTCGGAAACTAAGTAAATGACCGCCGCGCCGCCAAAAATTCCGCGCGCCAGCCCCGCCAACCCCGCCAGTTCCGGCCTGCGGTTCGCCGCCCTTGTGCTCGGCGCCCTCGCCGTCATCATCGGCACCCTCGTGTTTTTTTTCAACCCCGCTACACACGGCTTTTATCCCGTGTGCCAGTTCCACCGCCTCACCGGCTTGAACTGTCCCGGCTGCGGCATGACCCGCGCGCTCTACGCCCTCCTGCACGGCGACCTCCCCACCGCGCTGCGCGACAACGCCCTGCTCGTCCTCGCCCTCCCCGCCCTGCTCGCGCGCGGCCTCTGGCTCGCCGCCAAAAAATCCCGGGGCCATCCCGCCGCAGATTTCTTCCCAGGCAGAACTTTGTGGGTGCTGCTGATCATCGCCCTGGTCTTCACCCTCCTGCGTAACCTCCCCGCCTTCGCCTTTCTATCCCCCGCCTGAGCCCTGACCGCTTTTCGATGCAGATCTTCCTCTTCCTCAATTGCCCCATATCGGTGTTGATAGCAGTTAAACTCAATATTGGCACAGCGGCAGGTAGGGCGGGCAGTCCTCTGCCCGCCGCGATTGCTAACGAACGCGTACTGGTTCACCGCGACGGCACCCAGAAGTGACGCGCCCAGCCTCTGCCCCTCTTGCCAAAAACTGCTATAGAATTTGGAAGTTGGAATTTCTCTGGAGCTTGGATGTTGGTCCTTGGAGCTTATTTAGGCCATGGTGGCCGTACGCCAGTACCATTCGGGTTTCATCATTTACCTCGCCCCTCTCCCGCGCCACAATCACCCCGTGTACGGTGCTTATCTCAACGCCCTGGGCATTTTTGTCGGCGCGCTCTTCGGGCTCGCCGGGACCACGCCCATCTCCGCGCGCGCCCAGCAGTTTTTCAAGTCCGTCCTCGGCCTGTTCACCGCGCTCTACGGCCTGCGGCTGATCTACGAAAACCTCCACGGCCCGTTCATGGCCGGCCTGCGGCAGCTATTGATCGCCATCGTCGCCGTCGTGCTGGGCAACTGGCTGGGCCGCCTTCTGCGCCTGCAAAAGCTCTCCAACCGCATCGGCCACCATGCCGCCGGCTTCCTCCACGCCGCCCAGAAGAATCCCCCGGGCCGGCCCGTGGACGGCTTCCTGTCCGCCACGATTTTATTCTGCGCGGCACCCCTCGGCATCCTCGGGGCCGTGGCCGACGGCCTGGCCGATGGCCCGCTTGGTTATTTCTATCTGCTCCTGCTCAAAGGCGTCATGGACGGGCTCGCGATGGTGACCTTCGTGAAACTGTTCCGCTGGCCGGCGGCGTTGTCCGCCATCCCCGTATTCCTGTTCCTCAACGGCCTGGCCTACACCCTGCATCTCGGGTTGAAACCGTGGCTGGACGCCCACAGCCTCACTTCCGCCATCAATCTCGCCACCGGATTCATCACCTGCATGATCACCCTGGTCATCTTGGAAATCCGCAAGGTTGAGCTAAATAGTTATCTCCCGGCAATTTTTCTCGCCCCGCTCTTGAAGTTTTGGCTTGGGTGAACTACTTTTCGCGGCATGGGTCACAAACGGCGTCCGTCGGCGCATCAAAAGCAGATTCGGTTTTTAACTTTTTTCTTCGGCTCCATCATGATTGTCATCGTGGTGGCGCTGCTTTGGCTGTTCAACCGGCCACCCGGTGGCACTCACTGAATCAGTCCGCGCTTCCGCAGCATCGCTTCCATCGCCTTGTCCATCAGGAAATCGGCCAGCGGCTTCGTAATCTCGTCCAGCGCCGCCACGGCGGCTTGCAGCCGCTTCAGGTCGCCGGCCCCGTCCGCAGCTTCCGTGGCCAGCGCCGCCGCCACCGCCTGCGCGGCGGCGGCCACCTGTTCGGTGTAGTCTTTTTCCAGCTCCCCCGCGCAGCTCGCCAGCGCATTTTTCGTCGCCGCCAGCGCCTCGTTCGCCTTCAGCTTCGCTTCAACCCACCGCCGCACCGCCAGATCTTCGAAGGCGTGCTCCACCGATTCCTCCACCATCTGCTGCACCGCCGCGTCCGCCACATCCACCGCTGATTTCATCTCCACGATTTTTTCCCTGCCCGTGCGCGTGTCCCGCGCCAGCACATGCAGGATGCCGTTCGCATCGATCTCAAACTGCACGCCCACCCGCGGCACACCGCGCGGCGCGGCCTCAAACTCCAGGGTGAATTTGCCGAGGCTCCAGTTGTCCTTCGCCCGCTCGCGTTCGCCCTGCAATACATGGATGAGCATCGAACGCTGGTTGTCCATCGCCGTCGTGAACATCTCCCCCGCCTTCACCGGGATCGTCGAGTTGCGCGGGATCAGCACATTCATCAGCCCGCCGAACGTCTCGAGCCCCAGCGACAACGGCGTGACATCCAGCAGCAAAACGTTTTTGAATCCGCCGGATAAAATCTCCGCCTGGATCGCCGCGCCCAGCGCCACCGCCTCGTCGGGGTTCTGCGAGGTGTTCAACTGCGGCCCGGCGGCCTTATGATGCTCCGTGCCCAAACGCAGGCTGCCGCGCGTCTCCTCAAACTCCGCGCAGCCAAAAAGTTCGCCCACAAATTTCCGCACCAGCGGCATCCGCGTCTGGCCGCCCACGAGGATCACCTGGTCCAGGTCCTTCGCCGCGAGTTTGGCATCCGCCAGCGCGCGGAGGCAGTGCGGCCGCGTCCGGCCGATGATGTCGCGCGTCAGATTTTCCAGCTCTGCCCGCGTGAGCTGGTAGCTGAACGAAAACTCCGGCATCAGGAACGGCAGCGCGATCTCCGCCTCGTTTTCGGAAGACAATGTTATCTTCGCCGCCTCCGCCGATTCGCGGATGCGCGATAGCGCCCCCATTTTATTGTAGGAGCCGACGTGAGGAGGCTCTAACTTTCCATCCACCCCCAGACCTTTCAAATTATCGCCGATCTTCTCGACCAGAAAATCAATGATGCGCCGGTCCAGGTCATCCCCGCCCAGCCGCGTATTGCCGTTCGTGGACAGCACCTGAAAAACGCCCTTGTTCAATTCCAAAATCGAAAGGTCAAACGTCCCGCCGCCCAGGTCATACACCGCGATTTTGGATTTCTCCTTCAGCTTGTCCAGGCCGTACGCCAGCGCGGCTGCCGTCGGTTCGTTGACGATGCGTTCCACCGTGAAACCCGCCAGTTCGCCCGCGCGTTTGGTGGCGTTGCGCTGCGCATCGTTGAAATACGCCGGCACGGTGATGACCGCGCGCGTCACCGGTTCGCCAAAATAATCCTCCGCATCCCGCTTCAATTTTTTCAGCACCTCCGCGGAGATTTCCTCCGGCGAAAAATTTTTGCCATGGATCGGAATGGCCACCGCGCCGCCGTCGTTTTTGACGGGATACGTCACCAGCATTTCCTCGGAGGTGACATCCGCCCCGCGCCGTCCCATGAACCGCTTCACCGAATAGACTGTCTCCGCCGGCTTGACCAGCCGCACGCGGTTGGCCTCGTGCCCGACCATCGCCTCAGCCGTGGCGGACGCAAAATGCACGACCGACGGCGTCAGCCGCCGGCCCTGCGCATCCGCGATGACCAGCGGAATCCCCGAATCCACCGTGGCGACGAGTGAGTTCGTGGTGCCCAAGTCTATGCCGACAATTTTGCTCATGTGCGGCGCAGATTGAACCACGAATTACGGCCTTTGAACATGATGATTTGAACAAGATAGCCTTAATAGTGAACCGCGCTGCGCGGCGACCTTGTCTGGCCCACGGTCTTTGATAAGTTGCCTGCGTTAAGATCACCGCCACGGGCGGCATTAAATCGAACCCATGAATTCAAATCCCGCCAAATTTGCCTGCGCCCTCTTCCTGCTGGCCACCGCGATCACGGCGACCGCGCAATCCACTTGGAACTACTTCATCTCGGATGCCGGCGGCGGCAATTCGCTGGTCACCTGGAACGTCACCGGCAGTTTTAATACGACCCCGGGGGAATTCCTGCTCAACCTTCAACCGCGCATCCACATCAACGATACACCTGTGATCGTGTCCCTCGATGCCCCTGGTATCTATAATGATTCCTACGTGGCCAGCGGCACGCTGCAATCCATCCCGACACCTGACGGCAGCCTTTTCCTCGTGTTGGGAGGCGATATTTACGCGCCCATTTATGGATTCGAAACCTTTAACGCCTCGGGTGCCAACAATGACACGTTTGCGCTCGCCGCCACGCCGGTTCCCGTGCCCGGTTCAGACATAAATTACGTCTACCAGCCCGGCACCCAATCCGTACTGATTCCAGTTGATTACTCCAGCTTCAACCCCGGAACCTATCAATCGGTGGATGCAGCATACTCTCCCACGTTGACCGTAAACCTGACCATCGGCCCCGTGCCCGAACCCTCCACCCTCGCCTTGTCTGGACTGGGCGGCCTGGCCGGATGCCTGCTCTTCCGCCGCCGCCACGCCTGAATGTGTTAGCAGACATCCTTGCCTGCTGTAGAGCCGGGCTTGGTGGCCGTACGCCAGTAGCCGGCGGAGAAAACCGTTCAACCACCCACGGCTTGCATTCCCAAAGAGGCAGGAAACGTTTCCCCTTCTCCTGGAGGAGAAGGCCGGGATGAGGACGGTCGTCCCACTAACTTTTCACGAATCCAACCGTTTCCCAACATCAAAATCCTTTCCGCCAACAGTGATTTTTTGAATGACCGCCGGCTCCGGCGGTCTGTTACAAGTAACGCGTGCGCCATATCCCGCCCAACTTGTAATCCATCCGCGGCCTGATGGGCTGCTGCTTCCTGCTGCACGACGGCGACCAGAGTGCGATGATCGACACCGGCCTGGTCGGCGAACCGTTCTTCATCCGCCGCCTGTTCCGCCGCCTGAACCTCGCCCCGCAATCCTTGAAGGCCATTCTGTTGACCCACGGCCACCTCGACCACGCCGGCAATCTTGCATGGCTCAAAGACTGGACCGGTGCAAAAATCTACGCGCACCCCATCGAACAACAACACATCAATGGAACCTATCCGTATCAAGGCATCAACCGCTGGTGCGGCCGGCTGGAGGCGGCGGGCCGGAAAGTTTTTGGCACTCGTTCCGCCAAGATTGATGAATTCATCTCCGACGGCCAGCAACTGCCGTTCTGGGGCGGATTGCAAGTATTGCACCTGCCCGGGCACACGCTGGGTCATTGCGGATTTTACAGCGCCAAGCACAACCTGCTTTTCAGCGGCGACATGATGGCCAGCTACTTCTTCAACGCGCACCGACCATGGCCAATCCTCAACAGCGCCCCGGAACAATTAAACGTCAGCGCCGAAAAAATCCACTCACTCAAACCCCGCTGGATAGTCCCATGCCACTTCGATTTCCTGGATGGCGACCTGCACCGTCGCCGTTTCGCGAAATTGTTTGGCTTTGCCGATTGGGGAAATAAGTAAATTTCCTTGTTCGCTTTTCCGCCCGGCGTCCATGTAATAGATGAATGCCGGATACTGACCTGACCCTGGTGCGTGAATACGCCGTCTTGCCAAGAAATATGACTTTTTTTCAAATGGGACGACGCTGTTCCAATCCATCCCAATAAACAAGGCATCAAACAAGCGGTGCTTGAACAACTGGGGCTCAAACCGGTTCCCACCGCCAACAGATAGTTTTCCAAAAGACTGATAATTCTTGAAACAAATCTCTTTTGCCGGTGTCATATCCTCCATGAAGCGGAGGCAGGCCTTCACCTTGATCGAGCTGCTGGTGGTCATTGCCATCATCGCCATCCTGGCGGCGTTGCTGCTGCCGGCCCTTTCCGGCGCCAAGTCGCGCGCCTGGTCCATCCGCTGCGTCTCCAACCTCCGCCAGATCGGCATCGGCATGCGCCTGTATGCCGATGACTTCGGAGAACTCTATCCTGAATCCGGCACCACCATTCCTTGGGGGGCGGTGGATCCTCCGCCGCCCTTCGGTTCCGGCCAGGCGAGCTGGATGCAACAACTCATCACTTTCACCGTCACCACCAACCTCTATCACTGCCCGGCGGACCTGAAATCGTCCTTCAGCTATTTCAACGGCGTGCGCGCCGCCTACGTCGCCTCGGGCAACTATCGCGGCTCGGTGAACAACAAACGAATCCTGTTTCCCTCCGCCTTTGTCCTCGCCGGCGACACCGTGGACTTTGACCCGCTGGACGCCGACAAGGATGATTACGACCAGAACTGTGTTGGCGGCGCAACCAACGGCACGCCCGCGCTCGCCTGGCAGACACACAATCACGGTCAGGACATCCTCTTCGCCGACGGCCACGCCAAGTGGTACAAAGGCTATGACACCAACGAAATGACCTTCCGCTACGACTCTATGCACGGCTGGGAATAGTCATCCCCAAAATTCTTCCCCAGAATAATTCAAAAAGATTGTCCATTTCCGCGTTCTGCGTCCATGTATAGATGATGATGTGCGATGACATGACGCTGGTGCGGGAGTTTGCCGCCAGCGGATCTGAACCGGCGTTTGCCATGCTGGTGGAACGCCACATCGGCCTGGTTCTTTCGGCCGCCCGGCGTCAGGCGGGCGATGATCACCTGGCCGAGGAAATCACCCAGGCCGTCTTCATCATCCTGGCCCGCAAGGCCGCGACGCTGGGGCCAAAAACGATCCTCGCCGCGTGGCTCTATCGCACCACGCGTTACGCGGCCGCGGATGCACTTAAAATAAATCGCCGCCGCGCCGCCCGCGAACAGGCGGCCTATATGCAATCCACCTTGAACGAACCCACGGCGGATGAGGCCTGGAACCAGTTGGCCCCCTTGCTGGATGACGCGCTAAATGAACTGGGCCAAACCGACCGCGCCGCCTTGGTGCTGCGGTTCTTTGAAAACAAAACCGCCCGCGAGATCGCGGAAGCCTTGCGGATGGAGGAAGCCGCCGCGCATAAACGCGTCACCCGCGCCCTGGAAAAACTCCGCGCGCTTTTCATGAAACGCGGCCTCACCCTCACCGCCACGGTCATTGCTGGAGCCGTCTCCGCCAATTCCACCCCGGCCGCCCCGGCGGGCCTGGCTAAAATAATTTCTGCCGCGGCAGTGGCCAAAGAGGCGGCGGCGGGAAGTTCAACTTTAACCCTCGTAAAAGGAGCTTTGAAACTTATGGCTTGGTCAAAAGTAAAAGTGGCGGTTGCCGTCGGCGCGAGCATTTTGCTGGCAACGGGAACTGCCACAATGGTTGTCAAAACAGTCTATCCCCCGGAACCCAGCTATCAGGGCAAGCTTTTGACCGAGTGGACCAAGGCGTTTTATCAACGCACTAAAACCGGCTATACGACCTCCAGTGGCGGCGTGCCCGGCGATGCTGTTAAAGCCATGGGCAAAAAAGCTTTCCCCACCCTGCTCCAAATGATTGCTGCCAAAAAGTCGTACCACGGCATTCCCCAGCCCGATGCTCAATTACAGGCCGCTGGCGCATTCCGTTCGCTCGGGCCGGCCGCCGAAAGCTGCATCCCGGAATTGGAAAAGCTCTTGAACCATCCCGGCACAGTCTGGGGCGCCGCCCAGTCATTATCCGGCATCAGCCCCAAGGCTGCCGGTCCGCTCATTCGCGCCTTGAGCAATACGAATGAATCAGTGCGGGTGTTTGCCGCTTCCGCCCTGGGTCATGGCATGGCCTCCGATGTTTTAGGAAAGGCCAATCGGCCATCACACATGCCCGCGAGCATCTTAAAAGATTTATCGGCACCTCCGCCACTCGGCCTCGATGCGAAGGAGGCGATCAACGCCTTGATTGTCTGCACCAAAGATTCAGATGTATCCGTTCGCGCCGTTGCCTCCAGCGCCTTGGGCAACATCACCCAAGAGCCAGATGTCGTGCTCCCAGTTCTCCTCGAAGTGCTTAACTCCAGTGACCTGCAGCCTCGCCGCATGGCCACGCAGGCCATCGGCATGTTCGGGCCACAAGCCCATGATGCCATCCCGGCTCTGAATATCGCGGCCAGCGATTCTGATAAGGATCTCCAGCGAATCGCCAAGCAGGCCCTGGACCGGATCCAAAACGGTCTTGTCACAAAACAGTGACCCATACAAATCTGCTCGCTGAACATTTGTCCCCCGGCGGTGTCTCATCAGAGATGAATCGCTGCCTGGTTTTATTGGCCCTGCTGTTGACAGGTTGTGCCAGGACACCCCGTGGTCCGGCGCTCACCCCCGATCAGGCCAAAACCCTCGCCCTGCAACTGGCCAACGACAAGGCGTATTTCCTCTACCACTGCCGCCCGTTTCGGGACGGCCAGCCGGCGCAGTTGGTGGCGGGTCATTGGGTCTGGTCCGCCCGGCAGGGTCTCGGACACGGCGACATTGAGGCGCAGGTGGAGTTCGCGGCGGATGGCTCGACCAACCAGGTGGATTGCAAAATCTTGGTCAACATCAATACTTTGCAAAACCGGGGGTTTTGATCTGCGCCGCCCGCCAAAATCGCTCCCAAAAATAAATCTGTCGGATTTTTCACCCAGCGGACATTACTTGATGGATGCAACTGCTGGACGATGCCGAACTGCTCGCCGCCTATGCGTCGCAACGCTCGGAAGAGGCGTTTGCGGCGCTGGTGGAACGCCATGTCCCGCTGGTTTATTCGTCCGCGCTGCGGCAGGTGCGCGATCCGCATCTGGCTGACGAAATCTCGCAAGCCGTCTTCATCATCCTCGCCCGCAAGGCTGACCGCTTGAAAAATGAAACCGTCCTGGCCGGCTGGCTGTGTCGGACGGCGCATTTTACCGCGCGCAATGCGCTCAAGGCTGAGCACCGCCGCCAGCGGCGCGAACAGGAGGCATACATGAACTCACTTCAACCCGAAACGGAACCGGACGTCTGGCCGCAAATCTCACCCCTGCTGGACGCCGCCGTGGCCGAATTAAACGAGGCCGACCGCAATGCCATCGTCCTCCGCTATTACCAGCAAAAGCCGCTGGGCGAAGTTGGAAAGATTCTGGGCCTGAGCGCCGACACCGCACAGAAACGCGTGGCGCGCGGTCTCGAAAAATTGCGGAAATATTTTAACCGGCGCGGCGTCACCCTCACCGTCACGGTGATCGCCAGCACGGTGGCCGCCAACTCCGTGCAGGCCGCGCCGGTGACCTTGGCCAAAACAGTTTCCGTCGTCGCCGTGGCCAAGGGGACAATGGCCGGAAGCTCAACTTTAACCCTCATCAAAGGAGCCCTGAAAATCATGGCCTGGCAAAAAACCAAAACCGCGCTGCTGATTGGCGCCGCGGTTATTTTGGCGGTCGGAACCGCCACGCTCGTAGTGCAACACCGGGCCCGGGCCGGCGCCATCATCGCCGACAATCCCAACAATGCCCGCATTCCTTATAACTTATTGGACGATGCCTGCCAGTTCGTGGATGGTTTTGACCAAACCAAGCTCGTTGTCCGGATCGTGGTGTCATCGCAGAATCGTGCCGTTCATCCGGGGGACATCCGCCTGGTGATTCAAAGCACGAACAGCGGGCCGCTGCGGGTGAAGCTGGGCTCGAAAGGAGAAATCTTGAATTTTCCCCATACGGAGGCATTGCGCCGTGAAAACCCCATTGTCATCACCGATCAGCCCAAAGGTTCGCTGGGGGCGGGCTTCTGGTGCTATGTGCCCATGCCCAAAGAACTCAGCTTTCCTTACCAGCACTTGGGAGATGCCGTGGCGGAAGCGAACCAGGGAATTGAGCGGGCCAAACAATTTATCCAGTCAGATTTTACCGGCGTAATGGGCCCGTTCGCCCGGACAGCCCGGGGCGTGATCCTGGTTTTTCCCCGGACCAGCGCCGGTCGGGCGAAGCTGGAGATCGCCGCTGCCGCCGGAATAAAAACCTACACTGCCGACCGTGGCGGAAACATCCGGCTGACCATCGACGATGCCCTGTTGGTGGAAAACCCAAAAGTCACGCTTTCCGAGAAAGCATCGTTCGTCGCCCTGGACAGCATTCAATGAATTTAAAACGCGCCTTTACCCTCGTTGAGTTGCTGGTGGTCATCGCCATCATCGCCCTGCTCGCCGCCATGTTGCTGCCCGCGTTGAGCAAGGCCAAAAATCAGGCCGCCAAGGTGACCGACCTCGACAATCTCAAACAGATCATGGTCGCCGTGCATCTCTATACGACCGACGCCAACGACGTGCTGCCGCCGCCGAACTGGGACAACGGCAACGGCACCATCCCCGGCTGGCTCTACACGCCCGGCCCGTCAGACACGAATATTTATCCGGCCGGCACCGGGTTGCTGTGGGGCACCCTGCCAAAGACGAAAATTTATTACTGCCCGCTGGATGACCCGGCGTTGCCCACGTTCACCCAGCGTCCGCAGCAGCTTTCCAGCTACGCGATGAACGGCGCGGTGATCGGTTACGATTTCAGAAATTATCCACCAGCCAAACTGGCCGTCATGAAGCCGGCTGACTGCGCATTTTGGGAAACCGATGAAACCCACCCGGAATTCTTCAATGATGGCGCCAACTGGCCGGATGAAGGCGTCAGCAGCCGCCATCTGCAAGGCGGCATCCAGGCCGCTTTCGACGGCTCGGTCAGTTACATTAAATTAAACCTCTGGTATGAAGACGTGGCCGGCACCAACAAAAACCGCCTGTGGTGTTATCCTGGCAGCGCGGACGGCGGCGGACCAAACGGGCATAACCAGTGACGGAGCTGAGGCATTTTGACTGAAATCAAACCGGCAGCACAGAAGCTGGCGGCTCAGGGACGCGGAAGCAGTGCGGTACGGTGACGGACTGGATTGAGGTGAACGGACATTTTAAGTTTTGTTTTTCATGAGAACCTCCAGTTGTCCGGTCAGTCCGCCTGGTTAAAAGCTTTCTTCAAAGTCTCGTTTTGCGGCCCTCAATTCGTTCGCAAATGTTTATCTTATATACGATATATAAAGTCGTTATTACATTGGCTTTCAAGTTACTTATTCCATTCTTTACAGATTTCCAACAGGAGGATTCTCTTGCATAGAATACGCATTTTTATGGTTTATTACGACAATCAAGGTAATGGATTTGGCAATATTCGGGGAGTGTCCAGATGAAACGCGCCTAATATACGACTATATTTATAGTTATTTAATTGGTTGAAACTGTTTCAGAAACCGATTTCGGCGGTTCCGCTGTGTGTCACCAAGAAGTCAGACCGGGCCGAAAACAGGTTTGGCAACGGGAAACAACCTGACCGCAACCACGCGAATTGAATCAGCAATTTATCACCAGACGACTGGATCAAAGAACCAAACATTAACGGCTCAACCCCGACCGGGCCAACCGGAGGCTGGTTGATGAAAACAAATCAAAAAATGAAAACTGTCTTAAATCTCCGATCACACCAAAAACTTCTCCCCCATTTCGGACCTGCGCTGCTGGCCGCGCTGCTGGTCGCAACCGCCCCGGCCACCTGCTTGCAGGCAGAAGATGCGGCGGCGGCCACAACCAACGCCCCGGCTAAAACCGGGGCGGCCCCGGCGGAAAAGCCCGCCCCGCTGCCGCTGCATCAGATTGAAGGCAATGGCGGCATCTTTTCCACACTGTCCGCTTACATTGTGAACCCTCCGCGCAATGGCGAGCCGGTCGGACGTCCCAGCGTGGGGTTCGCCTATGTCGACCTCGGCCATGAGATCAACCTGGAAGCCCTGACCATCACCGAATCCCCCTTGAAGCGCCTCGAACTTGGCTACGGCTGGAACCGCCTTGACCTGGGCGACCTGCCGCAGGTGCTGGGCATTTCCACGCACGAGGTTCAGTTGCACAACTTCAATGTACGCTACCAGATTTTGAAGGAAGGCGAATTCGATCAGAAGTGGATCCCCGCGCTGACCGCCGGCGTGCATTACAAATACAACGACGGCATCAGCGACGTGAACAACGAAGTCGGCGGGGCGCTGGCCAGCGTGGCTCACATCGCCCATCATGACGGCGAAGACTTCACGCTGTATGCCTCCAAGCTCTTCACCCAGCTGCCCCGGCCGGTGCTCCTCGAACTCGGCGGCCGCGCCACCGAGGGCGTGTGGAACGGCCTGGGCGGATTCACCAGCAGCTATAATTTTGTCTTTGAAGGCAATGTCGTCGTGTTTGTCACCGACAAGCTCGCGCTGGCCGCGGAATACAAGCAACAGCCGCGCGATTACACGGCCATCGGCGATGTGGTGCGCAAACAAGGCGACTGGTGGACAATTGATGCCGCGTACGTGGTGAACAGCCACCTGACGCTCGCGGTCGGTTATGGCCACTTCGGCAATGTCTTGAACCATGAAGCCAACGGCGTCTGGGGCATCACGACCAAATGGGAATTTTAAAACCTTGGCCGGCCGCCCGGCCCGGCAGCCGTCCTTTGGCGCGCTGATTCCTCCGCAATTCGCCAAAGCCTGCTGTTGCGCCGGTCGCCGGCTCATTTTACAGTTACACCAACATACCAAACTTTATATGAGTTCAAAAAATCTCTCCACCTTGGCGTTGCACGCCGGGCAGGTCCCCGATCCCACCACCGGTTCCCGGGCGGTGCCGATCTATCAGACCACCTCCTACGTCTTTAAAAACACCGACCACGCCGCCAATCTGTTTGCCCTGAAGGAATTCGGCAACATCTACACGCGCATCATGAACCCCACCACCGATGTTTTCGAGCAGCGGATCGCCGCGCTCGAAGGTGGCACCGGCGCGCTGGGCGTGGCCTCCGGTTCCGCGGCCATCACCTACGCGCTGCTGGCCATCACCCGGCTCGGCGACGAGATTGTTGCGGGCAACAATCTTTACGGCGGCACCTACCAACTCTTCCATTACACCCTGCCCAAGCTGGGCCGCACGGCCAAGTTCGTGAACTCGCGCGACCCCGAAGCCTTCCGCAAGGCCATCACCCCCAAAACCCGCGCGCTCTATATCGAGACCGTCGGCAATCCGAAACTCGACGTGCCGGATTTTGAAGCCATCGCCAAGATTGCGCACGAGGCCGGTCTCCCGCTCATCGTGGACAACACGGTTGGCGTGGGCCTGGTCCGGCCTTTCGAACACGGTGCGGACATCATAGTGGCGTCGGCCACGAAATATATTGGCGGCCATGGCACATCCATCGGCGGGGTGATTGTGGACTCCGGCAAGTTCCAGTGGAACAACGGCAAGTTCCCGGAATTCACCGAGCCCGATCCGAGCTATCACGGTTTGAAATACTGGGACGCCTTGAGCAATGTGCCCGGCATGGGCAATGTGGCGTTCATCTTGAAAGTCCGCGTCACGCTGCTGCGTGACATCGGCGCGGCGTTAAGCCCTTTCAATTCATTCCTGTTCCTGCAAGGCCTCGAAACCTTGCCGCTCCGCCAGAAACAACATTCCGCCAACGCACTTGAAGTTGCCACCTGGCTCAAAACTCATCCCTTGGTGACGTGGGTGTCTTATTCCGGCCTGCCGGGCGATCCGAACCATGCGGTCGCGGCCAAGTATCTCAAGCGCGGCTTCGGGGGACTCGTCGGCTTCGGCGTCAAGGGCGGCCTGGCCGCCGGAAAAAAATTCATCAACTCCGTTAAATTACTCTCCCACCTCGCCAACATTGGCGACGCAAAATCGCTCGTCATTCATCCCGCCTCAACCACGCATTCGCAATTGACGCCGGAAGAACTCCTGGAAACCGGCGCCACGCCTGATTACGTCCGCCTCTCCGTCGGTCTGGAAGATGTGGCAGACATCAAGGCGGACATTGAACAGGCCTTGCAGGCTTCCCAGAAATAAATCGCGCCCGCGCACCGCCGCAAAAATTTAAATCGCCGGTGCGCGGCCCTCATTTCAAATCAATGGCGCAGGATATTTTCGAAAGCAGCGACACGATTCGCACGTCGCAACCATTGCGCCATGCGCAGAGCGTCGCGCTTGACGGGCCTCTGCCGCTGGAGTCCGGCGGGGTTCTGCCGGGCGTCACCGTGGCCTTTGAAACGTACGGCCGGCTCAATGCCGGCGGGGACAATGCCATTCTGGTCTGTCACGCCATCAGCGGCGATTCCCACGTCGCCCGGCATGACGATGCGGATGAACCCGGTTGGTGGGATATTTTAATCGGGCCGGGCAAACCCGTGGACACAAATCGTTTTTTTGTGGTCTGTCCCAATCTGCTGGGCGGCTGTCGCGGCACCACCGGACCCGGCAGCATCAACCCGGCGACCGGCAAGCCCTACGGCCCGGACTTCCCGACCATCACCATCGGTGACATGGTTGAAGTCGAACGCCGCCTGCTGGATCACCTGGGCATCGGCCGGCTCATTGCGGTCATTGGCGGTTCGGTTGGCGGCCATCAAACGCTGACCTGGGCCACGCGGCATCCGGACCGGCTGCGCGGCGCGGTGGCGCTCGCCACCTCCCCGCGGTTGACCAGCCAGGCGCTCGCCTTCGATGTCGTGGGCCGCAATGCCATCCGCCGCGACCCGCATTTTTATGGCGGCCAGTATTACGACCAGCCCCACGGCCCGACGGTCGGCCTGGCGCTGGCCCGGATGATCGGCCACATCACCTATCTGTCGCCGGAGGCCATGAACCAGAAATTTGAAGGCGACCGGCTGCATCCCCGCCAGGAGGCGATTGAGTTCGAAAAAACATTTTCCGTCGGCACCTATCTCGGCCACCAGGGAACGAAGTTCGTGGAACGCTTTGACGCCAACAGCTATGTCGCGCTGTCGTTCGCCATGGATTTGTTTGATCTGGGCGGAACCCCGGAGCGGCTGGTGGAAAATTTCCGCGCCGCCCGCTGCCGCTGGCTGGTCTTGAGCTTTTCCAGCGACTGGCTTTTCCCGCCCGCCCAGTCCCGTGACATCGTGGGCGCGCTCATCCGCAACAACGCGCCCGCCAGCTATTGTGAGATCAAGAGCGCCTGCGGCCATGATGCGTTTCTGTTGCCGGATGATTTTGACCATTATGGCGAAATGATCCGCGCCTTCATCCAAAATCTGGCGCCCGCGCCCCGGGCGCCGAACCCCGGGCCGGATGAGCCGCCCGGCCCCACCAGCATTTTTCACGAGCGCCGGCTCGACTATGACCGCATCATTGAATTGATCCCGCCGGACGCCAGCGTGCTGGATCTCGGTTGCGGCACGGGCCAGTTGCTCGCGCGGCTCAAACCCAACGGGCGCGGACGGCTCGTCGGCATTGAATTGGACGAAGAAAAGATTCTCGGGGCGTTGCAGCACGACCTGGACGTCATCCAGGCCGACCTGAACGAAGGGCTGCGCGCCTTTGCCGACCAGCAGTTTGATTGCGTCGTGCTGTCACAGACCTTGCAGGCGGTGAAGGATGTCGAGGGCGTCATCGCCGAGATGCTCCGCGTGGGTGCGACCTGCATCGTCAGCTTTCCCAATCTCGCGTTTCACAAGCTGCGCCGCATCCTGGGCGAGGAAGGCCGGGCACCGCGCGCCTACGGCTGGTTGCGGGATAAATGGTATGACACCGCGGACATCCGGTTTCTTTCCATCACGGACTTTGAAGATTTTTGCGCGGAAAAAAAATTCCACATCCAGCAGCGCATCGCCCTGAACACGGAAGCGGGCACGGAAATCAAAGAGGATGCGAACCGGGACGCCGATCTCGCCATCTTTGTGCTGCGTCACGATAAAAAGTGCCGGGCATAATGTCGCCGCAAAATTTCGCCCCGGTCTTCTGCGTCCGCCAACCGGGATGGAGTCCGCGCTTCACTCGGTGGCCATGCCCATTTTGGTGATGTCGAGCTGGCGGAGGGTGTCGAGCACGCCGACCATCACCTGATAGTCCGTGTCGTCTGCGCCCTTCACCACCACGCCCAGTTCCGGGTCGGCGGCCTTCAGCGCCGCCAGCTTCGTCTTGAGTTCCGCCACCGTCACCGGCTGCCGGTCCAGCGTGATCTGCCCCGGCCCGCTCACCTCGATCCGCGTCGGTTCCACC
>JARLJW010000106.1 GCA_031290985.1 Verrucomicrobiia bacterium | reverse complement strand
GGTGGAACCGACGCGGATCGAGGTGAGCGGGCCGGGGCAGATCACGCTGGACCGGCAGCCGGTGACGGTGGCGGAACTCAAGACGAAGCTGGCGGCGCTGAAGGCCGCCGACCCGGAACTGGGCGTGGTGGTGAAGGGCGCGGATGACACGGACTACCAGGTGATGGTCGGCGTGCTCGACACCCTCCGCCAGCTCGACATCACCAAAATGGGCATGGCCACCGAGTGAGGCGCCACCGGCAAGGCGCCGGCAACGATTGTTCGGGAACGCGAGGAACGCCATTAAGCCTGGAGCTGGCACCCGACAACGGGGGTGAGTTTAAGGGGGGGAACCGTCAACGGGCCGGTAAAATCCGGGCCTGTGATACTGCTTGCCGCTGGTCGAAAACCCCGCATAATAATGGCCCGGCTGGTTCTGCGCGCGTAGCTCAATTGGATAGAGCGTCGGTCTCCGAAGCCGAAGGTTATGGGTTCAACTCCCGTCGTGCGCACCATCTTTAAAATCAGTTTGAATCTCCGCGCCAATTACTTCCGGATGGCGCAAAAGGGCGCATTTCTGCGCAAAACCACGCAAAATCAATGGGTTAAGGCTGTTTTTAGGGCGCTAAGGATGTCCGGTTTATTCGAGGATGTCCGGATTAGGGTGCAAAGAGAAATCGCCAATGTTTACGCCCCTTGCACCCCTAATCCGGACAGAATCACCGCAGGTCAAATAGGGTGCAAGGTGCAAGGGCCGTGAAAATCAACAACGCCCTAAAAGTGGACAAAGCGCCGCTGGCCGGCTCCCGATCCAGCCGCCGTTGAAAGCCTCGTTTAAGCGCCGCTAAAGGTGTCTGCACGCGCCCGGCCTGGCTACCAGCCGAGCTGACTGAAGAGTTGTACGGCGAGATAAATCAAAACTACCGCAACGATGAAGACGCCTGCGACATAACCCCGACTTTGCCCCGGGTTAATTGGTTCACCACAATGAGGGCAACTTTCCGCGTTGCGGCTTACTTCTTTCCCGCAGGTTGCACAACATTCCAAATCCGGCCCGGAGGCTTGCATAAAGCCACTATCAAACACCCGCAGGAAAAAGCCAACAAAAAACCGGCCAGGGTTGCTGGCCGGTTGAATCCATCCGCCTGGCTGCTCGTGTCAGCCTTCAGGCGCGGGCGGTGGTGGCGATGGCGGAGAAAGAAAACCCCCCTCAATTTTTACCAGCATGGCGTTGGTCGCATTCCAGCCCGTCGTTATTTTTTCCAGATTATCGGCCAAGACTTTTTTGTCAGCTTCACTGCCATCTGGCGCAAGCTTTCCGATGAACCTCATTACTTCCACATTGTCCGCCCGCGTGAGACGCACCATGCCAATCAAATGGCCAATCGCCTCTTGATGGGCATTTATTTTTTTATTCAAGCCAACAACGATGCTTTCCAGAGTTTCGATCCGTTCACTGTCACTTTTGAATTCCATATTTTTCCTTTCAGTTGTGCGCCGGGCCGGCGCGGGTTTATCAGTTCAATTTGAAATCCACGGATGTCGGTAGATGCTCAAAGGTCGGAAGCAACACAAAGGTTGCCTTGTGTTTTAAACACCAGTCCAAGGCCGCGTGTGCGTCGGGAAAATCCACCGAGCGCTTGCGCATCCGCTTGTCGGATGATGTCACCAGCACGGCCAGGCGGCAGGCAGCCGACATGAAAACTGTCTTGCCGGCCAGCGCGGGAAAATTTGTTGGTTGATCCATGGCTTAGTTCAAATGCAGCCGGTTTTGATTATGGCAGCCGAAAAAAACATGCTGCCGGATGATGGCCGCGTCCGCTTCCAACAGTGCCGCCATTTCCAGCCTTTCCTTTGGCGACAGGCCGGCGATTGATTTTTTCAATTTAGCGTCCGGTTGCGCAGGGGTTTGGATGCTCGCAAAATGATGCCCGACAAGACCGGGCTGGCGTGATTTCGTTTTCATGCGGCCACCTCGCCAGCGGGTTTGGGATAGGCGGTGTTGTAAATGGCGTCAGTCGCGGCTGTCAAATTTTCCCGCGTATGGTCTGCCAGCATTCCAATGCCCCAATTAAAATTGTCGTCCCCCTCCTGAGTATGTTGGGTGCCATCGCGGTGATTCATCCAGTCCAGATGATTTACAATTAACGTCAACAGAACATCGGACGTATTGGCGGCGCATTTAAGATTTTCGGCCATGTCGCGGAAAGCATGGAGGTGAACATAGGGCCGGGTTTCGAGCGAGGCCAATAAGGTAAAAAGCTGGGTTCTCTCATGAATCAAGTCGGCCTTGGTCATGGGGCGGGGCCGTTGCCGGCGCTGGGTTTTGGCTTGTGCGGAACGGGCGGGTTTTCCACCATTATGGCGGACTCGGATTGTGTTTTTCATAACTGGATTTCATGGTTCGGGTCTTCGGCTCTGGCGGTGGTAATGACACTGCCAGGGCTTTTCTTTTATTGACGCTCTTGCTGCTCGACCCAGTTGAGCAATAGAAGCGTGTTTTCCCCACCCGGTTCCTGGCCCGATAGCCACTCTGAAACGCGGGCCGGCGCAACTTTCATAAAACGAGCAAGCTCAGCCTTTTTACCAGGCGCAGAAGTTGCACGTTTTAAGCGAAGCACCAGCTTCTTGATTTGGGGTTTCACGTCATTACTATTACTTCCAAGAGTAACATCAGTCAAGCCCTCTTTTTTCGGTTCGAGAGTGTCGACGGCTGCGTATTCTTCCAAAAACGGAATTACAAAGTCTGGATCGGTTACGCTGGCACGAATCCAATCAAGATGATGCAATCGTTCTAGGTCCAGATGGAAGCGCATCATTTTGCGGAAAATCAAGTCGGATGAATCAAGCAAACACCGCGCATAAACCCGCCATGCAGAACTTGGCTTTTGTCCGCGCTGCCGCGCCTCATTTCTCAATAGGCTGATGAACCGATCATTGATCGCATTGAGGAGATTTAGGGCCAACTCAGGCTGGTCAGAATCAGTTACCACTATGCGCGGCAAGTAAAAAAACTCTGCCACCAATCGGGCATATTCTGGTGCAAGGGTTTTGTCGTAAGCATCACTAAACAGTGCGCCAGGCGGTATATGAAGAGCTGCCGGCTCTGAAAGCAAGTCCACGCACTGGCGTCTAAAAATCAACAAATCCAATTGCTCTATTTCCGAGCCGTCCATAACTCCATGTTGCGGTGCGACCGCGTGGCAGGCATCATATTTGCCCGTCGCAAGCCATTCCTCCGAAATAATAAACTGCCGGCAAAAGCGAAGGGCTGTTCCAAAACGCAATGGAGTGCGGCCCTGTTCATAATTTAGGAGTGTACTTCGCTCAATACCAATCTGGCGGGCACAGCCGGCCTGATTAAGTTCGCACCATTCGCGAGCTTCGCGCAGGCGCTGGCAAATTTCTAATTCCCGTTTGGGCAGCTTTGTTTTACGCATCAGTCAACGTAATCACAGAACAGGTTTCAAAAGAAACATTTTTCTTGCACGGATAATCACTTTACGACTATATTAGTCACAAGTGGCTGCCAAAAGACATCAAAAAAGATATGTAAGACGCCCCGGCTTGGTTCAAGCGGCGGCAGAGCTTGGCTGCACATACAGCCACCTTCGCCGCGTCATCATGGGCGAAAGAAAAACGCCGCTGCTCACCCGTTACCGCGCCTGGCAGGCCGGTCAGAAACCCGCCGTCAAACCGTGATCCTGAATCCCACCATTCAACCCGCCACCGCTGCCACAGCGGGCAAATCCACCCGCTCACCCCTGGCGACGGTGGACGGCGTGGCGGGGATGCTGGATAAGCCGGTGCAAACGGTTTACGCCCGGGCCGATGGTGGCGATGAAGCCGGTGAATGTCTGCAATGGGTTTGGAACGTGTCCACGAATCCACGCGGCAAAATCCGCAACCTGCGTTTTTGGGTGCCGGAAGTGCAAGACGCCCGGGCGGTGGCCGGCCTTTCGCTGGAGCAAGTCATCGACACCATTCTGCCGGCATCGCGCCGCGAATTTCCAGCGGGGACAGTCTGCCAGTTTCTGCAAATCCGCCCGATAACATTGAGTTATTTGAGGGGTGAACTCGGCGGCGAGGTTCGCGGCAACAGCGGCTTTTATCCCCGGCCCGGCCTGGTGAAGTTTTTCAAAACGCGCTGGTTGGGCGCTGCATCCGGTGCCAGCCGCAACCCGATTTAAACTCTCGCAACCGCAACCAAACAAAACCCTCCTCCAAAATGACACCTTCACTTCACTGGGCTCAACTCGTTAACCGCATCAAAGCTGAAAGGCGTTGCAACCATGCCGGCGCTTGGTGGCTCGCCGCCGAAGCCCACCCAGACGCGGCCACTCTGATGAGTGCCTTTAGCCGGCGCGGCCAATCCGTTCAATTTTTCAATTCCCGCGATGAGCACAAAGCCACGGAAAAGGCCGAAGCCGGCAAGAAGCTGGCCAAGTTTGCGAACGAAAAAGTAAAGGCCGGTATGCCCTACGGTCAGGCATGGAATGCGGCCTGTCGCGATAATCCCGCCGTGGCCGCCGTGTTTGATGGCGGAACGCCTGCCGCCCGCCCCGGTTGGGATTCAACCGCCCGTGGCCATATCGCCCAGGTTGGCCGCGCTGGCGCTCGCTCTCAATTTGCGAATGCAGCGGACGGCAACGCGCCCGCCGCCACGTCGGAAATCAAAAAGCTGTTCTGGCTGCCGGAACATGCCACCCAGGACCAATTCGAGGCGGCTTTCAAAGGCAACGGCTCTGCGCTGTCGCCGCTGAATCCCGGCAAGATATTCGCCGCCCTGGTGGAACTCACGCAAACGCAGCGCGGCATTGATTACGATGCCGCCATTGCGCAAACCAAGGCCGCCTTCCCGGACCTGTGGAATGCCGTGCAACTGCTCGCTAATGAACCGATCTAACCCACCGCAACCCCGCACCAAACCACCATGAAAATCAACATCAGCGAAAATCACCTGGCCGAAATCAAAAAGTTGCGCAAGCAACTCACGGCCGTTTTGGGCACTCAAACCACGGCCATGGCCGACTATGAACGGCTGCTGAAAAAGCAGGCAACCTTGCAGGGCGAAATTGCCGAACTGGAAGATTCTGAAAGCGACTCTGCCGCCGCTTCGCTCGCTACCAAGCGCGAGCAACTCAAAGCGGTGGAACGGAAAATCACCGCGATTGAAGGCGCTCCCGCGTCTGATTCCGTCCGCGAGCAGGGCGAAATTGGCAACCTGCTGAAACAGTTTGCCCGCACGGCCGCCGCCGCCACGGGAGCGGACTGCGAGGCATACGCCCGCAACGTCGCGGCCCTGATCCGGGAACATTGCAAAGATGAAGTTACCGCTTATGGCCTGGCCCTTCAGACATCGGCGGTGATTTCGCTTTTCCAGAAATGCACCTGGCCTTTCGGAACCTACTCGGCTGGCGTGAAGGAAATTAAAAAGGCCATCGCCCATGCCGACGAAATTTTGGCCGGTGAACTGGTTTGGAGTTTCGATCCGAAAATCAAACCCTAATCGCCCGGCCGCGCCACCATGAAAGACCAACTGATTCAGATTCTCGGCCTTAAACCCGCCGCTGGCGCGGTCGAATGCACGGACGGGCAGATTGTGGCCGCTGTCACCGAACTGAAGCGCCGGGACGATGCCAGCGCGGCCATGGCGGCAAAGGAAAGAGCCATCACCGATCTGGTCAATCAATCCCTTGGCGCTCTCTCCCGCGATTCAGCGCGGGAAATAGTCGAAGAGCGGATGCGCACCGAAGTCTGGAAGCGTGGATAATAAAATGTTTGCTGAATTAAATTTCGCCGCCGGTGTTGTTTCAGCCATGGCAATGGCTGGTGTTTGCGGCGTGCGCACAGATGGCGGCTCCCTGGACCTTTTTCACCGGGGAGCCGCCAAGAATTTTGGCCGTTGCTTGGCGAAAGCCGGAGGAGTGCGGCCTTCCACGGCGGTGTGCTGGAGCGTCCGTTCTGGCACACCGCCCTTTTAACTCTGGGCAAAACAAATGAACTCCTCCAACGCTTCAAAATCAATTCCCGGCTGGCAGCTTGAACGCGCCGCCAAACTGCAACGCGCCTGCCTGTGCATCAAGGCCGCGCTCCAACGCGGCGAGAAAATCCGCAAAGCCATCCGCCGCACTTCGCGCCGTTATCATGGCCGGCCCTTCCGGGCTGATTCCCGGCACAAGCTGGCGCTCACGCCGGCAACGTTGCGCCGGTTATATGATGCCTGGCTGAAGGCCGGGGAAAGGCCATCTGCGTTCAAACTGGGTTATCGCGCCCGGCCGCCGTATCTGCCGCGCAAGCTGGTGCTGCGCTTTGCCGCCTACTGCGCGGCCAACCGTCTGCCGTCCGTGCGCGTTGCATGGTTGAAGTTTTCCAGCCGCCCGCAAAACGGGCGGGCGCGTGAATTCACCTATGGGCAGGTCACATACAGTTTCAGCGCCGTCAATTTTTACCGGATGCAGGAACAATTGCGCTGCATCGAGCAAGCGCAGGCCGAGCTGGACCGAATCAAGCTTGCTACCATCGCGGAGATAACCGACTGCCTGCCGCTGAACCCGCCGCGCCGGCGCATCGAGCCGGGGAACGGCTTTCAAATCTGATGCTCAACAACGCCACAACCATTTCGCCGCGTCCGCTGGGTGATGTCAATTCCGTCATGCGTGACTTGGATTTGGATTCAGAGAGCGTGCGCGGCCTGGTTGACCAGGGCAGTTTGATTGCTTTCGATATTTCATCCACCAAAACCGAGCGCCGGGATTTGCGGATTCTCACCAAGAGCGTGGAACATTACCGGGAAATGGGCGGCAAGAAACCTCTGGTGATGGAATGGCCGGAAATCTTCCGGCTCATCATGCCGCACAATAATTTCTTTGTGCGCAGCATGGAAATAGCCCGTGGCCTGAACTGTGAGCGCACGCACGTTGCAAACTTGATTGCCGCCGGCCACCTGTTTTGCTCCCGAAAATCCAAACCCGGCCCCGGTGGATCGGCCCTCGTCTCGCGTACCAGCTACGAAAGCTTTTTGATTGGGAGGCTGCAATGAGCGCCACGATCCAACCGGCCCCGGCAATCTCGCTCGCCGCCATCTTGATGGCCATCCCGGAAAAGTCCGTCTTGGTTCGGCGTGATACCGTAGAGACGTTTTGCGGTCTGGATGGAACTAAAATCAGCCACATGATAGACGAGGGGCGTTTTCGCTGGGTTTGGGATTTCAATATGGGGGAAGGCTGCCAGCGTGAATTGCGCTTTTTGGCGCTGGAAATTTTCCGGCCCGAAATTACCAAGCCGTTCACGCTGGAAAATGCCATCAAGGTGGTATTGGGTGAAACCCGGCAAAACTTTGGTGGCGGGGAGATCGTGCGCCGCCTACGCATATCCCGGCCATCTCTAAATCATCTGTACCACAAAGGCAATCTGCCCGGCGTCATTTCTGGCGGGACAATCACGGTTGCCCGGCCCGCCTTGGAAACCTTCCTGCGCACGCGCTGGATTGGAGGGAGAGCATGAACTTTTCCCGTTTTTCCGCCCTTGCCGCCCTGCCGTCCAAAATCCGCCTTTGGCTGTCAGGACACTCCCCGGCGTCGAAGGGCGGCTTAAACGCCTTAAATGAGGGCAAGGCGTCGATTCTGGTAAAGAGTCTGACTGTCCCAAAACCGCAATTTTTAACCACCCCCTGAATTTATGGCTGATGACGCATCACTTAAAGTAGGCATTGAAATTGCCGTAAATGGCACCGATGAGATCAAAGCGTTGAACAAGGAAATGGGCGTGGTGGTCGTCACCCAAGAGGACGTAAACAAAGCTTTAGGCGCTTCGGCGGACAAAACCAAGGAGTCCGACAAGGCCACCGAGCATCACACGGAAAGCGCCCGCGAGATGCACCATGCCTTTCACGCCCTGAATGAGATCGTGCCAGGGTTGGGATCGGCGCTGCGAATTGCCTTTCATCCCGGCTCAATCGGCATCGTGGGTTTGCTGGCCGCTTTCGAGGGTTTGAAAACTGTTCTCGAAAGCATCCATGAAATTGACGCCATCAAGCCGGCGGATTTTGTCGGCGACACGGCGGCAATTGATGCCGCCCGTGAATCGTATGACAAGGCCCGGGTTGCCGCCCAATTATTCGTCGATGAACAAATCCGGCTGAACCGCGCCGGCGCAACGGCGGCGGAAGTATCGGCCCGGCAGATTGCCAATTACAAAAATCTGGCCGCCGCGCAGAGTGAATATAATACCGCTCAAAAAGGTTTGGGTGATGCTGAAATTGAAGCCTTGGAAAACAAGGGAGTCATCAGCCACGGTGAAGCGCTCAAGCGGAAATTTGCTCTTGATGTGCAATACGCCAAAGAAAAATTGAGGCTGGAGGCGGACACGGCCGCGCAAGAGATGGCGGCAAAACAAAAGCAGTTGGAGACCGAACAGGGACAGCTCAAAAAGGCCCAGGCGGAGCGGACGACCGATGAAGCCAACGCGGAAACGACGGCACAGGCCAAAGCGAAACACGACGCGGCCAAATCCACCGCCGAAAAAAATATTGAAGGCGCACAAAAAACGCTTGATGAACTGGCCAAGCCCAAAGGAACTCTGGTCAAGGGTGAAATTTCAGAAGAGAACATCGGCAAGCTTGAAAACTTTTTCAATGACATCATTCCGGCCGGCCAGCGCAAGGGGGATGAAACCCATTCAGAGATGTTTCTGAAGCTGCAAGAATACCTCCAAAAAAACAGCATCCTTCACGGGGGAATTTCGTCGCCAGAAATGAAGGATGCCCGCGTATTTATGGCGCATGATTTAGGCAATCAAAGCGTTGCTGCCATTGCGACTTATGACGGCGCGAAACAGCAGCTTGATGCCGCTAAAAAGCAGTTGGATGAACTGGCCAAGTCACAATTTAAAGTTGATCTTGCCGCCGAGCGCGGCCAGAAGCAGCTTGACGCCACGGATGATGCGGTGCGGAAGCTTTCAGAATCCGTGGCCAAGCTCGCCGCCGAAATACCGCAAACCAAGGCTGACAACGCCGCCAAACTCACCAACGATGCCGCCACGCAAAACCTTGACCTGCGCGCCCAGGCGATCAAAGCCGGCCTGCCCGATCCGGGGAATACATTCATAGCCACAAAAAAGCCGGTAATCAGCCAGGCGAGCGAACCCGCTGGCAATCAGACGCCCTGGCAATACGGATACAACCAGCCGCCCGCACCGGCTCCAAGGTCCGCCAACGAGCAGGCCAGGGGCGATTTTAATTTTGCCGAACACAGCCTGGATATTTTGAACAGCGGCGGAAAGCTGGCGGCCAATCAGGAGGAACATTTGCGGCATATCGTCGAAGTGATGAGCGGCCACAAGGTTTCCTCCGATCAAGTTTTGCAGACGCTTCGGGGAATTATGAGGACGAGCAATGCCCGCGAAGCAGCATTCCAGGAAGAATTAAGAGACTTGAAGAGTATGATGGCGCAAACGCCTAATAATTCCCGCTGAGATAAATGAAACCGGGAATCACCAATCCAGTCGCACCGCAGATTTTCACCGCCGCCGCGATAGCCGCCGCGCTGGGCATCAAGCGCCAGTCCGTGCAATGGCATCTGCGCGACGTTGGCCCGGTTGGTGTTCAAATCGTGGCCGGCAATGAGGCCGCCGCATGGACTGTTGAACAATTGCCGATCTTGGATGCAATGCCGCCTACTGCGCGGCCATCCGTCAGAACGTCACCAAAGGCCGCACAGATGCCCGCGCATTGCATCTATACCAAGCAGCCTTGGAACGCACACTAAAGGCAAAGGCCAGGGCGCTGGAGAGCGCCGAAGACCCCTATTGAATTTTCCGGCCTGGCCGGATCGGACACGGTAAAAACATCCGCCAAAAGGGTGCGTTATTTCTGTGTCCACGATTCTTGGAACTTGGAACTCTCGCAATCCGGACAAAATCGGCGCGGCTATACACAGTTGAAGCGGTTTTTGCAGCCGGTCTCGCCAATGCTAAGCAATGGGAACCGGTCCGGTGAGATGATGGGTTTGTTTTGTGCCTACACGACCTGCCGGGACAAGAATTCACATTGGCCGTTGTTTAGCAACGGCCGCGGCAGAAATCACGGACTGGTGATCCGATAAAACCGCGATTGAAGATTCATGGCATTCAGATCGGTAAAATTCGCCGGATCGAAACTGAAAGTGCCGCCCCCGAGATTGGCCCAATTTTGGAGCGGCACAGTCAGATTGGTGGACGCCCAAATGGTATAAGATTGGGCAATCGGCCCGCTAAAGCTTAGATTGAAACTTCTGTCGGAAAGGAGCGCGGCCCCCCGCAACGAAATGAGGCTGGTGATTGACATCCCGACCGCAGGCAAAACCGAGCGCCAGTCGGTGCCAAACCGGATTTCGCCGTAATCAAACTGTTTGCTGCTGTTGCCGCCGCGTAAAAAAAAACGGTTGAAGCTCAAATCACCGGACAGGGTGCCAAGATAGGTGGTGGCCGAGTCTTGGCTGTTTTCATCCTGTCCGGTGTCGGGATCCAGCCAGGCCGTCAGGGTATCACCACCCGGCGCATAATTAATCCGCGCCACCGCCAAATGCGTGTTGGTGTCAACGAAGAGATAGCCGCCGCCGCCATTATTATTCACCAGATCAAAGGACGAGTCTGTTGGAGCGTAATAAATGCTGAAAGCCGACGCGATCCAACTGTTGCCAATAAGGACGCCGGTGGTGTCATCCCCACGGCTCAAGTGGAGACCACCGTAGGCATTGTTGCCGTTCGCGAAATGTGCGCGAACCAGAAAACTGAGATAGAGGGTGCCGGTAACATTGCCGCCGCCGATGGTTCCACTGGCGGAATCCAGCAACCCGGCCGCCGCAAAAGGACCGTTGGTTGAAAGGTCGGGAAAAGCCCCGACATCGGAGCCATCGCCTTTGACCGTGACTTTGCCGCCGGCAGAGGCAACAAGCGGAGAAACCAGCCCGGGATAAGCAAGGACCCCAGCATCCGCCACATTGGCGCTGAAGGACGAGTTCAACCCGATCCAACTGCCGTTGGCTGCAAAGCCACTGCCAAGATAAGACTGTCCCGGAAGGTTTCCCGCCGGGTAATTGGAAAAGTCTTCACTGAGCAAAACATCCGTTAGCGGGCGCACAGTCAGGGTCAACTGGGTGCTGGCGGTTCCGATTCCGTCGCTCACAGTCAAGGTCACGGTGCAGGTTCCACTGATGCCGCGACCGGGAGTGAGGGTGACCCACCTGGTTCCACCCGTGCCGGTAACGATGATGTTCGCGACGGGCAGCAGGTTGGTATCGCTTGAATTCACGGAGATGGTCAGCGGATTTGCACTGGTCGACCCCACCGTGAATGGAATCGCCGGGGTCGGGGTGGACTGCGCCGTCGTTTGATTGGGCACGGTGGAAATGCTGGCCGAAGTGTTCAGCGCCAGACTGCCGAAGACGGCCACATTACGGTTGGTGTCATCCACGCAATAAACGCCACCCAACATTTCGGGACAGGCCCCGATGATGGCTGTTCCCGAGCTGTTGGTTGCCAGGCTGCCGGCATTGGCAATGCCAGCGGTGACCGCCAGCCCGATGTAAGCCTGCGGATTGAATCCGGGAATGGTCACCGAATTGAGCAGCGTCCACGTTGTGTTATTGAGGGAGCTGTAACTGGTAAAGACATTCCCGTTACGGACCAGGCGCAGCCAGCACGGCGTGGCCAGGCTCGTGGATGCGGACACCTGACCGGAGCCACCGGCGGTGGAACGATTTTGGAAGATCAATTGCTGGCCGGGCACCAGGCCGAGCAAGACATTGCGCGCGGAAGCGTTCAAGGTTTCACTGATCATGATCCCGGCCGCCGCCAGCGGATTGGCCGATGATTGATTCAACACTTGCACGGTCATTTGCGCATTTGTGAGGCAGGGTTGATAGAGAAAATGAAAACCGTCGTTCGTGCCGCCAATGCCGGCACCGCCGCCACGCACGACCCAAGCTGAATTGGAGCAGGTGGACGCGCCTTCCACCACGTTGCCATTGGCCCCCACCGCCCCAATGTCACTGCATATCCAAGGGCTGGTGACTGAAGCGAAAGTGGCGACGAGCAGGTTGCCCGCC
This sequence comes from Verrucomicrobiia bacterium, assembly GCA_031290985.1. Lineage (GTDB taxonomy): Bacteria > Verrucomicrobiota > Verrucomicrobiia > Limisphaerales > UBA11358 > UBA11358. The sequence goes on along the minus strand of JARLJW010000106.1, from coordinate 37,648 downwards.
AGGACCGGAGTTGCGGGCACGGTAACTTCGAAGACGTCGGCGTCCGGCGCCCCGTTCTCCGCACCCAGCGGCATGGCGGAAGCATTGCCCACCCGTCGCACGATCGGACCGATGGCGTTTCCGTTCAAAGTGACAGCCACCGGAGCCAAATCCGCTGACCAGCCAGGCGGCCGGCGCAGCCGCGCCACCCACGAACGCTGAGCGGGCGCATTCGCGAAACTGCCCGCCGCCGCTCCAATGGAAACCGATACTGTCTTGTTCGCATCATTGGCCCACGTCGAGATGGCCGTCGTGCGAAACTGACCTTGCTGGTAGGCGGTCGTCAGCGTGTCGTCTTCATACAAGGAGGTCGAGTCGGCTTCGGTGGTGCTCGGATAGACATCCAAGGTGACCGGATCCCAAGGCATCTGGCCGGTATATTGCATTGGCGGAGCCAGCGCAAAAATTGAACCGGAGCGGAGGTAAAGGGGAATATGCTCCAACGGCGTATTTTCAAGGATCGTCAGCGGGCCTTTTAATAGAGCACCGCTCCAGGCATTGATCCAGTTGCCGGGCGGAATCCATACGGACTGCTGTGAACTCGCCCCGCGCCATTTCAGGCTCACTATGGCGTTGCCGGCCAACTCCAGATACTCGACGCGCAACTGGTGGGTTTGTCCCGCTTTGATGGTCGCCGTTGATTCGGTGATTACCGAATCGTTCGGCCCCCAGTTGCCGATGCAAAGTTGATTGTCCACCCAGACCCGCACGCCATCATCCGAGGTTGCGGCCAAAGTGACATCGCCAACGGAAAGCGGAACGGTGAGGTTTCCCGTCCACCGCGCGCTGAAGTTATCGCTGCCAACGGATCCGCCGGGACTGCCGGTGCCCCAGTTAAAATCAATGTTGGCGTCCACCCGCGTCAGCGCTGCCGTGCCGGCAAGATTGGTGTTTGAAAAATACGACGCGGTCAAGCCGGCTTGACCATTGGCTGTGGTCAGCCAGGCGGACGGGACGGTGCTCATGCCCCCTTGCGTCACCGGCGCGACCAAAATCGAATGCCCAAGCAAGTACTGATTCTCCTGTTTGGCCTGGGGATATTGAGGATAATCCAAATCCAACCGCCGGAGAAGCGGCTCACCGGTGTCATAATTCTTGCGTGCGGCGGCGTATAATTCCGGCAACAGCCGGTAGCGCAGATTAATCAACCTTCTGGCCGTCCATTCCGCCTCCGGCCCAAACGTCCAAGGCATGCGCATCAGGTTCAAGGTGCAGTGCGGGCGATAGATCGGCGACAAGGCGCCATATTCAATCCAGCGGATATAATCCCCCGGCCCCGGGTCGGAGCGATGGCCGCCAAGGTCATCGCTTTCGTAGGGGAAAAGCGACTGGACGCCGGAATGCACGGCATTCTGGATGGCGTAGGTCAAATAGGCCATGGTGGGTTCAATATCTCCGGTCCACTGGATGGAATAGCGGTGAGTGGCGACGTCCGGCGGGTTGTTACGGATGCCATTATCTATGCCATCAATGTTGGCCATCATCAAGGAACGCAGGGGCGCGTTGGTCGCCTGGGTCGCATCATGGTAAACCATCATCGCCCAGACTTCATGCCGCAGGTTTGGCGACGGCGACAATAAACTGACGTTCCAGTTGCGGTCATACCACCAGACGTCCAAGCCTTGGCCCAAGAGCTGGGTCAGATTGGTGTAACGGTACGTCACTTCCGCCGGATCCAGCGCGGCGGACGCCACGGGCTGCGGATGATCATTGAACGTGACGTGAACATTGTTCGTGTGCGCCTCGGAAAAGAAGCGCGGCAGGTTTGGAAAAAGACTGGTGTTTGGCTGATAACCCGTGGAGGCGTTTTGCCGCCAGCCAGTGTCAATGACCATCACATCCTGCGGGATTTGACGCGCACGATTATCGGCGATCTCCTGCAGCGCCGTCGCCTCGCTGTAATTATAATAGCGGCTGTCCCACAGCCCCAGCGCATAGAGCGGAACCATTTCCGTCGGGCCCGTCAACTTCAGGAAATCGCCGCGCATCTGGGCGTAGCTGCCGTTGGGGACAAACACATAGATGTCCGGCGCATCATTGTTGGTGTCCCAGCCGCTGGTTGAGGCCAGGGCCGCACCCGCGGGAGCCGGCGTCAATTCCCAGGCAGGCGGAATCAGCCTGGGCATGTCGGCAAATGACAAAACCTTGGGATTGTCCGACGGTCCCGGCAGCCAGACATTGTTGGAGAGCGTCCCATTGAACTGGTAAAGCACCTGGCCGGCGGGATCAGCGACGTAGGTGCCGGTCAACGAAGCCGCCCCCGGCGGAACATGAACGGCATAATTCGCCGTGGTGATGACCACCATGCCCGAAACCAGATTGCTGGAATAAGTCGTTCCGGGCCAGTTGCGGTTCACCACATGAAAGGTGTTTCGGTCTTCAAAGCCTTCAGCGCCGGCCGATTCCAAGCGGACCAGGGTGCGGGAGAGCATTTGCACGCGAACCGAGCCCACCACCACGGCATTGCTGGCCGGCATTGCCTGGCTGACCCCGCAAACGCCGCCCAAGAATACCAGGCCAAAGGCAAGGACTTTGTGGGCTTTCCTGGTTTTGCCAGATTTCATGCCGGTCATTTTGTGGCTGGGTTGACACCGGAACAAATTAGTCATAGATAAATTGCGAAATATCGGACGGGAAATGTGCTCAACGTGGGCGGTATCAGGGGTTGAGCGGGGTGGGAAAATGACTGGCCACATAATACAAATCAGCGGTGGCACCATTGGCGGCACCACCTTCGCCAGTGGAACCGGCAACATTGCTGTATTTCTTGGGACTCATGCTGTTTGCAAAAGCAAGCACCAGACCGCTGGCCCATTTATGAGCCTCCGCATGTCCATCGACAAAAGCAAATGTGCTGTTGGCGCCATGAAAGGCTGCCGGCGAATCAATCCAGGTGGCGGAAGAAAAAGGGCCGCCAAAACCGGCGGCTGGCGTTCCCGGATTCATGTCCCAGGCACCATCGGCTTCGCCAATGGTTTGGCCACCCGCCGTTTCCTGCTGCGAAGCACTTTCCTCCACCCATAGAAAGCGGTCGCTCGGATGGGTTACCTGTGTCTGTTTTGTGATTAAACCCTCCAGTGTAGGGTAGAGGGCGCCGTCGCAAGTGAAGCCGCCCACCCCCGAATAGCTGGCCCAGCAAAAATGCCCGGTGATCGAGGTTCGGATGTCGCCCGGGCAATGAATAATGTCGGGATTGGGCGCATAAGGAAAGAGCGGCTGACTTCGATAGCCGGTTTGAAAAAACCATTTCGTAAGATCATCGCCCGCGAGGGTTGCCGGCGCCGTCTTGCCGAGACCTGCCGGCCCCGGCTGGGGGACCAGATTTGCTTGTATGCGCCAGTCAGGAGTGGCGGCGGCGGCATTCCGGTTGTCAAAATTAATCACAATATCGGAGTTTTCCCCGTTATACATCAGCCAGGCCAAGGCGAGCTGTTTCTGGTTGCTCAAACAGGTCGCCTGCGTTGCCCGTTTCTTTGCCGCAGACAATGCCGGCAGCAGCATGGCGGCCAGGATCGCAATGATGGCAATCACCACCAGCAATTCGATCAAGGTAAAGCCGCGCCCGGGCTTTACGGAAAAAACGGAGACATCCTTCGCCGCGGAAGGTGGCGGCCCCAACCTCGTGGAAGCGCCCCGCCAATGCCTGGTGGCCTTTGATTGCAAATATTTCATGATTTTATTCAGTTCTGCCCGGTATTTTTTGGTTCCAGAAATTTTAAGAAGATGGCGGGGACTTGATGCCCCGCCACCTTCATGATGCACCATCAAACTGCTGGAAACTAAGTTTATGTTCATTCCTTGCTTATCCGGCGGTTGACCTGGCTAACACCCGGCCACCATCGGCTAAGCGTGATTCATGCTTATGGCCGCAGGCGGAAAAATGCCGCCGAATTAGTTGCCGCCACAACCTGAGGATTGGATTGATTTACCGAATCCGTCCAAGGCCCCGTGACCACGGCGGCTGTCTGCAACGTGCCGGCACCGGTCCAGGAAAGATTTATGCCGCCGCCGGAATTCTGGATGTTCAATGTGCCGGGCCCCGGAGCAAACGGAGAGGTGGCCGCCAACATGATGTCCTTGAACTGGGCATTGGCCGTGCCATTGCCGCAACGGAGGCAGATGGTGTCAAACGTGTTGACCATGGAAACAACCACCGGTGGATTCGGCTGGTTGCCTTCCGATTTGGTGAAATCAGGATCAAGCCACACAGTTTCGGTGGCATTACCGCCGGCTGAATACACACTCTTAATCGTCATGGTATGATACTCGAAGGTGACGACGGCAATAGTTGGCGGCAACGCCAGCTCGCCCCCTTCGCCGCCGGCCTTGTCGTCAATACTCCAGGTGTTTCTAAGCCAGGACTCCCCAACCAACAGGCGCTCGACGCCTATGTGTGCAGGGCCGCCTTCGAAGAAATGCAACCCGCCGTAACACCCGCCTTGGTCATCGGCAGTTTCACCATTCAGATCGCCGAACGCCATGGTGAACGTGGTATAAAGCGTGTTGGTCGAAGAGGATTGGTAGTTGGTGCCGATCCATTCATTTTCGCTGGTAAAGAGGTTGGAGCCCGCATCCCCATTGGCACTATAATTAACAAAGATCGGGCCTGGAATCGTGATCGGCAATGTCGGATAAGGATCCGCAGTGAAGGACCAACTGGTGGAATAGGGTGTGCCGTTTGAGTCCGTGACGCTCAACCCAACCGTGTGGGGGGAATTCGGCACAAACGACGTGGGCGGCTGATAATTGACCGTAATTGAGTTGGTCGTAACTGCGAATGACGGAGCAACCGGATTGCCATCCAGGGTCAGCCCCACGGTGCTGGTGCTGATGCCATAGGTGCCGAAAACCACCAGCGCGCCAATCGGGGTGTGGATCGCCGCGGCCGGATCGTTGGCCCCGGGGGTCAAATTTTGGAATACCGGAGCGCTATGTGGAAAGGGTCCGGTGGCGCTCATAACGATGTTGCTGAACGTCGCGCTGGTGGTGCCGTTACCGGTTCGCAAGGCGACGGTGTCAAAAGTGTCAACCGTGGAGACGACAACCGGCGGATTGGGTTGGGAGCCCTCCGGCTGCGTGAAGTCCGGATCCAGCCAAAGGGTGACGGTGGCGTTTCCAATCGGCGAGTAATCCACCCGCTCGGCAATGGTGTGCCATTCATGAAACACAATGGGGGTGACCGGCAGCAAATCGGTAAAAGGTTGCGGATAAGGATCAAAGCTCCAGTTTGTGGATATCCAATTATTGCCGGCGATAACATGCATCCCGGCGGAGGGGGCCGAGCTGCCACCCAAGATAAACTGCAATCCACCGTAACCGTTGCCGCCGCCGGTCTCGCCGTTCAAATTATCAAATTCCAGGCTGAAACTGGCATAAATAGTCTTGCCCGAAGACGCGTTATAATTGGCCCCCATCCAGGCATCGTTGGTGGAGAAAATGACGATTCCCGATTCCTGGTTGCTGGCGACAATAGGACCAGGCAGGACTGATGGCAACGACTGAAAGGCGGTGGTAAAGCTCCAAGCGTTGGTGTACAGGGCGCCATTGCTGTCCGCCAGCGTCACCTCGGCGGTGTGCAACGTTCCGGCGCCCAAGGGCGAACCGGGAACGTAATTGATCGTGGTGACATTGCCGGATTTGGCCACCCCGGGCGTGACCGTGCCGCCATCCACTTGCATCACAATGGTGCTCGCATTGACGATGGCGAGACCATCAATTGCCTGCAAACTGACGCTGGTGCGCGAACCGCTGTAGGAGCCGTTCGCCGGCGAAACTGCGGCGAAGGTGACCACCGGAACCGGACTGATGTCCACGGTAAGATTATCCAAATTGATGTCAGCGCCGCCACCGTTGCCAACGCGCAATCCGTTAAGAGCGTAGTGCGCCGGGCCGATGCCGGACGCGCTGAATCCGTTGGTCGTGCTGAATGTCCATGCGCCGGTATCATACACATAGGTGAGGGTGATGTGATTGTTCAGCATGTTGTCCGTGCCGAAGAAGCGGCCAATGTGGCCGTCCGTGCCCCACGCGGACGCACTGGGATCGCCCGCAAACATATCTTCATTTCCAGGAGAGGAGCCACTGGTAAAACCATCATACAAGCTAACTCCTGCCCACCCGTTAGCGAGCGCCGCCGCCGGGGTCACCGCGTCGTAGCTGAGCGTGAGCACCTTCCCCGTGCCCAGAGACGCGGTGAATGAGTTAAAAACCTGCCGCCCATTTCCCTGCGTGTTCAACGAGTTCACCGCGCTGATGGTGAGCCCATTCGCGCTGGTTCCGTTTTGTGTCCAGGTTCCCCCCACATCGGCGGCTTTTCCAACGATCAAAGTTCCCGCAGCCTGGCTAAAGCCATCCGAAAAAACCACTGTGCCCTTGCAAACGGGGACAGCCATCAGGGAGATGGCGAGCAGTGGAAGCAGCAAAGACGGTCGGTGTTTCATAGTGTAGTCTGGGTTTTTTTTCAGGTCTGTTTTCAACTAATTTCAACAGCCAATGCCAATGGGTTTTGGCGTTTTGCTCTTGAGATTTCATAAAAGATAAACTTGGTTATCGATTAAACAATACCCATGAACATGGGTAGTCAGACCGGCGACTATCTCAGGTTTGCCGCGGGTGCATTGGTTGTAGTCAGCGCCCGGATTTGCGTCAGCAGATCGCGATAAAGTGGCGCATTCTGCCCGCCCTGTTCCACCCCGTTTTCGGCCAACTGAAGCGCCTGATCACCCGCTCCGGTTTTAAGGAGGGAAACAACCAGCGCCTGGTCCGCGGCGAACAGATCGGAACCGGAAAGCTTCCGCCGGCTTGCGTTAAGCAACGGAATGGCCTCGGCATATTCACCGCGCAAGTGATGGAGCCGCGCGAGGTAGTATTCCGCGAAACCCGATCCCGAGGCGACCCGCTGGCACAGCACCTGCCCCTGCTCAATCTCGCGCGCGACCATTTCACGATCAGCGGTTGTCAGGTCACCCTGGAGTCTGGCTTTGCATTCGAAAACGAGGCAAGCATACTCCATGTGCAGCGAGGTATATTCCGGCACGGACTGCCGGGCGATCTGGAAAAGGTCCAGCGCTTCGGCGAATTTCCCTTGTTGCAGCCGCGCCCGCGCCACCACGCTCGTGAGCGGGCGCCTGCCGCCCGCGCTTGGGGGGGCGTCCAGCCATTCGCGCATAACCGCGCGCACCTCAGGATCAACCGTGTTTTCAAATTGCGTGACCGCTTCATCGAAGCGTTGAAAAGCCCCGGGATTGTTGATGCGCATGAAGGGTGCGTTGAAGATCGTTCGCAGGTTCAGATTAACCACATAATGGTCATAGGCATTATCCCCCAGTCTGCGCGCATAATCTTCCCAAGGTCCAATTCGTGCGCGTGCTGCCGCCGAAATGTTGGTCATGGAATTTACAAAGGTTTGGGCCATCAATGCCTGGCCGCGCAACGTCGGATGCACGTGATCATCCATCAGCTCCCAGCCAATCATGCCGTCGGGGCTGGCCCGGCGAAACGCCGTCACCAGATCGCATACCGGCGCGCCATGCTCATGGGCCGCAAGCAAGATGGCCGCTTCCGCCGCGGAGGTGGCCCGCCATGGCATCGTGTCGAGATCACGCGCCTTCTCAAATTCCGGCAGCGCCTCGGCGGGTTTCCCTTCCGCGGCGAGCGCCTGGGCGTGCAGGAAATGAATGCGAGCCTGTCCGGTCACCGATGAAACGGACGCGTCCGGCCCGATGGGCGCGAGATTTTTTTCACTCGACGGCAGGGTGCAAACCAGCACCGGGACGCCCCGGGCCTGACAGCGTTCAATCATGGTGGCGACGTTATGATGCAGATTTTTGGCCGCCGCCGCCCGCCGCCAGTCGTCGGGGTCGATGTGGTTTTGGCCGGCCATGGATTCCATGAGCGTGTGTTGCGTGTTGGGTTGTTTTGGGCGGAGAAGTTTTTCCAATCCTTGAACCACGGCAAGCGAATGAAGCCAGCGCGTGGCCGCCAGCATCCACGGCCGGCTGCCCGCCCGGCTGGTGGAAGCCACGCCGTAAGCGCCGAAAAATTCATTATGGCCCGTGTGAATGATGATCAGATCGGGATTGAAAGCCAGGGCCTCGGTCAGGATGCCAAGCACGGGATAACTGGCGATGGCGACGGTGCCGAGATTGATGACCTCGACGTGACGCTCCGGCCAGGCGTCCTGCAGCATCGCTTGCAAAAAGGCGGAGGACGCGAGGTTGCGTGGCTGGGGATAGCCCTTGGCGGCAGACTCGCCCACGATGAAGATGCGGAAGGTGTTCGTGGGCTTGGGATCGAGAAAGGAATACTGGGCGGTGTCGCCCGCGAGCCCGGAATTGAAGAACCAGGAATCGGCGCCAGCCTGCTCCGTGAGGACAAGCGTGCCGCCCGGCACCGGGCCGACTTTGTAAAAAAAGGGCGCGTAACCACCAAAACCCCATAGGCGCAGCACCAGTTCGATCAACAGCAGCACTGTGACCGGCAACAGCAACAGGAATACCCGGAATAGGATGCGCCTGGCGCGGGAGAGGATTATTGCCGGGGTGGTCACGTAATGCGCTGAAGTGCCGGGTGGCAATTCAATATCAAGCTTTATAGCGGCTCAAAAAATGAACCCGGCATTCGCATCAACGAAGCCGGGTTCAGTGATTCCTGAGAAATCAACACGATCTGCAACCATCAGCAACCACGACGACGCCAGAGCAAGAGGCCAAGCCCGCCGAGCCCGAGCAAAGCCATGGAGGCCGGTTCGGGAACCGGGCTGATGTCCACGGAGAGATTGTCCAAATTGATGTCAGCGCCGGCGCCATTGCCAATTCTCAATCCATCAAGAGCATAGTTCGCCGGTCCTATGCCGCTGGCGGAGAATCCAGCCGAAGAAAATGTCCAAGCCCCGGTATCATACGCATAGGTGAGAGTAAGGTGATTGACCAGCGTGTTATCCGCGCCAAAGAAACGGCCAATGTGCCCATCGGTGCCCCACGCGGAAGCACTGGGATCGCCCGCGAACATGTCTTCATTTCCAGGAGAAGAGCCGCTGGTAAAGCCATCATACAAGCTAACGCCGGCCCATCCGTTGTTGATCGCCGGAGTGTTGCCGTCGTTCACGGTGTCAAAGGAAAGCGTGAGCACCTCCCCCCGCACCCAGCGACGAGGTGAACGAGTCAAAGACTTGCCGCCCATTTCCCTGCGTGTTTAACGAGTTTGCCGGGCCGATGGTGAGGCCATTCGCGCTGGTTCCGTTTTGTGTCCAAGTTCCTCCGACGTCGGCCGCGGATCCGATGATTGAGGTTCCAGGAGTCAAGCTGAAGGTATCCAAGAAGACCGTGGCACCATGGCACAGGGTGAGGTTCAACGCAGAGATGGCGAGCAAAGGAATTAATACCTGCTTCCGTTTATTGGGCTGATGTGGATGGTTCATTTATGATTACAGTTGTTTCGTTCCTGAGTTCTTTTATTGAAAGGTTGATGCGAAAATAGATGGGTATTCAAAATAGAACAATACCCATAAACATGGGTATTACCCAAATAATGATGTCACCCCCGATCTGGCCGCTGGCCGCCTGTTTTCAAATGTGCTGTGGACTTTTGACGACAGCTAACCTAGGTTTTGTCTTCATGCGTCACCCCGGTAGTCCCCCGATGCCCAGATTGCTGGCGGCCCTGCTGTCCGTCACACTGCTGGCGTTTTCCATTCCGGCGCAGGCGACGATTTTGTGGAGCCAGCCCGGAACCACACTGGTAAACAACACCGGCAAGGGCGAGGATATTTTACACGGGGCGATCAAACCTCAGGATACAAATTCTTCCAGCACGCTTTACTTCAGGTTGCGGGTGGATCCGACCGCCGATTCGGTGATTAAAGCCATCGGTGACTTTGAAGCCGGATTTGTTCTGACTGAAAAGGGCGAGGAGCACCTGGGAGTGGGGAACGCGTTTGGCGCCTGGGCCTACTGCGCCTGGCCGATGCCCAAAACCGCGAAGGGCTATGTGGATTTTAACTCGGCCAACCCGGATCCGGGCAAAAGCTGGGAATACATGCGCGCGGGCGTGCCCAGGTATATCGCTTTCAAGGTGGAATTCATCCCCGGCCACGACGCGCGCGTCACGGCCTGGCTGAATCCCGATCTTTCCACAGGGGCAACCGAAATCAATCAGCCGACAAACATTGTCACCCATTTCGAGGCCAACGCCACTTTTGATGAAATTCACCTCGTATTTAGAGGCGAATTTAAAGGCGGGTGGAAATTTAGCCAGATGGTCGCGGGCACGTCTTTTGAGGATTTGCTTATACCGCACTTTTGGCAGCGCCGGTGGTTTATTGTCGTGACCGGCGCCGGCCTGCTGTTGGCGGTTGCCGGCATAGTGCAGTTGTTTGAGCGGCGGCGGGCACGCGGGCAAATCCAACGGCTGGAAAGGGAAAACGCGGTGGCGGCGGAACGCGGGCGCATTGCGCGTGATATTCATGATGAACTGGGGGCCAGTTTGACCAAAATCCACAAGCTGGCAGAAATGTTGGGGCAGCCCGGCGGCCCACCGGATAATATGGGCGGGCTCCCAAAGATCATTTCCAATGCGGCGCGCGACACCATCCGATCCTTGGACGAGATTGTCTGGGCCATAAATCCTCAAAACGACACGCTGAGTGAAATGGCCGACTATCTAGTCTATTACACCGAGGATTTTCTTCGCTCAACGGGAATCACCTGTGTTTTGGACGTGCCCCTGAAACTGCCCGACATTCCGGTGGTCGCCGAGGTGCGACATAATTTGTTCATGGTGGTGAAGGAAGCCTTAAACAATGACGTGAAACACGCGGCCGCCGGCCAAATCCGCTTTGGGCTGGATTTCAGCGCAAACCTGCTGACCGTCGAAATCCACGACAATGGGCGGGGGTTCAGTCCCGATAAAATCAAACCGTCAGGAAACGGCCTGGAGAACATGCGGAGACGGCTGGCTGCGATTGGCGGGCAACTGAGTGTGCAGAGCGAGCCCGGCCAAGGAGCGACTGTCAAACTGCAGGTGGCGTTTCCCGAAATCACCGTGAAATGAACCGGACGCCTGACAAAAGCCATCAACCAAAATCACCGATCCGGGTCGTGATCGTTGAAGATGAGACCTGGATCCGGGAAAATCTGATTCTCGAAATCAACCGTGATCCCGGTTTGCGCTGCATCAACAGTTATCGCACGGCGGAGGAAGCGCTCCGGGGCATTCCGGCGGACCAACCGGACGTGGTGCTCATGGATATAAACCTGCCGGGCATGGATGGCGTGGAATGTGTCCGGCGTCTGCGCGCTGATTTACCTGAAGCAAGATACCTCATGCTCACCGTTTACGAGGAAAGCGAAAAAATCTTCAAGTCGCTTTTGGCGGGCGCGAACGGGTATCTGCTCAAGCGATCCAGCGCCGCCGAATTGCTGGAGGCAATCCAGCAGGCGCATGGCGGCGGCGCCCCCATGTCCAGCAGCATTGCGCGAAAAGTGGTGGCCTATTTCAATGAAATGGGCGCCGGCAAATCCGAAACCGCCGCGCTTTCACCGCGCGAACAACAGGTGTTGGAACTGCTGGCCAAAGGGGAAAGCTACAAAAACATTGCGGATCAGTTGTTGTTGAGCATTGAAACCATCCGGATGAATGTGAAACACATCTACACCAAGTTGCATGTTCATTCACGCGGAGAAGCCACCGCCAAATACCTGCAACAATCCAGGTTTCGGCACGCTGACACCTCAAAAAAATCCGACTGACGAACCGGGCTTTGCGTCGCATTGCCCGACAGCTTTCCAGCAAATTCCTGATCGCCGCCCTTTTTCTAGGTCGAAAGGCCAAGTTGGTGCGAAACTCTTCACGGTTGATGCGCAGCACCCCGTTTCCAAAGATGCGAGAAATACCGTTGACGATTGGCGGCGAAGGGTGAAACTGACGTGGCCATGAACTTAAAACGCTGGTTTGCCTGGGTGTGCCTAGGGCTGGTGGTGGTCGCGGAGGTCTCCCTCTTCCGCGCCTATCGCGAGAAGGACGCATTGCAGGCGGACCTGCGCGCCACGCAAACCGGGATGCGGCTCATGCAGGATGAACTGGAGGGGCTGCGGAATTCCAATGCCGGGCTGCAAGCCGCCGAGATTTCGCGCCTGCGCAAACAGAACCAGATTTTGACCAACCAGGTGGCGCAATGGCGCGTGGCGCTGGCGCAATTGAGCACGGAAAGCGAATCCAACGCCGTCCACCTGGCGACCGCCCGCGAGGCCCTGCGCCTGCAACAGGATCACATCGAGCAAATCCAGACCGAGGGCCAGCAGATCCTGGAGGCGAGCGCGGTGATCATCGCGCGCAAGACGTGCATCAACAACCTGCGGTTGATCGACGATGCGAAACAGCAGTGGGCGACGGATCAGGCCAAGCCGCTGTCCGCCGTGCCCACGGTGAAGGATCTGCAGCCGTATTTTAAGGAAAAAGGTTTTCCAGAATGTCCTGATGGCGGGACGTATTCGTTGAATGCCGTGGATGAAGTGCCGACCTGCTCGGTTGAGGGGCATACGCTGCCGCAGTGAAGATCAGTCCAATTTCTTCCGAAATTCCGCGCAGGCTTTGGCGACATCCGGAGCGTTGAGGATGGCGGAGACCACACAGATACGCTGCGCACCCGCCGCCAGCACGGCGTCGATGGTCGATACATTTATGCCGCCGATGGCGAACCAGGGGACGGTCACATGGGTTGCCGCCCAGCGGACATATTCCAACGTCACGGGTTTCGCGGTCGGCTTGGTGCCGGTGGCATAGATCGGGCCGATGGCGATGTAGTCGGCACCGGCCTCCAGCGCGCGCTGGGCCTGCGCGGGGGCGTGGGTGGACAGGCCGATTTTTAGTTGAGAGTTGTTAGTTGAGAGTTGAGACACTTGCGTAAAGCCGGCGTCGAAAAAATCTTCCTGTCCGAGATGGCAGATGTCCGCGCCGAGTTCCCGGGCGATGTCCAAGTGGTCGTTGATCACGAGGCCGGCGTTGGCGCGGCGGATGACGGGCTGGATTTTTTCCGCGAGACGACAGATTTCATCCGGTGAAGAATTTTTGGCGCGCAATTGGATCAGGTCGCTGCCGCCGTCGCACAACTGCTGGGCGATGAGTTCGGGCGCGCGGCCATGGAGGTAGGCCGTATCCACGAAGGTGTAGAGTTTGCAATCCGCGAGCGGTTTCACGGGGGCATTTTAACCACGAAATGCGCGAATGACACGAAAGAGTTGCCCTATGGCACCGGCTGGCGGAACCATTTGCGGAGGGCTTGGACGAAGATTTTGTCGGCGCGTTCGCCGAGCATTTCGACGAAGGAATGGCCGCGTTTGACCGCCAGCCAGAGGGCGGCGGCGAGCCAGAGGGCGAAGAGGGTCAGGTTCTGCCAGCCGTCCAGCCGCCATTGGTGTTTCCAAAACCAGATGGGATGGCGGAAGAGCGGTTCGGAATAGCAGATGGGCCAGAAGTCGCCATAATCCGGGCCGCGTGAGCCAACGAGGTCGCAGAGCAGGTGGAGATGAAACGTCAACAGGCACAGCAGGAAAACCCGCCAGTGTTGCCGGGCGAAAAACATCAGCACAACCGAGACGGCAATGGCCCCAGGCCAGCCGTGCAGCAGGATGTGGTGGTATTGCTGGTAATAATGGAAGGAGTTTTCCTTGCCAGAAATCGCCGAGCCAACCACATCGACCACCGCTCCGAGTCCGTCGGCGTCCGGCAGCACACCGGCGAGGGTCACCAGCTTGCGGTCCCGCGGATTGGTGGTGGTGGCCACGGCAACCAGCCAGCTACCGACGAGGTGGGCCAAGGGTGACATAAATTCAGGGGGAAAGTTCTTCGCGATGTGGCAAATGGTCGCGGTTCCAGCGCACCAAGGCTGCGTCGCTGGTGTCTTCAAATAGAGATTTTAGCTTCGGTGATTCGACGTGGCCATCGCAGAAGACCACGTTGGCTTTGCCTTGGTGGCGGGTCTTGACTGCTGCCGTACTAACCGGGTTGGTTTGGGGAGGCGACATCCGCGCAATCCAAGCGGCACCGTCGAAATAATTACCGGCATTTCCCATAAACCCATCGCCAATCCCAATCATATCGCTGGGAGTGGCGACCTCGGTTTCAGCGACCGCTGGGGCAGGAGGGCGTGATGGATAATGCCTGACAAAATGACCGCCCAAGCCCAGTGAATTAGTATCGGTTAGAGCTGCCAGTCCGTTGGCGTTGTAACCGTAGCAGGAATAGGGGCCTGATTGGTCGTCAGCGTCACCCGGTTTTTTGGCCGCCGCCGGGCAGATCCATATGCCCTTTAAATTTCGACCCTTGATGTCTTGGCCCAGCTCTTTGCCCAAGGATTCGATCCAACTGAAACCATGATCAGGATTGCTGCCAACGGTGGCGGTTCGAGGATTTACTTCGAGCGGGTAAGCACGTTTGGCGGACACAAACGACTGCATGGCCTGCCCTAACTCACGAACATTGTTAACGCAGACAACAGATTGTGCCCTGGTTTTGCCCTGGGAAACTGACAGCAATAAAAGCGCCGCGAGAACTGCGATGATGGCGATGACGACCAAGAGCTCGATCAGCGATAGGGCCGAATCTGCTCTTGGTCGTTGAAGTTTCATTTATGCCATCGCGCGGGCGATGGCGTTCCACCAGGCGTCGTGCAGCTCGGTGAGCGGGGCGGCAAATTCGGCGCCGGCGGTTTTTACCGTGAGCTTGTCGCCGCCAACGAGGCCGATACGTGCTGCGGGCACGCCCATGAGCTTGGCGCGTTCGACGACTTTGATGGCGTCGATGGCTTTGCAGGAGATGATGACGCGCGACTGGGTTTCGCCGAAGAGCAGGGCGTCGGCGCGGAGGTCTTTCGCCGCGCTCAAATCAATCGTTGCGCCGAGGAGGCGCGGGGTGTCGCGGGCGATGAGCTGGCTGATGCAGCTTTCGGCCAGGGCGACGGCGAGGCCGCCTTCGCTGCAATCATGCGCGCTCTTCACGAGGCCGCTTTGGATGAGGCCGAGCAGCGTGGTGTGGAGGGTCTTGGCGGTTTCGAGGTCGCAACGCGGGGGGGAACCGGTTTTCAGGCCGTGAATGACTTGCAGATAGGCGCTGCCGCCGAGTCCGAGAATGGAGTCGGCTTGGTCAACGGCTTCGCCGAGGAGGATGATGGCATCGCCCTCGTCCTTGAACCATTGCGTGGTGATGTGTTCGGGCTTTTCAATGAGGCCGACGACGGCCACGGTGGGCGTGGGGTCGATGGGGCCGCTGGGATTCTGGTTGTAGAGCGAGCAATTGCCGCCGGTCACGGGGGCATTGAAGGCGCGGCAGCCCTCGGCCAGGCCGCGCACGCTTTCGCGCATCTGCCAGAAGAGTTCCGGCTTGTGCGGGTTGGCCATGTTGAGATTGTCGGTCGCGCCGAGCGGAATGGCGCCGCTGCAAGCAAGGTTGCGGCAGGCCTCGGTCACGGCGGCCTTGCCGCCTTCATACGGATCGAGATAAACGTAGCCACCGTTGCAATCGACGGTCATGGCGATGTATTTCTCGGCCACGGTCGGGTCGCCGACCTTGGCGGCGAGTTCCGCGCTCATGACGGGCAGGGAATCGGTCTTGATGCGGATGACGGCGGCATCGCTGCCGGGCAAAACAATGGTGCCATCGCGCACCTGCTGATCGTATTGGCGATAGACCCAGTTCTTGGAGGCGATGCTGGGCCAGGCGAGAAGTTTTTTGAGGTCGTCCGCGGGCGTGGTGGTGTCGGCGATGCCATCGAGGCGGAAGGCGCGGACTTCGGCGAGGTAGGCGGGTTCCGAGGCGGTGCGCTGATAGACGGGGGATTCGTCGGCGATTTTTTTTGCGGGGATGTCCACGACAATCTTGCCGCTGTGACGCACGACCATGTGGCCGGTGTCGGTGATGATGCCGATCTCGGACCACGGGAGGTCCCACTTGTCGAAAATGCGTTTCACTTCCTCTTCACGGCCCTTGTGGACGACGATGAGCATGCGTTCCTGGGATTCCGAGAGCATGATCTCGTAGCTGCTCATGTTCGGGGCGCGTTGCGGAACCTTGTCGAGTTCAATCTCGATGCCGGTGCCGGCGCGCGCGGCCATTTCGCAGGTGGAGCAGGTGAGGCCGGCCGCGCCCATGTCCTGCATGCCGGCGACACAACCGGTGGCGAGGAGTTCGAGGCAGGCTTCGCACACGAGTTTTTCCATGAACGGATCGCCGACCTGCACCGCGCCGCGCTGTTGCTCGGAGGATTCCTCGGTCAAATCCTGCGAGGCGAACGCCGCGCCCGCAAGGCCGTCGCGACCCGTGGCCGGGCCGACGTAGAAAACGGGGTTGCCCACGCCCTTGGCCGCGCCGCGCGTGATCTGTTCATGGCGCAGGACGCCGAGGCAGAAGGCGTTCACGAGCGGATTGCCCGCATAGGTCTTGTCGAAATACACTTCGCCCGCGATGGTCGGGATGCCGAAACAATTGCCGTAATGCGCGATGCCGCTGACGACGCCGGCAAAGAGACGGCGGTTGCCGGCAATTTGGGATTTTAAGTTTGCGCCTTCGGCGGAAGGGTTTGGCTCGCCCTCACCCCGTCCCTCTCCCCCGGGGAGAGGGGGATTTTTCGTTCCCGCTGCATTCGAATTCGCGGGCGTTGGGGCCGGCGTGGTATCGTCGGTGATGGGGCCAAAGCGCAGGGAGTTGACCGCGCAAACGGGGCGCGCGCCCATCGTAAAAATATCGCGCACGATGCCGCCGACGCCGGTGGTCGCGCCCTGGAAGGGCTCGACGGCGCTCGGGTGGTTGTGCGACTCGATCTTGAAGGCGATGGCGATGCCGTCGCCGATGTCGATGATGCCGGCGTTTTCCTCGCCCGCGCCGACGAGGATCTTGGGCGACTTGGTGGGGAAGGTCTTGAGCAGCGGCTTGGTGTTCTTGTAGCTGCAATGCTCGCTCCACATGACGGAGAAGATGCCGAGCTCGGTGTAGCTCGGGGTGCGCCCGCCGAGGATCTCCCTGGCGTGCGTGTATTCATCCGGCGTGAGATTGTGCTTCGCGACGAGTTCGGGGGTGATGGCGGGTTCGGTCATCGGTAATTTATTAAAAAATGCGGGGGAGAGAATGGCATTTTCCCGGTGCAAAACAAGCAAATCAACAATGACACCGGGAGTTGGTTGCGATTTTTGGGATAGCTGCTAGATTTCAAACGGTTGGAGATTGGCTGGGGTGTTCACCCCAGTGCAAATGGCAGGCTTTGTGATACAAAAGCCGGGAAATGCATCATGAAAACCACGTTGCGAGTGTTAAATCTTGAGGATAGTGAGGCGGATGCCGAGTTGAACCAGGCCATGCTTTCGGCCCGGTGGCCGGATTGCGAACTGGTGCGGGTGGACAACCGTGAGGAATTTGTCGCCGAGCTGGAGCAGGGCGGATTTGATCTCATTCTTTCCGATTACACGATGCCCGGATTTGATGGCCGCCAGGCACTGACGCTGGCCCATGAGAAACGACCGGAAACGCCGTTCCTGTTCGTGTCCGGCACCATCGGCGAGGACACGGCCATCGAGGCGCTTAAAAATGGCGCCACGGACTATGTGCTGAAGCACCGGCCCATCCGCCTGATTCCGGCGGTGGACCGGGCTTTGCGGGAAGCGGAGGAACGGGCCGAGTACGCCCGCGCCGAACGGGCCATGCGCGAATCCGAGCACAAATACCGCGAACTGTTCGAATGTCTCGCAGACGCGGCTTTTCTGGTGGACGAGCAGACGGAAAAAATCATTGATGTGAACCGGACCGCCGGGCGGTTGCTGGGATGCGGCCGGGGTGAAATTTTGGGACGCAAGCACACCCAATTTCTGGCCCTGGGCCTGGCGTCGGCATCGGCCACCGCCTTTAACAGCCAATTAACCCGGGCGGATGGAACCGCCGTGCCCGTGGAGGTGCGGGTCACGCGCTTGACGCTTTATGGCCGGCCGCTGGTGCTGCGGCTGTGTCATGAAATTATCGGGCGAGAGGCGGGGTGACGGCGGGGCCACAATCATTTTTGGTGCATCCGGCGCGGGGGTGATTCGAGCAGCCGGCGGGTTTTCTCGATTTCTTTTTCGATCAGTCGCGGGTCGGGCAACGCGAGCTTGTATTGTCCGGCGAGGACCTTGTTGGTCAAATTGCCCATGGAATAGCGCGCCACGGCTTCATCATGCTCGGAACAAAGGATCAAGCCGACGGGCGGATTTTCGCCGTCCAGCGTGAGATGCTCGGCGGCGTAATTGACGTAGAGATTCATTTGTCCCGCGTCGGCGTGGGTGAAGCGGCCCAGCTTCAAATCGAAAATGAACAGGCAGCGCAGCCGGCGGTGAAACAGCAGCAGATCAATGCGATACCATTGCTTGCCGACGCGAATCCGTTTTTGCCGCGCGACGAAGGTGAAATTGTTTCCCAATTCCAGCAAGAAGGCTTCGAGATGACGGACGAGCGCGTCTTCCAGATCGCTTTCGGCGTAGTCATCGCGCAGGTTGAGAAATTCCAGGATGTAGGGGTTTTTGATTTCCTCCTCGATGCTCACGGCGTCTTCGGGGCGCGTCTTCGCGCCGGCAGTGAGGAGTTTGGCCTTGTTCTTCGCGAGCGCGGTGCGTTCGTAATAGAGCGTGCTGACCTGGCGATCCAACTGCCGCACGCTCCAGCCGCCGCGCAACGATTCGGTTTCGTAAAACTGGCGCGCCTCGGGTTGTTCCACGGAGAGCAGGCGGACGTAGTGCGACCAGGAAAGCGGAAAGGCGTGGCAAAGGGCTTCGAGATAGAGAGCGAGGTCGATCTCAGATTTACGCGACAGTGTCGCGGAAATTGGGGCTGGCAATTTGTCAGACACTGTCTGACAAATCTGCGGGAGTTGAAATTGTCCTGACATTGTCTGGATAATTTTCCGTTCGAGAGATTTACGCGACAGTGTCGCGTAAATCATTTCAATCGGCCACGCCTGATAAAAGAGCCGCATGCGTTGCAGATTATCGTGGGCGAACCCACGTCCAAATTCTTTGGTTAAATCACGTGAAAGTCTTTCCAGCACCGCATCCCCATACTCCGCGCGGGCTTCACCTTGCTGGGCGAACTCCACGATGCGGCGGCCGATTTCCCAGTAGGTGGCGGTGAGGATGGCATTGACAGAGCGGGCGGATTGCCGGCGCGCCTCCGCCAGCAATGCCGCGATGCCGCCTGACCACGCGCTGTAATCCGACCGCCCTGCGCTCCGGCCCGCGCGGGCGGCGGAAGTCTTTTGCCGGATCGAAGGGGGTTTCATGGGATTAACTTTCGGCAATTGCCGCAACGGATTTGTAAAACGTTGTTTCTTTCTCGCCAACCAAGCCGGCCGTCGGATGATAACGCAAGCCGGAATGGTCTTTCGCCGCAGCTTCCAGGGCCACTTTTGCAAACTCTTTGGCCTTTTCAATCTCCCCTTTTTGCGCTGCGATGAGGGATCGAATTCCAAATAAATTAAACGTGTCTGCCGGGAGGTGCTTTCCCAGATACTTCGCACCAGCATCCAATGCAGTTAGCGCTTCATCGAAATAGTCACGCCGGTGCTTTTCAGTCACCAGTTTCCCAAAGTCGAAGAATGCAAGGGTTGCCGGACTGCCTAATTCTCGTTCGATGGCAAACACGCGGCGGTAATCGGCGATCGCATTCTCCACGTCACCAAGTTTCAAATAACAACCAGCTTTCTTGTTGTAGGCAGCGGCCACAGCTCGCGGCAATTGAAACACTTGCTTCGTCAACTCATCAATCAACTGCTCCAAAAGCGAAATTGCAGCTTTCAGAAGTTCTGGAGAACCAACCGCTTCAAGGCTGGTTGCCTGCATTGACAAGTATTTGGTTTTGTCTCCGCGTCGACTTAGGTGGGAGAAAAAGTCGGCTTTGTCAGCTTCAGTCCAAGTTTTCTTGTTGCACCAGTCGTTTGCCATCGTACGTATCCGTCACGCAACTTGCGCGACGCTTTTATTTTTGAGCGCCGCGAAGATGCTTTCAAAAATCCATTTGCCGTCGGCGCTGCCGAGGAGGGGTTCGCAGGCGCGTTCGGGGTGGGGCATGAGGCCGGCGACGTTGCGGGCTTCGTTGCAGATGCCGGCGATGTTTTGCAGCGCGCCGTTGGGGTTGGCGGAATCGGTCAGGTCGCCGGTGGCGTCGCAGTATTGCCAGAGGATCTGGTGGTTGGCCTTGAGCTGGGCCAAGGTTTCCTCGTCGGCGAAGTAGCAGCCTTCGCCATGGGCGATGGGGACGCGGAGGACTTTGCCCGCCGGAATGCGGCTGGTGAACGGGGAATCCGCGGTGGCGGTCTTGAGGAAAACGTTTTCGCAATGAAATTGCAGGTCGCGGTTGCGGATGAGCGCGCCGGGCAGGAGGCCGGCCTCGGTGAGGACTTGAAAACCGTTGCAGACGCCGAGGACGAGGCCGCCGTTGTCGGCGAATTGTTTCACGGCCTGCATGACGGGGCTGAACCGGGCGATGGCGCCGCAGCGGAGATAATCGCCGTAGCTGAAACCGCCGGGGACGATGACGGCATCGGTGTCGCCGAGCGAGGCGTCTTTGTGCCAGACGAGGCGGGCGGAGTGGCCGAGCAGGCGGACGGCGTGGACGGCGTCCTGGTCGCAGTTGGAGGCGGGGAATTGCAAAATTGCAAAGTTCATTGGTTAAAAAGTTAAAGGGTTGAAGAGTTGAAACGTCGCCGATTCACCATTCAACGCTTCAACGAATCACTCGATTTCTAATTTATAGTCCTCAATGACCGGATTGCTCAGGAGCTTGTGGGCGGCTTCATTGAGGGCCTTGCTGGCGGCGGCCTGGTCGGTGCCGGGGGCGAGGTCGATCTCGATGTATTTGCCGATGTGGACGCCGGTGACGCCGGTGTAGCCCATGTGGGCGAGGGCGGTCTGGACGGTTTTGCCCTGCGGATCCAGGACGGCTTTCTTGGGTGTGATGATGATTTTGGCTTTCATGCGCGAACGGGTGGTTTGCCCGTGAAAAATTCGAGGCGAGATGGTGGCGAAATTTTGGGCGCGGGGCGAGGAATTTTTGCAGCGTCGAAGTTTGTGCAGGCTGCACAGAGTTCGACAGGCTGGATGGCGTGGTGGCGGGAGCGGGTGGCGGCGGGATGGCGGTTATCAAGGGTATTTAAGGTTTTTCAGAAGCAGACCGAAGGTTGCAGGGTTGGCACGGGGTGAGCTAGGTATTTGGCGGACGGTTAACTAAATAATTTCAAGGGTTATGTTGAACACAAACATCGATCATCAGGCGGAGGCTCCGGGTGCAGCCGCGCCCGAGCCGACGAGCGGCAAGCAACCCATCAACATCTGGCTGGTGGATGACAACCGCAGCCTGCGCAGCACGTTGATGGAAATCCTGGAGAAGTGCGAAGGCCTCCAGTGCACGGCCACGTTTCATTCGCCGAATGCCGTCTTGAGCGCGCTGGCGAGCAAGGCCGGGCCGGATGTGATCTTGTTGGACATCCAGATGGGCGACGCGAGCGGGCTGGATGCGATCCGGCCGATCAAGGCGCTCTCGCGGTCGACGCAGGTGTTGATGCTGACGACGTTTTTTGACATGGAGCAGAAACGGAAGGCCCTGACGGCCGGGGCCTCGGGTTTTCTGCTGAAACGGTTCCCAATCGAGCAGATTTTGGATTCCATCCAGAAAGCTTCCCGAAACCCGGTGCCGCACCTGAAGCGTTCGCGCGGGCAGAACCGGCAAGCCAGCCCGGCGCAGGAAGCCGCCGCCACCTGCCGTCCGCAGCGGCGGCAGCCGTGGTTCAAGCAGTGCTTGAACATGATGCATCTGCGGCATAACTGAGGCGGGCGGAAGCAGGGGGAAGATTTTCCGGATGGATAGTCTTTGTCCAACCGGGTGTGTCAGGATGGGCGACGTGAATGACGAAGCGCTAATGACGAATGACGAAAAGCACCAAGCGTCCAAGCTCCAACATTCAACATTCAACATTCAAAGAAGCTCCAAACTCCAAGGCATTTACGGGTGCGAATGGGGTGAAAATGGCGGGGAAGCCAGACGTCTTTCTGTTTTTGTGGGACGACGGAAACCAAGGGTAGACGGCACGTTTTGCCTTTCCGCAACTGTGGGATTCCGCCTGCTGTTCTGCTGCGGGCGGGGGGACTTAGGAGCCGGTTGCCAGGCATCGCATCTCCCCATCAATGCGACCCGGTTTGGCGGGCATTAGCATCGTTGAAATATTTTCATCGGCACCCCCTTAATAATTCATGCTGAACTGTAATTTTTGGAATAAGGAGGGTTGAAATTTTCCGGCGTTTGAGCCAAGGTTGCGGCCATGAACATTTTGAATTCGCCCGCCCCCGCCGCCGGCGGCAACGGCAATCACAAGAACCTCGAGGCCTGCTCCATCGTCATCTTCGGCGCCAGCGGCGATTTGACGGCGCGCAAGCTCATCCCCGCGCTTTACCATTTGTTCAAGGACGGGCTGATGCCCCCGACTTTCCGGGTCATCGGCTTTGCGCGCCGCGAGAAGACCGACGCCTCGTGGCGGCAGGAACTGCGCACCGCCCTCGACCAGTTTTCGCGCACCAAGCCGGTGGATGACAAGGTCTGGGCGGCGTTCGCGGAAAATATTTTTTACTGCATTGGCGACCTGACGGATGACGCGGCCTACGCGCGGCTGGAGAAGCAACTGGGCACGTTTGGCAACCCGGCGCTGCGGGACAATCTGTTGTTTTACCTCGCCATATCGCCGAGCCAGTTCGGGGAGGTGGTGGAGCAGGTGCATCGTTCCAATCTGTTGAAACGGGACGGTCCGGGCTGGCAGCGGCTCGTGGTGGAGAAGCCGTTCGGTCACGACCTGGCCTCCGCCGAAAAGCTGAACCACGAATTGACGCGCTATGCGCACGAGTCGCAGGTGTTCCGCATCGACCATTATCTGGGCAAGGAAACGGTGCAGAACATCCTGATGTTCCGCTTTTCGAACTCGATCTTCGAACGCCTCTGGAACCGGGAATCCGTGGATCATGTCCAGATCACGGTCAGCGAAAAGATCGGCGTGGGCGACCGCGGCGGGTATTACGAGGAGGCCGGGGCGCTGCGGGACATGGTGCAGAACCACATGCTCCAGGTGCTTTCGCTCATCGCGATGGAGCCGCCGGTGTCGCTGGAGGCCGAGGCCGTGCGCGATGAAAAGGTGAAGCTGCTCAAGTCCATCCGGCCGTTGTCACTCGATGATGTCGCCAAGCAGATCGTGCGCGGGCAGTATTTTGCCGGCAGCGTGGGCGGCGAGATGCGCACCGGCTACCGGCAGGAAACGAAGGTGAAGCCGGATTCGAATGTGGAGACGTTCGCGGCGCTGAAATTGTTCATCGACAACTGGCGGTGGAGCGGCGTGCCGTTCTATTTGCGCACGGGCAAAAACCTGCCGATGAGCGCGAGCGAGGTGCGCATCCAATTCCGACCGACGCCGAATGTGTTGTTTGCCGCGCAGTGCGGTTCACACCTGGATGCGAATGCGCTGACCCTGCGCCTGCAGCCGAACGAGGGCATTTCCCTGCGATTCAACGGCAAGGTGCCCGGCACGACCATCGGGGTGCGCCCGGTGCGGATGCATTTCAGCTACGACGCGGAGTTTGGCGCGTACACGCCGGAGGCGTATGAACGGCTGCTGCTGGAAGCGATCGCCGGCGATGCGACGCTCTTCATCCGCCGGGACGAGGTGGAGACCGCGTGGAAGATCGCCGATTCCATCCGCGCGGGCTGGGAGGGCAGGTCGCTGACGAACCGGGAATTTTACTCGGCCGGAACGTGGGGGCCGATCGCCGCCGACGACCTGCTGGCGCAACTGGGCCACACCTGGCACGAGCCGCTGGTGATCAAGTAGAACCATGGCCGAGCCGACCGTCAACGATGTCATCGCGTGGTTTGAGGATGATCAAGCCCTGGAGGACATCAGTTTTTGCCAGGAACACCCTGAACTCGTCTGGCAGGCGATTTTGGAGGTGGTCGCGCGTGATTTGACCGAGGAGGAAAAGGGCGATCTCGCGGTCGGACCGCTGGAGGAGCTGCTGTATCTCCACGGGGCGGATTTTATCGACCGGGTGGAACTGGAGGCGCAGACGAACGCGGCTTTCAACCATCTGCTTGGCGGCGTCTGGCGGGCGGAGATGCCGGCCAAAATCTGGGAACGGGTGCAAAAGGTGAGAAAAGATGTTTGGTGAGGAACCTTGAGCCGGCCACCGGCGTCCCTGCCGCCTGGCCAAGGCTGGCACAAGTTGTTGGTGATAAAGTGACCGCAGAATATTATGTCCGAATACAAAGCCACGATCAAATGGCAGCGAACCAGCCCGGATTTTCTGAAGGGCAAGTATTCGCGGGAGCACACCTGGACATTTGACGGCGGTGTCACCGTGCCGGCATCGTCCTCGCCTTCGGTGGTGCCCGTGCCGTATTCGAATCCGGCGCACGTTGATCCGGAGGAGGCTTTCATTGCGTCGATTTCGAGTTGTCACATGCTCACGTTTCTTTACCTGGCGGCCAAACAGGGATTCCAAATCGACCGTTACGAGGATGAATCGATTGGCGTGCTGGCCAAAAACGAACGGGGCGTGCCATGGGTGAGCCGGGTGACGCTCCATCCGGAAATCACATACAGCGGCGATAAATTGCCGGTGCCGGCGGACGAAAAACAGTTGCATCACCTGGCCCACGAGCAATGTTTCATCGCGAAT
Source organism: Verrucomicrobiia bacterium (assembly GCA_031290985.1). Lineage (GTDB taxonomy): Bacteria > Verrucomicrobiota > Verrucomicrobiia > Limisphaerales > UBA11358 > UBA11358. The sequence continues at coordinate 12,890 of JARLJW010000106.1, read as the reverse complement.
TCAATCAAAACGGAAATTGTGGTCCAGGCCAAATAGAGGGTTATAAAGCTGTGAAAAATATTGAGCTGCTTGCTTTTGTGAATGCCGATGAACCAGCCCGCGTTGCGGCTGGCACAACCCGGCCACACTTGACGCGAGCCGCGGGGGATAAAATAAGGAAAACGAAAGCCGCGCTATTGTTATGCGGGTTGCTGGCGCTGGCCATGCCGGCGGCCAGCATTGCCGGGCCGGGTGCTGAACCGTCCGCCGCGCTGACAAATGCGGTGATCCTGGTCATCCGCCACGCCGAAAAACCCGCCAGTGGTCATGATTTGTCTCCGGCGGGCAAGGTGCGCGCCACGGCTTATGTGAATTATTTTAAAAATTTCACGGTGGCGGGGCAGCCGTTGAAACTTGACTACATTTTTGCCACCGCCGATTCAAAGGGCAGCCACCGTCCGCGCCTCACGGTGGAGCCGACCGGCAAGGCATTTGGACTGGCGGTTGACAGCCGGTTCAGCGACAAGGATTTTCAAGCACAGGCGGAAGAAATCCGGTCCAAGCCGCACGGCCGGGCGATTTTGATCGCCTGGCATCACGGCCAGATTCCCGCGCTCTTACGGGCGCTGGGGGCCGACCCCGATAAAGTGATCCCGAACGCCAAATGGCCGGATGACGTGTTCGGCTGGGTGATCCAGTTGCGCTTTGATGCCGACGGACGCCTGGTTGAAACGAAGCGCATCAATGAACATTTGATGCCTGACGATTTGGACCAACCTGCTGAAAAATAAATGCAAAATGTCGAATTACTGTCCTTTGCGACCGCGGATGAACTCGCCCGCGCGGCCGCGGCCGCGTGGTTGAACGAGGTTGAAGCGGCGAATCGTGCGGGCAAAACGTACAGCGTGGCGCTTTCCGGCGGGCGCATCACCCAGAAATTTTTCACAGCGACCGTGGAACAGAAGCAGTTACGGAACATCTCGTTCGCGAACGTCCATTTCTTCTGGGCGGATGAGCGGTGCGTGCCGCCGACCGATCCGGACAGCAATTTTAAGTTGGCGGATGAGCTTCTATTCAAACCGCTTAATATAGCCGCCGATAAAATTCACCGGCTGCGCGGAGAGGATGCTCCAGCCACCGCCGTGATGGTGGCCGAGGCGGAAATTGGCCGCTGGGTGCCACCCAATTCAGACAACCGGCCCGGCTTGGATTTAATTTTTTTAGGCATGGGAGAGGATGGGCACATCGCGTCGCTTTTTCCCAAAGCGAGTGGAAAAAATTTGGACAATTCTGCCTCATTTTTGGTCGTGGAAAATTCGCCGAAGCCGCCGCCGACCCGCATCTCGTTGACGTACAAGGCGATTTTCGCCGCGAAAAACATAGTGATTCTCGTTTCCGGAGCGGGCAAGGAGGCGGCGTTCCGGGAATCGCTAAAGCCCGGCGGCCGGACGCCGCTGGGCCGGGTCATCCAGGCCCGCCCCGTAAAAATTTTCTCCGATCTGCCGAATATTAATTTGTAACCAGACAAATATGAGTGTAGTCTACATGCCATAACTGGGAGTTTGGGTTTGGTTCAAATGTTTTTAAAAAAATGAAAATAGTTTGAACCTTTTTCGCGCCAGTTGCGTCAGAGTTGGTGTCCGTGAAATTGATTTTTGAAAAGACAAAGAAGTGTGTTGGTTGAAGATTTCGCTGTCCGTTTAGGGTTGGCATAGAGGTTTTGCTCGCCGTGCGGCTCGGACAGCGCCCCAAGTTGGTCGCACGGCCCTTCTGAGCGCCTTGGTGAAGGCGTTTAAACCTTGTCACCGCGAAGGCCGGACGAAAGTCCGGCCTTTTCGCTTTTTTAGAGCATTATCAGAAATGCTGCAGCCGTTCGGTTGTGATGAAAATGAGGGCGGTCTTTTTGGGTTTTGGCTTCGTTTCGGCTCAGTCGCGGGGTTGTTTAAACCCGCTCCTTCGCCAAAACCCAAAAATCCTCGCTCCGAACAGCTGCGGTATTTCTTCAAATGCTCCTCCAATTCCGCATTGCCTCAACCCTGAAAACGGCTAAAATTTACGACGCATGAAACATCAGCTTGATTTCGAAAAGCCGATCACTGAGTTGCAGAACAAGCTGGACGATCTCCGCCTGCATCCGGAAAAGCATTCCCTGGGAATCAGCTTTGAAGAGGAGATCCAGCTCATTGAAAAGAAGCTGGAGGAGACCCGGCGGCAAATTTACCTGCATCTCACGCCCTGGCAGCGCGTCCAGGTGGCGCGGCATCCCAAGCGGCCCTATACGCTGGATTACCTGGCGAAGAGCTTCACTGATTTTCACGAATTGCATGGCGACCGGATGTTTGCGGATGACCATGCGATGGTCGGAGGCTTCGCCAAACTGGGCAACCACCGCGTGGTGGTCATCGGCACGCAGAAGGGCCGGGACACGAAGGAAAACATTTTGCGCAACTTCGGTTCGGCGCATCCGGAAGGCTATCGCAAGGCGCTCCGGTTGATGCGGCTGGCGCACAAGTTCGGCCTGCCCATCATCACGCTGATCGACACGGCGGGGGCGTATCCCGGGGTGGCGGCGGAGGAGCGGCATATTTCCGAGGCCATCGCGGTGAATCTGCGCGAGATGATGCTGCTGGAGGTGCCGGTCATCAGCGCGGTCATCGGCGAAGGCGGTTCCGGCGGGGCGCTGGGCATCGGCGTGGCGGACCGGGTGTTGATCATGGAGAACGCGTATTATTCCGTCATCAGCCCCGAGGGCTGCGCGGCGATTTTGTGGAAGGACCGCGCGAACGCCGGCAAGGCCGCCGCCGCGCTGAAGATCACCGCGAAGGATCTGCTGCACTTGAAGCTCGTGGATGAAATCATCCCCGAACCGCTCGGGGGCGCCCACCGGGATGTGGAAGGCACCGCGGCCAATTTGAAAATGCACCTGCTCCGGCATCTGGAAGAAGTCCAGAAATGGACCACGGCCGACCGGCTGAAAAAGCGTTACGCAAAATTCCGCGCCCACGGGCATTTCACGGAAGTTGCCGCGGGTGCCGAGGAAATGAAATCGACCAAGTCAGCCGAGCCGGTGGCCGCATGATCATGCTTTACCCCTTTGTTTTTCAGCCCATCTTCAAGGACCGCATCTGGGGCGGGCGCGAACTGGAACGGCTTTACGCCAAGAAAATCCCGGCGGGCCAGCCCATCGGCGAGGCGTGGGAAATCTCCGACCGCCCGGGTGACGCGAATGTCATCGCCAACGGCCCGCTGGCCGGGAAGGACCTTCGCTGGCTGATGGAGCAGCACGCCGGGGAAATCCTGGGCGGGGCGAAACCGGCGGCGGCCGGCCGCTTTCCGCTGCTCTGCAAGATTTTGGATGCCCGCGACAAGCTTTCGCTGCAGGTGCATCCCCCGGCCGGCAAGGCGGCGGAACTCAAGGGTGAACCGAAGACCGAGATGTGGTACATCGCCGATGCGGCGCCGGATGCGAGCCTGTACGTGGGGCTCAAGCACGGCGTGACACGCGCGGAATTTGAGCGGAAGATCGCCGATGGCAGCGTGGCGGATTGTTTTCACCGCATCCCCGTGCGCGCAGGCGACACGATGTTTCTGCCGAGCGGCCGCGTCCACGCGATTGGCGACGGCCTGGTGATCTTCGAGATCCAGCAGAATTCCGACACGACCTATCGCGTGTTTGACTGGAACCGTGTGGGGCTGGACGGCAAGCCGCGCGAACTGCACGTGGCGCAATCACTGGCGAGCATCGATTTCAACGACTTCGAGCCGAAGCTGGTGGAGACGAAATTCGCCGGGGAGGCGAACCTCCAAAAGCGGGCGCTGGTGAACGACCCGCTGTTCAACGTGGAAGCGTGGAAGCTGAATTCCGGCGCAACCGGTTCGCTGAAGCCGAAGAAGCTTCAGATACTGGCGGTGACGGCGGGCACGGTGGAAATCAGGAGTGGCTCAACCGCAGTGGCATTGTCGGCGGGCGGGTTCTGCTTGATTCCCGCCAGCTTGGAGCAGACGGAGGTGCTGGCGAAGTCCGGTGCGGCGTTGCTGCGGGTTGAGGCGAACTGAGTCCCCCAAGATTAGTTGTGTGACAGGTCTTCCGGCATCTGGCCGAGCAGCCGGTTTTTCCAGCCGCCCTTGAAATCGAACACCTTTCGCCAGAGCAGTTCGGGCGGCGTTTCAAAGACAAGTTCGATGGACGCGGGATGGGTGAGCCACGCCTTGCGCTTCATCTCGCCTTCCAACTGGCCGGCGCTCCAGCCGGCGTAGCCGGCGAACAGCCGCACTTTCTTGGTGGCGGAAAATGATTCGCCGATCTCCAGCAGGTCGTCGAGGGAATGGCCGAGCGCGAGGTTGGGCAGGACGTCGGCCTCGGGGATGAAGCTGTCCGTGTGCAGATAGCTGAGCGCGCTGGGTTGCACGGGGCCGCCGAGGTAGAGCGGCGATTCCTTGAGCAGGTCGGGCAGGTCCGCGATGATCAATTCGCCGGCGGTCTTGCCGAGCGCGCGGTTGAGGACGAGGCCGAAGGCGCCTTCGCCGTTGTGCTGGCAGACGAGGACGACGGTGCGTTGAAAAAATGACCCGCCGAGCTGCCCGCTGTCGAGGAGCAACTGACCTTGCATAAATTTCGCTTTCTCGCCCATCGCTACGATAATTTGCACCATCTCCGGCCCGCTGGCAAAAAATAAAAGTGGTGGCAACCCCAAAAGGGGAATTACCCCGGGTGAAAAGAATCAGCGATCAGACCACGCCCCGCGAGAGAATATCCCATTTAACTGCGTTAAACTCGGATTCGCTTACGGCTCCAGACTGTTGCAAATCGTGCAGCTCCCGTATTCTCGCCAGCGCATGTTGCCGGTTTTTACCCTCAGGTTGTCCCAGGTAGAGGTTTTTTGCACGCTGCCAGTCATCTGTGGTCAGGGCGCCAATTTTTACCAAGGCGGCGAGTTTTTCCAGTTCGTTCGCGATGCTGCCGCTGGCGGGGAATGGCTCGAGCGTGCGAAGCAATTTCCGGGTGGCTTCATCGCCGATTTCAACCCGTTCCCGGGCGGTAACCTTTCCGTGGTAGGTCGCAAATAATTCCTGTCCCCGCGGCGTCCCCAATGGGACAACAGAATTTGTCCGGCATTCCGAACAAAGATCATCTTTGCCGGGCGGAGTTTTTGAAAGCCAGGTCAACAAAGTGCCGCAATGCGTGCAAATATAATTCGGCTTCGGCGAGTTCAGCCGGTTTTTTTGAGACCGATAGTTGCCCGTCGCAATCACGGCCGCAATCAGACAGCCAACAGCCGCGAGGCCAACGGGGTTGGAAAATTTTGAATCACCGGAGATTGACAAAGCTGCTACAAGCAAAATGGCGGATGCAATCCATAGAATAATGACCGTTTTGGGTGAAGCCAGCTTTTGCCGCAGGGAAGTTTTTTGCGATTTTTCCGGCATGACCGCCGGCGGTGGCACGTAAAGCGGGGTTTCCAATTTACAGTGGGGACATTCCGTGGAGAGTGTTCCAGCCTTGTCCAAACCGGTGGCATCAAACTCAATTCCTCCGTTGCAATGCTGGCATCGACAGATGACGTGCTGAGGTTGCTTTTCGCCCATGCGCAAAACTTTAAGCCTATCTGGCGGCGGAAGAAAAGATTAATTGTCGGGCCACCAAACGTTGAAGCTTGCAGAAACAAGAAAGCAGGAGCTGGAAACAAGTTCCCAAACTCCTGCTTTCCTAATTTAATCTTTTTCCGCCTACAGCGATTTGACCTTCTTGATGATCGCCGCGGCGTCGATGCCGAACGCGGCCATCAGTTCCGCCGCGTGGCCGGAGCGGGGGATGCCGTTGACGGCCAGCTTGTGCACCTTGATGCCTTCGCTGCTCAATTCGCCCGCGACCGCGTCGCCAAGGCCGCCTTCGGCATAATGATCTTCCACCGTGATGACCGTGTTGCCGGTCTTCTTGGCGGCGGCGAGAATCTCCTTTTTGCCGAGCGGCTTGATGCTGTAGGCGTCGATGACCGTGATGTTGATGCCTTCGGCCTTCAACGAGTCCGCGGCCTTCAGGGCCTCGAACAGCGTGACGCCGGCGCCGACGACGGTGACCTTGTCGCCCGTGCGCAGAACCTTCGCGCCGCCGATGGGGAATTGTTCATCGTTGCCGTAAATGACCGGCGTCTTCGGGCGCGAGGTGCGCAGGAAGCAGAGGCCCTTGTGCGACGCCATCTGTTCGAGCAATTTTTCCGTGGCAACCGCTTCCGCCGGGTACAGCACCGTGCTGCCGACGATGGCGCGCATCAGCGCGAGGTCTTCCAGCGCCATCTGCGACGGGCCGTCCTCGCCGATGCTGATGCCCACGTGCGAGCCGACCAGCTTGATGTTCGACTGCGAGATGCCGGCGACGCGGATCTGGTCCGCCGCGCGGGTGAAGAACGTCGCGAACGTCGAGGCGAACGGCACATGGCCGCGCGTGGAAAACCCGACGGCCACGGCCACGAGGTTCTGCTCCGCGATGAAGCATTCGGTGAAACGGTGCGGGAACGCCTTGAAGAATTTTTCCGCGTAGGTGGAATTTTTCGTGTCGCCGTCCATGGCGACGATGCGCGGATCCGCGCCGCCGAGGCGGACGAGGGCGGTGCCGTAGGCTTCGCGGGTGGCGATCTGTTCGCCGAGCGTGTGGCTGATGGCCGGGTAGCCGGCGGGGGCCGCGAGATTCGGAGCGGGCAGGGCGGTCGGGGCGGCGATGGTCACGCCAAGGCCGGACTTGGCGCTGGGAGAGAGTTCGGCGATGGCGGCGGCGGCCTCTTCCTTGTTCAAGGGCTTGCCGTGCCAGCCGTCCTTGTCCTGGATGAAGGACACGCCCGCGCCCTTGTACGTCTTGGCGATGATCGCGAGCGGCCGTTCATCGAGGCCCACGCCGCTGAGGACTTCGAGAATTTCTTCCAGGTCGTGGCCGTCTTCGAGGGTCTCGACGCGCCAGCCGAAGGCTTCGAAGCGCTTCACATAAACCGTGATGTCGTGGCCGAACATCGTCGCCTGGCTCTGGCCGAGGCGGTTGGCGTCGACGATGGCGATGAGGTTGCTGAGCTTGTAGAAGCCCGCGAGGTTGGCGGCTTCCCAGACGGCGCCTTCGGCGATCTCGCCGTCGCCCATCAAAACGTAGGTGTTGTAATCGAGCTTGTCCTGGCGGGCGGCGAGCGCCATGCCCACGCCCACGCCGAGGCCCTGGCCGAGCGAACCCGTCGCCACATCGGCGAAGGCGAGGCGCGGCGTCGGATGACCTTCGAGGTCGTTGCCGTACTGGCGGAGCTTCACCAGTTCGGGGATCGGGATGAAACCGTTTTCGGCCCACGCGGCGTAGAGCAGCGGCGCGGCGTGGCCCTTGGAGAGGATGAAGCGGTCGTTGTTGTAGTAGTGCGGGTTCTTCGCGTCATACTTCATATGACCGAAAAACAGCGCCGCCACGACATCCGCCGCCGAGCAGCACGAGGTCGGATGGCCGCTGCCCGCCGCGGTGGTGGCCTCGATGGAGTGGATGCGCAATTGGTTGGCAATCCCTTTCAACAGTTCAATGTCCGTTTCAATCATAAAATTAAGAACGCAGAGGTTAGCCCACCCGCAACACCAAAGCCAAGGCTGAAATCTGGTGAGATGCGCTTTGGGGCGCAACCTGACACGGCCGCCGACGAACCTTGACGCCGGGTTTGGAGTTCCGCCTTCAGGCGGTTCGGCGCCTTCATCCACCCGGGCCGCCTAAAGGCGGAACTCCAAACGGGGAATGTGTCAGGGCAGCACATGGCCTTCGATGGAGCACGTGGGGGACTTGTCCAGGGCGTTGAGCGTATATACGCCGCCGGCCGGGCAGGTCGGGACCACGTTCCCCTTCAGATAGGGAGCGAGGTCCTCTTCCTTCGGTGTGGCCGCGCTGGTCTTGCCATTTTCCAGGGCCCACTGGTTTTTGGCCGCGTCAATCTGGCGTAGGTTGTTGATGCACTGGTTCATCATGGTCTCGGGTGACATCGGCGGTGCCGGTGCCACCGCCGGTGGTGGTGCCGCCTGCCGGGCCGTTTGCAGTTGCGCCTGGGCCGCTTGGGCCTGCAGTTGCGCCGCCTGCGCCTGGGCCTGCGCTGCTTGATAACTGTTCTGGGCGGTTTGGGCGGCGGATTTCAACGCGGTCTGCTCGGTGTGCAATTGCTGGACTTCGTTGCGCAATTTCAGCACCTCGTGACTGTCCTGCCGCAGGCGTTCCAGTTCGCTGGTGGAAACCTGGGCGGCCTTCAACGTTTCATTCTCCGCCTTCACCGTTTGCAGGTCGGCCACCTGTTGCTGGAGCGCGGCGGCCGCCGTGTTCGCCTGCTTGGTTTCGTTGAAGGAATAACCGGCGGCACCCAGCGCCACCACGGCCACCAACCAGGGAATGAGTTTTTTCATAAATTAAGATCAGCAACCGCGTGGCGACATCCGCATCTCATTTGCCGAGCAACGCCAAAGCCGCCTCGGCCATCTTCGGCGCGGTCAGGCCATGCTTCACGTACAGCTCCTCCGCCATGTAGGCACTCTGGCCGAATTCATTGTGGATGCCCAGCGATTTCATCACGTGCGGGATGCCGGCGTTCGAGAGCGCATGGGACACCTGCGCGCCCATGCCGCCGAGGACCTGGTGATCCTCGATGGTCACCACTTTGCCGCCGCAGGCTTTCACCGCGTCGCCGATGCCGGCGAGGTCCACCTGGTTCACGAACGGGTTGCTGATGACCGTGGCCTGCACGCCCTTCGCCGCCAGCAGCTTGCCGGCCTCGATGGCCTTGTTCACCAGCACGCCGCAGCCGATGAGGACGACGTCCGTGCCGGTGGACAAGACCTGCGCCTTGCCCCACGGATATTGCGCGCCCTCGATCCACGTCAGCGGATAATTCTCGCGGCCGACGAAGAACAGATAGCTGTTGCCGTCCTTGCCCGCCGCGCGATCCGCCGCGAACTGCTTGATCGCCTGGTACATCAGCGACTCCGCCTCGTCCGCGCAGCTCGGCGCGATGATGATGGTGTGCGGGATGGCGCTCGTGGCGGCGAAATACGTCGTCGCCTGGTGGCTTGCGCCGTCCGCCGCATCCTGAAAGCCCACGTGCGAGAACATCGCGATCACCGGCGCCTGCGAGAGCGCGGCCATGGTGAGCGGCAGGTTGCCCTTCGTCACGCCGAACTGGCCGAAGGTGTCCACGATGGGGATGAACCCGGACTTGGACAACCCCGCGCCCGTGCTGATCATGTTCGCTTCGGCGATGCCCACCTCGATGAACCGTTCCGGAAAACTTTTTTGAAACAGGCTGATGCCCGTGGAACCCTGCACATCCGCCGAAACGGAAAAGACCGGCAGCCCTTCCGTCGCCGCGCGCACCGCCGCGCGGGCCAGGCCGGATTGCACCTTGTCGGTCTTCGGCTTGGCCGGTGTGTGGGTGCCCAGCGTGGCGTCGGCCAAAGCCTTGGCCTTCTTGGCCGCCTCGGATTTTTCCCAGTCCGCACGCAAACCCTGCGCCCAGGTCAGCAATTCCGCCGGCACCGTGTCGTGCTTGAACAGCTCGGTCATCCAATCGACGATCTTCTCGCCGTTGGCGAGCGGGAAGCCGTGGCCGCCGGAGGCGCTTTCCTCCGTGGCCTTGATGCCGTAGCCCTTCACCGTCTTGCAGATCACGCACACCGGCTGGCTGGAGTCCGCCTTGGCCGCCGCGATGGCGCGTTCGATGGCCAGGTAGACTTCCTGCAAATCGTTCCCGTGCGGCACATGAATGACATTCCAGCCCAGCGCCGACATCGCCTCAAATGACTCATGCATGGAGAAGGCGTCCTTCGTGATGCGGCCGGAAAGCTTGGTGTCATTGTCCGAGATGACCAGCACGAACGGGTTCAGCCGGCCCTTTGCCGCGAGGCCGGGGATGGCCGCGTAGGCTTCCTTGGCCTCGCCCTCCATGCTCGCGCCGTCGCTGATCACGCAGAAGGTCAGGCGGTCGCGCTGCGCCACCTTGTCGCCGATGGCGAGGCCCTGGGCCTGCGGCAACGTGGAGCCCAGCGGCCCGTTGCTCAACAGCACGCCCTCGGGATTCAAATGCGATTCCCCGTGGCCGGTCAGCTTGCTGCTGATGCTGCGGAAACCTTTCAAAGAATCCAGCGTGAGGCCGTCGAACCCGTAATTGGCGCGCAAGGCGTAGATGCCGTTCTCGCAATGCCCGGCGTCGTTGGTGAAATTGTAGGCCTCATGCCATTCGCGCCCCGCCGTGGCGAACAGGAAGCCGTGGATGCAGGCGATGATCTCCGCGAAGGCCGCCGGGCCGCCCCAGTGACACGCCGCGCCGCCGAGGACCGCGTGGACATCCATCAGCGCCACGAGCGCGCGGGTCGCGCGCGGGTCGCCCAGGACCACCTCCGCGCCCGCGGCATTTTTCACGCGCGCGGAAAACTTGGGCGCGGCCTTGGGGGTGGCCGCCAGCTTGGATTGCAGTTTGAGCGCCGCGAGCGGCGGCGCGGCGACGGGTTTTACCACGGAAGTATCAGCGGCCATAAATTTTTATGATTTTTAAAGGTTTAAGGTGACTGCTTAATTTTTAATTTTTTAATTTAATTCAAATCCATTGAGGCTCGTACCCTGCAGTGACCCGGCGGCGGCGCGAGCGGGGCGCGGCGTTCACGCCGCTTCCATGTCCAAAATGCCAGCGCGCGGGTGTTTTACGCGTGCTGCCGCTTTGGACCTTGAAGCGGGCTAAAGCCCGCGCCCCGTCACCGTATTGCGCGAACCTCAATAGATTTTAACCGTCGTTGAAAAGAGCAATCTGTCAAGCCATGCGAAAGGCATGGGATTCTAGGCGCCCGGCATGAAAAGAGAAGGGCGAAATCTTTGAAAAAGCTGCAAAAGATTCATGCCAATGGACAGTTCCTCGGGGCGTGCTGGCGCACGGGTCCGCGCCGGAGGGAGGGACCCGATACGTCCCATATGCTGGCCCATGCCGCTCGCATTCTTCCTTCTGACTTCTATCTCCCATATCCATAATTTTATAAAATGCTATGGTCGGATTTCGGCGGATTTCGCCGGATAACCCGGACTCTGCTCCCGTCCGGATGGTTGCGCGGGTTCGAGACAGTCCGGACCATCCGCGACCTGATATAGGCCCTCTCTCCTCGGCGAGGAGAGAGCCGGAGAGAGGAGGCCGGCCCTGCCCCAGGCAGGCATGACCCTCCGCTCGTAAATCGCCAAACCGGCATCGTAAATTCATGAGGTTTGATTTGGTTTAATTTGATGGCCCGTGCGGCACGCACTTCATTGGTCTTTTCACAAATTTCCGATGGCCCAAAATGGACACATTTCCCCCGTCCCCCGGTTGCCCGTGCGGCTCGCACCCGTACGCCAGTACCGCCAGCGTGTTTTGGACTGCGGTGGCAGAGCGCAGCGGCGACATCGCTTTCGCCTGCCACCGAAGCATTCTTGCCTGAAAAACGATGCTGCCAACATGTGGATGGCTTTTCATGTTTCTCACTCATTCCTAGCCACCTGTCTGTCACCCGTCACATTCATGGTTTAACTTGGTTTAATTTACCTTAATTTGATGGCCCGTCCGGCACGGACCCCGTCCGGCATCTGGTGGCCGTACGCCAGTACTTTTAAAAAATTCTAAGGCCTAACAAAGACTAACAAGGGCTAACGACCCTTGATACCCAAGGCCTTGCACGGTGGCCGCGCTCCGCCGCCCCCGGAGTGCGCCTGCCCGTGCGGCCCGCACTCCCGGGCGCAGCAACTCCCGCCCCCCTGTGGCTGTACGCCAGTACCCCGTAGCGCAGGCATCTTGCCGGCGGGTTCCCGGAGCAGCCTGCTCCGAGGAAACTTGCCACCCGAACCAGCCGCCCATTCATTAGTCATTATGGTTTCGTCATTCGTCATTTGCTCGTCATTCTACCCCCATCCCGATCAACCTTCATTCCGAATAGATTCCGATTCATTCCGACTTCATTCCGACCGCCCCAATCCTCCTCGTCCTCGTTCTCGTCCTCGCCCTCGCCCTCGATTTTTAAACACCTCAGCACCAACAGATTCCGACCGCATTCAACCCTCATCTTCCTCTTCGTCTTCCTCCTCCTCGCTTATTTTCGCCCCTTAGTCGGGACCAGTTCAACCGCCCCTCTCAATTCCGGTGCCTTGCGGCAGGACTGGCCGCGTGTGCCGTTGCCCAAATCCCGCGAGGTGTTGCTTGCGTCCGCCAAATTGGGCAGGCAAATCGCTGCACTGCTCAATACGGAAACACCAGTTGACGGTGTCGCCAAAGGTAAGCCGCGTCCGGAACTGAAAACGATTGCAGAATTGAATTGTTCCGGTGAAGTAAATTTGAAAATGACCGCCGGCTGGGGCCACGCCGGCCAGAACGGCGTGACGATGCCGGGCAAAGGCAAGCTTGTCAGCGCGAACTTGCCTGCCGGTTCAGACGCCAAACTCCCGTGGTCTGGGACGCATGATGTTTATCTGAACGAGTCCGCTTGCTGGAAAGACATCCCGATGGAAGTATGGGACTACACCATTGGCGGATATCAGGTCATCAAAAAGTGGCTGAGCTATCGTGAATTTGAATTGTTGGGCCGCGCGCTCACACCGGACGAGGCGCGCGAAGTCACCCACATGGCCCGTCGCATCGCCGCGTTGATCCTGCTCCAGCCGGAATTGGATAAAAACTATCAAGCGGTCAAGGCCGCCACCGTTTCACTTTAGCCAGCGCCTTGGAAGTTGAATTTTTTAGAGCATTTATGGAAATGCTCTAGGGCCTGTTAACACTAATTGACAATCGCGGGATTTGGGGCATTCTTGCCGGCATGGAACTAACCGAAAGCCAGTTTCAACGCATTGCCGATTGCCTGCCCCGCCAACGCGGCAACGTCGGGATGACCAATCTGCAACTACTCAACGC
>JARLJW010000105.1 GCA_031290985.1 Verrucomicrobiia bacterium | reverse complement strand
CGCCGTGCAACGGGGGAGAGGGCTGGGGAGAGGTGGGGCTTGCTTCTTCAAAAGCACTCCCAACCTCCTTTCGCGAACACCAAACAGCGCCGTTTCTCAACCCGCCTTTGCTTGGCTAACAAGTTTTCTCAAAGCAGCATCCTTGCCTGCCGTAGAGCCGGGCTTCCAGCCCCGCGGAAAAACCGTCTGACAATCCGCGATTGCCTTTGCGCCCTTGGCGTCCTTCGCGTGAGGACAAGCCCCGCCCTACTTCAACCACGGCGCCACCGTTTCGCCGGCCCAGGTCTCCTGGACCTTCTGCCGTTCACGCACCACCGCGACCTGCTTGCCGTTCACCAGGATTTCCGCCGTCAGCGGACGGGTGTTGTATGTCGAGGCCATCACAAAGCCGTACGCGCCCGCGCTCATCAGCGCCAGGTGTTCGCCCGCCGCAAACTTCGGCAACGGCCGGTCCTTGCAGAAATAATCGCCCGATTCACAAACGCCGCCCACGACGTCCGATGACATCGTCGGCCGCACCTTTTTGTTCAGCGGCAGGATCTGGTGATACGCCTCATAAAACGCGGGGCGGATCAGGTCGTTCATCGCCGCATCGACGATGACGAAATTCTTCCGGCCCGTGCGCTTCACATATTCCACATGCGTCACCAGCACGCCGGCGTTGCCGGTGATGAACCGGCCCGGCTCCATCAGGATCTTCAGGCCGAGCGGCTTCAGCAGCGGCAGCAAACGGTCCGCATATTTCTGCGGGGTCAAAATGGTTTTTCCCGCCGTCGTCTTCCACCAGGACGGCGAACCGCTCTCCAGCGCGCCCTTGTAAACGATGCCCAGGCCGCCGCCGATGCTGAAAAATTCGATGTGATGCCGCGCCTTCAGCTTCGCGACCAGCGGCAGCATCTTCTGCACGGCCTTCTCGAACGGCGTCGTCTCCGTGATCTGCGAGCCGATGTGCATCTGCACGCCGCGCAACCGCAGGTTTTTCAGCTTGCTCGCGCGCGCATACACGCCCTCGATCGACTCGAACGCGATGCCGAACTTGTCCTCGTACGTGCCCGTGGTGATCTTGGAATGCGTCTTCGCCGCCACATTTGGGTTCACGCGCACCGCCACCGGCGCGATCTTCTTCAACCGCGCCGCCACCTTGTTGATGCGCACCAGCTCCGGCTCGCTCTCGGCGTTGAAACAGTACACCCCCTGCTTCAGCGCAAATTCAATCTCCGCCTCCGTCTTGGCCGCGCCGGCAAAAACGCACTTCTTCGGATCGCCGCCCGCCTTGATCACGCGCATCAATTCACCCACGCTCACGATGTCAAAGCCGCTGCCGCAGTTCGCGAGCGTGCGCACCACGGACAGGTTGGAGTTCGCCTTCATCGCGAAGCAGACCATGTGGTCCACCGGCTTCATCGCCCGGTCCAGCTTCTGATAATGGTCCGCCAGCGTGTTCTGGGAATACACGTACAACGGCGTGCCGAACTTCTTCACCAGCGACTCCAGACTGACCCCTTCGCAGTGAAGCTTATTACCGGCATAATGGAATTGATGCATAAAGACGACATTTTACGCACCTTCCGCCAAAGTTCAAGATTGGGATTTTAAGCCCGCGTAAGCCCAAAAAAACAAGACCGGCCATCTCGGCAATGGCATCGCGCGCCAAAACTGGTAGGGCGCGTCGCTCCGCGCGCGCCGCCGCCTGCCAACAGCAGCTTTCTAATCCTCAAAACGGCGAACTGCCTTCAGGATTTTCCACCCTCCATCCTCGTCCGTTCGCCTCAGCGCCGCCGCCTCGCCGGCAATGCCGCCGGCGGCACCGGCTTGGCCGTCGCGACCGTTTTTTTCCGCACCACCGCCGGCGCCACATCCCACTGCCCGCTCTTCGCCGGCTTCGGCACCGTGACCACTGAATTCTTCCCCGCGCGGCCCGGATACACGCCGTCCGCCTTGTCCCCGAGAATTCCCTGATACAACGCATCCACGAATGACGGCGCTTTGACCACCGCCTGCAAGGTGTGGTTGATGCCGGCAATGATTTCCTCCCGCCACTCGTCCGCCTTCGCCGTCGGCACCACGTCCGTTTCGCCGAAGAAACGGAACGCCTCCTCGATGGCCCGCAACGCGCCCACCCGTCCGTCCGCCGTGATCGGCCCGCGCGAAAACGCCTCGTCCGTCGAGGCCGTCGTGATGGCATCCACGCCCAGCGAAGAACACATCGCCGCGTGCAGCGCCGTGGTGGTGGCCGATTGCTCCTTCTCCTCCGTGTGCGTCATGAAACCGATCGGCTCGCCCGGCCAGATGGGGAAATCCGCCAGCGTCTGCAACGCGCGGATCTTGGCGAAATTGTAATCCACGTAATTCTGCTCCATCAGCTCGTTCACCATGATGTACGGGCCGTGGCAGAGCAGCGGCTTCAGGATCGGCTGCGCCCCGAGCCGGCGGCCCAGTTGCGCCATGATGAGCATCCCCGCGAACGCCTTCTGCGGCGGCACCCCCGCCAGTTCCTCGTTCGTCGGGATGTCGAACGGCATCTTATAACGCGCGGCGGTGCGGATGGCATCTACGCCATCCACCGTGAGCCGCGCCGGGTCCGTCCCGCCGCAAATCGAGCCGTAAACAATGTTGATCTTGGACAGATCCGCGCCCAGAAAACCTGAGAGCACCGCGATCTCCGGCGTGTTCAAACCGCGATGCGCCCGCACCGTCCAGAGCGTCGCCGCATCCAGCGACCGCCGGATGAGCGAAAGATTCGCATACGTCACCGGCGTCCCGTCCTCGGCGTTGGTCAGGAAACCGTCCATCAAACCTTCGGTGCGCGCCCCCCACGCCGGGTCAAAATGCAGCACCCCGTCCGCGCCCCAGCTCTCAGCCACCTTGATGTGCATGCCGTCCATCATCGGGCAGCCCGTGCCGTATTGCACGAACACCAGCGGCTTGGTCCGGCCATGCTGCAGCACGCGCGGATGAAAATTCTTCTTCGCGATGTCGATCCGGCGGATGTACGCCTCCACCTCCTTCTGGGTGATCTGCCGCACGCTGGGCGGGCAGATGTTCTTCTGGAAAAAGTCCACCACCGCCTCGTCACATTGCGCCAGGTAATCCCGCGTGAACGGCAGCGCCGTGTAGCTCTCCACCGACCCCTGCACATCCTGCAACTGCGATTCCGTGATGTGCGCCCGCACCACGCCCGGCGAGGTCTTGTCCGCGGTCCAGTCGAGGATTCCGTCCACGATCTCATCCAGCAGATGCTTAGTCGTCGAATTCTTGACCGTGTTGTCGTGCGGGAAGGGAAACTTTGGTTTGTTTTTGACCGGATGCGTGATGTGCCGCGCCAGGTCCGGGTTCTTCTCGATCAGCGCCCGGATCTCCTCGATCTTCGTATGCGGCCCATAGCCCGCCTCGAATCCGAGGCTCTTGGCCAGTTCATCCGTCACCGCCATGCCGCCGATGGCCACGCGCACCTTGTCAAAAACCCCCTGCGCCGTGAGCACATGCCGCACGCGACGGAACAGTTGTTCCACGCCATAACCCACCGTGCGCCCGACGAAAATCATGTCCACCTTTTCCGCGATCGCCGCCTCGCCGATCTCCTCCACCGCGATGTCCGGCGGCAGCAGCACGCAGGCGTATCCCAGCGCCTCCAGCTTGCGCTTGATGAGTTTTAGTCCGGCATCATGAACCGGATCCAGCGGTGCGAGCAGAATTTTCATAGATTAAGCCAAAACGCAGAGGCGCAGAGGGCGCGGAGAGACGCAGAGATGTTTATGGAGTGCGGCCGGGGACGGCCGCACTCCGCAAAAAAATACTTCCTGCTCGGCGCAACTCTGCGTTCTCCGCGCCTCTGCGTTTCTCGGATTCAGTTTTAGCGGGTTGGTTTTCATCATTGCAGCCAGGTATAACTATCCCCCGGTTTGTTCATGTAGGCCCGCACGCGAAAATGCGCGCCCGGCCCGTTGAAATCCAGCGACACCACGACGAACCGCGCCAGCCCGAGCGATTGCATCAGCTTGTCGATCAATTCTTTCGCCTCCTTCTCGCTCTCGCAAAGGATGAAGCTCTCGATGTCCAGCGCATCAACGATGGTGTCACGGGCGGTTGTCATAATTTAAATTCCGGTCTGGCGTGGAAAAGTTTGGTTTAGTGCGGGATTCCGGGGAACACCATGGTCCCCCGAGCTCGCAGAAAAATGCGAGTCGACCATGCCACGCGCTGAAAGCGCAACCACAGGACAGCCCAGGGCAACGCCCTGGGTTTCATGGCAACAAAATCTCAAGCCCTGAAAGGGCGGCACAAAATCAATCCCACACATAGCGTTCATCCAATGGCACGTTGTATTTCTGGCAAAACTCGCGGAACTCGTCCTTGAAATCGCGCTTTCGATGATGTTCAGCCTGGTCTTCGATGTATTTCCGCACGGCATCAACATTTGACTGGCTGACGGAAAATACGCCGTATCCATTTTGCCACGCGAAATTGGTGACGCCCTGTTCCTTCATCCATTTGCTGGAACTCTTTTTTAACTCTTCAACCAATTTGCACGCGGCCAAATTTTTTGAGAGCTGGCAAAGCACATGAACATGGTCGCCCACGGAATTGATGATCAATGCGGGTGATTCAATGTTTTTCAAAATGCCCGCCATGTATCCATGCAAGCCTGGACGCACGGCATCGGAGATGAGCGGGCGGCGCTCCTTGGTGCTCCAGATGACGTGAATCAAAATGTTGGCGAGGGATTGGGACATTTTTGTTTCGCCCTTTCAGGGCTTCATCATTTGTGGGGTTCCAGACCCAGGGCGTTGCCCTGGGCTGTCATGTTTTGGGCTTTCAGCCCGCACGGGCAACCCGATGCCCTCGATGTCGAGAGCATCAATGATGGTATCGAGGGCGGTTGTCATATTTTAAATTCCAGCCTGGCGCAAAAAACCGTATGCCAACCCACGGCGCTTATTTGTAAAAACGCGGGAATCGTTCCCCCTCTCCTCGGAGGAGAGGGCCGGGGTGAGGACGGTCGTCCAACTAACTTTTTTGTCCGGCTTGTCACTAAATTCATATCAGGCATCGCTTCCGATCTCCCCTCCAAGCTTTGCTTTGAGCTTTTGTAAAATCAAAAGAACATCCGCATCTTTATTATAGTGCCGACCACTTACGTCAGCCGAAATGGTACGCAAGCCAGTCGTACTATCAGCCTCCACTAGGTTAAAATAAGCTATCACGTCTCCCGTCGTATCCTTGAGGAGCCATGGCTCACCTTGTGTCGGCATGGCTGAACTCAAAGCGGCAACGGCTTGGCTTCTCGACGCGATAGGCGCTAGAAAATAGGACTTCATATTTAGCGCTCAATATTAATCTAGTCACTTCATCGGTGCTCGTCGCAAAACTTTTTTGCTTACGCCACCCCCGCATGTTTGCAGGCAATGTTCATCAGCCCCACCATCGCCTTGACGATAAGCCGGGTTTCCTTCTCGAGCAAGTTGCCATCCGCATCCAGCGTGCCGAGGCCGAGCGAGATGAAAATGTTCGCATCATACGCAATCGTCGGGATGATCCCCATCTGCATCATGCCCGCCTGGAAAATGTGCGTGCCCGCGTACATGTCCTCGATGGAGAAGATCGGGATGCCCGGCTGTCCGTCCTTCCACGTGTTCTCATAGTTGATCTCCACCGCCAGCGAATTGAAGCTCTTGCTGATGATGAGATCGCTGTGGAATTTCTTCGGCAACGCCTTGAACTCCTCCTTCACGATCTTCAGCAAGCCGTCGATCGGCCGCGTCATCACCACCGGCTGGTCGCGCAATATCTTCAGCGCGGCGAGCAGGCCCACGAGCGCCTCCTTGCCCGGATCGTTCGTGACATACGCCGCCTTGCCGTACGAAAAGCCCATGCCCGAGCGGTCCGAGTGATACCCCAGCGCGCGCCGGATCGGCACCATCACGTCCTCGCGGCCGATGATCAACCCCACCGTCGGCGCGCCGGACGCTTTGTCCATCGAGTACGCCATCACATCCGCCCCGAGCTTGCGCGGGTCCGCCCCGATGAACGGCGTGCCCCACGCATTGTCCACGATGTATGGCACGCCATATTCTTTGGCGAGCTTCGCCATGCCGGACTGCAACACGGGCGCACCGCCTGCATCCTTTGCGCCATAGCCGTAGCCTGTGCTGTCGTAGCCGAGCGAGGAAAACGCCGTGACATAAGCGCCGTGCCGTGCCGCCGTCTGCTCCATGCGCGCCAGGGTCTTCTTGGCGTCATGATTCGCCAGCAACAGCGCCGGATGCTGTTTGATCCCGTGAATTTCCCGTTTCGTGCCTTCCATCGGCACGAACACCGCGTCCGTGTTGTCCAGGCGCTTGCCGGAGAAACCCAGCTCGCCGGCCGTCACGCCGCGGTCCGCGAACAAATCCTTGTAGCTCGGCGGAAACGGGCGGCCGTAGCCGCCGTGATGGTGCAGATGCCGTTCGAGCGGCGCGAGATAGCGGGCGCGATAATTATCACCCCGGCCGGTCATCGGCGGCGTGGCGAGCGAATCGTAGCTGACCCACAGCGCGGCTTCGCAGGTGTTCGTCGGCGCGGCGTCGTAGCCGTCGCCATAAACGTCCTTCACCACCTCGCGAATCTCCTCGATGAGAAATTTGTTCTCGATGACCTTGCGCGACGCGTCCTCGATGGCCTGGCTCACCCCGCGCGTCAGCAGCGCGTGGCAGCTCGAGACCGCCCCGGTCAGGCCCAGCTTGCCCTTCATCTCCGGCGTGATGCCGATCTCGTCCGCGAATTTCTTCGCCTCGGCATAGATCGCCGGCATGTTCTTGTGCAGTTCCTTGTAGAGTTGGAAACGGTATTTTGATGACATATTTTTTGTTGGTGTTGGAAATTATTTCTTTAACGCCTGCCGGCAGGCCGCCTGGATGTTCGCCGCGTCAATTTTGTATTCGGCATAAAGTTCGGCGAGCGTGCCCGACTGGCCGAAGCCCACCACGCCCAGCGGAATCGTCGGCGCATTCAAGGCCGCGCCGATCCACGCCATGCTGTGCGGATGACCATCCACCACGGTCACCACCGGTGCCACGCGTTCCGCGGCCGGCACCAGTTCATCCAGCAAAGTCCCGGCCGGTTTCTGGCCGGACATGGCCGCGTGCACGGCGCCTTGAAATTCACGGTACAACGGCCCCGCGCCGGTGACATTAAAGACATTGGCCAACACGCCCTGCGCCAAAAGCTGGCGGCTGGCCGCCACCGCGTCCGGCACCAGCGCCCCGACGGCGAAAATATGAACCACATTCTTCCCGGGCTGATAACCGGCCTCGCCCCGGCGATCCACCAGCCGGTACGCCCCGCGGATCACCTGCTGGCGCAATTGTTCGCGGTCGGACGCCTCCGCCGGAATGGCGAGCAGTGATTGATCCACGCTCTTGCTCGTCAGCCGGAGATAGGTCGAGCTGGTCCGGGTGCGGATATTTTCCATTCCTGCCAGGAGTATCCACTCAAGCTCCTGCCCAAAGCACGGCTCGTACGTTGAAATCCCCGGC
The DNA here is from genome assembly GCA_031290985.1 of Verrucomicrobiia bacterium. Taxonomy (GTDB): domain Bacteria; phylum Verrucomicrobiota; class Verrucomicrobiia; order Limisphaerales; family UBA11358; genus UBA11358. Next base: position 22,444 of record JARLJW010000105.1, on the reverse strand, counting down.
AACTCGATGCCGATGGACCCGGTGATGGTGGATTGATGCGCCCCGCCCTCCGGGGCCAGCGTGATGCCCGACGGCGTGCCCACCACGATGAACTTGGACCCGGAATAAACGCCGTAATAAAATGCATCCAACCCGCGCGGCACAAAGCAGTCATACAACGTGCCGATCGGAAACAGCAGGTTCCCGTTGATCTCCTGGGACAGCCCAAGCTGCCCCAGCGCCATGAACAGATTGATCTCCGAGATGCCCAGCTCGATGTGCTGCCCGGTGGTGCTTTCCTTCCAGGCCATCACGCCCTGCTCGGATTCCGCCGGCAAAAATTCTTTTTCAAACCGGCTCCACACGCCCATTTTGTTGATCCAGCCGCCCAAGTTGGTGGAACTCGCCACATCCGGGCTGACCGTCACCACCCGCCGGGAAAGCTCCGGCAGCTCCCGCGCGATGGAAGTCAGGATTCTCCCAAAAATCTGCTGGGTCGAAAGGAGGCCGGCATAATTTCCGTTCAGCGCGTTCGGGATGGCCAGTTCGCCGGCCGCATTTTCACCGGCCGCCGCCGGCTTGAGACGGCGGCGGGCGCGTTCGCAAAATTCACCCGTTTCGCTTCCCGCCGGAAATCCTTCCCACACGTCATCCTCGGATATTTCCAGCTTGATCCGCAATTCCTCCATCTGCTCCGCCGTCAGCAGCAGTGAATGATTCTGCGGATGGCCCACGGACGGCAGCATCCAGCCCTTCTGGGTGTACGCAAAGATCACCGTCGGTCCCGCGCGCCCGTCCGCCTTCTTGAACGCATCGCGCAGTTCGCCAAAATCATGCCCGCCCAGGTTGCGAAACATCTCCTGCAGCTCGGGGTCGCCCCACTGGCCGAGCAGCGCGGCCATGTCCTTGGGATAACGGCTCATCCGTGGCAGCCATTCGCGCAGGCGCTCAGGGGAAAGCCGGAGCAGCCGTTGATACGCCTCGTTGGTCAGGTCGTCGATGCACTCGTGCAGCAGCTCGCCCTTCGGCAGTTGAAACGCCGCCTGCAGTTGCTTGCCGTATTTCGCCTCGATGACGTGCCAGTCGTTGGCCTTGAACATCTCCCGCCAGCAGCGCACGCGGATGCCGGGGATCACCCGGTCCAGGCTCTGCCGGTTGATGTCCACGACCCACAAAACATTCTTCAAGTCCGTCAACGCCGGTTCCGCGATCGCCTCCCACACCGCCCCCTCGTCCAGCTCGGCGTCGCCCACCAGGCTCACGTAGCGCCGGTCACGGCAGCTTTCCGCGCCGAAGTGCATCCGCGCATATTCTTCCGTCATCGCCGCGAAATTCGCCGCGCTCGCCCCCAGCCCCATCGAGCCGGTGGAGAAATGCACGCCGTCCGGGTCCTTCGTCCGGCTGGGATACGATTGCAACCCCTTGAAGGCGCGCAACGACTTGAGATAGCCCGGCGCCAGGTTGCCCAGCAGAAATTGCAGCGCATGGTAAACCGGCGACGCATGCGGCTTGACCGCGATCTTGTCCCCGGCCCGGAGATGTTCCAGAAACAGATACGTCAGGATTGTCACCGTCGAGGCGCTGGAGGCCATGTGCCCGCCCACTTTCATGCCATCCGGCCCGCTGCGCGTCTTGTTCGCGTGATACACCATCTGCACCGCGAGCCAGAGCGCGCGGTGCTGGATGCGCACCAGCATTTCATCACGATCCGTCGCAGTGCTGGACAAAACAGCGTTCATGATGGTGGCGCAAAAATCATTTCCGGATGAACTTGAGCCGGGTGCCGACGGCGATCTTCAACTGCGGCCCCGTGCGGCGCTGGTTCACGCCGATGACGATGTTGATGTGGTTCGGCTCGTGCGTTTCGTCAAAGCCGATGATTTCGCCGACGGCCTTGCCATCCACCATCAACGTCTCGCCGACGAGGATGCAGCCGCCCTTCGTCACTTCAAAAAAGGCGAGGTAGGCAATGCGGTTGACCGTGTCGCCGGGCCTTTTGCCGGCTTCATCCGTGGCGATCAGCTCGTGGATGGAATGCTTGGTCAGCGCGCGCGAATAAGTGGGGATCAACTTGAGTCCGCGCTTTTCGTGCGTCGAATCCAGCACCGTCACCACGGTGCCGGCGACCGGCCGGTTCGCGGCATAAGTGGACAGCGTCACGAACCGGGTTGTTGCGATTTTTGTTCCTGGCATGGCCATGGCGTCAATGCCCGCATTGACGGTTTTACTTCGTTTATTATAACTGATCGGTCGTTCCATGCTTGAATCCACGCAGGCGCGCGGAATCCGGCGACACTTCCGAAACGTTATTAATCCTTAATGAAGCCACTGTGCCGCCGCTGGACAGGCGCGTCAAGCGGGAAAAGAAAAAGACGGTGTTTTAATTTGATTTTTTCCCGGGCGCAGCCGCGCGGCCCGCCGCGTGCCGGAATTTGACAAGTGGCACCCGAATGACCCGGCCCTGGCAGGGCGCGTCACTCCGGGCGCGCCGCCGCCTGCGAACCCACGCGTGCGGCGGGCAGAGGACCGCCCGCCCCGCCCGCTGCCCCACCTTTGTTTTTCAAAGGCATGAACCAGCAATCAAGGCCTTGCCAAGGCCAATGACACCGGCTTCATTTCCCGCTGAGGATCTTGTCGCGGATGGCAATGTACTCGTCCGTGCTGTACTTGCCGGCCTGCCAGTCATTCAGGGCGGCATCGAGCTTCTTTTTCTGGAGGGGCGTGAGGCCGGCGACCGGGGACGCATCCCGGGCATCGGTCTTCTGCTGGAAGTCGGCGCGGGCCTTGTTCTGGGCGGCGGCCGCGGCGGGATCCGCCATGACCCCGCTCACGGGCGCGGGATTCTGCGGCGCGGTATTTTCAATGGCCGCAGGCGGGACCGCCGGCGCGGGATTATCCAAGAGGGCCGGCGGCACGTTCGTGGTGCTTTCGTCCTCGGGTATCAGCACGTTATAGAAACCGTTGGTGTTGCTGCCGGTCTTGGCGGCGCGCATTTCACGTTGGCGCTGGGCCTCGATCAACTGGTGTTCCGATTCGGCTTCGTCGGCCGCCGCGGCGGAAATGCCCGGCAGGCGCTGCTGCTCTTTGAATGTGTTCTTGGCCGCCAGGGCCGGCGTTTTCAGGACGGTGGGCCGCATGAGGACAATGAGTTCTTTCCGGTCTTTGGAATCGCTGCGCTGCGTGAACAGGTTCCCTAGCAAAGGAATGTCCGACAAGAATGGCACCCCGGATTTGCTTGTGGATTTGTCCGATTTGATGAACCCGCCCAGCATGACCGTGTCGCGATCCCGGACCGTGATCGTCGTGTTCAACGTGCGCTTGATGGTGTTCGGCACATCACCCACCCCGCTGATGGTGGTAAAGCCGGAAATGTCGTCAATCTCCTGCGCGATATCCATCGTCACCTCGCCATCGGGGTTGATGAAAGGGGTCACATCCAGTTCCACACCGACTGACAACTGCGAGTAGGATGAGCTATTGCCGTAAGCGCCGCCGTAGGTGTTGCCGGTGACGTAAGGCACCGTATTACCAACAAAGAACTGCGCCGCCTTGGCCTGCGAGGTCTGGATGCGCGGCCGCTGGATGACGTTGGCACGGTTGTCCGATTGCGCCGCCTGCACCGCCAGGTCAAAGGTCGGCCCGATGTTGGCGAAATAGCTTAAGCCTCCCGGGAGGCTGTTGCCGATGGTGCCCGTACCTGAACTCACGCCATTGGAACCCACCGACTGATTTAAGAAATTAAAGAACGACTGGCCGTTGTTGAAGCCGCCCGCGCCAATGATGTTTTGCAGGTTGGTGGCGCTGCTGCCGGTAAAGGCTTTTTGATTCTGCGCCGCCGATACGCCGAGCGAGAAGGTGTTGCCAATGGTCACGTCCATGATGATCGCCTCGACCAGCACCTGCGCCAGCGGCACGTCGAGCTTGGCGATGATCTCCTTGATCATGGCCATGTCCTGCCGCGTGGCATAGATGAGCAACGTGCTGCTGCTCTCGTTCGGAATGATCTTCGTCTGGCCGAACAACTGGATCTGGTCCTGCTGGCCGCCACCGCCGCCGCCGGCGCTGCCAGCGCGGTTGATGATGTTGCGCAAACGGTCTTGAAAAGACGTGCCGGTGGTCGGCGTGCCATTCGGATTGGCCGCGCCCGTGCTGCTGGAGCGCGCGCCAAAGGCGCTGCTGCCGCCAATGCCGCCGCTTTGATAGCCGCTGCCGCCGCCGCCGATGCCGGTGCTGCTGCTCATCCCGCTGATGCCGCTGCTGGCGCTGCGGTTGCCCAGCCCGCTGATCGTGCCGCCGCCGGGCGCGGTGCCGATGCTTATCGTGGACCCGCCGCCGCTGCCGCCCAGGCTGTTCAAGGCCGACGCAATCTCATCCACCTTGGCGTAGCGGATCGGGATGACTTCGGAGACGTATTCCGCCGGCACGCTGACGTCGATCTGATCGATCATCTCCAGCATGCGCTTGATGTTTTCCGCGTAGTCGCGCATCACGATGATGCCGTTGTCATCGATGGGCTGGAGGCCGCCCTGCAATTTGGCGAACGGCTGGATGATCGGCACCATCAGGGTGGGCTTGACATATTTCAACTGGACGATGTGGGTGACGTAAGTGCCCAGGTCCGGCAGGTTGGTGGAGCCGGAACGGTCCAGCACGCCGCCGGCGGAATTCGCCTGGTCGGACTGCACGACCTTGAGAAACTTGTCGCCCATGGGGATGAGCGCGATGTTGTTCATCGCCAGCACGGCCTGCAACGCCTCGATGGCCTCCGTCCGGGTCAGGGGCGTCTGGGTTTTGAGGATGATCTTCGCGTCCGGCAGGGCGGAACGCAGGATGGTGCGGTTCACCAGCTTGGCATAGACATCGAGCACCTGGGAAACGTCCGCGCTGGTGAAATCAATCATGCCCGGCGCGATCATCTCTTCCGGTTGCGCGGCGGCGGCGGGCGCGGCCGGCGCGGCGAAGGGCGTGGCGGCGGGGTTATACAGCGGGGGGCGCGTGCGGATGACCGGCGGGGGCGGCGTTTGCGCCAGCAGCGGCAGGGCCGCCAAGGCCGCGAGGAGTGCAAGGAGGGTCGTTTTCATTTTGCCTTTGCGGTTGAATTGGTCTTGGCCGGCGCCGCCGGGGCGGCGGGGGCCTTGGGATTTTTCTGATAGCTGGCCACGAGCTTGATGTTCGCGGCGAGGTGCTGGCGCGGCGGATCCGGCTGCAGTTCCAGGTCGCTCACCCGGACCATCGAGCCGCCGGAGCCGAGCTTGTATAGAAAATCCACCAGTTGCACCTCGGTCGCATGCACGGTGATGGTCTGGAACTGTTCCACGAAAAATTGGTTCGTCTGCATCGTCGTGCGCGAATAGTTCTCGATGCCAAAACCGCTCTGGGATGCCTGCGTTGAAATGGTCCGCATGAAATTGATCGCCTGGTCCTCCAGCGCCACGAACTGCCCCTCGCTTTCATACTTCTGCACCGCCTTCTCCAGCTCCGGCTTCTGGGCGATGGCGGTCTGGTAAAGCTTGAGCTTGCGCTGCGCATCCTCGTAACGAACGGTGTCCTTGCTCCATTCGGAAAAATGCGGCCACACAAACGCCCAGTTCAGCGCAATGAGCAGCACCACGCCCACGCCGATGACCAGGCGGCGTTCCAGGGGGCGCAACTGATCGAAATATTTTTTCACGGCTGCTCCTCCTCGGCATGCGCCAGGATCAGGGTGCAGTTCCAAGTTGTGACATTGCCAGTGGTGCGCGGGTTGACATGCTCGCCCAGTTGCGGATCAAAGAACGGCTGCTCATCGCCCTGCGCATCCTTGACCTTGTATTTGCGCATGGCCGTGTCGAAATCAAACAGGGTGTTGACCATGTCCGGCGTCGTGGTGCCGCTGAGCGTGAGTTTTTGTCCGCCGGCCAGGCTCAGCCGTTGCAACTGGATGCCCGCGGGCAGCTCCTGCGCCACGACCTGCCAGCAATCCAGCCCCGCAAATTTCAACTGCGCCCGCTTCTGCAGCACCGCATAGCGGGCCTTGAGCTCCACCACGTTCGTGTACTGGTTGCTGATCGCCGTCACCTGGCCCTCGACGGTCGCCGCCTGATAGCTGCGGAACGTGGCGGCGCTGAAATAGAACACCAGGAACACCGCATACGCGAGGCCCGCGTAGGCCAGGCCGCGCAACCACAACCGGTCCACGAACTGCTGGCGGTACCGCCCGGTGAATTCCGCCGGCAGCAGATTGACCGGGCCCGCCGCCGTGACGCGCCGCGCCGTGCGGCCGGCGAGTTCCGCGGGCGAGGGCGGGGCGCTGACCGCCACCGTGTCGCCCAGCGCCGTGCGCAATAGATTCTCCCACTCCGTCGCATTGACGGGATCGGCCACCAGATGCCACCGCGGCGCCACCGTCAGCCAGCCCTCCACCTCGCCGGCCATGGCCAGCAGCGAGATCTGGGTCTTCAACTCCGCCGCCCGGTCGCCGGCGGCCGGGAGCGTGACCAGGCCCAGGCTGCGCAGCGCGCCGCCATACCACCAGGCCACCAGCGCCGCATTCTGCCCGCCGATGGTCATCGGGAAAAACCAGGTCCCGTCCTCCTGCGGCACAATCGCCGCCAACTGGTCCAGCATCGGCACCTCGAGGCGGTCGGCCAGAAAACCCTCGCGCTCCAGCCGCCCCAAAAATTCCTCCACCAGGCTCCGCGCCGCGATCACCACCACGACGGTTTGCAGGCTTTCCGTGGTGCCATCCGCCTTGGCCACGCTTTGATGCGTGCCGAGGACGTGCATCGTCCAGACAACCTGCGTCACCGGGATGGGCGAGAGCTTTTCGAGCTGCAGCTCGACCATCGAAAAAGTCTCTTCGGCGTTCGCCGCCGGCAGTTCCACAATCCGGAGAAAAACGCTCTCCGGCGGCAGCCAGGCGACATTCAGCTTCGGTTGCCAGAGCGAGGCCCAGTTTTTGGTCACGCCCTTCGCCGGCAGTATCTCCGTGTGCGGCACGCGCTGTTCGCGCGCCAGCACAAAGCCGCCGCCCTTCGCATCGAACTGCCAGAGCCGCTTGGCATCAGGCGCGATCTGCAGGATGTTGCAGGAAGACCAGTGCTTGTTCTTTGCGCCATCCCAATTCGCTTTCGCCGGCTGAAGCGCCGCAACGGGTTCAACCGGCAGGTTCAGTTGCGCCTCCGCCCCCCGCTTTCTCCTTCCGGGCAGCCGCACGAGAGTCATTCCAATCCACAATGAAATCAGGCCTCCCACGAGCGGCCCGTAAATGAAAAGCGCCGAGAAAAGCAGTGCGCCAACGTCCTTGTTCTTTGCCCAATCATGGAACATAACCGGCGTTCCACCCCAGACGAAAAGCACGCCAACATAAAGTCCGATGACGGCGTTGAGCAGAAACATGCCGCCGATGATCCAGGAGACCCAGGCAAGCCAGGTTGGCAAAGGACGCGGTGCGGCTTTCATGAACGCGGCGTAAACTGGGTTTGATCGTCGGCCGCGGCGAGCGTTTCGCGGTGTTCCTCCATCTGGGTCACGCGCAACACTTCCTCGATGGTCGTGGTCCCTTCCTTCACCTTGTTCCAACCATCCACGCGCAAGGTCCGCATGCCCGCGTCGATCGCCCGCTGCGCGATGGTCGTCGCCGGCGCACGGTTCATGATGAGCGGCCGCAGCGCCTCGGTGACGATGAGCAGCTCATAGATGCCTTTGCGGCCCTGATAGCCCTGATGCCGGCACTCCTCGCAACCCGCGCCGTGCCAGATCTTTGCCGTTTCAATGTCCGCCTCGGGAAAACCGATCCGGTGGAGATAGTCGCGGTCCACCTTCTGCTCCGTCTTGCAGTGCTTGCAGATCGTGCGGACGAGCCGCTGCGCCTGCACGGCCTCCACCGACGAGGCGATCAGGAACGGCTCGATCCCCATGTCCGTCAGACGCGTGAATGCGCTGGGCGCATCGTTCGTGTGCAGCGTGGAGAACACCAGGTGACCCGTCAGCGAGGCGCGGATGGCGATGTCCGCCGTTTCGCTGTCGCGGATTTCGCCGACCATCACCACATTCGGATCCTGCCGCAAAATATGCCGCAGCCCCATCGCGAAGGTCAGCCCGATGTCCGAGCGCACCGCGATCTGGTTGATGCCCTTCAATTCGTATTCCACCGGTTCCTCGATCGTGATGATGCGCTTGTGCACCGAGTTGATGGCGCTCAGGAACGCGTACAGGGAGGTGGACTTGCCGGAACCCGTCGGGCCCGTCACGAGAAAGATGCCGTGCGGCTTGATGATGATGTCGCGGATGGCGTCCTCCTCCAGCTTGGAGAAGCCCAGCTTGTCCAGGCTCAGGAAGATTTTCCCGCGGGTCAGCAAGCGGAGCGAGACGCTCTCGCCATACACCGTCGGCACGGTGGAGACGCGGATGTCGATTTCCTCGCCCTTGATGCGGACGTTGATGCGTCCGTCCTGCGGCAGGCGTTTTTCGGAGATGTTCATGCCGCTCATCACCTTGATGCGGGAGATGATGGCCGATTGAAAGCGCTTCAGCGTGGGGGGCAGCGGGATCAGGTGCAGGATGCCGTCGATGCGGTTGCGGATGCGCAGCTCGTCCTCCTGCGGCTCGAAATGGATGTCCGTGGCGCGGTTCTTGAACGCCTCCCAGATGATCTGGTTCACGAACTTGATGACGCTCGCCTCCTGGTCGCCCTCGGTGATTTCCTTGTCGATGGCGATGTCGAGATCCATCGCGTCGGTCTCGCCCATTTCATCGAGCGTTTCGGCGCCGACGCCGTAATATTTTTTCAACGCCTTCTCGATCTCCGATTTCGTGGCCATCGCGAACGAGACCGGCATCTTGGCGTCGAAGCGCACGGCGCTGGCCAGCGCCGCGTCAAAAGGGTCGCTCGCCGCGACCTGCAGCACGCCGTTGGTGATGGCCGTGGGCAGGATGGAATATTGGAAGGCGATCTTCGTGGAGATCTTGCTGCGGACCTCGTCCTCGATGGTGAGCTTGCCCAGGTCGAGATACGGCCAGCCGAGCGCGGCCGCCAGGCGTTGGAGGAAAACATCCTCGGCCACGCCCCGCTCCCGCGCGACAAAGGTCAGCAGCGGCTCCGTGGAACCGGCATCGGCGGCGGCGCGCCAAGACCGGCGCCAGTCGTCGAACTGCGCCGGCGACGCTTCCGCGACTGTCGCCACTAGATTTTTAACCGAGCTAAACGCCATTTTTAGTCCAGATTTAACAACTTGAGCCGCGAAAAGTTGCAGAAAATCAAACAAATGACAATGTAAACTGACTGTTTATCTGCTGCGCCACGGCCAGCCGGCCCCGAAACCGCGTAAAATCCTTTGATTTTACTCAAATTCGTGTTTATTCGTGGGGTCAAATGAAGCTCTTTGCCACCATCACGGTCATTGGCCGGGACAAGACCGGGGTCATCGCCCGCGTAACCAACTTTCTGTTCGAGCAGCACGCCAACATCGAGGCCCTGGAGGAACAGGTCACCCGGGGGCAGTTTAGCATGACCCTGCAGGCCTCCTGGAAGCGGGGCGTCCTCAAGCCGGACCAGCTCCGCTCCGGGTTGGACGCCCTGGGCCGCTCGCTCGGCATGGAGATCAAGTTCCGCCTCACCGACCCGCGCCGCCGCCAGCGCTTCGCCCTGATGGTCACGAAGGAGACCCACTGCTACGACGCCCTGCTGCAGGCCGGGCTGAGCGCCGACCCCGCGCTGGTCATCGGCAATTACGCCGACTTTGCGCCCCGGGCAAAAAAAGCCCGGCTGCCGTTCTTTCACCTGGACTGGCAGGACCGCGCCAAATCCGAGAACGCAGCGCTCAAGGTGCTGGAGGAACACCAGATTGATTTCATCGTGCTCGCGCGGTTCATGAAAATTCTCTCGCCGAACTTCGTCTGGCGGCACAAGAACAAGATCATCAACATCCACCCCTCGCTGCTGCCGAGCTTTCCCGGCCCGCAGGCCTACCGGCAGGCGTATGAAAGCGGCGTGAAGATCGCCGGGGTCACCGCGCATTTCGTCTCCATGCGGCTGGACGAGGGCCCGATCATCGCGCAAGGCTCGTTTGCCATCAACCCCGGCATGGAACTCAAGGACATCATCGCCTGCGGGCAGAAACTCGAGGCCGCCGTGCTGGTCAAAGCCGTCAAACTTTACCTTGGCAAACGGCTGGATGTGTATTGGGGCGTGGTCAGGGAGGTTTGAGAAGCAAATTAACATAGCCTTGGCACTGCCGGCTGCGGGCAGGGCGCGTCACTCCGCGCGCGCCGTCGTGGTGAACCAGAATGCTCCGGTTGGCAATAGGCGGCGCGCGGTCCGAGCCGGACTGGCAGGAGCGACGCGTCCTACCTGGTTCCACTGAAAGCGGGTGATTCTCGCGCATAAGGATGTGATTCCCAAAAATATTTTTCGTGTGTTTCGCGTATTTCGTGGTTCCCTCTTTCCAGCTTTATGATCGTCGAAATCGTCAATACGGGCAGCGAACTCATGCTGGGGCGCGTCCTGAACACGCATCAACAATGGTTGTGCCGCCGTCTGGCCGACCTGGGTCATGTCGTCTCGCGCCAGGTCGCCGTGGCCGACACCGGCGGCGACATCCAGACCGCCGTGCGCGAGGCGCTGGGCCGTGCTGACCTGGTCATCACCACCGGCGGACTCGGCCCGACTTCCGACGATATCACCCGCGAACTCATCGCCGCCCTGCTCGGCAAAAAATTGGTTGAAAACAAGGATGTCCTCGCGCACATCGAAGGCTATTTTGCCCGGCGCAACCGGACACGTCCGGCCGGCACCAGCGTGGAAACCTTCGTGCCCGAAGGCGCGCTCGTCTTCATCAACCAGTTCGGGACGGCGCCGGGGCTGGCGATGGAAGTCAATGCGGAGTGCGGAGTGCGGAGTGCGGAATTGGGGGAACAGGCAACATTCAACGCTCAACATTCAAAGCCGAACATCCAAGGCGGGGGCAAAACTATTTCTAAAAAATGGCTTATCATGCTGCCCGGGCCGCCGCGGGAATTGCGGCCGATGTTCGATAATTCCATCGTGCCATTGCTGAAAAAGGAGTTTGCGGATGAAACATTCGTCTGCCGCACGCTGCGGAGCGTGGGCGTGGGCGAATCGCGCGTGCAGGAGGCCATTGAAGATTCGTTAAAACCGCTCGTTCCGCGCGGCCTGGAAGTCGGCTACTGTGCCCGCCCCTGGTCCGTGGATGTCCGCCTGACCGCCGCCGGCCCCGGCGCGGCGCAAATCGTCGGCGAGGGCGAGGCCATCGTGCAACGCCTCCTCGGCGCGCACATTTTTGGCTATGACGATGACGAGATCGAAAACGTCATCGTGCGGTTGCTGACGGAGCGGAAACAGACGCTGGCGCTCGCGGAATCCTGCACCGGCGGCAACATCGCGCATCGCCTCACCAATGTGCCGGGCGCATCGGCCGTCCTGCTCGGCGGCGTGGTGAGCTACGCCAATTCGGCGAAGGAAAAACTCATCGGCGTCCGTGCAAAAACGTTGGAACAATACGGCGCGGTCAGCGAGGAAGTCGCCCGCGAAATGACCCTGGGAGCGCGGGAAAAATTTGGCGCTGACTTTGCCATCGCCGTCACGGGCATCGCCGGGCCGGGCGGCGGCACGGCGGAGAAACCGGTTGGCACCGTTTATATCGCGCTCGCCTCGGTGGCGGGGGTGGAGGTCAAAAAGATGCTGAATCCGTGGGATCGCGCGACGTTCAAGGAAGTGACGGCCACGCAGGCGCTGGAGGGGCTCAGGGGGCTCGTCAAAGCGGCGGGCGGCGGGTGACGTGCGGTCAAGCGAGGATAGAGTAGGAGGATGGGCGGGCCCGAGACGAAATGACGGGTTCGCGCAGGGCCGGCAAAGGCCGGATCTCGACAGGTAATGAGACAACTCAAAAATTGGGAAATAACCGTAAATGTCCGGCGGCACGGTTCGCGAAAGTTGCTGCGGCCGGGGAGTGCGAGCCGCACGGGCAGGCGCACTCCGGAAGCGGGGATTTTAGACGTTTAAAACCGCGTGGTTGTACGCACCGGGGTTTTGGTGATTTGCACGTTTTCGGCCCGCGCGAAAGCGGTGTCGCGGCTGCCGCCTTGCCACCGCAGTCCATGACCTCGCGGGTTTTGCGGATGCATCTTTGAAGCATGGATGCCATTCGGTTGAACCCGCTTTCAGAAGCGGGAACCGCTGGCGGCATGACGCAGGGATAACAGGCCAATGAAATCGTCCAGCACATGCGCGACTACCAGCGGCCAAAGTTGCCGCCAGCGCCAATAGGTCAGGCTGATGATCACGCCGCCCGCAAAGATGGCCGTCGCCCCGTTGATCCCCTGATACAGATGCAACATCCCCCGGAACAGGCCGCCCGCCAAGACGACCAGCCACATCCCGTGTCGTTTCAGGAAATGAAAGAAATAGCCCGCCTCCAACAGCTCTTCAAAAAACGGGTTGATGACGGACACCAGAATAATCACCGGCAGCGTCAGTCCGGCGATGACAAATCCCGGTGGCTGCGGGTGGAGGCGAGCCAATGAAATCCCCACAAGAATTTTGGCCAGCGTTACTACGATAAACAAGAGAATGCCGCCCGCGGTTCCTTTCCAGGAAATTCGCCACCCAAAAGTGGCAACCGACCAGCCGCGGATCCGGCCAATCCACAAAATGGCGCCCAGCTCGACCAGTTTAAGCACTGTGTCCCAGGTCATCAAGCTGTCGGTTGCCACGATCATCGCTTGATGCGTAATGGCCCAGGCTTGGAAAGCGATGCCCAAGCCAAAGCCGAGAAGCAGAACGAGAACAAATTCTGCCGGCGCGGGCAGGCTGCGGATGAACGCCTTCATCTAAAAAACGCGGCGGGAAGTATAATCGGGGGCGGGTTTTGTGCCCGGTCTGGATGCATGAGCGGACTCTATTCCCGGCGTAAATGACTGTCCACCTTCTTTTTCCCTGCACCAAGCCATCGGGGTGCAGCGGGACATTGTCCTTGTTCGGAGTTCCGCCTTTAGGCGGTTCGGGGCGTTCACCAGCCCGAGCCCCCTAAAGGCGGAACTCCAAACCCGGCATCAGTGTTCGTCGGGGGCAGTGTCAGGATGCGCCGCAAGCCATCAGGGTACATCCCGATACTGCCCCGCAGCTTGGAAGGTGGCGGTAATTTGGTTGGATCGGAATTCCCGCCGCATGAGGTCGCGGGTTTTGCGGATGCCGCCTTGAAGCCCGGCCATTTCGGAGCGCGCACCGGACCGAAACCCGCCAATCACCGCACCATCACCAGATCGGGCTGCACCTCGGAGACCCCGCCATGGAGCCCGTCAAACTTCGCGCGGATGAGGGTGTTGTTGGTGCAGGTGTAGTCATTTACGCGGAAAGCCGCGCCGCCGCAATTGATGGCGCTCAGGTTGGTGAAGGAGTTGTACGTGCATTCCGTTTTCGGCGCCGGTTGCATTCCGCGCGCCGTTTCCATCACGGCATGGGCCATGAACACGCCGTTATGATGGCTGTTCTGGATGGAGACATTGTGAAACTGGTTGTCGCGGCTGGAGCGCATGAAGACGCCCAGGTCGTTCGCGTTCAGGACGGCATTGCTGACCACATTATGATTGAAGGCAAGGTCGAGCGAGATGCCCGCGCCGGGATTGTTGTGCAGGTTCAAATCCGCAAACAGGCAGTCCTCGGTCTCGTAACAGGCCAGGCCGTCGAATTGATTATCAAAGGATTCCAGCCCGCGCACCGTCAGGCCCCGCACATTGCGCGTGGTGACCAGCCCGCCGGAACGGCACCGGGCGGTGGTGACGTTGCGAACCAGCGAATCGGTCACGCCCTGGATGGTGATGCCATTGTTGCGGATCTCATTGCCTTCGCCGGCAAACCGCCATAGTTCGCGCTGCTGCTGGGCGCGGTTGCCGTCGATGAACAGGTCGCGCACGCAGAGTCCGCGCACCATCTGCCTGGGATTGTTGACCGGTTCGCCCAGGATGAGGACCGGGCAGTTAGCGTCATCCGCCAGCCGCAGTACGGTGGCCGCGCCGGAACCGCGCAAGGTCTGAAAATCGCGGCGCAACACGATGGGCTGGCGGACTAAAAGGGTTCCTGGCGGCAAAACCACTTCGCCGCCGCTTTCGGGCAAGGAATCGAGCGCGTCCTGGATTTCGCCGCCGGTCACGCCGGGCTGGAGCATCACCACGACCGGTTCCACCGAGGATTTGACCGGTTCCGCGCCACCGGATATGGGAAAGTTAAGTATGCAGAAGCACCCGGCGGTAAAGATGACCGCCCTTTTGACACCCGTTCCAGTCTGATTGAAGTTCGCTTTCATGACGACCAAGTCCTGCTGAATCTTCAGTGCTTCCACAGCTAATATCGTCCATTCGTAATATTATTCCACAAATTTTTTCGTTTTTACGAAGATTTTTTGCGCGAAGAAATTTGATTCAGGATTTTCCTGAAACCGTCTATGCTGCGCCCGTCATTTATTTATGCCGACCGAAAAGAAATCCGCGCCCACGCCCGCCGAACTTGGCTACACCATGCCGGCCGAATGGGAGCCGCACGCGGCCACCTGGCTGGGCTGGCCGCATAATGCCAGCGACTGGCCGGGCAAATTCGAGGTCATCCCCTGGGTCTATGGCGAGATGGCGCGAAAAATCTCCGCCGGCGAAAAGCTCAACCTCATCATCCGGCACCCGCAGGACGAGGCGCTGGCGCGGCGCGTGTTCCGGCATGTCGGCGTGAACCTGCGCCAGGTCCGGTTCGTCACGCACCCCACGAACCGCGGCTGGACCCGCGATACCGGGCCGATCTTTGTAAAACGCAAGGCTGAGACCGCCATCGTCCATTTCCATTTCAACGGCTGGGCCAAATACGACAACTGGCGCAAGGACACCACGGTGCCCCAGACCGCCGCCAAACTGCTCGGTAAAAAGCTTTTCCAGGCGGAGCACAACGGTAAACCGTTCGTCATCGAGGGCGGCGGCATGGAATTGAACGGCCGCGGCACGCTCATTTCCACCGAACAGTGCTATCTCGACCCCAAGGTCCAGGTCCGCAACCCCGGTCTCGGCAAACGGCAGATCGAAGGCACGCTGAAAAATTATCTTGGGGTCACCAACATCTTCTGGCTCCGCGAAGGCCCGGTCGGCGATGACACCCACG
Source organism: Verrucomicrobiia bacterium (assembly GCA_031290985.1). Taxonomy (GTDB): domain Bacteria; phylum Verrucomicrobiota; class Verrucomicrobiia; order Limisphaerales; family UBA11358; genus UBA11358. The sequence continues at coordinate 7,329 of JARLJW010000105.1, read as the reverse complement.
GCCACATCGACGACATCTGCCGGTTTGTGAACCGCCGGACGCTGGTGCTTGTCCGCGAGCGCAACGCCAAGGACATCAACCATCGCCCGCTGGAAAAAAACTGGGACCGCATCAAGGACCTCCGCCTCGAAGACGGCTCCAAGCCGGAAGTCGTGGAGCTGCCCATGCCCTCGCCGCTGTATTTCGACGGCGTGCGCTTGCCCGCCAGCTACGCCAATTTCTACATCTGCAATGCCGGGGTCATCGTGCCCACCTTCAACGACCCCAACGACCGCGTCGCCCTCGGCATCCTTGGCGAACTGTTCCAGGACCGCCCCGTCATGGGCATCCACGCCGTGGACCTCGTCTGGGGCTTCGGCTCGCTGCACTGCCTCACCCAGCAGCAGCCCATCGGGTGACGCAGCCGGGGTCGGGTAGAACAAACTGGTGAGGCCGGGATCCTTTACAGCCTGCCCTTTCTACATTAGTGTCGGTTTGAAACCCGATAAGAACCTCACCGGCAAGCGTGGCCGTTTCAGAATGATGCCTGCTTCCCCGGTGCCACCCTGACCACGTATGAAAAAAAATTCCACCCGCGCCTCCGGCTTTACCTTGATCGAATTGCTCGTGGTCATCGCCATCATCGCGATCCTGGCCGCCATGCTGCTCCCGGCGCTGGCCAAGGCCAAGGCCAAAGCGCAAAACATACGCTGCGTGAATAATTTGAAGCAAATGGGCATGGCCAACCGCATGTACGTGGATGATTTTAGCGATCATCTGGCCTATCCCAACTGGGACGGCAACACCTTGGGCAGTGCGCCAGCGGGCTGGCTCTACTGGTCTGCCAACACCGTTCAGCCTGGAGCTATTCCGAATCCTTACGATTCCAGCACACCTTGGTACAACAAGACCGCCGCCGCCTACGGAACGGGGCTGTGGTATAAATATGTCAACAACCCAAACACCTTCCTCTGCCCGGTGGACATCACGAGCCTGACTTTTCTTGCCGCTCCGGGAACCACGGTGACCATCGCCGGAAAGAATTATCCAGCCCGGCTCAACAAACTTTCCACCTATCTTATGGACGGCGCGGTGACGGGTTTCCCCGGCGGCACCGCCAACCCGCCCAATATTGGCGGCCCGATCAAAATGACCGCCGTCTGGAGCCCGATGTGTTATCTGCTTTGGGAGCCGAATGAACTGTTGATCACCGGCAACACTCAGGAATACAACGACGGCTCCAGTGACCCGACCACTGGCGGCGAAGGCATCGGGACGTTGCACAGCAAACACGGAGGCAACGCCCTGGCACTCGATGGTCACGCTGACTTCGTGACCACCATGCAATTTGCCCAGTACATCAATGTTGGCAACGGCCCGGGGCCGGGTGGAAAGACGTTGCTCTTGTGGGATACGGTAAAATCCAATGGCGACTGAAATTTGAACCATGCCTCAGGGTTGCTGCTCGAAATCTGAAACGCCAGGAATTGGAAATCCCTTTATCGCAGTTAAACTTAATATTGGCACGGCGGCAGGCAGGGCGGGCAGTCCTCCGCCCGCCGCGATTGCTAACGAACGCGTGCTGATTCACCGCGACGGCACGTAGAAGTGACGCGCCCTGACTGTGCCCATCTTGCCAAGAACTTGCTATAGCAACCGGATTTTCACGGCTCCCACTCACCCGTCTGCAAATACGGCTTCAACTTCTCCTTCAACGTCTCGCGCCCGCGGTGGATGAGCGATTTCGTTGCCGACAGCGAGCAGTCCAGGATCACCGCGATCTCCTCGTAGCTCAATTCGTCCTGGCGGCAGAGCAGGATGGCGGTGCGCTGGTTCTCCGGCAGTTCCGCCAGCGCCTCCTCGATCTTCCGGGCCAGTTCGCCCTGCAACAGATCGTCCGTGGGCAGGGAGACCTTTTTATCCTCGTATTGCCGCGACGGCTGGTCTTCATGCTCCGCATGGGTTTCCTCCAGGGACTCGGCGGGGTGGCGCGAGCGGCGGCGTATCTCGTTCAGGCACAGGTTCCGGGCGATGGTGAACAGCCAGGTGGAAAACTTGGCGGTCCGCTCATATCGGGCGCGGGATTTATAGACCTGCAGGAAGACATTCTGCGCCAGATCCTCGGCCTCGGTCTCGTCCCGGAGGGTCCGGAAGACGAAATTCATCACCGGCTGCTTGTACTTCTCCACCAGTTCCGCAAATGCCGCGCGGTCGCCGCGCTTTACGCGCAGCATCAGGGTGGCATCCGGGTCGGGGACTTCTGGCATTGTCGGGCAAGTTTAACCAACACCGGTCCGGCGACAAGGTTTCGCTGGCGGCAACCCGCACAAAGCACTAACTTTTGCGCCCGTGCAGGATCTCCTGAAAAAAATCGAGGCCGCCGCCGCCGCGCGGCTGACCTTTGCGCCGAACGCCACCCCGGCGGAAAAGCTCGCGCGCTACAAAAATTTTCTCAAGGTCGAAACCCACCGGCTCAAACTGCTGCACCGCGCCGGCGCGGAGGGGATCACGGTCTGCCGGGGCCGCGCGGGCATTCTGGATGTGCTGCTCAAGCATTTTTGGGACACGGCGGTCAGCACGCTTTCACTCCAGGCCCAGAAGGAGTTCCCCCCGATCGCCTTGGTGGCCATCGGCGGCTATGGCCGGGCGGAGCTGAACCCGCACAGCGACATCGATTTCATGTTCCTGCACGAGAACCAGGTCGTGGCCGGCAAGCCCCTGCCGCACCTCGCCCGCTTGATCGATGGCGTGCTGTATCCGCTCTGGGACATCGGGCTGAAGGTCGGCTACTCCGTCCGCAACGTGGACGATTGCATCAAGGTCGCCAACACGGACATGCAGTCCAAGACCTCGCTCATCGAATCGCGGCTGGTCACCGGCAATGACGCGCTGTTCAAAAAATACCAGAAGGCGGTCGTGGCCGGGTGCGTCGTCGGGTATGAGGACAAATACATCGCGGCGCGCATCGAGGACCAGACCTCGCGCCGCACCAAGCACGGCAACTCCGCCTGCATGCAGGAGCCGAACATCAAGAACGGCTGCGGCGGCCTGCGCGATTTTCAAAACCTGCTGTGGATGTCCTTTTTCAAATACCGCACCCGTTCGCTGCGCGACCTCCAGGAGCGCGAGTTCGTGACGCCCGCCGAACGCAAGCAGCTGGAGGCGGCGTATGATTTCCTGCTGCGCGTGCGGTCGGAGCTGCATTACCACACCAACCGCCCGGTGGATGTGCTGGGGAAAAACATCCAGCCCGCCGTGGCGACCAACCTGGGTTACAGCGACCGTTCCCCCAGCAAGCGCATCGAGAAATTCATGCGCGACCTCTACACGCACATGCGGAATGTCTTCCTTACCACCCGCACGCTGGAACAGCGCATGGCGCTCGTCTCGCCCCGGCAGACGGGCCGGCTCGCCCGGCTCCGCCGCCTGGTGACCGGGGCCAAACCGCGCAAGCTCCCGGAGCCGGTGGACGGGTTTATCTTCGTGGGCGGCGAGATCCGCGCCGCGAACAACCGCATTTTCCGGGATTCGCCCCGCCGGCTCATGCGCGTCTTCTTGCACGCCCAGCAGCGGCAGCTGGACCTGCATCCCGATCTAGCGCAGCTCATCCGCAGCCAGCTCTCGCTCGTGGACCGGGACTTTTTGAATGATGAGCATGTGCGCGAAACGTTCCTGACCATTCTGGAGCGCCGCGGCGAGGTGGCCTCCACGCTGCGCGCCATGCACGAGGTGAACTTGCTGGGCAAATACATCCCCGAATTCGGCAAGCTGACCTGCCTCGTGCAGCACGAGTTTTATCATCAATACGCCGCCGACGAGCACACCCTGGTCTGCCTCGAGCAGCTCGACAAGATCTGGGAGGCCAAGGACCAGCCCTACCAGCATTACGCGCCGCTGCTGCAGGGCCTCGAACGGCCCGGCGTGCTCTACCTCGCGCTCCTGCTGCATGATGTCGGCAAGGCGGCCGGGCATGACCAGGGCAAACATGCCGATGCCAGCGCCATCATGGCCATGCGCGCCGCGAAACGGCTGCAACTGGACGGTCCGGGGACCGGCATCCTGCAGTTGCTCGTCGAACAGCATCTGCTCATGGCCAACGTCTCGCAGCGGCGGGACCTGGACGACCCCATGGTCATCAAAAATTTCGCGCGGCAGATCGGCACGGCGGAAAACCTCAACCTGCTGACGCTGCTCACCTTTGCCGATTCGCAGGGCACGAGCGACAAGCTCTGGAACGGCTTCAAGGATTCCCTGCTCTGGCAGTTGCATTCCCGCGCCATGACGGTCCTGACCGGCGGCACCGAGTTTGTCCGCGCCGAAAAGGAGCAGCGCGAGACGTTGCTCAAGGAAGTCCGCCGGCTGGCGGCCGCCACCGTCGGCGACGAGGAGCTGGCCGTGCATTTCCGGTCGCTGCCCCCGCGCTATTTCCAGATCCATCTGGCCGAGGAGATCCACGCGGACGTCGAGGTGGTGCATCGCTTCATCCAGCGGCAGGTGCTGGAGGATGAGGGCACGCTCACGCCCATCATCCAATGGCGCGATGAACGCGACCGCGGCTACAACCTCGTCAAGATCTGCACCTGGGACCGCGCGGGCCTGTTCGGCAAGATCGCCGGCACGTTCAGCGCCGCCGGGCTGAACATCTTGAGCGCCCAGATTTTCACGCGCACCGACGGCATCGTGCTGGACGAGTTTTTTGTGAACGACGCGCGCACCGGCGGGCTCGCCACGCGCGAGCAGCATGAAAAGTTCGACGCCCTGCTGGCCAAGGTCCTCACCGGCGACGGGGTGGACCTGCATGTGCTCATCGAGCGCCAGCGGGGGGGCCGCACGGCGTATCAAGCGTACGCCGGCGAGCGCATGGAGACCCGGGTGCGGTTCGACAACGAGGCGTCCGAACTGCGCACCTTGATTGAGATCGAGACCGAGGACCGGCTGGGCCTGCTCTACGCCATCTCCGAAACCTTTGCCGAACTGGCGCTGGACATCTCCGCCGCGCGCATCGTCACCGAACGCGGCGCGGCCATCGACAGCTTTTACGTGTGCGAACTGGACGGCCAGAAACTCCTCGCGCCCGAACGCCAGGCGGCGATCCGCACCAAGTTGTGCGCCGCGATCGGCACTCTGGAAGCCGTGCCCTGAGACTTAAAATTTAAAGCGGTTGCCAGTGCCCCGGCAGTCTGGTAGAAACAGTTGCATACGGTGCAGGCGGGTGTGGTTCAATGGTAGAATGTGGCCTTCCCAAGGCTGAGACGAGGGTTCGATTCCCTTCACCCGCTCCAATAAAATCGAGGGTTAAATCTATTTTCTTGATTTTTAGTGCCGTTTTAGTGCCAAATAGTGGCGTTTATGGCACGCTCGGCAAACAAGGGAAAGCAATCCAACCGGAAGCCCGCAAAGCGGGCCCCTGTGCTTGTCAGGGTCGACTCCGTCGTGGTAACGATCCGCTTCAGCCCGCAGAAAGTTAATCGCACTTGGTACCATTCGTGGATTGTCGACTATTCGCTGCACGGCACACGATGCCGGGATCGCAAGCGCACGTTCCGAAACGCAAAAACTTGGGCCAACGCCATCGCGATCAAGTTGGCGAATGGCGATATGGAAGCCTTGGCCTTGACTGGTCAGGATCGGAGAATTTATCTCGCTGCGCTGCAAAATATCAAGAAATTGAAAGTTGCTTTGGACGCAGCAACCCGTGAATACGCCGACACCAAGCGCATCGTAAAAAATGCCGATCTCAGGGAGGTGGGGCGATTTTACCAAAAATATGCGCAGAAGGGCCTCAAGAAAATTAAGGTCCCAGACCTGGTTAAAAAGATGATCGCGGATCTCGAAGCTGACAAAAGAGGTGAATATCATCTTCGCGATTTGGAAGTTCGTTTGGGCCGGTTTGCCGTTTCATACCCAGGATACATCGACAATATCACAGGCTCACAAATCGATGGCTGGCTCCGCGGTTTGAAGTCGTTGGCGCGAACCAAGAAAGGCCAAGGCATAGCCGGGAAAACGCGAAACAATTACCGAAACGCAATCGTTGAGCTTTTCAATTACGCCCGGAAAAATGGTTACTTGCCGAAAGACCTCGGGACCGAGGCTGCTGGCACTACGCGTGTCCATGAAATCAAGAAGGATAACGAAATCTTTCTTCCTGACCAGATGGACGATCTCTTGAATGTGGCGCCAGTGCGTATGGTGCCGGGTATGGCGATTAAGGCCTTCAGCGGCGTTCGCACGGAAGAGATTTGTGAAATGGACTATGTGACTGTTTCATTGAAAAAGGGCTACATTATTTTACCGCGAAGGATCACCAAGTCCAAGCGACGCCGCATCATTCCCATTCCGCCGAACCTCAGGAAGTGGCTGGAACCGTTCGATGGCTTGACAATAAGAATCTGCTGGAGATGGTCGACGCCGCAATCGATATTTCAGGCCTGGGATCGCGTTGCGAAAAGGCTCAAAATCAAGGCTGGGGCGAACCGTTTCCGGAATAGCTTCATTACGTACCGTGTTGCCCAAACCGGTGACATCAAGAAAACTTCATTGGAAAGCGGGAATTCCCCGCGTGATATTCAGGACAATTATCTTGAACTCGCAACAGACGAAGAGGCGGATGCATGGTTCTCAATTTCACCAAGCGAGGCCAGGCTCAAGGCGTTGCGGGCACACGCGGAAGATCTGAAGCGCCGGCTCGCGTTGGAACTGGATTAAAGGCTACGTGGCGGGTGAAGCGTTGGAGACGACGAAGATCCACAACATCGTGGGCCTGATGAAACCGGGGCAGGCGCTGGTGACGCAACGGCCGTTCCGCGCGCCGCATCACACGGCGAACGACGCGGGGTTGCTGGGCGATTGTGGTTTTCAGAAGAGGATAGGAATTTTCAGAAGTGGGCAGGAAGTTTTCAAAAGTCCACAGGAATGCGTAAAAATTCCATAAATCTGCATTCAGCCGCTACTTTTGAAGCTTTCGAGTTGAAAACTGCTGTTTTTCCCAATGTGGACAAACGGCGCAATCTGGCCAAGAGTGTGACCGTCGAGCCCGTGAACAAGCCACATAGACAGACCATTGTGTCCATGACAATTCAAGTCTGCTAAATGCAATTAGAGTTTGCTAAATATTAGCAGTGTCTTCGTCTCTTAATGTCTGCTCACAATTAAGGTTGTTTCGCTGTTCCTGGAAGGCTTGCCGAGTCGCTCCTACATGTTCATTACGATAGCAGAAAACCTGACCGCGAGGACATCGCTTGGACAGCACCCGAAGTCAAACAGCTTGGGAAGGTGCCCGATTCGGTGCTCGCGCGCCGAATCGGCCGGACGATAAAAGCGGTGGTCGCCGAACGCATTGCCCGCCGG
>JARLJW010000104.1 GCA_031290985.1 Verrucomicrobiia bacterium | reverse complement strand
CGCCGTGCAACGGGGGAGAGGGCTGGGGAGAGGTGGGGCTTGCTTCTTCAAAAGCACTCCCAACCTCCTTTCGCGAACACCAAACAGCGCCGTTTCTCAACCCGCCTTTGCTTGGCTAACAAGTTTTCTCAAAGCAGCATCTTGCCTGCGAGTTCGGGCGGCATCCTGCCGCCCGATCTTCAATTTCAGCCCGGCTCCCAGCACCTCACCGCCCCCATGGTGGCCCTGTGCCAGCAATGTCAAAGAACGCCCCTTGGCCATTTTCACGGCCCCTTCCTACCGTTACCCATTTAACCTCCGTCCATTTTTAAAACCAGTATTAAGTTTGCGTCCAATCGGCCCCGATTAGACGCAAACTTTTTACTTGACTACGCCGCCGCACCACCCAAAAAACCCCACCAGACCCCGTTTTCCGCCGGGCACCGCCCCGGCACGTAGGGCAGGTTTTCCAACCTGCCGGTTCAGGCGACTTTCCAGTCGCCAGTTCCACCCGGAATGCCGGGCCATCCGCAAAAAGCAAAACGGGCAAGGATCAAAATCCTTGCCCGTTGGTTGATGAATTCAGTTTAGCTCAAGCAGCCAGCTTGCGGCGGAGCAGACCGACCGCCGTCAGGCCGAGGCCGAGCATCGCCACCGTCGTGCCACCGTCCGGAACCGTGCCGGTCACCGGTCCAAGCAGAACATTGGCAGCCGTGGGACCCGAAGCCGCAATGCCGATGTAGCCATTCTGGTAAATGCTGTTGATCAAAATCGTGCTGTCAGAGGTGGTCGAGCCGATCAAGGTGCCCAGAACTCCCAGCACCGTCGAATAATAGATGCTCGCAACTTCGCCGCCCGTCGTGCTGCCGAGCGTGACCGAGGTGACGGCAAATGAACTCTGGCTGGAGAGGAGCTGGATGAACGTGGAACCATAGATTTCATGGTCGCCCGTCGGATCGCTGTTGATGCCCAGACCGGTTTCCCCGGCACCCTGGCTCTTGGCGTAAAGCGTTTGGCCCGGGGAGGCATAAGCCGTCAGCGAAGCGCCACTTTCAGTGAACGTGCTGCTGGAGCCCACCGTGGTGTTGGCTCCGTTTTCAAGAAACGTGATGGTGACCGCTTGGGCGGACACTCCGAGCCCGACCAGCACCGCGACTGCGAGGATGTTTTTGATTTTCATAATTTCCAATCTGATAAATTGCCAGATAAATCAAGCACCCCTGATGCCAAGGAAGAATTCAGCGTTGAAATCAATCGCAATGCTTTATCAACAATGTATTTAAATCCGCTATTCACAAAATTCATAAATCACATCATTTAGCCTAAAATGGAAAGAACCCCGACAACAAAATTCATCGGCACGTTTTAAATCCCCGTAAACAAAGGCCTTTACTCATGGCCGGGCGATTTTGTAACGAGTTCCGACATTTCTTGCCAATTTCATTGCCAAATAGGACTACTGGGCAGCCATGACCACCCGAAGTTTCATCTGCGTGGCGCACCCCTATCGGGTATCCGGCGCAGGTTTTGAGGTCTGGCCTGCTGCCTTGGCCTGAGCTTGGGCTTCCAATATGAGGTCGGCCGCTTCCGGGTGGTGCTGCCGGCGCGCCAGCGCTTCGGCAGTGCGTGGCTTGTCATCTGAACCCGTGGCCGTGGCGTTGGGATTTGCTCCGGCCGCCAGCAGCGCTTCGATATTTTCCATCCGCCCGTTATAAGCTGCATAAATCAACGCCGTATACCCGTCTGGAGTTGCGGCATTCACATTGGCGCCTTTTTCGATCAGGAGTTTTACCGTGGCCACATAGGGATATTTGGCCGCTTCCATCAAGGCCGTGGCGGCGAAGTTGTTCTTTTTTTCGAGTTGCGCCCCTTTTGCCAGCAGCAATTCGACAAGCTCCGGGTAGCCCGTGCAGGCCGCGCCCATGAGCGGTGTATAAGCCCTTCCATCGAACTCGGCGGTGCTGCCAAACTCATTGACGTCCGCGCCTCTGGCAAGCAACGCCGCTGCCGCCGCCTGCTTGCCATTGGATGCGGCATAATAGAAGGCGGTGCTGGCACCCCGGCCGCTGCGCGCGTTCAACTCTGCTCCGTGATCCAGCAGCGCGTTCACAACCTCCGGATTATTGCCCATCGCCGCAAAGCATAAAACCGTGTTGCCATATTCCTGCGTTGACTTCGCATTTGCATCCGCGCCCTTTTCGATCAGGCAGTTGACGGCCGGCAAGTCGCCGCGTTTCGCCGCCAGCATCAGCGCCGTCCAGCCACGCGGATTACGCGCCTCCACTGCGGCTCCTTGGGCGAGCGCATTTTTGACGCCGACGAGGTCTCCGGCTTCAGCCGCGCTCACCAGGGAAGCGTTCGGATCCAAATGTTGGACCTGTTCACGGGCCCCATCTGGTTGCACCTGCGAATCGTCTTTCGGAATCAGCCAGAATCCCGGGACGTTCTTGCAGGCAACGATCAACCCCTTGGGTGTTGCCTGAAACAACCCTTCAGAAATTGTCCGATATACGGCCGGACCGAGCCGGTATTCAGCCAGGAAACCTTGCGTCGTCGGCCGGCGGCTCCCCCCGCTCCCGATCGCATCCAGCCGCCGGGCCAGTTCAGAAAGATCCAGTTCATTAATCCCCACAAATTGCAGGGGCTTCGGCCTGGCTTCGAACGCATTCATTTCAAATTTCAAGAGCAGCGCATCGCTGCCATCTTGTTGTTCCACTTCGACCTTGGCGGGGGAATAGCCGACCAGCTTCAAACCGTTCGCAAAAAACCACAGGCTGTCTCCTTCCAGGCAAAAAGGGGCGTCGAACAGCGGAACGTTTTGGGGATGAACCCAACGACCCGGCTCCACGGAAATGGCCCCGTAAACCCCTGGCCGCTGACGCGGTTTCCCGGTTAAGGCCATTTCCCGGTATGACGCCGGTTCAGTCAGCAAAAGCTCAAGCGAGTCTTTGTCATTCGCCAGCCGCCACCAGAGTATTTTGGAATCGGCGGTCTCCTGTTTTAAAAGACATCCTTCGTCAAAAACGTCAACCGTTATGACATGTTGCAACGGAGGTATCGTGGCGGATTCCGTCCATTCGTTTTTGCTTTCATCGAGCGTATAGACCTTGCCCCGGATCACGGTGCGCAGCGTTTGATTTGGGCCCGGGATTATTGGGGGACAGTCATAACCATCCAGCGTATCCAGAATGTTCTGCGGCGGTCGCCGCCGGCTGCTGGCCAGGATCCGCACTTTTTTGCCGTCCTCGGCCAGTTCCAAAATGACGCTGCTCCGGGTGGTGACGAACAGACGCCCTCGCGCCAAACTCAGGCGGATGCGCTCTGACCCATGCATGGCCTGCTCTCCGGGCGCCGCGGGAACCATGCTTGGCAGCGGAATGTCCAAGTCCTCCCACGTCTTCGCGTGCAGGGCATAGCGGCTGATCTGGCCTCCTTGGCAGTAGTAAAGGAAATCACCCAGCACCTCAAATCTGCACCCCGGGTCGATTTTATCCGGCGGCACCTCGATGGTTTCGGTTTCAAAAGTGTTGAGGTCCACCGCGAAGATGGCGGCCTTGTGCGGTCCGTTCAGAACCAGCAACCAGAACCGTCCTTCCCGGAAACAACCACCGTTGATGGCGGTGTCAGGACCGCGCCCGACGTTGCGGTCATATTTGTCATCCGGCATGCGCCAGAACCTTTTCACCTGAACCGCGCTATTCGATGTCATGTCCGTTGCCGGCGGTCTGGGCATATTGGCCATGCGGGACCGGGCGGGTACATTGGAAATGGCCGGTGCCAGCGTGCGCTCAAAGTCGGCAATGGTATTGGTCACCTCGTGCCAGCTTCGGAAAGGAGCGGGTTGCTCGTCCCGCCGCTGGAATAATCGCTCCTGGTAGGCTGCCAAAGCCGGGCGCAATGTGTTCGCGTCCGCCGGGTCCCACTGGAAATCAGTGTGCCTGCGATACCCGTAGAAAACCTCGACAAACCGGGCGCGGTTGAACACGGCATTGGTCTCCAGATGTCGCTCCATGGCGGCCAGAACCGGCAGTTTCCTTGCCGCTCCGACCGCTGTTTTGAAATTTTTCCTGAATACCAGTTCCCTCGCTGTTTCTTCCTCACCGCCGCTGTCAAAGATTATATTATTAATGTCGGCCAGCAATCCTTCCGCAAAACCTGCCCCCTCGAAAGCCGCGGCATTCTCCACGGCGACTTGGAACAGGCGGCGGCGGGCGGTCGGCTCCTGATCCGGGTTCCGCCGGACGGTCGAGTAAGCCACATAATATCCTTCAACCTTGACCAGTGCGTTGGTGCAGACGCAAAGTTCGTTGATCAATTCGCTCCACAAGGCGGGAATCCTCTGCCGATCATGCTTCTGCCAGCCAATCAGGCAGGGATATGCATAATAGCTGCGAAGCTGGTGCAAGCGGTCGGTCCGCGCATATTTACGATAAATTTCCACGCATTCTTCCGGGGTTTCACTCCAGAATCCCCCCAGACCAAGTTCAACATTGGCCAGCGCCGGCGTCGCCTCCAAATAAAAATCCGTGTCCCCGCGAAAGAACATTTCATGCCTGGCTGACAGGTTGCGATACAAAGGTTGACTCTCGATCAAACTGCTGGTTTCCCGGGCCAAGCCCCGCAATTCGCTTAGTTGGTCTTCGTGGCCGGCATAACTTTCAGGATGATAATAACATCGCCGGAGCAGGCCCGAGGTGGAGCTCAATGTATCCAAGGCCAAAACGAACCAGTTTGTATCCGGCCTGGTTTCGTTCATCAGAAAATAACGGAAGTCTTGCTGGTATAGCTGCAAGGCACGAATGGCCGGAGCCAATTTGCCCATGTCGGGTGCATATGCCGGAACCGTGGGATTCGCCTCCGCCCAGTTGTTCATGTCAAAAAGCGACGCCTCGCGATAACTGCGGATTCGCAGTTCCGCCAGCTCCTTGGTTCGCCGGCCCAGGGCCCAGCTCGATTCAGCGGCGGCTTGCGCCTCTGAATAGGCCCGCCACTTCAGCGCCCACCGTGCTTCGGCGAAGTATTGCTGCGCTTCATTGTCCGCGTTCCATTCCTCCGTCGGCGGGCCAATTTTCAACGCCTCGTTCACTTTTTCCGCCAGCCGGTTGATGACCTCCGCCAAATTCGTCCGCGCACCGCTGACCTCAAACTCTGATGGCGCGCCGCCTTTCGGCGGGATCAACCGCGCATTGAGGGTGACGATTTCCTTGGCATAGCCGTTTTGATCCATCACGCCATCCAGCAGATAGCTGCCTTTCCAGAACGGCGAATCATCCAGTTCCAGATCCTTCTCCCCGGCCAGCAAATGCATTCTTTGTCGTTCCAAAACAAAAATCCGCGGTTCGCGGCTCAAGCGCTGGATCGCCAGCAGTTGTACTTGCCGTTCCGTTTCCTTGGCCGTGTCCGTTGGCAACGCCGAACGCAGGTTAACCACGGAAATCGGGATGGCATCCTTCGCCAGCACCGTCAGCTTGGGGAAATATGAATCTAAATGCGTGACAAACGCGGCCGCCCATTCACCCGGGCCTTTCTCCGGCAGGGGATATTTTTCTGCGACCAGCACCACGCCCGGCTTCACCGCGACCAGCCGGATGTTTAAAAACCGGTCCCCGCCTTCCTGGCTGGCATCCAGCAAAAGGAGCCCGTCCGCCCCCAGCAACTGACCGAGCTTTAAATCACCTTTATTCCCGGCCGACAAACCCAGTTCGTGACCGGCCTTTTCAATTTCATTGCGTTCCAGCAAATGCAGCGTCGTACGACTCGAAAGCTCTGCCGTCAGCACATCCGCCAGCGCCAAAGTCTCACCCGATTCCGAGATGATTGCCAGCCGGGCGGATTCGGCCGCCTGTGTCGGCGGTTGCAGAAACATCGAAACAACCGCCAGAACAAAGAGGGTTCGCTTCATGAGTTCACATCGCATCGCTCCCAGGTTTCCTGCCGCGATTTACAGCGTTGTTGGGGCTGATTATTTTCAGAAATGTGTTGGCCGCTCTGACCGCCACGCCAGTTTAGTGGATTGGACGAATGGTGGCAGCAATTCCTTTGAACAAATATATAAAGGGTTGATCGAATTCCAGATTGATTCCTCCGCCCGCAAAAAGCAAAACGGGCAAGGATTTTTAATCCTTGCCCGTGGTTGAAAGCTTCAGTCCGGCTTAAGCCAAAAGCTTGCGGCGGAGGAGGCCGAGGCCGGTCAGCGCGCCGCCGAGGAGCAGCATCGTCGAGCCGCCATCCGGGACGGAGTTGAACGAGAGCCGCTCGGTGAACGTGGTCAAACCGTTCGCCGCCGGGTTGGCAACTTGAAACGTGCCGCTGAACGCCGTGGCGTCATAACCGTTGCCGCTCACCGTGCCATTCAGCACGACGTTCAGAAACAGCGCGTCCTGCGAATAGATGGCGGAGGACGTGAGATCAAAGGTGAATCCGCCCACCGACCAGAAACTGCCGATCGCGCCGGAATTAAACGCCCACGGAGTTGCCAGGGTCACGGCTGAGCCATTGGCGACGGTGGTGAACGAACCGGAAGTGGCATTCACAACCGTGTCAAACCAGGCACCCGCCCCGGTCGCGGTCTGCACGCTGCTGCTGTTGAGTTGGACGGCACCGCTGAACCCCACGTTCCCGGTGACCGGAACCGCTTGGGTGGTTTGGGTGAACGCCATCGCCACGACGGCCACGGCGGCGAGGATTGTAAGTTTGCTGGTCATAATTTTATTTTTAAATTCTGCAACGTCTTTAGCAGTCATGATGCCAACTGCGGATCCATTTCCCGAAGCTGGCTTAAACCATTGTAAACATTGGCTGAAAATCATTGCCGGCAAAAGCTGCCGCCCACGCCTTCCTGCCCATAGTGGAAAGAATTCCGACAAATACAAACCCGCAGACCAGTTCTAAACACCTGAAAACAAGTAGCTTTAAGCAAACTGAAGTGATTCCGTAACAATTTCCCGCATTTCCCGCCGCTATAGCAGTTAAACTTGATATTGGCACAGCAGCAGGTAGGGCGGCCAGTCCTCTGGCCGCCGCCGCTTGCCAACGAACGCGTTCTGGTTCACCACGACGGCGCGTACGGAGTGACGCGCTCTGCCTATGTCAATGTTAGCAAGACCTTCTATCATTGCCCCAACTTCACAGGCTGGGGATGTTGACCACGATCTGGCCCTGTTCATTCGGCAACGCCTCAAACACCGGCAGATCACGTTGCGCCGGGCCCTCGGTCACATGACCCGCGGGATCAAAAGTCGAACCGTGGCACGGGCAATAAAATGAACCATCCAGTTTGGCCGTCAGCTTGCATTTGCGATGGGTGCAGATGGCCGAAAGCGCAAACAATTTTCCGCCCTGCCGGACGATGAAAAATCCCTCGTCACGAAATTTTTGGTACACGCCGTCGGTCGCGTAGTTGCCGGCCGGCCCGACATTGAGGCTGCGGGGCCCGGCGGGGATGCCGGCATCTTCCCCCGTCGCGCACCCCCCGGCCAGTCCCGCCGTCAGAAGCAGGAAATGTCTGCGGCTGATTTGCACGCGCCCTTAATATTCGAACACCAGGCTCGTGACAACTCCGCAGTGCACATCCGCCCGTGCATTGTTGTTGATCGGAAAAATAAATCCCAGCCCCAGCCGCGGCTGGACGCGGCCGATGTTTTTCAGGTTCAGCCGGAAACAGGCGTTGCCCGTCAGGCTGTTGTGGCCGGATTCACCCTGGTTCAAGCCCGTTTCGCCGACCAGTTCAAACATCGGGATGAATTGCCGCACACCCGGAATCGGCAGCACGCTGTGTTCAATGCTGTAGCCAAAATCAAAGCCGTATTCAAACGCCTGCTTCCCGCCGTCCTCGCCGCCGCCCAAAAGCGTCGAGTAACCGAAGATGGATTGCACCGTGAAATGTTCACCCAGGCGCAGGTCATTGAAAATCTTCGGCACCAGCTCGGTGTTCTTGCTGACCGGCGAATTGACCGGCACACCCAGTTCGAAGGCCGCGCCCAGCGTGTTATCAAAAAAGCCTTTCGGGGAGACGTATTGAAAAAGGGGATGCCGCACCCCCAGGTCAATGTTGTCAAAACCCTGCACCACTCCGTCCGGCGACACCCCGCGCTCGTAGGGCACTTCAACCTCCAGCGTCAGCAGGCCGAAACCCTTTTCCACCTCCGCCCTGACCCCGTCGCTGTGCGAACTGCCGGCCGTGGTGTGCGTCCAATCCAGCCGGGCCTCGTTGACTTCCAGCCCGGAATCATCCACCAAAAACGGTTCGGGAAAATTCCCCTCGTTATACCAGCTCCGATGATCCAGCGCGTTGAAAAGTCCGTAGCGTGAATTGAGCGGCATCGCTGAACTGGCGGCTGCCGGGACCACCGCATCATCCGCCCGCGCCGTCGCCTGCACCAGGGCGGCCACGGCCAGCATTCCCCAAACCTGAGTAACCGATTTCATAGGCATCTTCATGGTCATGAACATAGCGGAGGCGGAAAATCCCGCTGCCGGTGGCTTGCAATTTATTAGCGGTGGCTTGTATCCCGCGGCTTTGGAGGGAGCCGCCCGTCGCCGTTTTATTCCTTGCGCGCACCCAGCTTGTCCGCCGCCACCGCCGCCAGGATCACAAAGCCCTTCACGACCTGCTGCCAGAACGGCGAAACGTCCAGCAAAAACAATCCGTTGTTCAGCACCCCGATGATCAGGCAGCCCAGCACCGTGCCGAGAATCGAACCGCGCCCGCCGCTCAACGACGTCCCGCCGATGACCACCGCCGCGATGCTGTCCAACTCGTAGCCCAGCCCCGCCTTCGGGTCCGCCGCATCCAGCCGCGCCGTGACCAGCAACCCCGCCACCGCCGCCAGCGCCCCGCCCAGCGCATACACCCAAAGCTTGATGCGATCCACGTTGATGCCCGAAAACGCCGTGGCCCTCTCGTTGCCGCCCACCGCATAGATGTAGCGCCCCAAGGTCGTGTGTTTGGAGACGACGTAAAAGAGGATGACCAGCGCGGCGGAAATCCACACCGCCATCGGCACCCCCAGCCAGAAGCCGGCGCCGATGAAACCAAACTGCGGCCCGAGGTCCGTCACCGGAAAACCGCCCGTCCACAGCAGCGTCAACCCGCGGGCGATGCTCAACATCCCCAGCGTCGCCACAAACGGCGGCAGCTTGAACCGCGTGATGGCCATGCCGTTGAACAACCCCAGCCCGAGCCCCACCACAATCCCCGCCACCATCGCCCCGAACGGCGTGAATTGCAGCACCACCCCAAAATATTTCAACACCAGCCCATGCTTCAACAACCCCGCCGCAAACGCCCCCGCAAACGCCAGGATCGCCCCGACCGACAAATCAATCCCGCCCGTGAGGATGATGAGCGTCATCCCGATGGACAGGCACAGGTTGACGGAAATCTGCAACAGGATGTTCCGCTGGTTCGCGATCGTCAGGAACTTGTCCGACAACAACGTCATCGCCACCAGCATCACGACCAGCGCGATGAGCGGCTGTAATTTTTTTAGGGCCGATCGCATGGGCATGGTTCAATCTGGCAAAGCTCCAACATCCAAGCTCCAACATCCAGAGAAACACCAATGTTCAAGTCCCAATCCAGGCCACAGCGCGCTCATTGAAGCTTGGTGATTGGAGCTTCTCTGGTGCTTGGATGTTGGAATTTGGAGCTTTTTCTCGTCTTGTTTCATTTTAACGTTCCATCGCGTTTTGAATTGGCACCACCTTCAGCGGTTTCAGATCCACAGCTTCATCATCCACCTCGGCACAGCCGGTGAAAGAAATGCTCGCCCCCACTTTCGCCTGCTCATGCAGCTTCGGCAGCACGCGCGTCTCCACGATATGATTCAGCGCCGCTGAAATGTCATTGAAATCCTGTGAATTCGGATAATCGCTCGCGTTCAACAAACCCGTGCCATCCCGCAGCGCATTCCCGAACACCAGTCCGGCCTGCAAGGTGACCTCGGCGTTCGTGCCGCCATCCGTCACCGCGAGCGCAATCTCATCATCCGAAACCGCCAGCACCCGGCCGTGACCGGACACAAAATAAAAATAGCCCTCGCTCAAACCCACGCGGCGCGCGAAATTTTTCTTCGCCGCCGCCGGGTCCGCCTGGATGGCCGGCACCAGCACCTCCGCCTTGACCGCTTTGCCGGTCGCCGCCGGCAACTGGTTGGTCCAGAAATTTTCCGCAAACTGCGTGGCGTTGAAAGTTGCCGCCACCTGTTCCGCCGTCGCCTGCTTCAACGAAACGACATGGAACAGCGGAAAGAGCCGGCAAATGAGCGTGAATGCCGCGAGCGCGAGAACAGATTGTACGGCACGTTTCATTTCGCGGGCTTAAGCTTAATGCCTTTCGGGAATTCCGATCTTGAATCCCAACGGGATTCCGGCCCCCAGCCCAGGGTCGCGAGGCACGAGCCACCCTGGGAAAAAACACCCCCAGAACCCACAACCCCAACGGGGTTGCGGCCGGGTGGCACCAATGCGAACCGATCTTGTTCGAATTCAGGCATTGCCCCGATTTCGTCCGGATCGACTTGCTTCAGTTTATTGTGCCGACAATCCCGAAAGGCATTAGGCCTGGGCTCCAAATACCAACCTCCAACATCCAGGGAAATTCCAGGCTTCAAACCACCATCCGGATCGCATGGTGATTTTGGAGCTTGGATGTTGGTCCTTGGTGCTTGGCCCATATCGGTGCTTGGATCTTTTTCACTTCTTCCCATAATCCCCATATTTGCCCACGTTCTCCTTCGTCACCAGTTCCACCGGCACCGGGATCTTCTGCGGAAAATCGCGTTTGCCATTGATATACGCATCCGCATATTCCGCCGATTGCCGCGCCATCGTCTTCGGAAATTGCATGCCCGTCGCCGCCATCTTGCCCTCGGCGATCAGCTTCACCGCGTCATCCGCGCCGTCGAAGCCGAAGACCTTCACCGCCTCCGCCTTGCCCGCCGTGACCAGCGCCTGGTACGCGCCCAGCGCCATCGCATCATTGCCGCAGAACACCGCCTTGATGTTCGGATGCGCCTGCAAAATGGATTCCATCACCTCCAGCCCCTTCGCCCGGTCGAACTCGCCGCTCTGCTGCGCCACCATCTTCAGGCCGGGATAACGGTCCACCACGCTGTGAAAACCTTTCGAACGGTTCCACGTGTTGTTGTCGCCCACGATGCCCAGCAGCTCGGCGTACTCGCCATCCTTGCCGACCGTCTTCACAAAATACTGGCCCAGCTTCACGCAGCCGGAATAGCTGTCGGACAACATCTGCGCCGTCGCCGCATTCGTGGAATTGATCTCGCGGTCGATGCAAAACACCGGAATGCCCGCCGCCTTCGCCTTCTGCACGTTCGCGATCGACCCGTTCGCATCCGTCGGGTTGAACAGCACCGCCTTGTAACCGCCCGCGATCAAATTCTCAAAATGCGCCGCCTCCTTCGCCGTGTCGTTTTGCGAATCAAAAATCGTCGCCTCGTAACCCAGCTCAATCGCCCGCGCCTTCGCCGTCTCGCCCAGCACGACAAACCACGGATTGTTCAGCGTCGAGACGACCACGGCGATCTTGCCCTTCGCTGCCGGTTGCGCGGAAACCGTTTGCGTAAACAACATCGCCGCCAGCATTGCCACACCGGCGAGCATGTATTTGATCAGATTTGTTTTCATATATGTGATTCGGTTGCGGGTTCGTTAATTATTGAGGCTCGTACAATGCAGTGACGCGGCGACGGCGTGAGCGGGGCGCGGCGTTTACGCCGCTTCAATGTTCTAAACGACAGTGCGCTGGGTGTTTTACGCGCGCCGCCGCTTTGGACATTGCAGCGGGCTAAAGCCCGCGCGCCGTCACCGTATTGCGCGCGCCTCAATAAACATCCAAGCGTCCAAGCTCCAAGCACCAGAGAAATTCCAAGCTCCAAGTCCAAAATCACCGTCGGCGCAAGATTGGGTGATTGGAATTTGGAGCTTCTCTGGAGCTTGGATGTTGGAATTTGGAGCTTTTTCATAACACTCTTTTCACCGCCTGCCGCCAACCGGCGTAATTCTTCGCCACCAGCGCCGCCTTCATCTTGGGCCGGAAAATCTTCTGTGCCCGCTTCAGTTTTGCCAGGTCATCCGGCGATTTATAGATTCCCAAGCCCAGCAACCCCTGCATCGCCGCGCCCCACGCCGACGATTCCGGCAAATCTGAAACTATCAACTCCACGCCCGTGATGTCCGCCGTGAACTGCATGATGAACTTGTTTCGCGTCGGCCCGCCATCGGCATGAAGACTGTGCAGGTCCACGTTCGCCTCCGCCCGCATCATCTCCAGCACATCGCGGATCTGGTACGCAATGGCCTCCTGCGCGGCGCGGACGATGTGCTCCTTCTTGGTAAAACCCGTCATGCCGACGATCGCCGCCCGCGCCTCCGGCGCCCACCACGGCGCGCTCAAGCCCGCGAATGCCGGGATCAGATACACGCCGCCGCAATCGCGCGCCTGCACCGCCAGCTTCTCGACTTCATCCGCATTTTGGATCAGCCCAAGCTGGTTCTTCACCCACTCGATCGTCGCCGCTGAAAAATTGATGATGCCCTCAAAGGCATACGTTGGCCGCCCGCGCCAGACCCAAGCCAGCGCCGTGACCGCCCCGCGCTTGGAACTGCGCGCGCGCCCGCCGATGTTCAACAATACGCTCGTGCCCGTGCCAAACGTGGCCTTCGCCATCCCCGGCCGGTGGCAACGCTGCGCAAACAACGAAGCCTGCGAATCCCCCATCACCCCGATGATCGGCACCGCTTTCGGCAGGATTCCATTTGCATCCGTCACCCCGAATTGCGCTGCGCTCTCCCGCACTTCCGGCAACGCGCCCGGCGGCACGTTGAACAGTTTGCAAAGCTGCGCGTCCCAGCCCAGTTTGCCGATGTCAAACAGCATCGTCCGGCTGGCGTTCGTGGCATCCGTCGCAAACACCTTTCCGCCCGTCAGCCGGTGGATCAAAAACGCATCCATCGTGCCGATGACGGCCTCGCCGCTCCTGAGCTTCCGCGCGATCTCCGGCTTCTCGGCAACCAGCCATTTGAGTTTCGAGGCGGAAAAATAGGTGTCCACCATCAGGCCGGTCTTGCGCCGGATCAGCGGACCGTGCCCGCGCCGCTTGAGCTGCTCGCAGATGGCCGCGCCGCGCCGGCATTGCCAGACGATGGCATTGGCCAGCGGCTTGCCCGTCCGGCGGTCAAACACCACCACCGTCTCGCGCTGGTTGGCGAGGCTCAAACCGGCGAGCTGGGAAATTTTCCCGCGGTTGCGCCCCGCGATCTCGCGGATGACCGCGAGCACATTCTTCCAGATCTCCTCCGCATCATGCTCCACCCAGCCGGGCCGGGGGTAAATCTGCCGGTGCGCCCGCGAGGCCTTGTCCAAAACCTTGCCGCGCGCGTCAAAGAGCACCGCCTTCGTCGCGGAAGTGCTCTGGTCAATGGCGAGGATGCAGGACATAGGTCACCGTATAAGTTTTTCCCCAAGCTCGCTCAAACCCTCCATCGAAATCCCATAATGCCTGAAAATATCCGCCTGCGCGCCCGGCACCGTTTCCTCATCCGGCATGCCCACGATCTTAAACGGCACGTGCACCCCGGCTTGCAGCAGCACGGCCGCGCACGCCTCGCCCAGCCCGCCGTTCACCATATGTTCCTCCACCGTGACGACCGCCCGGCATTCGCGCCCGGCCTGCAAGATGGCGTCCGCATCCAGCGGCTTGATGCTGTGCATCGAAAGCACGCGGCAGTTCAGCCCGCGCTCCGCCAGTTGCCCGGCCGCGAGCAACGCATGAACCACCGTCTCACCCGTGGCGATGAACGCCACGTCGTTGCCCTCGCGCAACGTGATCGCCTTGCCGACTTCAAATTTCGTTTCCGGCTTGTGCAGCCCAAACATCGCCGCCTTCCCAAAGCGCACAAACACCGGCTTGACCGCCTTCGCCGCCGCCAAAATCGCCTGGCGCGACTCAAAATTATCCGCCGGCACGAGGATCGTCAGGTTGTTGATCGCCCGCAGCACCGCGAGGTCGTGCAGCGAATGATGCGTCGTGCCCAACGCCCCATAGCTCGTGCCCGAACTGATCCCGACCAGCACCGCCGGCACATCCGAATAACAAATGTCATTCTTGATCTGCTCCAGCGAACGCGCCGTGAGAAAACACGACGGTGAAACGCCAAACGATTTTTTCCCGCACGCCGCCAGCCCCGCCGTGATGCCCACCAGGTTTTGCTCCGCGATGCCGACCTCCACAATCTGCTTCGGCAGCGCCTTGCCAAACGGCGCGAGTTTGCCCGACCCGCGCGAATCGCTCGTGACCGCCACGATGTTCGGATTCGCCTTCGCCAATTCCTCCAGCGTGGCCGCAAATTCTTCAAGATTGGCCCGCCCCATCTTAAGGCCGAGCTTCTCCGCCATCGCCTTCGCGGCCGGCGTGAACATGGAAGGTGCCGGTGCGCTCATGATTTTTGAACAGGAGTTAACGGAGACAACCGAGAGGGAAATTTCCCCACGTCGTCTAAATAATTTATCAGTTCTCTGTTCACTCTGTTTTCTCCTGTAAAATTTTCCCCGCCGCCTCCAGTTCACCCAGCGCCTGTTTCAATTCCGCCTCGCTCGGCACGCCATGATGCCATTTGGCCACGTTTTCCATGAAACTCACGCCTTTGCCTTTGATGGTATTGGCGATGATGCACGTCGGCTTCCCGGCTTCCGCCGGCTGGCTCAATGCCTCCGTGAGCGCCGCGTAATCATGCCCGTCCACCACTTTCACCGCCCAGCCGAACGCCCGCCATTTTTCGTCCAACGGCTCGTTGCTCATCACGTCGCACGTGGGCCCCGTGATCTGCAGCCGGTTGTGGTCGATGATCGCCGTGAGATTATCCAGCTTGTAATGCGCGGCGGCCAGCCCCGCCTCCCAGTTCGAACCTTCCGCCAGTTCACCATCGCCCAGCAGGGTGAAAACGCGGTACGCCGCGCCGTCCATCTTCGCGGCCAGCGCCATGCCGATGCCGATGGGCAGGCCGTGCCCGAGCGCGCCGGTGTTCATCTCGATGCCCGGGATGTGCCGCGTCGGGTGGCCGACATAATGCGACTGGTAACGGCCGATCGTTTTCAAGTCCGCCACCGGGAAAAATCCCCGGTCCGCCAGCACGGCATAAAGCGCCTCCACCGAATGCCCCTTGCTCTGCACATAACGGTCGCGGTTCGGGTCGCCAAAATTTTCCGGCGAAACCCGCAGGATGCGGTTGTACAGGCAGTTCAGGATGTCGAGGCACGAAAGCCCGCCGCCGGTATGGCCCGCGCCCGCGTCAAAAATGGCCTGCAGCGTCATTTTACGCAGCCGCACGGAGGTTATGGCGAGTTTGTGGTCGGTCACGGGTTGAGTAATGCAGGTTAAACCACCCCTCCGCAAAGCAAAAGACTTTCCAAATTAGGAATTGGACTTTACAGACGCAGCACATTTATCAAATGATATTTGCATGAAGGTGCTCAGAATATCGCTCGCCATGCTCCTGGCCATGGTCTTGTTTTCATCCACCGCGCTGGCCGCGAGTGATCCCAAACCCGCCGACCCCAACCCCGCCGCAAAAAAGGTCTGCGAAGCCATCTCCACGATCACCGGCGTCGCCATCTCGCCGCTCATGGGCGTCAGCGGTGTCGGTGCCTGGAAGTATTTTCACGCCAGAACGCCCGAGGAAAAAGCCGCCCTCCCGTGGTTCGCTCAGCCGCTCTTTTGGGTGCCGGCCATGCTGCTCGTCGGCGCCTGCTTTCTGAAGGACACCGCCGGCATCGCCCTGCCGCCGGGATTGAAAAAGCCTTTCGACGTCATGGAAACCGCCGAGCACAAGGTCTCCGGCCTCGTCGCCACCGGCGCCTTCGTGCCCATCGTCGCCTCCGTGTTTAAAGTCGTCAACGATACTGGCGCTTCCGGACCGTCGAGCGAACTGCACTTGAGCGTCCTCGGCTTCGCCACCATCAGCATCCCCGCGCTGCTGGGCAATGCCATCATGATCCCGGTGGCGATGGCCGCGTTCTTCATCGTCTTCCTCGCCTCCAACGCCATCAACATCCTCATCCTCATCAGCCCGTTCGGGCAGGTGGACGCCGCCTTGAAGGCCATGCGCACCGCCCTCATCGGCACGGTCATCGGCTCCTCGGTCTACGGTTCCTGGTCCGGCCATCCATGGATTGGCGCGGCCTGGGCGCTCATCATCATTTTGTTCTCCTACCTCATCGCCGGCTGGTCCTTCCGCCTGTCGCACTTTGGCCTGGTTTTCCTCTGGGACTTCTTCACCGGCCGCAAACATCGTTTCCAACCGGATGCCAGGGAAAACAAGCTGTTCCTGTCCCGTAAAATCAACAAGGTTCCGTCGCGCACCTACGGCAAACTGTCGCGCAACGACAAGGGCGAGCTGGTGCTGACCTACCGTCCCTGGCTGGTCCTGCCGGCCCGCACCCTCATCCTGCCCCCGGGCAAATATGAAACCGGGCGCGGTGTTTTCTATTCGGAAATCCTGCACGTCGAAAATGACGCGGCCACCACCGTGATCCTCCTGCCGCCGCGTTACCTTGGCCACGAGGAGGCGGTCACCAAGATCTACAACTTTGCCGACACCCGCGACGTCGGCCTCCGCGCCATGTGGGCGTGGTTCCGGAGCCTGTTCGGCGGCAGGCAGGTGGCCGTGTCCTAAATTACATGGGCAGGGTAGGGCAGGGACGCCGCCCGGCGACCGGTGGCGTTTTTTGTGGTGGTGTTTTTCGCGCTGCGAAAAACCCGTCGTCGAGCGCAGCGTCAGACGACGGAAGCGAACGGACTGGACGCATGTCTTGCCACATTCATTCGGCCCCGCCCCGCTGCGGTCGGCATCGTTTGAATTGATTCTGCCGTTGTTTTATCAATTCACGCTGTGGCACGGTTTCAGGCAAGCTGAAGCCGTGAGATACCAAAAGTCAACCCGGGGCGGCGTCCGTGGCTGCCGTGGCGCAAGTAACAGGAACTGTTTATGGAAATGATCGTTGTCCTCATCATCGGCGGACCCACCGTGCTGGCCATCTGGCTGATCGTCAGCGCCATCAGTTCCAAAAACCGCATCGAAGAACTCACGCGGCGCGTGGACGACCTCCAGATCGAACTGGTGCGGCTGCGCAAAAGCCAGCCGCCCGCCCCAACCCCGGCACCTAAACCCGAACCCACACCCGCACCAGTGGTCGAACCGGTGGTCGAACCAGCAATTGAACCGGTGTTTGAGCCCGTTGAGATCCTTCCCCTGCCGGAGCCGCCGCCCGCAACCGAGCCGCCGCCGGTTATTATTCCAGAGCCCGCAGCGTTCACGCCACCGCCGCCTCCGCCGCCAACTCCGCCACCGATAATACCGCCGCTCCCCACTCCGCCGCCTTACATCCGTCCGGAGCCCCAGCCGGAGCCGGTCGCAGAAACCATGCGAGCCTCGGCAGCAAGTGAAACATCGCCGCCGCCCAGTGCGGAAAAAGCCTCATTCGAGATGCGCATCGGCGGCTTCTGGGCCGTGCGCATTGGCATCATCGTCATACTCACCGGGCTCGCATATGCCGCCAATCTGGCCTATCACAACGTCCTCCCCAAACTCGGTCCAGGTGAAAAAATCTCCCTGCTTTACCTCGCCAGCGGATTGCTGCTCGGCGCGGGCGCTTGGTGGCAGCGGCGTAACACCAAAGAGTCGCTGAAAAATTATGCGCAGGTGCTGTTCGCCGGCGGCCTTGCCGCCGTTTATTTCACAACCTACGCCGCGCACTACATCCCGCAGTTGTGCATCATCACCAGCGCCCTGCTCGATGGCATCCTGCTGCTCGCGTGGGCGGGCGTCATCGCCTTCATCGCCGACCGCCGCAAGTCCGAGGTCATGGCGCTCTTCGCCGTCGGCCTCGCCTTCTACAGTTCCGTCATCACGCACGTCGGCGAATTCACGCTCTACTCCAACCTCATTCTCACCATCACCGCCGTCATCTTCCTCCTCCGCAACCGCTGGGCGACGCTCTCCTTCGCCAGCCTCGTGACCAGCTACACCGGCTACGCCTTCTGGCGGTTTCTGCACCCGGACGGCTGGCACTGGGCGGCCGCCAATGATGAAACCCTCACGCTCGGGGCCGGCTTCCTCGCGAGCTACTGGCTCGTGTTCACCGCCGCCACCTTCCTGTCCCGGAACGAGAAACTCTCCGGGTCGAACCGCGCCGCGTTTCTCACGTTGAACAATGGCGCGTTCTTTACGCTCTTCCTGCTGACGATGCTGCAGGTCCACACCGGCGGTTTCTGGAAATTTTCCCTCATCTACGGCTCCGTGCTGGTCGTGCTGGCCGGCTTCGCGCATAAATTCCTGCCCGCCGAACCGCTCGCGAAAAACACCTATCTCACGCAAGGTCTCGTGCTGGTCACGCTCGGGTTCATCTGCAAATTCGCCGGGCTGCAGCTCATGCTCGTCCTCGGCGCGGAAAGCGTCATGCTCTACATCATCGGTTCGTTGCGGCAGAGCCTGGTGCTGAAATTTTTCGCCTACGCCTCCGCGCTGCTGGCGACCGGCTGGTGTGCCATTAGCCTGAAACCGTTCGATGACCACGGCCTCTGGACCGCCCTGGCCCTCGGCGGTTTCATGGCCGTCAACGCCTTCCGCGCCCACTGGCTTGAGGCCGCGGAAACTCCGCCGTCACAACGGCTCGAAACCATGGTGTTCACCCTGCTGGCCTTCGCCAGTTGGACGGCCGCCGCCTGGTTCAACACGCTCGCCCCGCATCTGCCCGCCGTGCTCGTCCTCGGCGTGGAATGTGTGGTGCTGTACAACTTCGTCGCCCGGCCGGAGAGCCCCACTCCGAAAATCTTCGCCTACGTCGTCGCCTTCCTGGCCGTCGGCTGGTGCGTCACCGGCCAAACCCGGTTTGATCCCACCGGCCTCTGGGTTGGCGTGGCCCTCGGCGCGCTGATGATCTTCAATGCTTGGTGCGCCCACCGCGAAGCCGCCAACGATTCATCGCCGCTCCGCTTCGAACCGTCGGCGTTCACGCTCCTCGCCTTCGCCGCCTGGCTGGCAACGACGTGGTTCAACACCACCGCCGAACATCTGCCGCTGGTGCTCGCCGCCGAAGCCGTCGCACTCACCTTTTCCATCTACGGCTTGCGCGTCCGCGAAATCACCCTGCTCGGCCAGTTCTTTCTGATCTTTGCCCAGTTCGCGTGGCTGTTCAATTTCCTGACCGTCACGCCGCCCTGGTGGAATCCGCTCGCCATCATCGCCGTCACCCTTGGCCTGAGCCACTGGTGGCAGCATCAGAAGATCCTGGCCATCAGCCGCAACATCTTCACCTGCTACTCCACCATCTTTGCGCTGGCCTCTGTGGCCGTCGCCCTCGTGTGGCTGCACCCGCTCGTGACCGCCCCGACGTGGCTCGCGCTCACCAGCCTGCTCGCCATCGCCACGACCGCGTATGGCCTCATCACCCGGGCCTGGACCCTCGCCATTTGTGGCCAGATATTCCTCGCCGTCAGCGCCTGCGAATTTTTCCGCCAGGCGTTTGACGTCAAACCCGAATGGTTCTTCCCGCTCGCGCCCATCGCCGCGCTGGGCATCCTCTCCTTCGGCGCCGTCGGCTGGTTCACGCGCCAGCCGGACGGCAAAAAAGCAGTGCGCGAACCCCTGCTGCAAATCGCCCTCGCCTACCGTTGGATTGCGCTCATGATGTCGCTCGTCTGGCTCTGGGACTATGTGCCGGAACGCCAGCGCGTCTGGGCTTATATGGCCGCCGCAGTTCTGGTGTTTGCCCTCGCCCTGTGGCGCGGCAACCCCGAAGCCCTGCTGGCCGCGGTGGTCTACGTCGTCGCCTCGCTCACCACGCTCTGGTGCCGCGAATATCTCGTCATGGATGTCTATTGGCCGAACCTGCTCGCGCTGCTGGCGCTGTTCGCCATGCAACAGGTTCTCCGCCGCGCCGCCGCCAAAATTCCGCTCGCGGAAAACATCCACGGCGCCATCATCCTCATCGCCGGCCTGAGCCTGTGGCGGTTCGTCACCTGCTGGGTGCCCACCAGCGACATGTTCCTGACCATGATCTGGGCGGGCTACGCCCTGCTGGTCTTCGCCGCCGGGATGCTGTTGCGCGAACGCTTCCACCGCTGGTTCGGCCTCTTCGTGCTCGCCGCCTCCGTCGGCCGCGTGGTCGCGGTGGACATGTGGAAAGAAGAAACCATCTACCGCGTGCTGACCATCATGGCCCTGGGCGTGGCCCTCCTGCTCATCGGCTTCGTCTACAATAAATTTCAGGATACGATCAGGAAGTGGTTATGAATCTTGATTACATGACCACATCTCTATGCGTACACATATCGCCATCCTTACGTTTTCTACGCTGCTATTGCTAAATGGTGGTTGTAGCACAGTCATCATGTCGCAAGGGAAGCATCTTGACGAAGTCTTTGCACCGACAGCCACCCGTCTAAGCGTGCAACAGGAGATCGGAGCGCCGGTTAGTTCGCAAACTTATGACAAACCAACCACCTTGTCTGAGATCCCGGATATCTCATCTCTGCCCCGCTCTCAACATCCAACTGGCCTGACCGCATTGGCGGGAGGCTACGAAGACTACCGCTACAAGGGCTTGGTTTACGATCTGGGGGCGCATCAAGCGGATGGCATGGTAGTCGGGATGACGTTTGGACTTGGCGAGCTTTGGGCATTTCCTGAGTCATTGCGATATACCGCTGCGGAAAAGAACAAAGAACACTTTTTCCGCGTTTGGTATTCACCATCCGGCCGCTGCGTCGCTTATCTCTGGCGGCCGGCAGAAGGACAAACAAAGGCGGCAAAGCCATGATTGGAGTGATGCTGGTGACAAGACCCCGCTCAAACCCGCTCGCGTCATGGACTGCGGCGGGAAGCGCAGCGCCACGCCGCTTTCGCCCGCACGGAAACCATTCGAATCCAGTTTGACTTCCGCCCGCTCCAAAGCGCCGTCGCCGCTCCCGCTCTGCCGGCGCACTGCTATGAGTTGTGTCAAGCGCGACCGGAGCGATTTCTTGTTTTTTTATTAGAAGTGTTTTTCGGTTTTTCCTTTCCGTCCGGGTCCGAGGGTTGAAACGTTTTCCTGGCGGCGGCAAGCGGGGTTAGCCGTTG
>JARLJW010000103.1 GCA_031290985.1 Verrucomicrobiia bacterium | reverse complement strand
GAACGCCGGGAGCGGGAGCGGGCGCAGGAACAGGCGGACGCGGAGGCGCGGCAGGCCATGGCGCAGGCGTTGGAGCCGCTGACCCGGCAATTTCAGCGCGAGAAGCTGACGGATTTGTTCAACCGGCCGGATTTGGCTTCGCAGATGGAGGCGTGCCGGGAGGCGAAGGAATGGCTGGGGTCTGTGAAGACCAGTCAGTGAGTTTGTGAATTAGTGAATTGAGGTGAATCAAGCCGTATCAAGGTGAATCAATGACGAAAACCGAATGCCGAATGCCGAACACTGAACACTGAACACTGAACACCGAACGCCGAACGCCGAATGGGGCGGGCGGGGGTCAAACTGGCTGTGGACGACCATGGTTACCTTGTTCGGGGCGAGCAGGTTGGGAATGTTCGCGCGTCGCGGACGGGGCCGCGGTTTTTCCGGGCGGCAGGATGCCGCCCTCTACGTCAGGCCGGGAGGCCTGACGCTACACGAATGCCGGGAGTCCGGCTGAAGATGAGAAACTGGCGGCGGGACGCCGCCAGAACTCGCAGGCAAGATGCCTGCGATACGGCGGGCGGGAACGCCGCAGCGGAGGATCAAGCCGCATCAAGGTGCATCAATGACGAAAACCGAATGACGAATGCCGAACATCGAACATCGAACATCGAACACTGAACGCCGAATGGGGCGGGTGGAAGTCAAACAGACTATGAACGACCTTGGCCGCCTTTTGGGGGCGATCGCACGATGCGGGGACGTGCCGTCCCTGTTCCGGAGCAACAGCATCCGAGGACGAGGACGAGAACGAGGACGATGAGGATCAAGCCGAATCAAGCCGAATCAAGGTGAATCAAGGTGAATTACGAATGGGGTCAAGCCGGCAAACCGATTTTTTGCAGGAGGGCGGTGGCCGGGGCGTAGTTTTGCCGGGCGGCGGCGGCGAGGCAGCGTTGCGCGCCGGCGTCGTCGCCGAAGGCGTGGTAGAACACGCCGAGGTTGTAGCTGGCAAGAAAACTGCCGGAGCCGTGGACGCTTTTGTATTTGTCGGTCTCACCCAGGGCCAGGCTGCGGCGGAAACTGTTTTCGATTTTCGGGAGGTCGCCGATGTTTTTGGCCGGATCACTGCCGATGTAGCGCATGTAGAACAGGCCGCAGACGTGGTGAAAATCCGGGAAGTCGGCAAGCCAGGTTTCGGTGGCGCGGATGACGTCGAGGCCGGCGGCGTACTCTTTCAGCTCCATCGCGGCGTAGAGAAAATCGACGATGACGTTCGGGGCGAAGGGGTCGGACGTCTGCATGTGTGCGAGCGCGGTTTGGAGCGCGGCAAAGGCGTCCGCCGGCCGGCCGAGCGAGGTGAACTCGAGCGCGAGTTGAAAATGCAGGTACGCGTTGGCAGGGTCGCGGGCGATCTCGGCGGACAACAGCTTGACGTTGCGGTCGGATTTTTGGGTTTCGAGATAGCCGTCATGCAGGACTTCGCCGCACAGGTTGACGCGGGGGAGGTCGGAAACGATCTGCTCGTGGATGCGGCCGGCAAAGGTGGCGCCGCGCGGGAACAAGCGGGAGACGAAGGTGCTGGAGCGCTGGGTCTGGCCGTGATGCCGGAAATCGCTGACGATTTTCAACCGGCCGATCTGCGGCGGGCCGGTGATGAATTCACGCAGCTCGCGGGCGAGCGGTTCGCTGACGGTTTCATCGGCATCGAGCACGAGGATCCAATCGCCGGTGGCTTGAGCGAGGGCGAAATTGCGGGCGGCGGCGAAATCGCCGATCCAGGCGAAGTGCGAGATTTTCGCGCCGGCTTCCCGGGCGATCTGCACGGTGTCATCGGTGGAGCCGGTGTCGGTGAGGATGAGTTCGTCCGCCACGCCGCGGACGCTGGCGAGGCAGCGGGCGAGGCAGCGCGCCTCGTTCTTGACGATCATGGCGAGCGACAATTTCATGGTTCAGCAATAGACGGTCAACGCCTGCACGAGGGGTTGAAAGCGGTTGTAGTTGAGAACTTTTTCGATGTAGGTGGCGTTGAGCGTCTTGCCCTCGGGCACGAGGAGCAGGCCGTTGGGCGTGTAGATGCCGCTGGCGAGGACCATGCCGGGGCGCAGTTCGTTGAGGTTGATCTGGCGTTCGCGGCGGGGGACGTTGGCGACGGCCTGCGCCTGCATGAAAATTCTGATGGCGGCGGGGTCAAAGGCGGTATTGGCGCCGGCCTTGATCTTTTCGATGGCGACGGCGTCGGTGGCGAGATAGGAGGCGAAGGCGGCGGGGACGGCGAGGAGCCGGGCGAGCCAGGGAATATTTTCGCCGATGCGCTGGTCGGGGTAGCCGTGGCCATCGAGCCGTTCGTGGTGGCCGCGGATGATGTAACCCACCTGGTCGAGCTGGCTGACAAAGGAGGCGAGTTCCTGGCCGAGGATGGGATGCTGCTCGATGAGCGCGCGCTCGGCATCGGGCAGTTCGTCGGGATTTTTCTGCCAGCGGCGGATGATCTGGCGGGGGATGCCGACGAGGCCGATGTCGTGCAGGAGGGCGGCGCTTTCGAGGGTGCGCTGTTCATCGCCGGAAAGTTTGGCGATCTGGCCCATGACGCGGGCGAGCTGGTTGACGCGGCGGGCCTGCGTGCCGAGGGAGGGATAAAACGTCTGCATGGTGTGGATGCAGAGTTCGAGGGAACGGAAGAGATTGGTCTCGAGGGCGGAGTTGAGCTCGCCGAGCTTGAGGTTCTGCTGCGAGGTGAGCTGCAACTGCTGTTCCAGCGAGCGGTTCAGGTCCACGAGCTGGGCGTTCATGGACTGGGTGGAGGCCTGGAGGTGGGCGTTCTGGCAGATGAGCTGGTAACGCTGGACGGCGTTCTTGACGGTGGCGATGAATTCCTCATGCAGCCACGGCTTGATGATGAAACGGAAGATCTCGCCCTTGTTGATGGCGGCGATGACGGTGTCGAGATTGAGCACGGCGGTGGCGAGCACGCGCGTGGCGAACGGCTGGATCTGCCGCGCCTGGGCGAGCAGCTCGAGGCCGGTGATCTCGGGCATCAACTGGTCCGAGATGATGACGGAGAACTTGCGGCGGCGGAGTTCGGCGAGGGCATCGAGCGGGGAATTGCAGGCGACGGCCTCGTAGCCGGAACGGCGCAGGGTCTCGTGGAGGGCGGAGAGGAAAATCCGCTCATCGTCCACGACGAGGATTGGGTCGGTGGAGTGCGGGATGTCGTCCGGAGGGTTCATGGGCCGTCTCCGGCGAAAGCGTCAGGTGACTTGAAGCAGGCTGCCGGCGTGGCCGTAGGAACGCTGGAGCCGCTTGATGTTCTGGCTGGCCTGGCCGAGTTCTTCGAGTTTCGCGACGGCCTCGTCCTTGGCCGACTGGAGCAGGGCCTGGTTGTTGCGGGTGAGCTCAATGAGCCCCTGGATGAAGACCTGGATGTGGCGCTCTTTCTCGGCGGCATCAATGCCGGCGCGCTCCCATTCCTTGCGGGCCTCGAGGGTGAGGCGGCCGATGAGAGTTTGAAAATCGCGGATGGCGAGCTGGCAGTCGGCGAGGAGATCCCAGTTGCGGGTGCGAATGGCCTTGGCCTCGGCGCAGGCGAGCCGGTGCCAGCCGCGGTAGGCGTTGAGCAATTCGTTCTCGGCGTTCATACGG
Source organism: Verrucomicrobiia bacterium (assembly GCA_031290985.1). Classification (GTDB taxonomy): domain Bacteria; phylum Verrucomicrobiota; class Verrucomicrobiia; order Limisphaerales; family UBA11358; genus UBA11358. The sequence goes on along the minus strand of JARLJW010000103.1, from coordinate 8,581 downwards.
CCAGGCGGGCGGGGGCGAGGCGGTTGATTTCAGCGGTGGTGGCGGCGGAAAGGTCGCCGCCCTGCTGGGCGAGCATGGTGAACCACGCGTCGCGCAGTTCTTTGAGCATGGGGATGATCTCGTGGATGCCGGAGGGTTTTTTCTTGCGATTGCTCTCGGTGATGCGTTGCTCGAAATAGTTGTACAGGTCGCGGAGGGTCTCGGCGAGCTGGCCGCCGGCGGCCATGTCCAGTGAACCATTGAGTTCGCGGATGATGTCGAGGGCGCGGGAAAGATTGTTGTGCACCTGGAGGTTGCGCTCGGCAAAATCGTCGCATTTGAAACCAAGCAGGGCGCAGTCGAGGGATTTGAGGGCGCCATCGAACAGCATGAGCACGAGCTGGCCGGGCGGTGCGGTCTGGGTGGCGACCTGGCGGTAGGACTTGAAGGGGTTGGGGGCGTGCATGGTTCTCATAGTGTTGCGGGTTAAAGGTTAGAGTTTGGCGGCAAGAAAGCCGGCGAGCCGGTTCAGGACCTGGTCAGAGGGATAATTGGCGTCCGCAAGCAGTTCGCTGGCGCGGGCGATCTTTTCCGGCCGCGAGCTGGCCGTCTGGTTTTGGGCCGATTTGAACGCGGCCGTGGTGTCGAGCGAGTCCGGGGTGGTGACCGGGGACTGGGGCGCCGCCGAACGCACGGAGGCAGGGCGAATGGGGATTTCCGGACCGTAGCCGTTAATGGAATCTACTGGCATATTTTTAGTTTGCCGGGACCAGCGGGTCAACACCCACTTGTCCCAGTCAAATTGGTCATCGGATGATTTCATGACACCTTAAGGATTTTCTTCACCTTTCCGGCAGGGTATCCAGCAGGGCGGCAGCGGAATATCGCCCAAACAGCCGGGGTGAACTGACCATGGCCCAGTTTTTGGCGGTGATCAGGGGTATTTTGGGCGTTTGGGCCTCAAAATGGTCGGCGGCACGCTGGATTTCCGGCCGGGTGGCGTCGAACAGCTCGTCCGCTGACCAGATGACCTGGCCGGTCCGGACATCGACCAGCTTGAACCGCCACCCGACCGCCAGCGGGCTGTAGGCGCGGTAGGCGGTCAGCTCGGCGAACAGCACGCCATCGCAATCGTATTCCCGTCGCAGATAGGCGAAGAAATCCGGCGGGAGGACTTCCCGGCCCGTCCAGGTGGCGCGCCCCAGGCGTCGGCTCAGGAGATTGGCATCCACCGGCACGGCCTCGAATTTTTTGGCTTTGACGATCTGCTCCCAAAGCACGGGGTTGAGGGCTTCACACCCCTCCGGGAGGTCGTGTTCGTTCGCCGCCGGGGCGATGGGCAGCACCGCCACGCGCCGGAAATCGAGCGACAGCTTGGCGGGATAGACGAAGACATTGTCCGGGCGGAAATCGCGGCGGAACACAGTCGTATGCAGGGGCGGCGTCTCGCAGCTGGCGAGCACGCCGCATAAGGCGGCAAGCCCGGCCGACCGGACAACGCGCCAGCTTTTTTCCCGCCGGCGAACGATGTCGCCGGCCGGACAGGCACGGAAATTCATTGGAATCCTTACAAGGTCCCGTTGGAAACTTGCTGATTTAAGGTGGTCAACTCCTGGTTTATCTTGGCCTGGGCCGTTTCCATGTTCTGGAACTCGGTCGTCCAAAAGGCGCTGTCAGTCGCGATCAGCTTTTCCTGGTTCGTGATCTGCGTGTCGATGCTCTGACTTTGTTTCGTCAGCGCCGCCTGATGGTTGGTGATAGTGCCGGAATCCCCGACGGTATTGGTCAAAAAATTATCCAACTGCACCCCGAGACCATGGGTGGGGTCGGAAAATAATTTTTGGATGTCGCCCAGGTTGCTCGTGAGAGCATCCGAGAGCGCCGAGGAGTCCAACGTTACAGTGTTGTTGTACCCGTTAGATGTGATGCCGAGATTGGCCAGCTGACTGAAGCCGGCGGAAAGCCCGGTGATGGATGCCGATGAAAAAATATTGGTGCGCAGGCTGGAGGCGAGGTTGCCCGCGTCCACGTCGCCCGTGAGTGTCCCGGCGGTCACCTTGCCGGTCGAGTCCGTGGTGCTCGCGGCATTGGTGGTGATGTAGGACTGCACGTTATTATAGGCGTTGACGAAATTCTGGATATCGGTTTGGACGGCCGAAGTGTCGGCACCGACCGTGATGGCCGTCGCGCCATTCGTCAGGGCCGTCACGGACAGGCCGCTGATGCCGGAACTGGTGCTGTCGATCGTGTTCGACTGGCTCACCAATGTCGGCCCGCCATTCACCGTGTAAGTCAGATTCTTGCCGCTTGAAAATGAGCCGAAGGCACCGGACATGCCGGTTGCCGCCAGGAGATTTCCCGACACATCCTTTAACGCGATGTTCGCGTCGCCGCCGTTCTTGTTGGCCAGCACGAACCGGTTGTTGACCAGGTCGTACGACGCGTTCACGCCGGCGGCGGAGTTGTTGATTTTATCCATGACGGTCTGCAGCGTATCCGTGCCGGCGTTGAAATTGATCGTGGCCCCGTTGACGGTGAACGCGCCAGCCCCGCCGCCGTCGCTGACGGCCGTTTTGAGGTTGGTGCTGTTGAGCGTCGCCGCAGTATTGACCCGGGCGAGCTTGTCCGAACTGGTGACGGTCCCGCCGCCATTGGCAAAGAGTTTGGCGGCCTGCAAAAAATTACTGGTGTCCGTGGCGCTGCCCAACGTGATTGCGCTGGCGCTGCTCAACGTGATCTTGTCCGTGGTTTTATCGTAGCTGGCGGTGACGGCATTGCCGGTGGCCGTGGCGATCTTGTCAAAAACGTCCTGTAGAGAGTCGCTCGTGGCGATGGCGACCGACGCGCCGTTGATCGAGAAATTGCCCGCCGTAACCGCCGGGCCAAAATTCGCCGCGCCCACCGTGACGCTGCTCATATTGCCGTCCGCGCTGATGCCTTGGCTGATGCTGCTGGTCAATCCCGTCGCCGCCAGAAAATTTCCTGAAACATCCTGCAGCGAGATCCCCACATCGCCCGTGGTCTTGTTCGCCAGCGTAAAACGGTTGTTCACCACGTCATACGCCGCGGTCACGCCGGCGGTGGAATTATTGATCCGATCCAGCACGTTTTGCACGGTGTCCTTACCCGCGTTGTAGCTGATGGCGACGCCGTTGACGTTAAATTGCCCGGCCCCGCTGCCGCCGTCGCTCACTGCCGTGGTCAGGCCCACATTGGAGAGGTCTTCCCCCGTGTTCACGCGGCCCAGCGTGTCGTTGCTCGTGATAGTGCCGGTGGCATTATTGTAAAGCTTGGCCACCTGCAAAAAGTTGCTCGTGTCCGCCGCGCTGCCGAGCGTGATTTGGCTGGCGCTGCTCAGGGTGATTTTATCCGTGGTGGAATTATAGCTGGCCGTGACGGCATTGCTCGTGGCCGTGGCGATCTTGTCGAAAACATCCTTCAATGAATCGGTCGTCGCGATGTTCACCGTCGCGCCGTTCACTGAAAAAGTGCCGGCCGTGACCGCCGTCGCGAAATTGGCCGCGCCCACCGTCAGGCTGCTGACATCGTTCGTCGCGCTGATGGGCGCGCTGATGTTGCCGGTCCCGGTGAGCGAGGTGGCGGTGGCGAGCTGGGAAATGTTGAAATTGAAGGTGCCGGTCATGCCGCCGCTGGCCGAGGTCGCCGAGGCCACCGTGGTGACGGAACTGCCGGCCGTCCGATTGTTATAAATGGTGGAATCCTTTAACGCTTGCACGCTGCTCTGCATCTGGCTCAAATAGCTCTTGATGATGGTCCAGGATGAATTTTGGCTGTTGATCTTGTTTTGGGTGGTTTGCCAGCCGGTTTCCGGCGACCGCTCGGCCTGGGCAAGCTGCGTCACAAGGCTCTGCCAGTCGAAGCCGGAAGCCAGACCCGAGATTGCCAGATTAACACCAGAGGAGCTTGCCATAATTTTTTATTTTATTTTCTGCGTTTCCGCCGTGCCACCCTGGTCCTGCCAGCTTTCCGTTTTTTTACGGTAAAACCCCGGGCGGCGGTGGCCGCCGCCCGGGGAACTTTTTCACCGGTTTTTACGATCAGTCCGCTTAGCCTAAAAGGCGGAGGACTGATTGCGGTGCCGAATTCGCCTGCGCGAGCATCGCCGTTCCTGATTGGACGAGGATGTTCGCTTTGGCGTAGTTGGTACTCTCCTGCGCCACGTCCACATCAGTGATGCGACTTTTGGCGGCGGAGAGGTTGTTGCTCAACGAACCCAGTTGGTCATTGTAGTAACCCAACGATTCGATGTTCGAGCCGATGTTCGCGCGATCCGACGCGAGCTGGTTGATCGCCGCCTTGACGTTCGTCAACGCCGTCTTGGCGTTCGCGACGCTGTCAATGCTCGATCCGGTCGCAGCCGTGTAGGTCGTGTTGCCGAGGTTTACGCCGACGTTGCTGAACGCATTGCCGTCGCTGTCCGAGGTCACGCTGAGCGTGTTGCCGTTGAACAGGCTCACGCCGTTGAAATCCTTGGTCGCCACGTCACCGACGTAGGTGGACAAGGTGCTGAACTCCTGGTTGTACAGGGACCGGTCGCTGGTCGTCTTGGTGACGTCCTGGGCGAGCACGGAGAGTTCGGACATACGATTCAACGCATCATTCACCTTTTGCAGATAACCGTCCTGCGTCTGGTTGAATGAAGTGGCGTTGCCCACGTTGCTCTGCGCCGCATTCGTGCGGGAGATCTGGGCATTGAGCTTCATCGACACGGCAAGACCCGCGCTGTCGTCAGACGGCGAAGTGATCTTCGAACCGGATGACAACCGTGCGAGCGATTTGGCCAGAGCCGTGCTTGACTGACCAAGCAGGTTGGCGCTGGACATGGCTGATATGTTTGTATTAATGACCATAACTGACTCCTTCCATGAGTCACCCCTTGCGGGGTTTTAGATGTTTTTGTACGCGGCATCCCTGCCACGGAGCGGACTTTGTAATGGGCGTCCACCCGGTTAATCCCCCGGCCGTTTGCGGTCGCCGTCACCGTTGTCCTGCACATCATTGCCAGTGAACCACACTGACAACTTACGATCTGCCTGACAACTAACCTATCGGCGGATGTCACCGGGACTTTAATCGAAAAAAAACCCTGTATTTACAGGGGGAAGACTTAACCCAGCAGTTTTAACACCGATTGCGGCAGCGAATTTGCCTGCGCGACCATGGCCGTGCCGGCCTGGGTGAGGATGTTGTATTTCGCGTAGTTCGTGCTTTCCTGGGCCATATCCACATCCACGATCCGGCTGTTGGCGGCGGAGAGGTTGTTTTTCAACGTGGCAATCTGACTGCTATAATAGTTCAATTGCTCGATGTTGGAACCGATCGTCGCGCGATCCGCCGCGAGCTGGCTCAGGACCTTTTTGACATCATTCATCGCATAAACAGCACCCGTCGAAGTGTCGCCCACGGCATCCACACGATCGCCGTACAGGTTGACATAAGTGGCGCTGCTCAAGTTGATCCCGGCCATGGGGAAGGAATTTGCTTCGCTGTCCATGGTGACATTGAGCGTGTTCGCCGAGAACAGGCTCACGCCGTTGAAATCCTTGGTGACCACGTCGTGGACGTAGGTCTCCAGCGACAGCATCTCCTGATTGTAGGCCGCGCGGTCGCTGGTCGCCTTGGTGACGTCTTGGGCGAGGACGGTCAGTTCACTCATGCGCGTCAGCGAGTCACTGACTTTCTGCACATAGCCATCCTGGGTCTGGCTGAAGGAAATCGCATTGGCAATGTTATTGTCCACGGCGCCCAGCCGGGCCACCTGGCTGTTTAACCTGACGGATACCGCCAGCCCCGCGCTGTCATCGGCGGGCGATGTGATTTTGGAACCGGAGGACAGGCGCTTCAGTGACAGCGCCAGCATCGAGGAGGATTGCGACAGATGCAACGATGCCTGTTGCGCCGCAAGATTTGTGTTGATGACCATAATATCTCTTCCGTGAGTTGCCCCGAAGGGGCATTGTATTTGACGCGACATCCATGTCGCGGACGCTGCCATTGAAAGGCGCAACGTCATTTGCCCTGCCGGTTTTTTTGGTGTCCGGCACACCACCGCCATTGGGGCGGACTGAAATTGTTCCAAGCCTTGCTCGCTTGGAGGAGGGGCGGACGCAGGCGGGAGTTCCCTGATGGCGGCCGGCGGCCGTGGCAGCCTGGCGGGCCTTGGCGGGGAAAAAATCGTGATCCCGCCTGCGTCTGTTCCCTTTGTCTGGCTCTTCGGCCTGGCCACCGGTGCGAAACCGGCGGCTGCTTCTGTCTTCTCTGCGTGTGGGGCGAACTGGCTCCTTCCCCGGACGTTCCGCTTTTCGGACTGCCCGGGCGGCTTTCGCCGCCCGGGCGTTTACCCAACGCGGAGCGCTTAGGCTTAACCCAAGAGCTTGAGGACGGATTGCGGCAGCGAGTTCGCTTGCGCCAACATCGCGGTGCCGGACTGGACCAGGATGTTGTACTTCGCGTAGTTCGTGCTTTCCGAAGCCACGTCCACATCGGTGATGCGGCTGTTGGCGGCGGACAGGTTGTTCTTCAACGAAGCCAGCTGGTCGCTGTAATACGACAGGCTTTCTTCGTTCGAGCCGATGTTCGCGCGGTCGGAGGCCAGCTGCGAGATCGCAGCCTTCACATCGCTCAACGCCGAGTTGGCGCCGCTGACCGAGGTGATGTCGTCCGCCGTCGCCGTCGCATAGGTGGTGTTACTCAGGTTGATACCGACCATGCTGAAGGTATTCGCCTCGCTGTCAGTGGTGACGTTGAGGGTGGTACCGTTGAACAGGCTGACGCCGTTGAAGTCCTTCGTCGCCACATTGTTGATGTAGCTGCCGAGGGCGGTGAACTCCTGTTGATACAACGCGCGGTCGGCCGTCGTCTTCGTTACGTCCTGTGCCAGGACGGACAATTCGGACATGCGGCTGAACGCATCGTTGACTTTTTGCACATAACCATCCTGCGTCTGGCTGAACGAAATGGCGTTGCCGACATTGTTCGTTGCCGCGTTGATGCGGGAGATCTGTGCACCGAGTTTCATTGAGACGGCCAAACCCGCGCTGTCATCCGCTGGCGAAGTAATTTTCGATCCAGAGGACAGGCGCGCGAGCGACTGGCTCAATTTGTTTGAGGATTGCATCAGAAGCGTGGACGCATTCTGAGCCTGCAGGTTTGTGTTGATGACCATAACTTTACTCTTTCCGTGAGTCGCCCCGGGAGGGGCTTTTGATTTGCGCAACATCCTTGTTGCGGGTGCTTCATTTGAGGGCGAAACACCGTTTATCCCTGTCAGCTTTGTTGGCTGCTGACCTCCAGTCTTGCGACACCCAAGCTATCGGTGCTTTTCTCCCGGACTTAAATCTTCCGCGTAAATTTTTTATCGCGCCCGCCGGGGAAAATCCCGACACTGGCGCCGGTCATATCAAAATGAAACCAGGCCACCCCCACCCCGCCGATGGATCCAACCCGGATCTCGCCGCTGAAATCGACGCGCTCACCCACCCCGGCGGCCCGGGCGCACCCGCGGCTGGCCGCGCTGAATCAAAACTGTTGCTGGAACAGAAATTCCACGCCCTCAACCAGCTTTCCGGCAGCATCGCCCACGAATTCAACAACATCATCGCCGGCATCCTCGGCAGCGCCGAGCTCGTGGCCATGGACATTCAAGACGGCCACCCCGCCCATGAATCCCTCAAACAGATTTTTGAGGCCAGCAACCGCGCCCGCGAATTCCTCCACAAGCTCCGCACCTTTTCCCAACGCCCGCCCGTCGACCCCAAGCCCGTTTCGCTCCCGCCCATCATCGAGGAAAGCCTCCAGATTTTGCGCGGCGTCATCCCGGACAAGGTCGAACTTCAGTTCCGCAACCACTCCGCCTGCCCCCGGGTCAATGCGGATGCCGCCCAGCTCCAGCAGGTCATCCTCGACCTCTGCCTGCATTGCTGGCAGGGGCTTCATGAGCGGCGCGGCCTCATCACCGTCTCCCTCGCCGGCGGTCCTCTGACGAAAATGTGTTCCCCGGTGCTCCCGCCCGGCGATTACGTCCACCTCACCATCCAGGACGACAGCCATGGCCTCGAACCCCACGCCCTGAAAAAACTCTTCGACCCCTTCCACACCCGCCGGAGCAGCAAAAAAATCGGCCTCGAACTCTTTCTCGCCCGCGAAACCATTCACGCCCACCAGGGCGAACTCGTCGCCGAAAGCGCCCCCGGCCAGGGCCTGGCCTTCCACGTCCTCCTGCCCGCCCTGCCCCCGGCCTGACTGGGTTTAAAATGGATTTGCAATCCAGTCTTCAATTCGTCATTCGCAAATCAGTCTTCACCTTGATGCACCTTGATGCACCTTGATGCAGGTTGATCTGGCATGATCTTCCTCTTCGTCTTCCTCTTCCTCGGCTACTTTGCCACCGGAGCGGGGACCGCACGTCCCCGCATCGTGCGATTGCCCCCAAAAGGCGGCCAAGGTCGTTCATAGTCTGTTTGACTTCCACCGGGTGCTGGCACGCACGGGCTTGACGGAACCGCGCCAATACCGGCAGCGGGCGACGGCGACGGGCCGTTTGTGGAGCGACCGCCGGGGCCAGGCCCCCAACGAGGTGTGG
>JARLJW010000102.1 GCA_031290985.1 Verrucomicrobiia bacterium | reverse complement strand
GGTTCAAGAGGATTTGGAAAAAAGGCAGGACGGCACTGAACGGCACTCCACCCACATTGCTATCGTAACCTTACCCAGATTTACGATCCCAATGCGGCCCAAACACGGCACTTCTTACGACGGCACTGCGGCACTTAACACTTCATTTAGATGACCATGAAGCTTCAATTCCTGACTTCACCCGGCTCCGACACCATCCGGCTGGTTGGCGATCTGGACTTATATCAGGTGGCGGCTGCGCGCGCGGCGCTCCTCAACGAGCTGGCTGGCCGGCCCGGTCTGGAGCTGGATCTCAGCGGCATCGCCAACTGCGATGCGGCGGGCCTGCAATTGCTCATCGCCGCCGGCCGCAGCGCCGCCCTGGCAGGAAAAACATTTTGCATTCAGGCCGCCGCCCCGGCCATCGGGGAATGCAGCCAGCTGCTCGGTTTGACGCTGGAAACCGGGCAACCGCCTGCCAACTGACCTTATGGGAAAAACCATTCTCACCGCCGATGATTCCGCCAGCATGCGGCAGATGATCAGCTTCACCCTGCGCAATGCGGGCTATGACGTGGTGGAGGCCGTGGATGGGCGGGATGCGCTGGCCAAGCTGGCCGGCAGCACGCCCCACATGCTGATCACCGATTTGAACATGCCCAACATGGACGGCATCGAGTTAATCCGCCAGGTGCGCACCCTGCCGCATTGCAAATACATGCCCATCGTGATGCTCACCACCGAATCCCAGGATGCCAAAAAACAGGCGGGCCGGGCCGCCGGTGCGAGCGGCTGGATCGTCAAGCCGTTCCGCGGCGAACAACTGGTGATGGTCGCCAAAAAACTTCTGCCGTGAATTCAAAGCCATGAACCAGCGCGATCCCGTCCAGACGTTCTTGACCGAAGCGGAAGACTTGTTGACCCGCATCGAGGAGATCACGCTTGAACTTGCACCCGACGAAGCGCACGGCGACCGGCTGAATGAACTTTTCCGCGCGTTTCACACATTGAAAGGTTCCGGAGCGATGTTCGGCTTTGACGCCGTGGCGGGCTTCACGCACCACATTGAAACCGTGTTGGATCAAGTCCGGGAGGGCCGCCTGGCGCTTTCGGAGGAACTGATCAGCCTCATTCTCCGGTCGAAGGACCAGATCAAGGCACTGCTTGAGGCGGCGCAAAGCCAGGAGCCGCCACCGGCCGCCGCTGGCACGGAAATCATCAGCCAGTTGCAGACCCTGCTGCCCCCCACGGGGACAATGCAGCCGAAAGCGGCCGTGCCGCCACGCGCGCCAAAGCCGGTGACGGCGGATCCGCCCCGGCAGAGCTACCAGATCCATTTCCGTCCCGCCAGCGACCTGATGACTTCGGGCACCAACCCCATTGCATTATTGAACGAACTCCGGGCGCTGGGCGATTGCCGGATCGCGGCTGATGCCGGCCGGGTGCCGCCGTTGGAACAGCTCCAACCTGATCAATGCCACCTGGCCTGGGACATCTCGCTGGCCACGAATCAGGGGCTTAATGCCATCAAGGACGTGTTCATGTTTGTTGACGGCGGCAGCGAAATCAAAATTGAACCCGTCGCCGCCCCGGCCCAAAATCTTGCCCGTCCGGTGCCCGCCCCCGCCGCCCGGGCGGAGATGCCGGAAACCAGCGCGGGTCCCGCGAAAGCCGCCCCGGCTCCCGCGGGCGATCCGCTGGCGCGGAAAGTTTCCGCCAAGGATGCCAGTGTGCGCGTGCCCTCGGAGCGGCTGGACCGGCTGGTGAACCTGGTGGGCGAGCTGGTGATGAACCAGTCGCGCTTGTCGCAAGTGGCCGCGCTCGCCAACCTGCCGACCCTCGCCGGTCCCGTGGAGGATCTGGAGCGCCTCGTGGATGAACTGCGCGACAATGTCCTGGGCATCCGCATGATGCCCATCGGCGCCACGTTCAGCCGGTTCAAACGGCTGGTGCATGATCTTTCGTCCGAACTGCAAAAGGAAATTGATCTGGTCACCGAAGGGGCGGAGACCGAACTGGACAAAACCGTCCTCGACCAGCTCGGTGATCCGCTGGTTCACCTGATCCGCAACAGCATCGGTCACGGCATTGAACTGCCTGAAGCGCGGGTGGCCGCGGGCAAACCGCGCAGCGGCACCATCCGGCTCGCGGCGGCGCACGCCGGCTCAAGCGTCGTCATCACCATCACCGATGACGGCCGGGGGCTGGATGGGGAAGCGATCCGCGCGAAGGCGATTGAGAAGGGACTCATCGCCGCCGGCGCAAAGCTTTCCGAACGCGAGATGTATGAATTGATCTTCCGGCCCGGTTTTTCCACGGCCAAGCAGGTGACGAATGTTTCGGGCCGGGGCGTGGGCATGGATGTGGTGAAACGCCAGTTCGAGGCCTTCCGCGGCCAGATCGCCATGACGAGCGAACCGGGCCAGGGCACCACGCTCACCCTCACCTTGCCGCTCACGCTGGCGATCATCGATGGCTTGCTGGTCGAAATCGGGCCGGACCAGTTCATCGTGCCCATGTCCGTGGTGACCGAGAACGTCGAGTTGCAACGCGCCGACCGCGACCGCAACAACGGGCGCAATGTCATCGCCGTGCGCGGCGAACTCATACCGTATGTCCGGCTGCGGGAGGCATTTGCCATCAGCGGCGGAGAACCGGACGTGGAAAAGATTGTGATCGCCCGCCAAGGCGAGGACCGCGTGGGGCTGGTGGTGGACCGCGTGCTGGGGAATCACCAGACGGTGATCCAGTCGCTCGGTAAATTTTACCGGCAGATCGAACTGGTCTCGGGCGCGACCATCATGGGCGATGGCCGCGTGGCGCTCATCCTGGATCTCGGCGGACTCGTCCGCATGGCTGAAACACAGCGCAACCGGACGGAGGCAACGCCCTGGGTGCCGGGCCTGGACCATTCAATTTCAAACATCAGGCAAAAGACAACCGCTCCCGGTTCGCTGGGCGCCCTCAACAAAAACACAGCATGAAACTGACCATTGGAAAAAAAATCGGCCTGGGCTTCACCGCCCTGCTCATCATCCTCACCCTGGCCGGCGGCTACGCCATCCTCAAAATGCGGACCGCGGCCACCGGAGCGAAATACCTGTCGGACGAGTTTGTGGTGGAATGGGTCGCGGCCGACAAGGTGACCCAATCGCTGAGCGACATGATGCTCAACTCACGGTCCTATGGCTTGACCGGGGACAAGATTTACCTGGACAACGTCCACAAGGCGCTGGCGGAAATGAAGCCCGCCTTCGCGGAACTGGAGGCGCTTTCCAAGCGCGCGTCGCAACTGGCCAAGCTCAAAGACCAACTCGCCGACGTGCAACGGACCGCGGCCACCTATGAGCAACTGTTCGACGATACGGCCGGCATGGTGGGCGAACTGGATGCGCACCGCGCGGAGGCCTTGGCGGCGGGCATGCAACTGGCCTCGGACATCGACGCCCAGGACGCTTATCAACAGGCCAGCCTGGCGGCGGACTTGAAAACCAACACCACGCCGGAAATGCTGGCGGAGCGCTTCCAGAAAATTGAACTGGTGGCGCAGATCCGCGCCGCGTTCGTGGCCATGCGGATTGCAAACTACCGTGCCCAGGCCGTCCGCGATGTGGACGTTTTCAAAAAGGGGCTGGAAGAATTCAAGCAGATCGACCCGCTGCTCGCGCGGTTGTCACCCCTGGTGAAACAAGAAGAAGGGAAGCGGCAGATCGAGGCCATCAAGACCGGCTTGAAAAGCTACATGGAAACATTGACGCAACAATCCGCCTCCCAGCAGCAACTGGATCGCATGATGGAGAAACGAACCAAGGCCGCCTACGCCATGCAGGACGCCTGCCAGCTCCTGGCCGAGACCGCCAACGCCGGGACCACCGTGATCGCCACTGATTCCGCCAAGAGCCTGAATCTTTCAGCCACGCTGCTCACCTTCGCCGTGGGCCTGGCCATCCTCATCGGCATCGTGGTGGCCACGGCCATCACGCGCATCATCGTGCGCCCGTTGCGAACCGTGACGGCCATGGTGCAGAAGATCGCGCAGGGCGACCTCACCCAAAAACTCGAAATCAAGTCCGATGACGAAATTGGCCAGATTGCCACGGCGATGAATGAAATGATCGTATCCGTGAAAGGGGTCGTGGCGGAGGTCATCCGCGCCGCCAACAACGTCGGTTCCGGCAGCCAGGAAATGAGCGCCACCTCGCAACAACTTTCACAAGGCGCATCGGAACAGGCCGCCTCCGCCGAGGAAACCACGTCCTCGATGGAAGAGATGACTTCCAGCATCCAGCAGAATGCCGACAATGCCAAGCAGACGGACAAGATCGCGGCCAAGGCCGCCGCGGACGCCCAGGTTGGCGGCCAGGCCGTGGCGCAAACCGTGAAGGCCATGAAGGAGATTGCCGAAAAGATCAACATCATCGAAGAGATCGCCCGCAAGACGGACCTGCTGGCGCTCAACGCCGCGGTCGAAGCCGCCCGCGCCGGCGAACACGGCAAGGGTTTTGCCGTCGTGGCCAGCGAAGTTCGCAAGCTCGCCGAGCGCAGCCAGGGCGCCGCCGCGGAGATCACGAAACTGGCGACGGCCGGGGTGGGCGTCGCCCAAGGGGCGGGCGACATGCTCACCAAGCTCGTGCCGGACATTCGCAAGACGGCGGAACTGGTCCAGGAAATCAATGCCGCCAGCGCGGAACAGAACACGGGGGCCAGCCAGATCAACAAGGCGATTCAACAACTGGATCAAGTCATCCAGCAGAACGCCTCCGCCGCGGAGGAGATGGCCTCCACGGCCGAAGAGCTGTCCAGCCAGGCGGAACAACTCCAGCAGACCATCGGCTTCTTCAAGCTGGATGATGCTTCCCGCAAGCGGGGCACGGCGCCCGCGCCGGTGGTTTTCAAGCCGGCGGCCAACGGGAAAGGGGGCGCGCAGGGCCAGTTTGTGACCCGGCCGCGCATGACCAAACCGGAGCCCCAGGGCTTTGAACTGGAAACCAAACACGACGGCAACAGCCACGGTGACGCGCAGGACAAGGAATTCACCAGCTACTAGGCCAGCTAACGAAACCGTGTCTATGAGCACCACCATCAACGAAACGGGCCAGTATATCACCTTCAAGCTGGGCAACGAGCTTTTCGCCATCAACGTCGCGCAGGTGCGCGAGGTGCTGGAACTGCCGCAGATCACCAAGGTGCCGACGGCACCCGGCTACATGCGCGGCGTGGTCAATGTCCGGGGCAAGGCCATTCCCGTGATCGACCTGCGGTTGAAATTCGGCCTGCCGTCCACGCCGGACACGGTGAACAGCCGCATTGTCGTCTTGGAACTGGAACTCGATGGCGAAACCACGGTGGTCGGCGGGATCGCCGACAGCGTGCATGAAGTCATCGAGCTGGAGCCCGGCCAGATCAATCCGCCGCCGCGCATCGCCATGCGCTGGCGCACCGAACTGATCCAGGGCATGGGCAAACGCGGTGACGAATTCATCATCATCCTGGACATCAACCGGGTTTTTGTGTCGGCAGAAACCGCGTTGCTGGAAACGGCGGCGGCGGAAGCGCCGGCCCTGCCCGCGGCTTGAGCCAGCCATGAATGCTGCCTCTGAAACACCCGCCGCGCCGGGGCTGTCCCGGGAGGGCCTGGCGCGCTTTTGTAATTACATCACCGGCGAGCTGGGCATCAAGATGTCGGATGCCAAGCTGCCGCTGTTGCAGAGCCGGTTGCAACGGCGGCTGCGCGTGCTGGGGCTCAATTCGCTGGAGGAGTATCAAAAGCATCTGTTTGACCCGGCGAAGGGTGACGATGAACGCGTCCATTTCTTCAACGCGATCACCACGAACAAGACCGATTTTTTTCGCGAGCCCAAGCACTTCGAATACCTGGTGCAGACGGCGCTGAAAAACCTTGAGCCCAGCCAGATCCCGGGCGCGGCGCCGGCGCCGTGGCATTTCCGGCTCTGGTGTGCGGGCTGTTCCTCGGGCGAGGAGCCGTACACGTTGACGATGGTGCTGAGCGAATTTGCCGGCCACCGGCCGGGGTTCGATTTCTGGCTGCTGGCCACGGACATCTCCACGCGGGTGCTCGAGCACGCGCAGGGGGGCATCTATGAGGAGGAGCGGATCGGGCCGGTGGCCCCGGCCTTGCGGTCAAAGTACCTGTTGCGCAGCAAGGACCGGACGCGGGCGCAGGTGCGGATCATCCCGGAATTGCGCCGCAAGATCGCATTTCGCCGGCTGAACTTCATGGACGCGCAATACGGGGTGACAGAAATGTTCGAGGTGATTTTTTTCCGGAACGTGATGATCTATTTTGACAAGCCGACGCAGGAGAAAGTCATCCACAAGCTGTGCCGCAACCTGGTTCCGGGCGGTTATCTTTTTGTGGGCCATTCTGAATCACTGGCGGGGCTGGACCTGCCGGTGGCGTGCCTGGGCCAGGCAATTTACAGGAAACCCGCATGAAACTGCCCGGCCCGCCCATTCCGCAACGCCATCTGCAGCCGGGTGAGCTGCTCATAACGCAGGAGCCGCAATGGGTCATCACCCTGCTGGGTTCGTGCGTGGCGGTGACCATGTTTCATGCCGGCACCCGCCTGGCGGGGATCTGTCACGCCATGCTGCCCCGGCCCCACGACAAAGATTCCCCGGGGCCGGCCTCCCGCTATGTGAGCGAGGTGGTACCCGCCATGGCCGCCCAGTTTTTAAAATTTGGAATCAGGCCGGCTGAGGTAGAGGTGAAAATGTTCGGGGGCGGCAACGTCATTGTGCTGGGCGGCGAGGTCCACGAGCAGCGCATGATCGGCAGCGCCAACGTGGCCATGGCGCGGCAGACCCTGCAGGCGGCGCGGTTTCAGATCCGGGCGGAAAATGTCGGCGGCCAGCGCGGCTCCAAGATCGCTTTTAACGCGGGCACCGGCGAGGTGCTGCACAAACATTTAACCCGCGGGGAGCGGCCGCCCACACCGGTCATCGGCCCCCTGGCCGGCCGGCGGCACCTCATCAGCAAAAGAAATTTGCCATGAAAAAAATCCGAGTTCTGGTGGTGGATGACAGCGCGGTCGTGCGCCTGACCCTGAAGGAAATCCTGGAAAGCGACCCCGGCATCGAGGTCATGGCCACGGCGGCCGATCCGTACATCGCCGTCGAACGCATCAAGCGGGAAGTTCCCGATGTCATCACGCTCGATGTGGAAATGCCGCGCATGGATGGCATCACGTTCCTGAAAAAACTGATGGCGCAGCATCCCATCCCGGTGATCATCTGTTCCACCCTGACCGAGCGCGGGTCGGAAACGGCCCTGGCCGCGTTGGAGGAAGGGGCGGTCGAGATCATCACCAAGCCCAAGGTGGGCACGAAACAATTTCTGGAGGAATCGCGGATTCATATTTGCGACGTGGTGAAATCCGCCGCCCAGGTGCGGATGGGCAAGTGCCGCCCCCGGCCCGAGGCGGTCCTAAACGTCGCCCCCAAATTGACGGCGGATGCCATGCTCGCCAAGCCCACGTCCCAGGCCATGATCGAGACGACGGAAAAGATCGTTGCGGTCGGGGCTTCCACCGGCGGCACCGAGGCGCTCCGGGTGTTTTTACAGGCCATGCCGGCGGACGCGCCGGGCATCATCATCGTCCAGCACATGCCGGAGAAATTCACCGCCAGTTTTGCCGGGCGGTTGAACGACCTTTGCGCCGTGGGGGTCAAGGAGGCGGCCGACGGTGATCCGGTTTTGCGCGGCCAGGCGCTCATCGCCCCCGGCAACCGTCACCTGCTGCTGAAGCGGAGCGGTGCGCGTTATTACGTCGAGGTCAAGGACGGCCCGCTCGTCAGCCGGCACCGGCCCTCCGTGGATGTGCTGTTTCGCTCCACGGCGCGCTATGCGGGGGCCAATGCCGTGGGGGTCATCATGACCGGCATGGGTGATGACGGGGCCCGGGGGATGTTGGAAATGCATCAGGCGGGCGCGCCGACCATCGCCCAGGATGAAGCGACCTGCATCGTGTTTGGCATGCCGGCCGAAGCGATCAAACTGGGCGGAGTAAGCCGCATCTGTCCCCTCGGTCAGATTGCGCCGGAAGTGGTGCGATTGTGCAGCCATCGAAAAGTTTGAATTCAAATGCACTGGCTGCCTTTCAGGCCGTTGAGAGTGAAAGCCGGCCGGTCGCCAAAAACAATCTGGCCGGCAACCGCACCCCCGATTTCGTCGCGGAGGGCCACGAGCCGCCCCGGAAGCGCTGGGGACGGCGGCGTTTTGGCCGGCGGACAAGGAATTTACCGGTGCAAGCGCACTATATAATGCATAGTAAGATATGTGGCAAAATAGGGTTGGTTTAATACCTGAGGGAATACCTGATTCGTGCCGATACCTATTCTGTACATCAAATTTAGCGCAGGGAAAGGCTATGAAAATGGAAATACAATCAAGTGTGACGCGGATGCCAATGCAAACGACATGCGGCTGCAAACCCATCGCAAAACCATGACGCGCAAACCCCACCCATTCCATACGCGCTGATCTCATGGGAAAAACCATTCTTGCAGTTGATGATGCGCGGACCATGCGGCAGATGGTTTCATTTACGCTGCGCGGCGCCGGTCACGAAGTGCTGGAGGCCCAGGATGGCACCGTGGCGCTAAGCGTGCTCCAAACCCGCGCCGTCGATCTCGTCCTCACCGACATCAACATGCCGAACATGAACGGCATCGAGTTGACGCGCGCGCTGCGGGCGCTGCCAAGCTTCGGCAAAACCCCGATCATTCTGCTGACGACGGAATCTGACCCCGCCAAGAAGGCCGAAGGCCGCGCCGCCGGGGCCACCGGGTGGATCGTCAAGCCATTCAGCCAGGACCAGTTGCTCGCCCTCGTGGCCAAATTATTACCCGCCTAATCTCCCAACTAAAAATGAACGACCACCTGCAGCAACAACTCATCAAAGACCTGCTGATCGAGAGCTTTGAGGGGCTGGATAATTTTGACCGCGAAATGCTCGCCCTGGAAAAGGGCGAAGGGAATGCGGAGACGCTCAACAACGTCTTCCGGATCATTCATACGATCAAGGGCAGCAGCGGCTGTATCGGCCTGAACAAGATCGAGTCGGTCGCGCATGTGGGGGAGAGCTTGTTGAGCCTGCTCCGTGACGGCAAGCTGACGTTCAATCCGGAGATGATCAGCGCCTTGCTGGAATACTCCGACGCGCTCAAGGCCATGCTTGGTTGTCTTGAACAAACCGGCCACCAAGGTGACGTGGATTACTCGGCGCTGTTGCAAAAACTTCAATCGCTCCAAACTGCCCGGCCGGTCGAGGCCGCACCGGCGGCGACGTATGGCTTGTTCGCAGAAGAACCGGAAGCGCCATTGGCACCGGAGCCTGCACCGGAGTCCCCCAAGCCGCTGCCTGCCAATGCCCCCGCCATGGTCCCGGCCGGCGTGCCGGAAAAAGCCGCCGCGGAAAAGGAAATCGCCGCCCGGCCCGTGACCTCGGTTTCAGATACCGCCATCCGCGTTGACGTCGGCCAACTCGATAAATTGATGAACCTGGTTGGCGAGCTGGTGCTGGCGCGCAACCAGATTGTGCAGTTTACCGCCCAATCCCAGGAAGCGACGCTGCTCAACGCCGCGCAGCGCATCAATACGATCACCACCGAGCTGCAGGAAAATGTGATGAAGACGCGCATGCAGCCCATCGGCAATGTCTGGGCGAAATTCCCGCGGATCGTGCACGACATGGCGCTGGACCTGGGCAAACAGGTGGAACTTGTGATGGAAGGCAAGGAAACCGACCTGGACCGGACGATCATCGAGGCGATCAAGGATCCGCTAACCCATCTCATCCGCAACGCCGTGGACCACGGGATTGAAACTCCCGCCATCCGCCAGGCCGCCGGGAAACCGGAAAAAGGCACGCTCACCCTCCGCGCCTTCCACGAAGGCGGCCAGGTGAACATCGAAATTCTGGACAACGGTCGCGGCATCAACATCGCCAAGGTCAAGGAAAAGGCCATGCAACGCGCTTTGATCACCCCGGATCAGGCCGCCGCCATGAGCGACCGGGAAGTGTTCAATTTAATCTTCCTGCCCGGCTTCTCCACCGCCGACATTGTGACCAATGTTTCCGGCCGCGGCGTGGGCATGGATGTCGTCAAGACCAACATCGAAAAGATCGGCGGCTCGGTGGATGTGTTGAGCGAGGCGGGACAGGGCACGACGCTCAAGATCAAAATCCCCCTGACGCTGGCCATCATCCCGGCGCTGATCGTGACGAGCGGTGGCGAACGCTTTGCGATTCCGCAGGTCAGCCTGCTGGAGCTGGTGCGGATGGAGGCCGAGCAGGCGCGCAAAGGCATTGAGATGCTTTATGGCGCGCCCATCTACCGGCTGCGCGGACAATTGCTGCCGCTGGCCTACTTGAACCGGGAACTCAAACTGGATGCGCCGGCCGTCAGTTCAACGAACGACGCGGTGGTGAACATTGTGGTGTTGCAGGCGGACGGGCGGCAATTCGGCATGGTCGTGGATGAAATCAACGACACCGAGGAAATCGTCGTGAAGCCGCTCGGCAAACAGCTCAAGGGCATCACCTGTTTTGCCGGCGCCACGATCATGGGCGACGGCAAGGTCGCCCTGATCCTCGACGTGATGGGGCTCGCGCAACACGCCAATGTCATCGCCGAGGTGCGGGACCGCGCCGTGTCGGCCAAAAACAAGGCGGCTGAAAAAGTGGACGAGCGGCAGACGCTGCTCCTGTTCAACGCCGGCCAGAATGCGCGCATGGCGATCCCGCTTTCGATGGTCGCCCGGCTCGAGGAATTCCCGCGTTCACAGGTGGAATGGTCCGGCAAACAGGAGGTGGTGCAATACCGGGGCCAGATCCTGCCGCTCATCCAGATTGCGAACTACCTGCCCAACGCCGCCGCGACGGCCCCCACGCCGACCGACCCTGTCCAAGTGGTCGTTTATTCCGAGGCCGGCCGCAGCGTCGGCCTGGTGGTCAGCAAGATCAATGACATCGTGCACGAGGCGGTCACCGTCAAACGCAGCCACAACCGCGACGGCATCCTGGGCTCGGCGGTCGTGCAGGACAAGGTCACTGATCTCCTCGACGTCATCGGCATCATCCGCACGGCGGATCCTTCCTTTTACGAAGAAACCAGGAAAATTTAAAAAAGCTCACTCCCATGACCAAACAATTTTGCACCTTTTTTGTGAACGGCCTGTTCTTCGGCGTCGAAGTCCTGAAGGTCCAGGAAGTCATCCGTTATCAGGGGATGACGCGTGTGCCCCTGGCGCCGGCCACGATCCAGGGCCTGATCAACCTGCGCGGGCAGATTGTCACGGCCATTGACCTGCGCCGCCGGCTCGAACTGCCGCCCCGGGATGCCGAACAACTGCCGATGAATGTCGTCGTGCGCAGCGAGGACGGCGCCGTGAGTTTGCTCGTGGATGAGATTGGCGACGTCGTGGAAATCCAGGATGACATTTTCGAGCACCCGCCGGAAACGCTCAAGGGCGTGGCGCGCGAACTGGTCCAGGGCGTCTATAAATTGAAGGCGCAACTGCTGCTCATTCTAGACACTGAAAAAACCGTCAACCTGGCCAACGCCGGCACGCGGGCCTAAAGATTCAAAACGCCCCTCCACCAAAACGACCTCGCCCACCGGAACATGTAAAAATCCCGCAACCAACACCAAGCAAGCAATCTTTAATACTAAAATACAAATCATATGAAACTCAGCACCCCCCTACTGCCGCGCGCAAAAACAAACGGCTCCCGCCACGTAAACGGCAAAAACGGCAACCCCCGGAACGGCAAGAGCACGGCCCCGGCTGCGACCGGCGTCGAATTGATGGATCTGCGCGGACAACTGGCCGCCATCCACAAGGCCCAGGCGGTCATTGAATTTGACCTGTCCGGCATCGTGGTCAGCGCCAACGAAAATTTCCTTGCGGTGCTGGGGTATACTTTGGACGAGATCAAGGGCCGCCACCATGGCATGTTCGTGGAACCGGCCTATCGCGAGAGCGCTGAATACAAGCAGTTCTGGCGCGACCTCAATGACGGCAAGTGCAACGCCGCCGAATTCAAACGCATCGGCAAGGGCGGCAAGGAAGTCTGGATTCAGGCCAGCTACAATCCCATCTTTGATGCGCAGGGCAAACCGTTCAAGGTGGTGAAGTTCGCCACCGATGTCACGGCCAACAAGCTCAAAAACGCCGATTACCAAGGCCAGATTGCCGCCATCGGCAAGACCCAGGCGGTGATTGAATTCAACCTCGATGGCAACATCCTCGATGCCAACGACAGTTTTCTGAAGACCCTGGGTTACACCTTGGAAGAGATCAAGGGCCGCCACCACGGCATGTTCGTGGAACCCGCGTATCGTGACAGCGCGGAATACAAACAGTTCTGGCGCGAATTGAACGAAGGCAAGTATCAAACGGCGGAATACAAGCGCATCGGCAAGGGCGGCAAAGTCGTCTGGATCCAGGGCAGCTATAACCCGATCCTCGACCTCAACGGGAAGCCTTTCAAAGTGGTGAAATTCGCCACCAACGTCACCGGCCGCAAACGCAGCGAGGAAGCCATCAGCATGGTGCAGGCGATCATTGAGTTCAGCCTGGATGGCAATGTGCTCATCGCCAATGAAAATTTCCTCAAGACCATGGGCTACACGCTGGATGAGGTCAAAGGCCGGCACCACAGCCTCTTTGTTGAGCCGGCTTACCGCGAAAGCGCCGAGTATCGCCAGTTCTGGCGCGACCTCAATGACGGCAAGTTCCAGGCCGCCGATTACAAGCGCATCGCCAAAGGCGGCCGCGAAGTCTGGCTCCAGGCGATTTACAATCCCATCTTCGACGCCGACGGCAAACCGTTCAAGGTGGTCAAGAATGCCTCGGACATCACCGACCGCAAGAAGGCGGAAGCCGCCCTGCAAGTGACCATCGCGGCCGTGAATCACAATGCGCAGGCGCTCGCTTCTTCCTCGGAAGAACTGACCGCCGTCAGCCAGCAGATGAGTTCCAACTCCGAGGAAACGGCGACGCAATCCAACGTCGTCGCGGCCGCGTCCGAGCAGGTCAGCAAGAACGTGGCGACCGTCGCCACCAGCGCGGAAGAGATGAGCGCCAGCGCCAAGGAAATCGCCAAGAATGCGACGGAAGCGGCGAAGGTGGCCACCGAAGCCGTGAAGGTCGCCTTCGAGACGAATAAAACCGTCGCCAAGCTCGGGGACAGCAGCATCGAGATCGGCAAGGTCATCAAGGTCATCACCAGCATCGCCCAGCAGACCAATTTGCTGGCGTTAAATGCCACCATTGAAGCCGCGCGGGCGGGTGAAGCCGGCAAAGGTTTCGCCGTGGTGGCCAATGAAGTCAAGGAGCTGGCCAAGCAGACGGCCACCGCCACGGAAGACATCAGCGGCAAGATTGAAGCCATCCAGACGGACACCAAGGCCGCCGTCACGGCGATCGACCAGATCGGCAAGATCATCAACCAGATCAGCGACATCCAAAATACGATTGCCAGCGCGGTGGAAGAGCAGACGGCGACGACCAACGAAATCGCCCGGAACGCCACCGAGGCCGCGCAGGGCAGCACGGAGATATCGAAAAACATCGCGAACGTCTCCCTGGCCGCGAAGAACACAACCCAGGGGGCCAACGACACCCTGACTGCGGCCACGGAACTGGCCAAACTCGCCGCCGACCTCAAGCGCGTGGTCGAGCAGCAAAAAGTGTAAGTTTAACCGCCCGGGGGGGGGGGCCCCGCGGGGGGGGGGCGGCGTTTAAATGCCATTCAATAAAAAAAAAAAATATAGACCCGCTAGGAGCTTTTGCGGGTATTTTTAAAATTATTTATTTTTTTTTTAAAAAT